>CAVRZH010000204.1:0-5413 GCA_963725455.1 Bryobacterales bacterium
GACCAATTGCTATCGGCGGCGATCGGGGCGGCAGCGTTGGTGTCGGGGGTGCCGGAATTTCCGACGCTGGCGCCGGATCCGAGGTAAGTGAAGTAGCCCAACGCGTTCCCGTCGGCGTTTATTTTGAGGGCGAACGCTCCAGGGGCGACGATGCCTCCGGAAGTCACCGGCAAATCGGAGGTGCTGGTGTCGCCGGCCACAAAGGCTTCCCCGGATCCATCGACGGCAATCCCGATGCCCATCGTGGTGGGAATAGGAAAACAATACTGGCAGTTCGCCGGTCCCGCAATTACCGTAGAATATACGATTTTTTGGCCAGTTGGGTCGAGCTTGGCCACGAACAAACCTGCAACCGGCGCGTTCCCTCCGGTTACGGGTGACGCCGGAAGGCCTGGGGTGGTCGGAAAATCGCTTGCCTCCGTCCAGCCAGTGACATAGACATTGCCGCCTTGATCTGTAGCGACGCCATTGATCCCACTGCTGCCAAGCGTGCCGCCAAAATACGAAGCATAAAGCACCGTTCCATCCGGCGCCATTTTCACCAAGAATCCGACGCCATTGCCAATAACTGGCACGGACTGCAGCGGGTTTACCAGCGGAAGGCCACCTCCTTGGCCGCCCACCCAAACATTTCCCGATGGGTCCAAGGCAATGGCATTGGCGTAAGTAAAACCTGGGGCGCTGAAAACGATGCTGCCCGAAGCGTCCAATTTTGTGACCGAGCCGTTGCCGGCCACATAGGTATCACCCGCCGCATCAGTGGCAATGGCGTTGGCGTTGCCGCCAATATAGGTAGTGAAATCGGCGCAATAAACCGGCGCCATAAGAATCAAGAACGAAATGAGTGAACGCATACCAGCCAATTCTCCATGGACTGTATCATCGAAGCCGCCAGGGCTTAAAGTAAAAGCATGCTCCGGATCGTATCGCTGATCGCCAGCGCCAGCGAGATTGTACATTCGCTGGGACTGACCCGCTATCAGGTGGGGCGCTCGCATGAATGCGATTTCCCGCCGGAGATCCTTAGCCTGCCGGTTTCGACCGCGCCAGCCTTTCCCACTGAAGGTTCGAGCGCCGAAATCGACCAACGGGTGAAACAGCGGGTGGCCGATGCGCTCTCCGTGTATGAAGTCTCGCGCGAGCTGTTGGACGCGTTACAGCCAACTCATATTATCACTCAGACGCAGTGCCGCGTGTGCGCCGTCAGCTTAGAAGATGTGGAGCGCGCGCTCACGGGTTGGGTGACCAGCCGTCCTAAGCTGGTCGCCCTGGAGCCAAATGCGCTGGCCGATGTCTGGAGCGATATCCGGCGCGTGGCGGATGCCTGCGGGGTCGCGGAACGTGGCGACGAAGTTGTCGAGGATCTGCAAGGTCAAATGCAGCGGATTTCAGAGCGCGCCCGAGCCGCGAAACATCGCCCACGCGTCGCCTGCATCGAATGGCATGAGCCGTTGATGGCCGCGGGTAATTGGGTTCCGGAGCTGGTGGAGATGGCCGGCGGGGTGAACTTGTTTGGCGACGCTGGATTACATTCGCCCTGGATGACGTGGCAGCAACTGGTCGACGCGGACCCCGACGTAATCATCAGCATGCCGTGCGGCTTCGACCTCGATCGCACCTGCGCCGAGATGTATTGGCTCACCGATCGGCCGGAGTGGCGCAAGCTGCGCGCCGTCCAAACGGGGCAAGTTTACTTGGCCGATGGCAATCAATACTTCAATCGCCCCGGTCCGCGATTGGTGGAATCGCTCCAGATCCTGGCGGAAATCCTACAACCTGAAATGTTTGAGCCTACGTTTGCGTCCAAAGCGTGGCAGGCACATAGAAAGTCGGCAGCATGAAAACGCAAGCTCTCGTCCTAATTGCCCTGGCATCCTGTTTGCTGCTCGCCCAGCCCGCGCCCAAGTCCGCTGTACGCCGCATCGATCCGGCGCTCGACAAGCTTCTTTCCCCGAACGCGAAGATCGAGAAAGTTGCCGATGGATTCCAGTTCGTGGAAGGGCCGGTCTGGTTTCGCCCAGGCGCCTATCTTCTGTTCAGCGACATTCCCGGCAATGTCATCATGCAGTGGTCGCCCACTGGCGGCAAAATGGTTTTTCGCGATCATATCTTCGCGGACTCTTTTCCTGCCGGCAAGCAGGTGGGGACGAACGGGCTGACGCTCGACAAGCTGGGCCGGATTATCGCGGCCGAACACGGCAACCGCCGGATATCGCGCATCGGGCGCGACGGAAAGTTGACCGTGCTGGCCGACCGTTTTGAAGGCAAGCGATTCAACAGTCCGAATGATGTCGTGGTCAAAAGAAACCAGGACATCTACTTCACTGATCCACCGTTCGGTCTGCTGAACCCCGGACAGGGATTACAGGACGCGCTGAAGAGTCCGCTGCGCGAGTTGAATTTCAACGGAGTGTTTCGCATTACGCCGGAAGGAAAGATTGACGCAGTGGTGAGGGATCTGGCGCTGCCCAACGGGTTGGCGTTCTCACCCGATGAGAAGCTGCTCTATGTCGCCAATTCCGCGGGTAAAACGTGGAATGTTTATAACGTGAGATCGGACGGCACACTGGCCAACGGGCGCGTCTTCTTTGATGCCGGCACAGAGACCGGCGAGGGCGTGCCGGATGGCATGAAGGTGGACAGGGCCGGGAACGTCTGGGCCACGGGACCGGGCGGCATCCTGGTGATTTCTCCGCAGGCCAAACTACTCGGCGTGATCCAATTTCCCGAAGTCCCAGCCAACTGCGCGTGGGGCGACGCCGATGGCAAGACTCTTTATGTCACCGCGCGCACAGGGCTTTATCGCATCAAGACCAACATCGCAGGCATCCGGCCCGGGCCCAAGTAGAGCCTGCATTCGTTACTCGTGGCGCAGAGCCGCTACCGGATTCACTCGCGATGCCCGCCACGCAGGCCACAGCGCAGCAAAGACCGCGACACAGGTCAAAATGAACATGGTTGTGAAAAGCATGAGCGGGTCGTTCGGCTGAATTCCGTAGAGGAGTGCCGCTAGGGAACGGGAGGCGAGGATCACCGCGGGGACGCCTACTGCCAGGCCCAACGCGACCAGGCCCAGCGCTTCTTTTAGAATCGCCCAAAGCACGTTCGCCGGCCGTGCGCCAAGAGCCATCCGCACCCCGATCTCCGATGTCCGCCGCGAAACTGCGTAGGACATCACGCCATAGAGCCCAAAGCAGGCCAGCCCAAGCGCCAACATGCCAAAGGCCGAGGTGACGACGCTGCCCATCCGTTCCGGGCTCAAGCTGCGTTCCACCTGTAAAGCCAGCGGCGTAATCCGATCGATGGGCAGATCGGGCGCAACGTCATTGAGGGCTTTGCGAACGCCCGCGGCGATGGCGCCGGGATCGCCGGCTGCGCGGATATCGAGACTTCCCGCGTAGACCAGATTTCCTTGCAGCGGATAATACGCCATGGGAATCGCTTGCTCGCGCACACGATTTACCCGCGCGTCACGAACCACGCCCACGATTTCTGTTTCGAGCACCTCGTCGCCGAATCGCTGCCCGAGCGGATTGCGATTGGCGAAATACTTCCGCACCATGGCTTGGTTGACGATCGCGACCCGTCTGCCGCTATCATCAGGCTGAAAGTCGCGGCCATTGAGCAGCGGCATCCCCACGGTAGAAAAATAGTCCTGCCCAATGAGGCTGAATTGAACTCTGGCCTCCTCACCGGGAGCCGGCTGGTAGCCCGAGATCCTAACACCGCCATCAATAGAGCGACACTCCACCGCCAGACCGCACATGGACACCGCGGCCGATCGCACTCCCGGAATCGCGTCCACACGCTCCACCAATCGCCGGTAGAGGGCTGGCAGCTTGCTTGCATCGTAGCCCGCCGCGCGCGGATCTATCGCAACGCTCAACACGTGCTCGCGATCGAAACCGAGCTGCACATTCGCGAGATTGCGAAGACTTCGGGCGAACAGTGCGGCTCCGAACACCACCACCAACGAAAGCGCCACTTGAGCGGCGACCAGAAATTTCGCGGCGCTGAACTGGAAGCGCCCTGGAGCGTTGCGCGAAGCAGCTTTCATCACCGCTCCCAGTTCCATCCGGGTTGCACGGAACGCAGGAATGAGGCCGAACAACAATCCAGTGGCCACGGACAATCCGATGGCGAACATCAGAACGCGGCCGTCGACGCCCGCCAGAAATGGAGCAGGGCCAGGGTTCGGGCCGCCGAATGCCATCAGCACCAGCCGTTGGCTCGCCCATTGAGCGAAGAGCAAGCCGAGCGAGGCGGCGATGGCGACCAGTAGGAGGCTTTCGGTGAGCAATTGTTGGATCAAACGCCCGCGGCCGGCTCCGATGGACAGGCGTACCGCGATCTCGCGCCGCCGGCCTTCCGCGCGCGCCATCAAAAGATTCGCCGTGTTCGCACATGCGATCAGAAGGACCAGCGCCACCAGGGCCATCATGGCCACCAGTGGCGAGATGAACCTCTCCCGCAGATTGGAAAAGCCCTCAGCGAAAGGATCGAGCAATAGCGTTCGCTGCAGAAAGTCGCGCCGCGTCTCGGCATCCAAAGACCTGGAGACGGTTTCGAGCGAATGCACAAATACTGCGTTCAGCGCGCCCCGGACCGCCGGGATCGCGTTGGGCTTGACGCGCACCACCACATCCAGCCAATCGATGAGTTCCTGCGGAAGCCACGGCTTTTCCTCACCGGCGTCCTCGTGACTGCTGAAGTTCTGGGCGTAATGAACGCTCGCCTGCATCACTAGAGGAATCCAAACATCGGTGGGCGATTCCAGCCACACGCCACGGAAACCGGGCGGGGCCACGCCGACGATGGTGAAGCGGGAACCGTTCAGCCGGATGGATTGCCCGACGACGTCAGGAGATTTCGCGAAGCCGCGCTGCCAGAATCCATAGCTGATCACCGCAACCGGATTCCCGCCGGCTGCCTGGTTATCGCCGGGCGTCAGCAGGCGCCCCAGCGTGGGCGATAAACCCAGCAGCGAGAAAAACTCGCCGGACACCAGCTGAACCGGCGCCATCTCCGATTGCGGTCCTGATTCCGATGTAGTTTGCGCGCGCATCACGTGGCTCATCGCCGCCACTCCCCAGGCGCCGGAGCCGGCGTCGCGCAAGCGCTGGAACATCGGATAGGAGAACCGCTGCGGGTAAGAGGCCCGCGATTGCTGGTGGAGGACGAACAATTCATCCGGAGCCGAGACCGGCAGGGACCTGAACAGCATCGCATTCAAAACGGAAAAGATGGCGCTGTTGGCGCCGATGCCCAGCGCCAGCGATAGTATGGCGACCGAGGCGAAACCCGGCGAGCGCTTGAGTTGCCGGAACGCGTAGAGCAAATCCCGGCCGATCCGTTCGAAAGCGATCCAACCCCACATCTCGCGCGTCACCTCCTTGATCAGCAGCTCGTTCCC
>CAVRZH010000205.1:0-57381 GCA_963725455.1 Bryobacterales bacterium
CGATCCTACGCTCGAGTGGCTGGCAAAAGCAGCCGTGTCTCACGCGCGCGCCGGCGCCGATATCGTTGCCCCCAGCGATATGATGGACGGCCGCGTGGCCGCAATCCGCAAAGCCTTGGACGCGGCCGGATTTTTGAACACACCGATTGTGTCCTACGCGGCCAAGTACGCCTCGGTGTTTTATGGGCCGTTCCGTGAGGCTGCTGAATCCACGCCGCAATTCGGCGACCGGCGCAGTTACCAGATGGATCCGGCCAATGCACGGGAAGCCATGCGCGAAATCGAACTGGATATCGAGGAAGGCGCGGACATGATTATGGTGAAGCCGGCCATGCCGTATCTCGACATCATTCGCGAAGCCCGCGAGCGTTTCCCTCTGCCGCTGGGCGCCTATCAAGTGAGCGGCGAGTTCAGCTCGTTGATGGCCGCCATTCAAAACGGCTGGCTGGACCGCGACCGGACCATTCTCGAATCGCTCACCGCCATCCGCCGTGCCGGCGCCGATTTCGTGCTTACCTATTTCGCGAAGGACGCGGCCAGGCTGCTCGGGTGAGCGCTACTGCCGTACCGAAAATCCCGAGTGGCTTTCAACCGGCGCCTCGCTCTCGTCCACTCCGCGAACTTCGGCCCAGCGCGGTCCCTTCCACAACAATCCTGCCAGATCGGAAAGCTGCGCCGCGGTTCCAACGGCGTAAACTTCCACGCTGCCGTCATCATCATTTCGCACCCAGCCTCTGACACCCAGCGCGCTAGCCGATTGCCCGGCAAAATAGCGAAATCCCACGCCCTGCACGCGCCCGCGCACCCGGAACAATTTGGCAATCTTTTGTTCGCTCAAGGCTTCTTGGTCAGCGGATACACCACAATCCGGCGGAACTCCACCATCCCGCGATTGCCTTGCAGCACGATCGGTCCAGGATCGGCCTCGTTGGTGTCCAGCGCAATGCCTGTGGGCCCTTCGATGCTCTGGCGGTTGATCACGCGAATGCCGTTCAGGATCACCGTTACCTCGCGGCCCACCAGGCGAACCACCAGCGACTGCCACTCGCCGGCGGGTTTTTCCGCGTTGAGGGTGGGCGCGATACGGCCCAGGATGGAGCCCGTGCCGCGATTCGACGGCGGACGATCGGCATCGTCGGCGATCTGGACTTCGTAGCGCCCGCGCAAAACAATGCCGCTGTTGGTGTGTGGCTCAATCCAGTAGTCGGCGTCCAGGACGAAGTTAGCGAACTTTTTTTCGGACATCAGATCGGGCGCTCCAGGCAGAGCGATGAGGGCTCCTTCCTTTACCACCCAGCCCAGCAGACGCGCGGGTGGAACGGCCTGCCAGCCTGCCAGGTCGTGCCCGTCGAACAATACCACGGGGTCGCCCCGTTTCCAGGAAGCGTCGTCTTTTTCGGGCAGAGCCGGGGCGCGAACGCCGGTCCATTCCAGATAGGTGGAAGGATCGCCTTCGATCTCAAAGGTCCCCTTCAGCTTGCCGTCCTCCAAACGCGCCCAGTATAGCCCCTTCTCCGGGCCATGCTCTTTACGGAAGCGGGCTTCCAGCGCGAAGCGCAGCTCACCCTCTGAAATGGACAGCTTGGGTATGTCGTCCAGCAAGCCGACAGGAGAGCCCATGAAGCGGCCTTTGAGGTTTTCGGTGCCTGCTCCGGACACCTCCAACCACCAACCGCGCTGGGACGACGGGCCCCCGACGGCGATATCCCACCGGCCATTGAAGTCCTGATCGTCTATGGAGGCGCCGAAGCAGCAAAACGCCAAAGCTGCAACGAAAGCGAAGCGCACTGCGCTTACTTTACCAAAGATTACGCGGGTGCGGCGAGTTTCCCCGGACCGAAAGTCCGAAAAAACTTTATCGCCCCAATTCGGCCCGTGTCTGAAGAAATTGCAGAACGTTAGCGCGCGTGATAATTCCGTCCAGGTGGTTACCGCTCACTACTGGAAGCTGATTCACGTCGTCACGTCCCATGGTTTCAAGCGCCTCCATTACCGGCGTCGCAGGCGCCACGGTGTGCAGCTGGTCCAGCGGACGCATGATGTCGGCCAGCGTGGTGTACGGCCAGCGCGGCCGTTCCAGCTCCTTGATTTCGTGCGGAGTTACCAACCCGGACACCTCGCCATTTTGCTGCACCACGAAGCAGCGCTTGCCGGATCGCAGGAGATAGCTTTCCACAAACTGCTCGACGTTCATATTGCCGTCCAGCATGACGCAATCCGACGTCATCACGTCACTCACGTGGACACCCTTCAAGCCTGTTGTCAGCGCCACCGAACTGGCGCTGGCGGTGGCCGCCTGATGCAGGAAAAATCCGATGAAAGCGATCCACAGCCCGCCTAACCCGGCGCCGCGGAAGAAATCGAAAATACCAAAAGCTATGAACAGCAGGGCAATGATCTTCCCGACGGCCGCGGCGCGTTGCGTGGCCACCAGTGCGTTACGCGACGTGAGCCACAGGATGGATCGCAGGATCCGGCCGCCATCCAGCGGATAGCCGGGAATCATATTGAAAGCGGCCAGCGTCAGGTTGATATATCCCAGCCAAACGAACATCGCGCGCAGGGGCGTGGCAGGTGCTGCTCCAATGTGCCAACCGAGCGCCCAGGCGATTCCGAGCGATGCCATGCCGATCACCGCGCTTGAAAACGGCCCGACAATTCCGACCAGGAATTCCGTCTTCGCGTCCTCCGGCTCCTTTTCGATTTGGGCCACGCCGCCCAAAGCGAACAGCGTGATGGCTTTGGTGCTCAGCCCGCGCGCGCGGGCCACCAGCGCATGCGACAGTTCGTGGGCCAGCAGCGTAACGAAAAACAGGATGGACGTTAATATGGACAGCGACCAGATCAAGCTGGAGCCCCATTCCGCGTGGCTCTGCTGGAACTGTGAGCCCAGCGACATGGTGATGAGGAGGGCAATCAGAAACCAGTCTGTAGTGCAGGCCGATCTCAATGCCAAAGAGCTTACCGAGCCGAATTGAAGATCTCATGCCACCTTCATTTCAGCACTTTCGGGACCAAACGGCGGGCCCGGGACGCTATTGACGGACCAGCAAACCCGAGCGTTCGAGAAGCGCGTTTGGATCCGGATCGCGGCCCATGAAACTGCGGTACAAATCGGCGGGGTCTTCGCTGTCGCCGCGCGAGAGGATGCGATCACGGAAACTGGTCCCCACTTCGCGGCTGAAGATGCCGCCCTCGCGGAACCGGGTGAAAGCATCGGCGTCCAGCGCTTCCGCCCACTTATAGGAGTAGTAACCGGAGCCGTAACCTATCGGGCTTGAGAATAAGTGCGTAAAGCTGACGATCATGGCGTAGCGCTCCGGCAACCTGGCCGGCGCGAATTGCTGCAGGATGTTGCGTGAAAACGCCAGCAGGTCGATGTTCGATCCGGGCGGAATGTCCCGATGCAACGCCAAGTCCAGCACCCCGAAACCAAGCTGGCGCATCTGAGCATTGGCGGCCCGAAAATTCCGGGCGCTACGCATCTTGTCGAGAAGTTCGGCGGGGAGCGGCGCGCCGGTCTGATAATGGCGCGCAAACAGATCCAGGGCTTCGCGCTCCCAGGTCCAGTTCTCCATGATTTGGGACGGCAGTTCGACGAAATCCCAAGCCACGTTCACACCGGCGAAGCCGCGCAGCTCCACGCTGGTCAAGCAGTGATGCAGCAGGTGCCCGAATTCATGAAATATGGTCTGGACTTCGCGATGAGTCAGCAGCGAAGGGCGATCGGCGCCGGGCGGCGTGAGGTTGCCGCAGATCAAGCCGAGGTGGGGATCGTGACCCTTGCCGTTGGGCAGGCCAGTGATCAGAGAATCCATCCAGGCGCCCCCGCGCTTGTTTTCGCGCGGAAACCAGTCCGCATAGAAGGCCCCCAGCAGTTCGTCGCCGCGTGGCCGGCTGGCGTCGTAGATTTCGTAAAATTTCACGTGCGGATCCCAGCCGGGAACGCCGCTCTTTTCCACCACCGAAATTCCGTACAGCCGGTGGGCGATCTCAAACATTCCCTGGATCACGCTCTCGAGCGGGAAGTAGGGGCGCAGGGCCTCCTCATCGAAATGATACCGCTGGCTACGCTGCTTTTCCGCGTAATAAGCGATATCCCAGGGCTGTAACTCCGATTTTCCAGAGAAGGCCAGTAATTCCGAATTTTCCTTCTCAAAATACACTTCTGTTTTGTGCCTTAAATCCTCCAGAAAACGCTGCGCCCGCTCGCCGGCGTGCGCCATCCGGTCCTCCAGCACCAGGTCGGCAAAATCCCGGTAGCCCAGCAGCCGGGCCTTCTCGCCACGCAACTCCAGGATGCGGCGCATCACCGGCCGGTTGTCGTACTTTTCCTCAGTGGCCCGATTGACGAAGGTTTCATAAACCTCCTGGCGCATCTTTTCGTCGTCCAGATAGGTCATCACCGCCAGATAGCTGGGACCTTGCAGCGTGAAACGCCAGGACGGCTCCGCCAAGCCTTTGGAAGCCGCGCTGGCCCGTGCCATGGCGCGCGCACTCTCGGGCAGACCGGCCAATTTTTGCTCGTCCGTGATCACCCATTCATATTGATTGGTGGAGTCCAGGACGTTCTCGGAGAATCGAATGGTCTGTTTGGTCAGCTCCACATCCATCTCGGCGATGCGTTTCTTGCCGTCCGCATTCAATTCGGCTCCGTGCCGCCGGAAATTATCCAGGGTCTTTTGAAGGAAACGCTTCCGTACCCCGGTGAGAGCGCCGGCGTCCGCGGTGCGCGAATAACTCAGCACGGCCTGCCACAAAGCTTCGTTGAGCGGCAGGGAGGAGTAGAATTCACTCACTTTCGGCTGCACTGCGTTGTACGCCGCGCGCAGCTCCGGCGTAGTGGCTACCGCCTCCAGATGGCGAACGATCTGCATGGCGTAATCCAGGCGCTCGGTCAGTTGGTCCAGCCTCTGTAGCGTGTTCGCGAACGTTCGCGGAGCTGGCTCCGACGTCAGGCCATCCAGCTCACGGCGCGCATCCTGAAGCAACTCCTCAATCGCCGGCTCCACATTTTCGGCCTGAATTTGATCGAACGGAATTTGGAATTGAATTTGAAGCAGAGGGTTGGCAGCGGTAGTAGGCGTCATTCGAATTTATATCTTTATCTTATGATATCTTCATGCCGAATTATAGTGGAATTTCACCCTGCCATCCGGCCGCAAAAGCATTTCAGTACGGGGGGGAACAAAGGGCGGGCCGTCCTGCGTATGCTAAGTGTGAGCAGAGGGGTGTGAGTGGACGCTGAATACGCCATCGAGACTCAGGATCTCACCAAAGTTTACGTTTCCCAGTGGAAGCGCCGGGAAGTCCGCGCCATTGACGGCGTTTCACTGCAGGTCCGCCGTGGCACCATCTTTGGACTGCTGGGTCCGAACGGGGCGGGAAAAACCACTTTCGTGAAAACCTTGCTTTCCGCGGTCCGGCCAACCCATGGCATTGCCCTCATTTTCGGACGCGACGCCGGGCACCCGGAGGCGCGCCGGCCCATCGGGTACCTCCCCGAGAACCATCGGTTTCCGACCTATTTTACCGGCGCCGGGATGCTGGATTTCTACGCGGCGCTTTCGGGCGTGGACGCAGCGCGCCGCAAGAAGCTGATTCCCGAACATCTGGATCTGGTGGGCCTGAGCCAATGGGGCACCATGCGAATCGGGAAATACTCCAAAGGCATGCTGCAACGCCTGGGGCTGGCGCAGGCGCTCATTCATTCGCCCACGATTCTGATTCTGGACGAACCCACCGATGGCGTGGATCCGGTGGGCCGTCGCCAGATCCGGGAGATTCTGGGCCGCTTTGAACAACGCGGGGTCACCATCTTCGTAAACTCGCATCTGCTGGCCGAAGTGGAAACGTTGTGCCGCGAAGTTGCCATTCTGCACAAGGGAAAGGTGGCGCTCTCGGGGAAGATCCAGGATCTAACGGCAGGGAAAGGATACCGGCTCACGGTGGCTGAACCGCCTGAGGCTGTGACGGAAGAATTGCGTGGCCGCGCCACTTCCATGGCGGTGCGCGACGGATTGGTGGATTTCCAATTTCCCAGCCGTGAGCTGGCCAATGGCACCGTCGACCTACTGCGCGCGCAGCACTGCGAAATCGAGGCATTGGCGCCCACCACCAGCACGCTCGAAGAAGTGTTCGTCAGGACGGTCGAAAAGTAATGGTAACTCTAGCACTCATCACCGATACGTTCCGTGAAGCGCTGGCGCGGAAAATATTCTGGGTTCTTTTCGGCCTCTCCACCTTGTTAATCCTGTTCTTCCTGTTCCTGCTGCGTATCGACATCGTGGCCGGCGCCACGGCAACAGTCTCGCTGTTTGGGAGGCAGACCGGCGCGAACCCGGACGTGGATCGCCTGGTGCGCGGCGTTTATGGCGGCATCGCAACCTTCCTCTATACCTGGGGAATGTTTCTCGCGGTGTTTGCATCGGCAGGCTTGGTCCCGAGCGTTCTTGAGCCTGGCCGCATCGAGCTGCTGCTTTCAAAGCCGCTCTCGCGAACCCACATTTTGCTTGGCCGTTTTGCCGGCAACGTTCTAGTGGTTTTCCTGAACACGGCCTTCCTGGTGCTCGGCGTATGGATCATCCTGGGCGTGAAGACCGGCATCTGGTCGGTTGGCTTCCTGATCGCGATTGCAACCGCCACGTTTATATTTGCGGTGCTACTGGCGGTGGTGGTGCTGATCGGGGTGTGGCTGGAAAGCGCCGCTGCTGCCACTATGATTACCGTGGCGCTGATGATCATCAGCCCCATCCTGGCGCAGACCAGCCTGATGATGCGACTGCTATCGTCGGAGTGGTCGCGCAATTTGTGGCGCGTGCTCTACTATGCGCTGCCCAAGGTCTACGAGGTCGGCAAAATGACCCTGGACGCGATCCAGAGCCGCACCTTCGCGGGATTTGCGCCCCTATGGAGTTCGGCGTTGTTCGGCATGGTGATGCTGGGCGCGGCTCTGGCCGTCTTCGCCCGGAGGGATTTTTAGTGCGATCGGTTCCCGCAATCGCCCTGGCATTTTTCCTCCTGGCCGGCTGCCAACCCAGGCAATCGGCATCGCTGCACATCAGTCCAGCGCTTGAAGGGTTGGTCCCTTCCGACACCGTCGTAGTGCTGGGAGTGAATCTGGCGGCGATTCGCAATACGGCCATCTATCAAAAGCTCATCGCCCGCGTTCCATTGCCGCAACTGGATCGCTTTACGCAAGAGACTGGCCTGGATCCACGCAAGGATCTGGCGGAGATCCTGCTTTGCTCGAGCGGCAAGGACGCTCTTCTACTGGTGCGCGGAACATTTCGTATGACGGATCTGGAGGCGCGCTTCAAATCCAAAGGCGTCACGCCGTCCGATTACAAAGGACACCAGTTGTTTGGTGACGACCGTGGCGCCATCACTTTCCTGGACGATTCGACGGCCGCCGCCGGAACTACGGCCGGGATTCACTCGCTCCTGGACGCGCCCAAGGCTGGTCGCGGCCTGCCGGCACCGCTGCGCGATCTGTTGCGCACGCTGCCCGCGGACGATCAGATTTATGCCGCGCTTACCGGCGGCGTCCAAAATTTAAACCTGCCGCTCCCCCGCGAAGGGAACCTCGGCAATGTGCTGCAAGCGCTGCGATCGGTGGACACAGCCATGATCGGTATGAACCTGAGCAAAGGCATCGACGCGATTGCCGTGGTGAATTGCAATACCGAGCGCGACGCCAAGTTCATCCACGATCTACTGCGCGGGCTGATTGGCTTCGGACGCCTGAACACGCCGGATAATCAGCCCGACATGCTGAAGCTCTACGATGCCATTCAGGTGACCCAGGACAAGACGCAGGCCAAAGCGACAGCGGATGTTCCCCAGGAGTTGGCGGATAAGTTTCTCGATGTGTGGTTGAAGAAATGATGTATGGTTGAAGAAATAACTGCCGTTACTTTTTCCCGACGGGCGCCGGGATGGCGTCGCCCAAGTTCATGGATCCGCCGCCTTCGCTGACGTAATTGATGTTCCAGGTGGGGATCTCCACCTCAACGTCGCCTTCCACGATGCACTGGCAGCCGAGGCGCGAACGCAGCGTCAGACCGGGAGCCATCTGCAGGCGATCCGCTTCGTCGTCGTCCATCTCGGAAAGATTTTCCATGCCCTTTTTGACGATCACGTGGCAGGTGGTGCACGCGCAATTTCCGCCGCAGGCGTGCTCCAGATGGATTCCCGCGTTCAGGCAGACATCGAGCAGCGATTCGGGCTTTCCGTGCTCCTGGTAGGGCAGCTTTCCTGACTCGAACTCGACGGTTTTGCCGTCAATGGTTACCTTGGGCACGTCCCATTATATCGTGTGCGAAGTTAACGGCTTGTAACGCATACTAATAAGGCAGTGTTTCATCGCATCGAGAAAGACATCTTTGCCCGCGTGGCGGCGTTCCTGGAGGGGCACTACAATGCGTCGGTCCCGACTGTGCTGGAGGAGCCGAGGCAAGCCTCATTTGGGGAACTTTCCATCACCGCTCCGTTTCATTTGGCAAGGCAACTGAAGCGCGCACCGGCCAGCATCGCGCGGGAAATCGTGGCCGATATCGGAGCCATCGACGGCGTATCGGCGCTCGAAGTGGCGGGCAATGGTTACATCAATGTGCGCCTGGATCGCGGCGCCTATGGTTACGCGGTGCTGCACGCGGCGGACCAGAGCAGCGAGCCGGTTCCGGGCAAAATCATCGTCGAACACACCAACATCAATCCGAACAAAGCCGCGCATATCGGACATTTGCGCAACGCGGTGCTGGGCGATACGTTTGTGCGCATGCTGCGGTCGGGTGGACGGACGGTCGAGGTGCAGAATTACATCGACAACACGGGCGTGCAGGTGGCCGACGTGGTGGTTGGTTTCCAGCACCTGCGGGAGAAATCGCTTGACGAGGTTAGGGCATTGATTGCTGACCCCGACGTGCGCTTTGACTATTACTGTTGGGATCTTTATGCCGAGGTTTCTTCCGATTTTAAAGCGAATCCAGCACACCTGGAGTGGCGCCAGGAGGCGTTTCACGGTATCGAGCAACAGCACGGTTTTTTCGCCGAGATGGCAAAGGTCGTTGCCGACGCAATCATGGATGCCCACCTCGACACGATGCTAAGGCTCGGAATCGAATACGACGTCTTGCCGCGCGAAAGCGAGATACTATATCTCAAGTTTTGGGATACCGCGTTCGCGCAGTTGAAGGAGCGCAAAGCGATTTACCTCGAAACCGGGGGCAAGAACGAGGGCTGCTGGGTGATGCCGGCCAGCGCTTTCAAGGAGCAGACCGGCGAGGACACTGGCGATAGCAAGGTGATCGTTCGCTCCAACGGCACCGTGACCTACGTCGGTAAAGACATAGCATATCAACTCTGGAAATTCGGGCTGCTAGGCAGGGACTTCCACTACTATTTATGGAGGCGCTACCCGAACGCGAAACCGGTCTTCATAAGCTTCTGGGCGCCTGGCAGTGGTTCCGAACCTGAATTTGGCCATGCGGATTCGGTCTACAACGTCATTGATTCGCGCCAGTCCTATTTGCAAGACGTCGTCGTCGCGGGGCTGCGGGCTCTCGGCTACAACGAACAGGCCGACCAATCGACTCACTTTTCCTACGAGATGGTCGCGCTCACGCCCGGCACTTGCGTGGAGCTCGGGATCGAGCTTTCGGAAGAAGACAAGAAGCGGGCCTATGTCGAGGTGTCGGGCCGCAAAGGCCTGGGTGTGAAGGCCGACGACCTGATCGACAAGCTGATCGAAAAGGCGCTCGAAGAAGTGGACTCGCGCCATCCCGAAGCGCCGGCCGAAGAGCGCAAACGAGTAGCCACGCAGATCGCCATCGGAGCGCTGCGTTACTTCATGCTGAAGTTCACGCGCAATTCGGTGATCGCCTTCGATCTGCGGGAAGCGCTCAGCTTTGAAGGCGATACCGGGCCCTACGTGCAATACACGGCGGTTCGAGCGGGCAACATCCTCCGCAAGCTGGCCGAGCGGGGTGAAACCCTACCGGATTTTCCGAAAGAACTGAATCAAGAGGCTCTCTCGCGCCAACTGGAATCCGAAGATTTTTGGCAGCTGCTGCTGATGGCTTCCAAATCCGATTCGGCGGTGGAACGCGCCATCGCATCGGGCGAGCCCGCGCACGTGGCCAAGTACGCGTTTCAGCTCGCCCAGGCGTTCAACAATTTCTATCACGGCTATCAAGTGTTGAGTGAAGAGAACCGCGAGAAGCGCACCTTCCTTCTATGGATGACCACTTATTTTCGCGCGCAGCTGGAGCGTACACTCGCGGTGCTCGGTATCACGGTGCCGGAATACATGTAGGAATCCGCCTGCTCGTATCACTGGTAAGTCAACGTGATTGTGGGGCTGGTGGAAGTTTTGCCGCTCGCGTCCGTCACCATGAGCTGAAGCAGGTACGTTCCCGGGCCGTTTACAAAATCAACCGTTGCTTTGGGATTGGTTGGCGATTGCAGCACGGCCGGTTGCAGGCCGCCCGGCAGCACCTCGAACAAATACTGCAGGCTTCCGGAAGCGCTGGTGGACGCGCTGCCATCCAGCACCACCGAGGCCTGACTGGTTGTCAAACTGGTGGGTGTCACGATAGCGGTGGTGCCGCTTGGCGGGGCGGTGACGCCCGGTCCGGACGCTATCGGATTGCTAATCACGCCGTGGATCAATTGCGACCCGAAATGAACCGTGCCACCACCCTGGAACTGCAACGTGATGTTCGAATATTGAACGCTGGTTCCTCCGATGATGTCGACCGATAATGTGGACGCCGCGAGCGGCGCCGGGCTTCCGTCTTTCGTAATGCTGACCGGGCCGCTGACTGCGAACCCGCCGGTGGAAATCTGCGTGACGGTGCCACCCTGGATCGTAATGTGGTGTGTGTGCTGCATGCGGCTGCTCGCGCCCGATGTCGAATCGATGTTCGAAGGGTTTCGGGTGTAGTCGGACAGTTCCATGGTCAGTTCCGCCGAAAAATCCGCTTTGCCGTCTGCATTCAACGTCAGCGTCCAGGGCCCTCGCATTTCCCAGGGACCCGCCGGGGTGCTGGTTGCAGGTGTATAGTCCTCGATCACTCCGCTGAATTGGGTGGGCGCAGGAGTTTGAGCCGGAACGCCGTTAGCTACGGCCAGCATGAGGATCGCACCGCAAAAAGTGTTGCTCTTCATATATGAACCTCCGGAATTTGAGAATGGCGCCATCGTCTAAGCCGCCCGTCCAGTCCGGTGGCGACCCGCGGCTACAGCGCAGGTACAGAATCGACCGCCTGGCGGCTTTCGTCAAACGGCAATGCGCAGAATCGCCATTTACCGCGTAATGCCGTCTTTTGCGGTGACCGGGCTAGGGCGTTACAATCAGTGCACCGGTTTCGCTAACGGCCCGGAATATTCAGGAGGACGCGATGGGCGGACCATCCCCAGACACGCCGATATCTGAAGATCGCCTGGATTCGTGGAAGGCAATCGCGGCATACCTGGGCCGCGACGTGACGACGGTCCAACGCTGGGAAAAGCGGGAAGCGATGCCAGTCCATCGCCATGTGCACGACAAGCGTGGCTCCGTTTATGCCCTGGCTACCGAACTGGATGCCTGGCTCGAAAGCCGCAGGCGGCATTTTGGCGAAGAGCAGGATGATAAAGACAAAGAGCCAACTCCCGAGCCGCCCCTGAAGGCGGACCCTGACCGCGAAGCAAGACCGATGGCGCGGGCGCGGGGATGGCTGATTCTGGCGGCGGTTGCCGTCATCGTGGTGTTGGCTGGCGCTTATGTGGTATCTCGAGACCGCATGGGGAAAACGGCGCAACCCAGGATTAGGTCCTTAGCGGTGCTGCCACTGAAGAACCTGTCGGGAGATGCGGCGCAGGAATACCTTGCCGACGGCATGACCGAGGCGCTGATCGGGCGCCTCTCCACGATGCACGATCTGCGCGTTATTTCCCGAACATCGGTGATGCGGTTCAAGAATCCGCAGCTCTCGGTGCCGGAGATTGCCAGAATACTGCGGGTGGATGCCATTGTGGAAGGATCCGTGATGCGCGAGGGCAATCGGATTCGCGTCACGGCCCAATTGATTCGCGGCGCGAGCGACGAGCACTTCTGGTCTGAAACCTACGATCGGGAGCTGCGGGAAGTGCTGAATGTCCAAAGCGAACTGGCGCAATCCATAGCCAAAAAGGTCGAAGTCACGGTTACCGGGGCTGAACGCCAGAGGCTTATAGCTACCCGTTCCGTCGCGCCCGAAGTTTATGAGAGCTACCTGAAAGGCCGCTCTGTCTACGACAAAAGCAACAGCCGGGCTGAGGTGGAAGAAAGCATCGTCTATTTCGAACATGCGATACAGATGGACCCGAAGTTTGCGCCGGCGTACGTTGGCCTGGCAACAGCTTCGAGCGCGCTCGGCACTGTTTTCGTCGGTGCCGCGCCGGACCAGACGCGCCCGAGGGTCATCAATGCCGCCCGAAAAGCGCTGGAACTGGAACCTGATCTGGCGGAGGCGCATGTTCTGCTCGCCAGCGTGCAGCAGGAACAGTGGCACTGGGCCGAGGCCGAAGCGGAATACAGGCGTGCTCTGGAATTGAACCCCAACGACGCGGATGCTCATGCCGGGCTCGCCTTGTGGCTGCTCTGTCGCGGGCGAAGGGACGAGGCTGTGTCCTGGGCACTGCGTGGCCGGGAACTGGATCCACTGGCGGTCTCCGGCGCGAGCACGGGGTGGATCTTGTTTCAGTCTCATCGCTACGACGAAGCCGTACGCGAGCTACACAGCGTTCTGGCGGTGGATCCGGATGACGCAGGCGCTCTTTTGTACCTTGGCTTCACCCTGGTGGGTAACGATCAAGCCGGGGATGCAATCCCGGTTCTCGAGAAAGCCATCTCTGTTTCGCACGGGAGCCCGGCCGCAACTGGCGTGCTCATCCGGGCCTATGCGCATGCCGGGCGGCGGAAGGATGCCCGTCGACTGCTTGGGGAATTACAAACACGCAAGAGCGCGGGTTACGTTCCCGCGGCGGCTTTTGTGAACGCTTACCTGGGACTGGGCGAAAACGATCAGGCTTTCGTCTGGCTGGAGCAGGCCTACCAAGAGCAATCGAATATTCTGCAATTCCTCAAGGTGCATCCCTACTTCGACCCGATCCGCGGCGATCCCCGATTTCGGGATCTGCTGCGCCGCACCGGGCTGGAATAAAGCTACTGGTTCAGCTCTATTGGTTGGCCAATGCCTCCCTGCGGCGTCCAAGAGCATTCGAGTGTACAAAATAGAGATATGCCCGTTCCTCCTTTTTCGCTCGAACGAGAGATTCTCACTTACTACGAGGGCGGCCAGGAAGCTGAGCGGCTGGAAAGCCCGGTCTTCCGATGGGAGAAAGTTCGGACTTTGGATCTCTTGGGTCGCTTTCTGCCCCCCGTGCCGGCGCTGATTCTGGATGTCGGCGGGGCCGCCGGCGCATATGCGTTCCCGTTGGCGGAAAAGGGTTACGTGGTCGATCTGATCGATCCGGTCCCTTTGCATATCGAGCAGGCGAAACAGAGAGCCGCGATGGCTCAGCCAGCGCCGCGTAGCTTTCAGGTCGGCGACGCCCGCGCCATCCCTGCTGCCGACGCCTCGGCCGATGCCGTGCTGTTCTTCGGGCCACTCTATCACTTGACTGATTCGAACGAGCGGGTCAAGGCGATTCGGGAAGCTCACCGCGTGTTACGTCCCGCGGGCGTTCTGCTGGCAGTGGCCATTTCGCGTTTCGCCTCGGCGCTGGATGGCATTGCGCGCGGGTTGATTCGCGATCCGAAGTTTGTGCGAGTCGTGGAACAGGATTTGCAGACCGGACAACATCGCAATGAAACTGCGAATTTCGACTATTTCACCACCGCGTTCTTCCATCATCCTGACGAACTGAGGCAGGAGTTGCTCCTGGGAGGGTTCCCAGATTCCAGGCTGTGCGCGATCGAAGGCCCGCTGTGGGCGATCCCGGAATGGGCCTCTGCCGAGCATCTGGAGAAACTCATGGAAACCGTGAGGGCTCTGGAGAGCGAGGCGACGTTAATCGGGGCTAGCGCACACATCATGGCGATTGGGACTAAGGCAGATCGATAGATCCCGGTGTTCCAGCATCCCGCGCGGTCTACAATGAAAGTAAATGCCACAATCGAATAGCTTTGGTGCTGCTTCCACTCTGACAGTCGGGGGCAGTCAGTACCGTTACTATGCGCTGGAAGCGCTGGAAAAACGCGGCGCGAACATCTCTCGCATCCCCTATTCCATCAAGATTCTGATCGAAAACCTGCTGCGCACCGAAAACGGCGCAACAGTGAAAGCGTCCGACATCGACTATGTCACGGCCTGGAAGATCGGTGCGCAGGCGAAAGAGATCAACTTTAGCCCGGCGCGCGTGCTATTGCAGGATTTCACCGGCGTCCCCTGCGTTGTTGATCTGGCGGCAATGAGAGATGCACTCCGCGCGATGGGCTCCGATCCTCAGCGTGCCAACCCGCTCATACCAGCCGATCTGGTGATCGATCATTCGGTGCAGGTGGATCAGTTCGGTACCTCGGGCGCGTTCGAATTCAACGCGCTGCTCGAATTTCAGCGCAACCAGGAGCGTTACGCGTTTCTGCGCTGGGGCCAAAAAGCCTTCCAGGATTTTCGCGTGGTGCCGCCCGACACCGGCATCGTGCACCAGGTGAACCTGGAATATCTTGCGCCCGTGATCTTCACCGATCGCAAGCAATCGCCCGTGCTGGCTTATCCCGACACGCTGGTCGGCACCGATTCGCACACAACGATGATCAACGGCCTGGGCGTGGTGGGCTGGGGCGTGGGTGGCATTGAAGCTGAAGCGTGCATGCTCGGCCAGCCGATTTCGATGCTGCTGCCCGAAGTGGTCGGCTTCAAGTTGAAAGGCCGGTTGGCCGAAGGCTCTACCGCCACCGACCTGGTGCTCACCGTCACGCAGATGTTGCGCAAGAAGGGTGTGGTCGGCAAATTCGTCGAGTTCTATGGCCCAGGTGTGGCGGGGCTGCCGCTGGCGGATCGCGCCACTATCGGCAACATGGCGCCCGAATATGGAGCCACCATTGGCTTCTTCCCCATCGACCATCAGACGCTGGATTATCTGCGGCTCTCTAATCGTTCGCCGGACCAGATCGCGCTGGTGGAGGCCTATGCCAAAGCGCAGGGCCTGTTTCTTACTCCGGAGTCCACCGATCCGGAATATTCCGACAGCTTGGAACTGGATCTGGGAACGGTTGTTCCCTCCATGGCGGGGCCCAAGCGGCCGCAGGATCGCATCAATCTGCCGGATGTGAAGAAGAACTTTCTGGATACGCTCAGTGCCGCGCAGAAGTCCGCGGAAGTTGCCACCAATGGTTCCAAATCCACTATTCAGGACGGATCGGTGGTTATTGCCGCCATCACCAGCTGCACCAACACGTCGAACCCGTCGGTGATGATCGCGGCTGGGCTGCTGGCCAAGAAAGCCGTCGAGAAGGGACTGAAGATCAAGCCTTGGGTGAAGTCGAGCCTGGCGCCTGGATCGAAAGTGGTCACTGATTATCTGAACGACGCCGGTCTGACGCCCTACCTCGAAAAGCTGCAATTCAATCTGGTGGGCTACGGCTGCACCACTTGTATCGGGAATAGCGGCCCCTTGCCCCAACCCGTGGCCGACGCGGTGCAAAAGGGTAAGCTGACCGTGGCGGCGGTGCTGAGCGGCAATCGCAACTTCGAAGGGCGCATCAACGCGCTGGTGCGCGCGAACTATCTGGCCTCGCCGCCGCTGGTGGTGGCTTACGCGCTGGCCGGCCGCGTGGATATCGATCTACAGACCGAGGCGCTTGGCTCGGACCAGAACGGCCACAGCGTTTTCCTGAAGGATATTTGGCCCTCCAGCGAAGAAGTGCAAGCCGCGGTGAAGAGCTCCGTGCGCGCTGAGATGTTCCACAAACAGTATTCGGAAGTCTTCCAGGGCGACGAACGCTGGAACTCGGTGAAAGTTCCCACCGGCGACCTTTATGAGTGGACCGAGAAATCCACCTACGTCCGCAAGCCGCCCTATTTTGAAAATATGGTGGACCCCAAAACTTCGGTTCAGGATCTCACCCGTCTGCGCGTGCTCGCGATGCTGGGCGATTCGGTGACCACCGATCACATTTCGCCGGCCGGCAACATTCCCGCCGACAGCCCAGCGGGAAAATTCCTGATCGAGCATGGCGTCAAACCGGGCGATTTCAATTCCTACGGCGCGCGCCGCGGCAACCATGAAGTGATGGTGCGTGGGACGCTGGCCAACATTCGCCTGCGCAACCAACTCGCGCCCGGAACCGAAGGCGGATGGACGACGCACGTGCCGTCGGGCGAGAAGATGTTCATCTACGATGCGTCGGTGAAGTATCAGCAGGAAGGCACGCCGCTACTCATCATCGCCGGCAAAGAGTACGGTTCGGGATCGTCGCGCGACTGGGCGGCCAAGGGCACGCTGCTGCTGGGAGTTCGCGCGGTGATTGCCGAGAGCTTCGAGCGCATCCATCGCTCTAACCTGGTGGGAATGGGAGTGCTGCCGCTGCAATTTCTGCCGGGCGAAAACCGTGAGTCGCTGGGATTAACTGGCTTCGAGCAATATACCATCACGGGCATTCCAGAGGCGGTTGCTTCCGGCGCCCGGGCCCGCGTTTGGGCCAAGTCCGATGACAGCGAGAAGACTTTTGAGGTTCAAGTGCGCATCGACACGCCGCAGGAAGCGGAATACTATCGCAACGGCGGGATCTTACCGTATGTGGTGCGGCAGCTAGCTGCGAGAGGTTAATCGAGTACGCGGACGAACTCGGCGAGGATGCGGTATTTGGCTCCGTCGGAATCGGGGTCGGGGTCGAGCAGCCAGTCGGGATAGGCGTGGTTCAGCGACTGCAAAGTGATATTTCGCTCCGGGTCTTGCGGGTCGCGGTGATAGCGTTTGACGGCATAACGATCGTTGTCGCCAGCGCCTCGCTCTTCGGCCAGCACCAGCCGGCCGATGCGTGAACCAACCACCCCGTAGCGGAACACGCACAACGATCCATCGGGAATGCGCGGCTCCATGGAGTGGCCGGCGATTTGAGCCACGAACATATCGGTGCTTAGTCGCAGATCTTCAGGCGCCTCCACCCAGCCGTCTTCTGCGATCTCCTGGTTCTCGAGAAACTTTCCAGCTGCGGCACGCAAGGAATAGCGCGGCAGATGCGTTCGAAATTCCAGCACATTGCTTTGCACGTTCTTCAAATAGAGCTGGTTCAGAGCGCGATCCAGGTCTTCCATGACCACCTCTTCGCGATCCGTCAGGCGAATGGCGTCCGAGAGGTTGGATTCCAGATACTCGAACAGCTTTTCGGCTCCGAGCTCCCGTGCTTTTTCCGCCAAGTCATCGGCCAGAGCTTCCAGGACCTCCCGGTCTTCTTCTTCGTTTGTGAGTGAATCCAGGTCCCTGCGGAATCGCAGGCGCAGCGAGTTTGAGCCGGGCTCTTGCAACAGCACCCCAATATTCACCAGGCCCTGTTGCGGCGTTTCAGCCTGAACGACGGAGTACCTGCCCGTTCGTAGTTGCGCGATAGAATCGGACGTCGGCATAGTAGAATTCTGAATTCAGAATGAATTCAGGCGCCCCGCTCAACTACCCAAGTTGCTTATCGTCACGGCGCCCCAAACGGATAGTATCCCTTCCTGGCCCGCACCTTCACGTTGGTAAGATTCACGCGGACTTCGACGTTCCGGAACTGCTTTTTCGCGTCGGTGGAATTGGGAGTGTAGCGGATGATATATTGCGTGGTCACTTCGCCCACCACGGCTTCCACCGCGTGATACATGCCGTTGGCGATCTCGGCGGCGTACTGGCCGGTACCCACCTTCAGCGGATAATTGCCTTCGTCGGACGGCGTGGAAAGATATCCGGCCACATCCTTGAACACGCCTTCGAGCGGGTACTCCACGCGGCCTCCGGTCTCTTCGGCCAGCCGGGTCAGGTTCTTCGCGTCGTCATTGGCGAACCCGAACGCCACGGTGCTGATGCCATAGATGGTCACCAGATTCCGTTGCGCGATCTCCAGCGCCTCGTCCAGCGTCTTCTTGCTCGAGTTGTCATGCCCGTCGCCAATGATCACCAGGATGCGCCGCGGCTCAATCGGTTCGCCCTGGATCAATTTGCGGCTGGTGCAAGCCATGTAGATAGCGTCGTAGAGCGCCGCTCCGCCGCTCGGTTTCAGCTTCCCGAGCTTCTGCACCATGGGCTCAGGATCAGAACCGGTGTCGACGAGAAGATCGGCTGAGTTCGAATAGCCGATCAGGTAGCCCGAGAACTTAGGGTTGTCGCCCGGAATCAGATTCTGCACCATCTCGACCGCTGCGTCCTGATAGTTTTTCCAATGCAGGCGGCTGGCGTTGCTTAGATCGATCAGGAATCCCACCACCACCGGCTGGCTGCGCTCGCGGGTGAAAAACTGGATCTGCTGCTCCTTGCCTTCGTCGAGAACAGTGAAATCCTTCTGATCCAGATCCGACACGAAGCGGCCCTTGTCGTCGGTCACCGTCACCGGAACGATGACTTCGTTCACTTGCACCTGGATGGGGGAAGGGGCTGGGGATTGGGGGTTGGGGGCGACATCCGCAGTGGATGTCTTGGGCGGGGCGGATTGCCCGAACAGGGAAAGTCCAAAGACAAGAGAAAGGGCAAACCGCAAGTACATGTTTTTGGCCTTGATCCGATTATAAGGCATCGGTGTCTAAGTCAAATGTCATCGGTTGAATATCTCTGACCTCTCGGATCGGACTGCGCTATGGAGGGTGATCCGGATCTGGAATGGAGCAGTTGGCCGAAACTATCGATGCCGTTTGCGGGGAGCGTGTTAAGGTAATCTTGCTCTCTGGCGCCCCCAAAAGCCAATGGCCAACCGCCAAGCCGCTATAACTCACTTGTAACGCTAGTGATATTCCACTACACTGTATACGTTTGAACAAAACCCGCACCGGGGACCGGCTGGTGAGGACTCACGAAGCCGCCGGTTCCGGTGCGGTCAGGATCTAGCGCCGGTACGTCTGACCGGATACCAACTTTCAGTTCCTTCGCCGCGAGGCCCGCGTCCTGCTATCCCCGCAACGAATGCCAAACGCCACCGAAACCATTCCAAGATGCGAGTAGGATCGGTTTCGTTCGACGAAGCGGCCCAAAAAAATCCCTCTGTTGCAACGCGCCGTCTAGAGTCAAAGCGGTTGCAAATCTTGGAAAGCACCGGTTCCCGCAAGCACGCCGTTCACCAGCCCGCTCATGACCCCGTCCCGCTCATTGCAAGCAGAGGGCAGGTTTTAAAGGTCACTTCATCAATTCGCTCTCTTAAAAAGCACGCTGTGCGCCACGGGTTTTCCCTTTGTTTTGAGCACGCTCCAAGGGATTCTTGGGGCGGCAGGCTGCTAGGGCTGTGTCAGTGTGACACAATTGGCTCTTGGCGATTCGGGGTTGGCTTGCAGGCTTTGTCGTGGTAGCTTGCGCCCTCGCGGCGACCCTGTACGCGCAGGGCGACGACAGCGAGTATCGCGTCTACACGGAACATCCGCGGCTGATCCTGAATACCCAGCGGCTGCGCCTGCTCAAGCGTGAGCGCGAACGAGAATCCCAGCGCTGGCGCCAGTTCGACCTGCTCGTCAAAGGCGGCGCCAGTCTTCCCGAGCCGGGCTTCGCGCTGGCTCTATATTATGCGGTTTCCGGTGACGCTGCGGTGGGAAGGCGGGCCGTGGATTGGGCCTTAGGGAAGGCGGACGATCTTCGCCAGCTAGCCCTGGTCTACGATTGGTGCCAGCCGATCTTAACACCCCAGCAATCGGCCACACTGGCGGCGAAGATCCGCCAGTTGATCCAAAAACGCACCGGCGACAGCCTCGCGGCAAGGCGCGATCAGATCCTGGCTCTGACGGCAATCGCCGATGATGGGCAGCATTCCGAAGAAGCGCCACTCCAGGAAGTTGTCGAGAAATGGTGGCGTGCAGGATTTGCCCGGGCGCTGGCCGGTGGGGGAACGGTGCTTCCTCTCCCGGACACTTATACGCTGCTGGAACTGTTGCACGCGGTGCGCGACAACTTGAAGATCGACCTGCGCGAGGACGCTCCGGATTACTTCGCGCACTTGCCAATCTACCTGGTTGCGGGCAACTATCCGGCGCCGTATCGCGCCCCGGAAAACGAATTCCGCATCCCGGTCTACCTGGGCAACAGTGATCCAGATCTGAATCGAGCAGCGCTGGCGCGCGCGGCTGGTTTGAGCATGGTGGCATACGACACCAACGGCCTCCAAAACCAATTCCTGCAGGGCTGGCTGATCCAGGATCGTTTTCTGATGATGACGCCATACGGCGCCCCCTACGAGTTTCTTTGGGCCAATCCGTACCAGCCGGGTCTCAGCTATTACCAGCTTCCCTTGGTGTTCCACGACGAAAACTCCGGAGCGTTATTCGTGCGGTCCGGCTGGGATGAAGACGCCGACTGGTTCGGCTTGTATGCGGGCGAAGCACAACTGTTTCACGATGGACACGTCACCGTGGTGACCAGGGATGCTCCAGGCTCTTCCACGCCGAAGCCCATGCACCTGGGCGATGCCAGCGTCATTTTCGGGCGCGTTCCGTTTCAGTTTTCGATGGAGGGCGGCGGCACTATCCTCGCGATCGGGCTGAAGCCGGGCGAAAAATATCTGGTCGAGACCGATGACGAAGAGATGCGCGAGATTTCAACCGACCGCGCCGGGACGTTTGTTCTCGAATACCCGGCGGGCCGCATGGCCGGCGTGAGGGTTCACGAGGATCAATGGCCGCCGATGAACGCGGATGAACGCCGATAGCTACTTGATTTCCAGGACTTCTTTTTCCTTGGTCTTGACGGCCTGATCCAGCTTCTGGATGTAGTTGTCGGTCAGCTTCTGGGTTTCGTCCAGCGCGCGTCGTTCTTCATCCTCGCTGATGAGCTTGTCCTTCAAAAGCTTCTTGACGTGCTCGTTGCTGTCGCGGCGAACATTGCGCAGGGCCACGCGGTGATCTTCGGCGATATGGTGCACCTTCTTCACCAGATCCTTGCGGCGCTCTTCGGTGAGCGATGGGATGGGCACTCGAATGATCTTGCCGTCATTGGAAGGATTCAAGCCCAGGTCGGCCGCGCGGATGGCTTTTTCGATGGCCCCGATTTGCGAGACATCAAAAGGCTGCACCGTGATCAGGGTTGCGTCGGGCACGTGCAGCGTTGCCAGCTGGTTGAGCGGCATGGGCGTCCCGTAGGCCTCGGCACGCACGTTGTCGAGCAGGCCCATGGAAGCGCGTCCGGTGCGCACTCCGGCCATTTCGTGCTGCAGGTCCGAGAGCACCTTGTCCATCCTGGACTTGGCGTGCGCGTCGATTTCCTTGATGTTTTGAAAAGTGTGAGCGGTCTGGGTGGTTGTGGAGGGTTCGTTTTTCATGTGGCTGCCTAAAAGAGCCGGGCGGAAACTAGTGAATCCCAAGTCAGTGAATTAATGTCCCGATTGGTTCGCCCATGCTCATTCGCATTATATTGCCGAATACGTTCAGATTGAAAACCACGATAGGAAGCTGGTTGTCGCGGCACATGGCCACCGCGGAAGCATCCAGCACCTTGAGAGCCTTGGCTAGCACGTCGTGATAGCTGATTTCCGGATAGAGAACCGCGTCCTCGTGTCGCAGCGGATCTTTGTCGTAGACGCCGTTTACGCGCGTGCCCTTGGCGATGACATCGGCATGAATCTCGAGCGCGCGCAGCGTGGCCGCGGTGTCGGTGGA
The DNA here is from genome assembly GCA_963725455.1 of Bryobacterales bacterium. Classification (GTDB taxonomy): domain Bacteria; phylum Acidobacteriota; class Terriglobia; order Bryobacterales; family Bryobacteraceae; genus Palsa-89. The sequence goes on from CAVRZH010000205.1 coordinate 21,792, forward strand.
AAAGTACGGGTTGGAAGTTCCGGCCGCGAAAATCACGACTCGTCCCTTCTCCAAATGCCGGATGGCCCGCCGGCGGATATATGGTTCGGCCACCTGATGAATCTGGATAGCGGTCATGACGCGCGTGGGGACGCCGGTCTTCTCCAGCGCATCCTGCAAGGCGAGAGCGTTGATCACGGTGGCCAGCATGCCCATGTGGTCCGCCGCGACGCGATCCATATTCATGGCCGCTGCCGAGACACCGCGAAAGAAATTGCCGCCGCCCACCACCAGGCCGATCTGCACGCCGGTGCGGGCCACTTCGGCGATCTCCGCCGCCAGGCTCTTGACGCGTTCCGGATCGATGCCGAAGGTGCTTCCCCCGGCTAAAACCTCGCCACTGAGCTTGAGGACGATGCGCTGGTATTTAGGCATGGCGCGGGGACCGCTCCCTCACGGTCGCGGCTGGGTAACTCCCGGCTCTGTAAAATGGCTGAGCATCAGGCCGATGGCGGCGTTTGCTCTGCAGTCTCTTCGATGAGAGCCGCCTCTCCAACCTTAAACCGGACGAAGCGCGAGACGGAGATGTTTTCGCCCAGTTTCGCGATGGCGGTTTTGATCAGGTCGCCAATGGTGGTCGAATTCTCGCGAATAAACGGCTGCTCGTAGAGGCAAATCTCTTCGTAGAACTTGGCCAGGCGCCCTTCCACGATCTTGTCGACCATCTTCTCGGGCTTGCCTTCCTGCAGCGCCCGGGCGCGCTGGATGTCCTTCTCTTTATCGAGCGCTTCGGCGGTGACGTCTTCCTTGCGGATGAATTGCGGATCGGCGGCGGCAACCTGCATGGCCAGGTCCTTCACCAGATTCTGAAAGTCATCGGTACGAGCGACAAAATCCGACTCGCAGTTCACCTCCACCAGCACGCCCAGTTGCGACCCCGGGTGAATATAGCTGCCAATGATACCTTGCCGGGTAGTGCGCGTGGTCTTGCTGGCGGCCTTGGTGATGCCGGCTTTGCGCAGATAGATCTCGGCTTCGGCCAGATTGCCCTTGGTTTCGACCAGGGCCTTCTTGCACTCCATCATTCCCGCGCCGGTCCGGTCGCGGAGTTCCTTCACTAATTTCGCACTGATTTCCATGGCTACTCGTCGATTCCTGTTCCTGTGGTTGGGGGCAGGCAGCGAGCGGGTTGCTGGCTTTCGGCCCGCTGCCTGTGGCTCCCTTATCCTAACGCTAGCTATTCCACCGTCTGCGGGGTGGTGGTGACTGCTTCTCCGGCTTCCGATCCGGGACCCTTGCGGGGCAGGGACATGGAAGGCAGATCTTCGTCGGAAAGGCCTTCCGACATAAGCTGATCCAGTTGTTGCGGATCAAACTGCGCGTACTCCAGATTCTCTTCGCTGGGAGTTTCGTCGGTAACGATCTTTTCGGCGGCGAAATCCTGTTCGGTGGCGAGCGCCCGGCCTTCGATTACGGCGTCGGCCACTTTTGTGGTGAACAGCCGGATGGCCCGCAGAGCGTCGTCATTGCCGGGAATTACGTGATCCACTTCGTCGGGATCGCAATTGGTATCCACCACCGCGACCACCGGAATCCCGAGACGGCGGGCTTCCTTCACGGCGATGGCTTCCTTGTTGGAATCGACCACAAAGAGCACGTCGGGCAGTCCCGACATATCCTTGATGCCGGCCAGGTTTTGCTGGAGATGCTTGCGCTCGCGCTCCAGGCGGCTGGCTTCCTTTTTGACGCGGCCCTCGTAACCCGCGCCTTCGGCCGCCATGGTGTCCAGTTCCTTGAGCCGCTTGATGGATTTTTGTACCGTCAGCATGTTGGTGAGCAAACCGCCCAGCCAGCGCTGATTGACGTAGTATTGGCCGCAGCGCGTGGCTTCTTCCGAAATAGCCTCCTGCGCCTGCCGCTTGGTTCCGACGAACAAAACGGTTTTGCCTTGCGCGGCCGACTCGGCGACGTAGCGCATGGCGTCCTTGAACAGCTTCAAGGTTTTTTGGAGATCGATGATGTAGATTCCGTTACGTTCGCCAAAGATGTACTCTTTCATCTTTGGATTCCAGCGCTTGGTCTGGTGCCCGAAGTGAACGCCGGCTTCGAGCAATTCCTTCATTGAAATTGATGGCAAACTGCCTCCTTTGTTACTGGGTTACGGGTTTCGCCCAATCGCGCCCGCGCACACGGCCCAAAGCGGAATTTGTGTGCGCCGGACGAAAGTGGACATTCAACTCGACAGAGGTTAGCGCTTGGAGAACTGGAACCGCTTGCGCGCGCCCTTTTGACCGTACTTCTTGCGCTCGCGAGAGCGAGGGTCGCGGCTCAGCAGTCCAAGCTGCTTCAACTTTGGCCGCAGCTCGGAATTGAACTCGAGCAACGCCCGGGCAATACCCAGGCGCGCGGCGCCGGCCTGACCGTTGGGTCCGCCGCCATCCGCCAAAATGAGAATGTCGAACTTGTCGGCGACCTCGGCGGCCAGCAGAGGCTGCCGCACCAAAGCGCGCGCTGCTTCGTTCACGAAGTAAGATTCGAACGACCGCCCGTTGACCGTAATCTGGCCCTTACCCGATCGCAAGAAGATGCGAGCGACCGCGGTTTTGCGGCGGCCGGTTCCTAAATGCTGGATTAATCCTGCCACTCAAATACCTTCCTTGACTGTTGTTGGGGGTTGACGGCCGGGCGGGGGAAAGACATTCCGAGCACTACGATACCGACAGTTCCACCGGCTTTTGGGCCTGGTGGGGATGCTTGTCGCCTGCATAGACCTTCAACTTGCGATACATCTGTTTGCCGAGCTTGTTCTTCGGGAGCATTCCCGCGATTGCGTGCTCGATCATTCTGGCTGGACGCGTGGCGCGCATTTTGGCGGCGCCAACTTCGGTGAGGCCGCCCGGGTAACCGGAATGGCGGCGATAGAGTTTCTGGCTTTCCTTGCGACCGGTGAGCTTTACCTTAGCGGCGTTGATCACGATCACGTGGTCGCCGGTGTCCAGGAAGGTGGTATAGGTGGGCTTGTGCTTGCCCATCAGGATGTTCGCCGCCAAGCTGGCAAGCCGGCCCAGCACTTGATCATTGGCGTCGACCACGTGCCACTGGCGCACGATTTCCCCTTCGGACGGAATAAGAGTTTTCATAAGGACAGACCTTCTCCCTTGGAGACTTGCGGTCAATTTAGATTAGCGAATCGGGCTGGGGGGTGTCAAACCCCGCCAGAGGGTGAACGGGTCGGCTGGCAGAACTTTCCATAGCCCACGAGCAATTTCACTTTGTAACTGCCGGGCGGTCCAACCGGTGTAGCCTGCATAGATGCGAAACGAACCGGGCGTCGTGGCGCTTGAAATCAGTTTCAGGAGTTGGGTCCTGTCGGAGATTACCGTGAAGAACGGTGGGGATTTAGATCGTAAGAGGCCGCGGACGCCGATCGGAATGGGGCCGCCGGCATAGATCGTAATCGATTTGTCTTTTGCCTCCGGCAGGAGCTCGGAGATGGGCACCGTCGTTGCCTTGTTGAGCATCAATCCGATGGCGGCCTCCGAATCGTAATGGATAAGAACGATGTTGCTGTGTTTGAAATCGGGGTCGTGCGATTTGTCCGTCGCCACCAGCAGGCTTCCCGCCGCAATCTGCTGGGAGTTCGCGTATCCAGTGAACGAGAGGGTGAAGGCGAGGGTGAACGAGAGGAAGATGAACAGCCTCAAAATCGGAAGGTTCATGAGGGTTTTTGGGCTGCGATCACGCTTACTATAATCATGCCCGAACTTGCAGCTGACCTATTGGCGCGACTTCGCGGTAGCGAAATCGACATCCCGGCGTTTCTGCGCGAAGCCGAAAAATTTCCGGATGACGAATGGCAAAAGCTTTCGACTTTGATCATGCAGTGGTTTGCGCAGCAAAATAGCGAGGGGACGACGTTGCTTCAAGCCGGCGGCGACGCGACAAACCGGTAGCCCACGCCTCGGACGGTTTGCAGATGGCGCGGACGAGTGGGGTCGTCCTCGATGTACCGGCGCAGGCGCACGATGAAATTATCGATGGCGCGGGTGTCGGTATCCTCATGCAGCCCCCAAACGTTGGCAAGCATGGCCTTGCGTGAAACACGCTGGCCCTCGTTGTCGATCAGATAGCGAAGAACGTTCGCTTCCATCAGCGTCAACGGGAAAACCTGATCGCGCACGCGCAACTCCAACCGGTCAAAATCCACCGACTTTTCGCCGAAGGTGAAAGTGTGCGGAGGCTCGGCGGCTTGCACTGCGGGAGGCACGGGCGGCTCAGCGCGCGGTCCGGATCGCAGCCATTCGCGACGCCTGAGCAAGCCCCGAATGCGCGCGATTAATATCGACAGCTCAAACGGTTTGGTCAGGTAATCATCGGCGCCGGCCGCGAAGCCTTGCAGGACATCGTCGGGATGGCCGCGCGCGGTGAGCATCAGGGTAGGAACATATTGGCCGGCCTCCCGCATTTGGGAGATCACTTCAAAACCGCTGATCCCTGGGAGCATGACATCCAGAATCACCACGTCGAACGGCGCCTCTTCGGCCTTGAGCCTTTCGAGCGCGGCTTCGCCCGCGTCCACCAGTTGCACCTGATAGCCCTCGGCTTCCAGATTGAATCGCAGCCCTTCGGCCAGATGCTGCTCGTCTTCCACCACCAACACCTTGCTCATCTAAAACCAGCTCATTTGCTCATTTTCACGATCGGAAGCTGCAGGATGAAGGTGCTGCCCTGGCCCGGACCTTCGCTCTCGGCCCACGCGCGGCCGCCGTGCCGTTTGGCGACGGATCGAACGATATAAAGCCCCAGGCCGGTGCCTTTCACCCGCGTAGCCAGCGGGCCCTGAACGCGGTAAAAGCGCTTGAAGATCTGTTTCAGTTCCATCTTGGGGATGCCAGGGCCTTGATCACGCACTCGTACCGATACGAACTTATCGTCCACGGCTTGGGTTTCAACCAGCACCTGCACCGCGTTTCCCGAATATTTTACGGCGTTATCGATCAGGTTGGATACGGCGGCGCGTACTTCATCCAGATCGCCCATGACGGTCACGGCGGGACCCGGATGGTACTCAAGCGCTTCCGGGGAAAGCCGATGCAGCGTCCGGGTGCGGGTGAGGCATTCTTCGATGACGCCGTTGAGATCGATGCGGCTCAGATGCAGCTTGCGATGGCCCGTGGACCCGACGCGGCCGGTGCGCAGCACCTGTTCGATGGTGGCGAGCAAACGGTCACTATCTTCCACCATGGTGCTGTAAAACTCCTGACGCTTGGACTCTTCCACCGGGCGGGTTTGCAGGGTTTCCAGGTACAGGCGGATGGAGGCGACCGGGGTTTTCAACTCGTGCGTGACGGCGTTGATAAAGGCGTCGTGCTGTTCGTTGCGGCGTATCTCGCGGACCAGGAAGGTAGTGTTCAGGACTACGCCGACAATGATCACGAGCGCGAGCAGCGAGCCGAGGAAGAGCAGAATGCCGGTGTGCCAGCGCAGCAACACCCAGCCAATGTAGAGGAGAACGATGACCGAGATCAGGCCGATGCCCAGCGCGATGAAGAATGCGATGGACCTGCGGCGACCGGCTACAACCATAGTCTTAGGGTAACCGCTCCCGATCGCGGTTCGGGGTTGGGGATTTGGGAATTGGGCGGCTTTTCTAAACTGTGCCTGCTCGCCAATCCCCAGCCCCTACCCCCCGGCGCCGCGACCCAAGGGAGCGGGCCTTAGGCTGCTTCGCGCTCGGGGATGGCGGTGTGTACCTTCGCGACTCGCACAGCTTTAGCGATGCCCAGGAATTTCAGAAGAGAGATCTGGATCCAGGAGAAATCGATCTCATACCACGCCAGGCCGTGACGGGCGGACGTGGGATGGGCGTGGTGGTTGTTGTGCCAGCCTTCGCCGAAGGTAAGCAGCGCGATCAGCACGTTGTTGCGGGAATCGTCGCGCGTACTGAAGCGGCGGGTGCCCCACAGGTGAGTGACGGAATTCACCGTCCATGTGGCGTGGAGCCCGAAAGTGAGGCGCATGCAGGTGGCCCATAGGAATAAGGGAAGCCCGCCGAAGATCAACAGCAGCGCGGAGACGACCACGATCGGAATCCAGTGGTAGGTGTTCAGGTTGGCGTAGAACTTATCCTTCGCCAGATCGGGCGCATACTTGGCCATCAGCTTGGTATCGTTGTGCTTGGATTCGCCCGTGAGCAGCCAGCCAATGTGCGCCCACCAGGCGCCTTCGCGCGGCGAATGCGGATCGCCAGGCTTGTCGGAAAACTGGTGATGGATGCGATGCGTGGCCACCCAGAAGATGGGCCCGCCTTCGAGCGACAACGTCCCGCAGAACGCCAGAAAATATTCAAGCGCGCGCGGCAGCTTGTAGGAACGGTGGGTGTGCAGGCGGTGGTAACCCATGCTGATGCCCAGCCCCACGGCAACCCAATAGAGGATGAGGGATGTAATGAGGGCGTGCCAGCTAAACATGAACAGGGCCGCAATGGCGCCCGCATGCAAAACAACCAGAACGCTGATGATGGCCCAGTTCAGCTTCCGGTGTTCGTAGATACTCTGGATTTCGTTCAAGAAGTCTCCCTGAAGTTTCCTATCGCTTAAGTTCCAACGTAACAGGGAACTCTCGGGCCGTTTGTAAGAGTTGTGTAATACCGCCTTCAGTTCGTGCAGCGTGACGCGGAACCAAGCGTTTCGCCTTAGTCCGCATTAGATTCAGGCACAAAAAGTTGATCTCTCTGAGGGCAAGCTCCTGCGGCTACAATCTAAAAATGCCCGTATCCGCCGACACTCTCCGGCTGCAACTCGATTACACCGCCTGGGCCAGCCAACGCCTGATGGATGCCGCCGCGAAGCTCTCACCCGAAGAGCTTACCCGCGATTTTAAAACCGCCGACAAGAGCGTTCTCGACACCTTGGTTCATGTGTTTGCCGCCGACCGCATTTGGCTGACGCGAGTTCTAGGGGAACAGCGCGCCACGTTCATCGATCCCGAGGATCACAATTTCGGTTTGCTCCAGACGGCATGGCCCGCGTTGCATCAGCGCTGGAAGCAGTGCCTGCGGGACTTGAACGATGACGATGTTCTGCGCGTGGTCTCTTTTAAAAACACCAAGGGACACGAATACGCGTCGCCGGTATGGCAGATTCTTTTGCACGTGGTGAATCACGGGACGCATCATCGCGGGCAGGTGTCGGGGTTCCTGCGCGCGATGGATCGGACGCCTCCGCCGTTGGACTTAATGGCGTATTATCTGGCTATCGGCTGAGGGATCTTCAGAAGCAGTCCAATGTGGTATCCTGTGACTGAATTGGCATGCTTCCCATCAGGCCATTAAACCCGGACGAAAAATCACCTCTTTTCCGCCAACTCCATGAGCAGGTGAAGGGATTAATTGATTCCGGAGTGCTGCCAAGAGGGACGCGCCTGCCAGCCACTCGCGAATTGGCTGGTCAACTTGGACTGAACCGAACCACGGTTTCCGCCGCTTACGCACTTTTGGAATCCGAAGGCTTGATCGCGGGGCACGTGGGGCGGGGAAGCTTTGTAACTGGCGGCGCCAAGGCTGCCGCGGACGCTGCACCGTCGGCGAGTTTCTCGCGCTCGCGGCCATCCGAGCTGTTGTTTCCCCTGGAAGAATTTCGCAAGAGCTGCGCCGAGGTGATCGCGAGCGACGACGCGGCTTCGATCCTGCAACTGGGATCGCCCGCTGGGTATGCTCCGTTGCGGCGCTACTTACTCGAAGAGGCGCGGGCGGAGGGCACGGCGCGCGACGGCGACGACATCCTCATTACCAGCGGCTGCCAGCAGGCTTTCGATTTGCTGCAGCGGACCATCGGTGAGGGCGCGACGGTGGCGATCGAAGATCCTGTGTACCTGGGAGTGCGCAGCGTGTTCGAGCGCGCGGGGGCACGCCTGATTGGTGTTCCGGTGGGACGGGATGGCATCGATCTGGGAACCCTGGAGAGGCTGATCGCGCGCGAGCGGCCACGCCTGCTGTGCGTCACGCCTAATTTTCAGAATCCCACCGGGGCGACCATGCCTCCGGCCGCGCGTCAACAGTTGCTACGAATCGCTCAGGACGCCGGGGTGACGGTGATCGAGAACGATATTTATGGTCCGCTGTGCTACGCAGGCGAGCCGGTTCCATCCATCAAGCAACTGGACGAAACGGGCGATACGGTTTTATTGCGGAGCTTTTCCAAAGTTGCGTTCCCGGGATTGCGGGTCGGCTGGGTGATTGCGCGGCGCGCATTGATCGAAAAATTGACCGAAGCCAAACAATGGAGCGATCTGCACACCGATCAGCTCTCGCAAGCGGTGCTGCTGCGCTTCGCCGAATCGGGACGGCTGGAGGAGCACCGGCAGCACATGCTGGTGGCCGGGCGTGAGCGATTGGAAGCTGCGCTCGAAGCCTGTGCCAGACTGCTTGCCGGCGGGCGCGAGATTCACGCGGCCACGCGGCGGGATGAGTTTGTGGATCGAACTGCCGGAGACGCTGGACGCCGGGGAATTGCTGGCGCGCGCCGAACGCGAGGGCGTGACGTATCTGCCTGGCAAGTACTTCGCGGTGTCGCGGCCGCAGCCGAACGGATTGCGGATCAGTTTTGCCGGGATGACGCCGGAGGAAATCCGGTCCGGCCTGGAGATTTTGGGCCGAATATTTCAAAACGAGTTGGAGCGCGCGCGGGCGCATGGGCCTTTGGTGGAGGCTGCGGCCCTAGTGTGATCCAGTGTGCCAGGTCCCTAATCCCTAACCCCTGGACCGCTGGTTTCCGGTAACCGAAAGTTTAAGAAACCAACTAAGGAGCGTATTTTATGTACATGGATGAAAGCTTTCGTTTGAAGGTGGGCCTGGCTGAGATGCTCAAGGGCGGCGTGATCATGGATGTCACCAACGCCGAGCAGGCGGTGATCGCGGAGAAAGCGGGCGCCTGCGCCGTCATGGCGCTGGAACGCGTGCCGTCCGATATCCGCAAAGACGGCGGAGTGGCGCGCATGGCGCCCATTTCGAAGATCCGCGAAATCATGCACCAGGTAAGCATCCCGGTGATGGCCAAGGCGAGAATCGGCCACTTCACCGAGGCGCGGATTCTGGAGGCGCTCGAAGTGGACTACATCGACGAAAGCGAAGTGCTGACGCCGGCCGACGAAGAGCACCACATCGACAAGCGCGGCTACAAGGTTCCCTTTGTGTGCGGAGCGCGCAACTTGGGCGAGGCGCTGCGGCGGATTGCTGAGGGCGCGGCCATGATCCGGACCAAGGGCGAGGCGGGATCGGGCAATATCGTGGAGGCGGTGCGCCACATCCGGACCATCGTGAAAGAAATGAAGCAGCTTACGGTATTGGGGCACGAAGAGCTGGTGGCGGAATCGAAAAAGCATCAGGCGCCGCTCGAACTCATCGAGTATGTGGCGGAGCACGGGCGCTTGCCGGTGCCCAATTTCTCAGCCGGAGGCATTGCGACCCCGGCCGATGCGGCTCTGGTGATGCAACTTGGCGCGGAGGCGGTGTTTGTAGGGTCAGGGATCTTCAAATCGTCCGATCCGGAAGCGCGCGCTCGTGCCATCGTGAAGGCGGCCACTTACTACAACGACCCAGCGAAGCTGCTGGAAGCGAGCGAAGATCTGGGAGTGGCGATGTTCGGCCTGGACATTGCGAAGTTGCCGGAATCGGAACTGATGCAGACACGAGGCTGGTAAGTGAAACGTGTGGGCGTACTCGCGCTGCAAGGCGATTTCCAGGCGCATGAACGCGCACTGCAGCGAGCCGGCGCGGAAGCTGTGGCAGTGCGGTCGGCGGCGGATCTGGCGGGCGTCCAAGGGCTGGTAATTCCGGGCGGCGAGAGCACCACGATGATGAAGCTGCTACAGGAAGAAAACCTGCTGGATCCTTTGCGCGAGTTCGGCAGGGAGCGCCCTATCTTTGGAACGTGCGCGGGTGCGATCCTGTTGGCGAACGATGTGGCGAACCCGCCGCAGCCCTCGCTCGGCCTGATGGACATCGATGTGGAGCGCAATGCCTATGGGCGGCAGCTGGACAGCCGCATTGCCCGCTTACAATCGCAAGGTATGGAAGGCGACCTGGAGGCGGTGTTCATTCGCGCCCCGATTATTCGGAGGGTGGGTCAGGACGCGAAGGTGCTCGCCAGTTATGGCGGGGATCCGGTTCTGGTAGAGCAAGGCCGGCACTTGGCGGCCACTTTTCATCCGGAGTTGACGGATGACTCGCGTGTTCACCTGATGTTTCTTCGGAAAATACCTTAACTAAGAACGAACCGTGTGTGCTCCGGTAGACTGGTAGCAGTGGCAATGACTCGGGTGTTGTTCGTATGTATCGGTAATGCCTGCAGGAGTCCCATGGCGGAGGGATTTGCTCGTGCTTACGGGTCCGATGTGCTGAATGCACAGAGTGCCGGGCTGGCTCCGGCGTTGGGGGTGGTCCCGCTGACGCATCACGTGATGCTCGAGAAGAACATTGATCTGGGTGACTGCTATCCCAAAGAGATGGAGCACGTGGTAGGTCCGATCGATCTGGTAATTAATATGTCGGGCCACGATTTTCCGGTGCAATCCAGTACGCACGTGGAGGTATGGGACATTCACGATCCCATCGGCGAGTCCGATGAGGTATTTCGGCAGGTGCGCGACGAGATTGAGCAGCGCGTGAGCGAACTGATCGAAAGGCTGCGTTCACGCAAGCCGGCGGGGTCGGAGGCGATCGCAGGGGTGGCGCAACCCGCCCGCTCCAAGGTTGACACTCGGCGGCGGCCTACTCGACAATAAGAGCGTCCCACCCATCAATGCGGATGTGGCGGAATTGGCAGACGCGCTAGATTCAGGTTCTAGTTCTCGCAAGGGAGTGGAGGTTCAAGTCCTCTCATCCGCACCATAATAAAATCAAGGGTTGCAAGCAAAAAGCCCACCGTTGCCGATGGGCTTGTTTTTTCGATACTAGCAACGATGCTAGTAACCGGCCTAGGCGTTGCTAGTATCGGCGGGGGTTGCAAGTGCCCGGCGCAAGGCTGAAAAAGCTGCCAAGAAGAAATCAGCGTAGCGTCTACGGCGCGACGGATTCCGGCTCCCGGATGCCCAATTCCGCTTGACAACGGGGTCTACAATGAGACAGGTCATCAGTCTTGGTGCCCGCACACAACCAGCCGCTGCGCTGTGCTTATCAGTTGAAAGAGGTGGTTAGAATGAACCAAGCTGTGGAAACTTACATAACGATGGATTCCCACTGGCAAACGCAGCCGTGTCCACGATGCGGCCACGAGACCATCGGACACGGCTTCCTGTTCCGAGAACCGCCTACCAGGAAGATTGAGGACCGGCGGAAACCGTTCAATGAGGTATTCCTTCATCGGTACCGCGAAGATTGCCTACTCCTTGCGTCAACAGCGCACTGAGGCGGTCATGGCGCTCGAAATAGAAACACGAGACGCAGGCGAACGCTTGGCCGCCCGTAGACATTTCTGGGAACAGACCTATCTGACGCTTCTTACCGTTCGCTCGGCTTCCCCAGAACACAAAGGCGGGACGATCACCGAACTAGCGGAATTGGCGGACCGCGGCGGACCGCCACTTAGCACAATGGGACGCTCGCTGGACCTCCGGTCCCAAGGAATAAGCGCGCATTCGTCCTAGCCCGGAATCCTGACAGACCCTGCTTGATGGCGCACACCGGATGGTGGGCTGCGGGTGGGCTGCCGAGTTCGGCAATGTCCGAACCATCTTGATTTACTGCCGTTTCAAACCATAACTACCAGAAATGTTCTGTGGATAATTCGCCGGATGTCATTGTATTTTCAAGGGGTTAGATTGTGTAGTTCTCTCAACCATTTTTCCACAGGTTTGTTAACAACATAAGTTATTGATTCTGTTGCAGTAATTTTCTAGTTGCGTTACTTGACGGAAACCTTTACGTTTGGGCCAGGAGCTACACATGGAACTGCAAAAAGCAAGCGTAATGAGCTTCGGAAAGTACAAGGGGCGGAAAATCCGGGATGTCCCACTGAGCTATCTACGGTGGTGGAAGTCCGTTCTGATCGAGGGGCTGCGCCTCTGCGGAGGGGAGATTCAGCGAAGGGACGGAATGGGCCTGAGTGAAGAAATCGAGCTTCAACTCAGCGCACTGCCGGGGTTTACAAGTGACAATCTACTCCAGCGGTTAGAGGCATCAGTGGATGAAGACGAACGAGCGAATGTCCTTTCCATCATTCATCTGAAGTTTCAGGAGTATTCGCGGAATTCTGACGCGTCAGCTAACCGGCCACACTGGGCCGAGACCGAAGAGGAGGATGTCTTTGAGGAAGACGACGCGGGTTGAATAAGCACGGCGGCATGCACTTTGTTGCCACGAATTCCTGAACCAATGTGTATGGAAAATGTCTTGGATGAGATAATAGGCTTGTACTGGCAGTGCGCGAGACTATAGACTCCAAACGTGAGCGGTGGAAAGCATCCTTGCAGGCCGTTCAAGACGGGCTGTGGACCGAGCCGACACATCCATTGCACCTCTACCATTACTCTTCTATGGGAGGAATTCGAGGCATTTTGGAGTCTCACGAACTTTGGCTTTCAGATATCCGGTGGATGAATGATCGGCACGATGGAACCTACTGGACTGAGGTGTTCAGCAAAATCCTAGGCCGGAAGAGTGTTCCTGAGTTTGTTCGGGAAAGATTTCAACGCCACGACGGAGTGGGTATCGGTGAGGCATGGTTCACTTACGTAGCATGCTTCAGCCCCACTTCTGACCTGAAATATCAATGGAGGGAATATGCCAATCAAGGGGCAGGCGGTGCTATTGAGTTTTCCTTTGACACGCTGCTTGAGCGTGCAAACGATGGAAAAGTGTACGGGTGGACACCAATGGAGTATGACCCGGATGTTCAACGAAGGAAGGCCGAGGAGACAATTGACGCGGCGATAAGTCTCTTTAGAGATGAACGTGAAGACCTGACTGCGAATGAAGCAAGATTCTATTGGATCGATGCAGCCTTCAGTTTCCTGCTTTGCGGGACACGCTTCAAACATCCCGATTACAGAGAGGAACAGGAATGGCGTCTGTTCATCAGCCGACGAACGCGAGCAGGCGCTGATTACCGGGCGGGAGCCAGGGGACCAGGGATGCCTTATCTTAGGCTGCCTTTCGCTCCAGACGTGGTTGCCGGGATAGTGAAAGGTTCAAACTGCACCTGCACAAATGATGAACTTCTCAATTTGCTGCGGCGCGGGGGTTACTGCGAGAATCTTCGCACGCATGTGGCGTCCGATTAGCTTGCTCTCAAAGCCGCGTCGATGGCTCCCTGTTTCTCCTGGAACCAAGTCAGGAACTCATCGAGGCTTTCGCAGCCAGGCCCTTTGTCCGTATCCCAACTGCCGTCTTCGTAGAGGTTGACAATGTAGCCATACGGCAGGACGTAGTACCCGTCACCATGAATGTTGGTTGTCCATTCGCCACCGACACGTTCAAGCCGCGCCTGCTCCTCTGGCGTTCCACACACGCTCTTGATCCAAAACCAACGCTTGTTCGGGCAAGCGCAGGCTATGCGTCCGTCGTCAGTTACTCGTGGAGTTTGATGACAGACTTCGCAAGCATCCTTCTTTCGCAGACGACCTATCCGCATAGGACAATTTTACCGCGAATCCGCACTAGCAAATTACTAGCAAATGAGATGTCAGAAGGCGTCATTCTCCGGAGCCTGGAAATCCGCATCGTGCTGACTTGTCAGAGAGCGTCATGCCACGGCAACCCTTTGAGTGTATTCAGGTTCTAGTTCTCGCAAGGGAGTGGAGGTTCAAGTCCTCTCATCCGCACCAAATAATCAGGCTCTAGGCCATTAATGGGGCAGCCAGCCTCTGACCGCAGGGAAGCCTGTGGACTTGTCCCCATTCTTGACACAAGCAGTTAAGACTCAAAATCCATTCAAAGGAGAATTGAGTCATGGGGTTGTCGAGAAGGATTTTCACCAAGGAGTTCAAGCTGGCCGCTGTGCGGCGGCTGGAGCAAGGAGTTTCCATCGGCGAGGTGGCGCGGGCGTTGGAGGTAAACGCCAACGTGCTGCACCGTTGGCGGCGTGAGTTCCGGCAAGGGCCGGGCAATGTATTTCCGGGCAACGGGAAGCAGCGCTGGTCCGAAGGGCGGATCGCCGAGTTGGAACGTAAAATCGGCCAGCAGGCACTGGAGCTCGATTTTTTGAAGGGGTGCTTGCAGCGCATCGAGGAACAGCGGATGCTGCAGGCGTTGACTGGAAAACCGCCGTCTACCACAAGGTCCAAGAAGAAATGAAGGCCGGAGGCAGACTGACCGTCGAACGCATGGTGAAGCTGGGCCGGGTTTCCCGGTCTGGCTTCTATCGCTTCGAGGACGCCGAACCGGGGCCAGATCCCGACATGGACTTGCGCGACGCGATCCAGAAGATCGCGCTGGAGTGGCCCTGCTACGGGCGGCCGCGCATAACTAAGGAACTTCGCGAGCGCGGCTGGAAGGTGAACCCCAAGCGCGTCTACCGGCTGATGCGTGAGGACAACCTGCTGTGCGTGCGCAAGCGCAAGTTCGTCGTCACCACCGATTCCAACCACACGCGCAGGGTGTATCCGAACCTGGCGCGTGACATGATCCTGACGGCGATCAATCAACTGTGGCGGGCCGATATCACCTACATCCGGCTGCGCGACGAGTTCGTCTTTCTGGCCGTGATTCTGGACGCGTACTCGCGCCGCGTGATCGGCTGGGCGCTGGATCGCGAAATGGAAGACTCGCTCACGCTCACCGCGCTACGCATGGCGCTTTCGCACCGCGCAATCGAGCCCGGCCTGGTGCATCATTCCGACCGCGGCTCGCAGTACGCCAGCAGTGCTTACACGGATTTGCTCAAAGCCAACGACATCGAAATCAGCATGTCGCGCAAGGGCAATCCCTGGGACAACGCGGCCTGCGAGTCGTTCATGAAAACGCTCAAGTACGAAGAAGTGCTGCGCAACGAATACCGGGACTTGGCCGAGGCTCGCGCGTCAATCCGCGAGTTCCTGGAAAGGATCTACAACAAAAAGCGCCTGCATTCCGCGCTCGGCTACATGCCACCGGCCCGCTTCGAACAACATCAAAAGGATGCCGCTACGCGGCAGCTTTCTGTATGAGTTTTCTGAGGCATCGGGAAATCTATCGTCCGATCTGGTCTTTCTGTCCGCGAAGCTTGGGGGCGACTACGGCTGCCGCCCCCACCCATCGTCTCGATGAGTTTCCAGCCGGCTATTCCTCGGCGAGTTGCGCTCCCGCAGAGCTCGCCTCCGCTTCACCAGCCGGGAACCAGTATGCGCTACAGTCGTTTTGCCGGTCGAGGATTTTTCAGCGAACGGCCAATAGTGTCTTAACTGTTTGTGTCACCCCAGGGGGCAAGCGCACTGTCACCCCAGGCGACTGTGCCTTATCTGTGCCAGGGGCTCCTCAACGCGATACTTTTCCCAGCGTCTTCACCACTTGGAATTGCGGGCTTGGACCAGTTGAGCGGCAAGGGTTCCGGAATTCTGATCGCAGCCATCGTGGGCAGCGCGATTATTCCCGTGGCCCAGGGCGCTCTCGCCGACCGTTTCGGACTTCACGTGGCGTTCGTTCTGTTCGCCGAATGCTATATCTACATTGTTTTCTATGGTTTTATTGGTTCCAACCCGCGGGATGCCTGGCACGGACTGACCTAGTCGCTCAGACTCGGGCGAGGACCGGATGTCACGCGCCGGAGTTGGCGCAACCGCCGCCCCCCAAATCCTAACTACGAGCCCATTCGTCTCGCGTTTCGATGCTATTATCCGTGGTGACTTCGACATGAAAGATACTCCTCTTGAAGACCTCACGGTCCTCGACCTAACCACGGCGCTCGCCGGCCCCTTTGCCACGTTGCTTCTGGCCGGTCTCGGCGCCAAAGTTATCAAGATCGAGAATCCGATTGGCGGCGGCGATTCCTGCCGCTCGAATGCACCCTACTTGGGCTCCGAAGGAGGCACGCTCGCGCGACAACACGCAGACGATGTATCGGTGTCAGCTCTCAACCGGCTGCGCAACAAACTGGGCGTGACGCTGAACTTAAAGCATCCGGAGTCGCGCGAGATTTATGCCGATTTGGTGAGGAAGTCCGACATTATCGTCGAGAATTTCAGCCGCGGCACGTTGGAGCGCCTAAGCGTTGGTTATACATTTGCCAAGCAAGTGAATCCGCGCATCGTCTACTGTTCGATCACGGGCTTCGGAAGCGAGGGCGATCCGGGAACCGGCAAGGCAATGGACGCCATCATCCAGGCCCTGAGCGGAGTAATGCTGACTTCGGGGGGGCCGGGAGATCCGCCAGTGCGTATCGGCGTTCCGTTCGCGGATCTCACTACCCCGCTGTTTGGAGTAATTGGTGTACTGGCAGCGATCCATCATGCGCAGCGCACCGGAATCGGTCAGCACGTCGACGTCTCGATGCTCGGTGTCATGACGATGATGGTGTCGGGAGAACCCTTCGATCTGCTGGAGCGCTGCGGCGTCCCGCAACGAACCGGCCTTACGGTGCCGCGACTCGCACCGTTCGGGATGTATCGGACCAAAGATGGCTACGTTTGCATCTGCGCGCCCACAGAAACGTTCGCTCACTCGCTGTTTCAGGCGATTGGCCGAGCGGACTTAGCGACGGATGCCCGCTTCGCCAAGCGCGATGACCGCGTGGTAAACGTTTCGGAAGTTGACGCGATTCTCGAAGCCTTCACTTGTTCCAGAAGCAGTGCGGAGGTGGTCGCGGCATTGGAGCTAGAGGGAGTGCCCGCCGCTGAAGTACGCGGCCCTGAGGATGCCGTGCGTGATCCTCGGGTGGTCTCGCGGGGTGAGACGGTGACGTTAGCGCATCCGAAGTATGGCATGGTGGAGGATGTCTATGGAATGGGAATGCCCATCAAGTTTTCCCGGGCGCAAACGGGTTTCGACGCACCCCCACCGGAGCTCGGAGAACACAACAGGGCCGTTTATTGCGGCATGCTCGGCTATTCCGAAGAGCGCCTGGAAGAGCTGAGAACGCAGCAGGTGATTTGAAGCGTGAGTTCCGCGATATCGACGCTTACCAAGGTCTATGCCGAACGAGCAATTCATTCCCAGGGCGACCTTGCCATGGTGGGCGTCACGTCCAACACAGTGCCGTGGGAGTTATTGCGCGCGGCTGGACTGCAACCCATTCTGCTTAGCCCGTGCCGTCTGCATACGCCGCTCGCCGATCGCTACATGGAAGACGTTTTCAGCGCACGCATAAAAGCAATCTTCGACTTCCTCGTCTCCGCCGAAGGTGTGCCCCTGGCCGCGGTTGTGATTCCCAGAACTTCTGAGCAGGAACACAAACTATTCCTTTATCTTCGCGAGGTGATTCGCCAAGGGAGGGAGCGATCGCCGGAGCCGATTCTCTATAATTTGCTGCATGCCAGATCGCCCGAAGCGGAGGCCTACGGCCTGGAGCGAACTCACGAGCTCAAGCATAAATTGGAGCAGCTGACCGGACGCCATATTGAGGACCAGGCACTCTCAGCCGCCATCATTGAGGGAAACGCCGCTCGCCAAGCCATCCGCGGATTGTTACAGCATAGAAAGGGTTTGGCTCCCCAGCTAAGCGGCCCAGAAGCGCTTACGTTGATTGGAGCTTGGTGCTTTATGGATCGCTCCGCCTACGCGCGCCTGGTACAGGACGCGCTGCGTGAGATTCAGGCGCGGCCGACGCTCCGAGGGCCGCGGATTCTGATCAAAGGGCCGCCCCTCGATAGTCCTACGCTTTGCGCGCTGATCGAATCGCACGGTGCAATCGTAGTGGCGGAGGACGATTGGTGGGGCTCGCGTGCCGCGGGCCAGGACATCGATGCCAGCATGGATCCCCTTCGCGCTATTTTCGAGAAATACTATTTTGACGCTCTCAGCCCGCGCGTGTTTCCAGCCGCGATTGCCGACTCTTGGTTTCATCGCGCAGCATCCGAAGTGGACGGTGTGATCTTCTATCTGCCGCCTGAGGACGATGTCATCGGATGGGACTATCCGCGCCTGCGCGCGTTTCTTGACGAGCGCGCAATTCCGCACTTAATGCTGCGGTCCGACTCTACGGACCAAATACAGGCGTTCATCGCGAGACTTCGGTATGGCTGAAAAGCAATTGGAGTGCACCGTCCGCGCCGCCAAGCATCAAAAGGCCTGGTTCGCTCAACTGCGCGAGGATGTATTCGAAAAGCAGAAGCCTTATGCCATCGTGCAGGCCGACATGCCACTTGAGCTGTTCCACGCGATGGATATGCCCGTGGTGAGCAATCAATGGTGGGCCGCGATGGTGTCGGCCAAGCGCCTCGCGCCACTCTATCTGGACGGTCTCAACGCGATGGGCTATCACGACAGCCTGTGCCGTTATTGCAGCTTGTCACTTGCTTCCACGATTGCCGGAGGTCCCGGCGAAGCTCCGTGGGGCGGTCTTCCGAAGCCCGCGCTGCTTTCGGCACGGCTTACCTGCGATTGTATCCAGCGGGTATTCGAAACGTGGGCGGCCAAATTCGGAGCTCCCTTTGTCCCGTTAGATGCCCCCGGCGCGTCCGAACTTCCGCCTCGATGGTGGGAGTTGAGCCGTTACCGCTGGAACGAACTGTTTGAAGGCCACCGGCTGGATTTCATGGTCGCTCAATTTCGTTCGCTCATTCGAACTTTGGAGCGAATTACTGGAAACATGTTCGACGTGGAACGCCTGCGCGCACTGATGGGAGGCGTCAACAAACAAGAGCAATATTTCGAAGAGGTGCGTGAGATGATCTGCGAAGCGCCGCGAACACCGGTCCGGATGCACGAGCAGTTGAGCAACGTCATGGCCGCTCAGTGGCTGCGTGGAAGCGACTGGGCTATTGCACATGCTCGCGCATTTCGCGACGAAGTGAAGGAGCGTGTCGAAGCGGATATAGCGGCCTGTCCTTTCGAGCGCCTGCGTCTGATGTGGGTGGGCGCCGGCCTGTGGCACGACATCGATTTCTACACCGCGTTCGAAGAACAATATGGTGCCGTGTTTGTCTGGTCCATGTATCTGGCCTTCGGACCCGATGGCTATATCCGCTATGGCTTGGACGACCCACTGCGGGCGCTCGCCAGCCGCACCGTTAGCTTCAACGAGCAACTGCACAATCCACCGTGGGCCAACGAATGGATTGTCGATCAAGCCAGGAAACACCGCATCGATGCCGCTCTCGTGCTGGAACCACTGGGGACTCGGCCGTCGGCCACGGGCAACATCTTCATAGAACGTGCTCTCGAAGCGAACGGTATTCCGGTACTTCCGATTGCCGCCGACATGGTGGATGCACGCGGCTGGGATGGTCTCGCAATGCGGCAGAAGGTCGGTCAGTTTCTGGCGGGGCTCAACTCGAGCGCCGCTCGGGATCGCGTATAACGCCGCAGGAAGACGATCTCAACCAGCGAAAGAATCACTCCGATTGCGACGAAATACCACCCGGCAGTGAATCCTCCCGTGCGGTCCCGCAACATTCCCAAAACCTGCGGACCTACGTATCCGAAGAGGCCTCCTCCGAGTCCGACCACACCCATCACCGGGCCAATCTCGCTTCTCCCTACTACCTCTCCTGCCAGCGCAAAGATCTGGTTTGTGGCGCAGAGGCCGAGTGATATCACCAGCGCGGTGGCCACCCGGAACACCAGCAGGTTCGGAGTCATCATCGCGAAGCAAGCCGGAATCAGCAGTACGGCAAGTCCGATCATCATGTCCCAGCGGTCGAACCTATCGCAGAGATACCCGAACAGAACATTGACGAAGATGGCGACGACGTAGCTGGTGCTGATCACATATGCGCTCTGCAAGGCGCTCAAGTGGAAGGTGGTCTTTACCGCCGACGGCACAAAGAATGTGGCGCTGAACCCGCCCATGTTGATCAGACCAAGCAAAACCATACTCCAGACAACAGGTGAACGGAATGCACTTGCGCTAGGTGCCGACGGTCCGTGCGCGTGAACCGGAGACTCTTCTCCGCCCACACCCGGCTTATATCCAATCCAGAAAACTGCCGCGCCCGCCAGCGCCATAACACCGAAACCGATAATCCCGCCCCGCCATCCATAAGGCTCGGCGATAATCGTGCCAAAGGGCGCGCCGATTACCGACGCAAGCGAGGCCATCGCGCCCAGGATGCCCATCGCCCGGCTGCGAAACTGAGGCGGAGCAACTAGTGCGATGGACGTCATCACACAGACGAACGCAACACGATATCCGAGTAGCCAAACGACTCGGGCTCCGAGCGCCGCGCGGTATGTCGAGACTTGACTGAGCAGCAGTAAACCCAGGGCCACGCCCAGCAAGCCTCCAGTTAGCGCGAGCTTTTCCCCCACCATCTTGGCCAGAACACCAGCAGGCACGCTTACTGCCATCGCCACTAGGCCGTAAAGTCCAGTGAACAATCCGATCTCGGAATAATTGAGACCAAAATCTTTTTGGATTGCAGGGAGCAGCGGCGAGAACCCCAGGCTCGACATTTGAATCGCCATCATCGCGACAATGGTGGCGGCATATGAGAGAACCCAACTCCTGGCCGGCTGAGGCACAGGCTCTATACTATGCCGGAAAACAGTCGCGCATCAGCTCCCTGAACGCCAGCATCTCGGCGGTGGCCTTTCCTCTGCGGTGGGCCATAACCAAACTCACTACTGGCGGAGGCGACCAGGCCAGCGGCTTAACGACCACTCCCCGGGGAAGAATCGAGGCCGCGTAGTCCGGAAGAAGCGCGAAGCCGATGCCGGCCCGAATCATGTTCAGGTTGCCCAAAATGTTGTCCGCTTGTTGCACCTCGCGCGGATGCAAGCCCGAGTGCACACAAAACACTCTGACGGCATCGTGTAATTCCGGCGAGCCGTCGTGCGACACCATAATGAATGGAACCTCGTTCAATTGGCGAATCGAAACCGTCTTCTTACGCGCCAAAGGATGCCTGGCGGGCAGGCCGGCCACCAGTTTCTCCCAAAGGACATCTTCCACTTCGAGACGCGGGTCTTCAAAGGGTCCTCTTAACAGCCCGAAATCTAAAGATCCGCGCGCGAGCAGACGCTTTTGTTCGGCGGAGGGCAGGTTGTGGAACACCAGCCGAACTTTGGGCAGGTTTCGTTCCAGCAGAGGAATCAATTTAGGCAGGATCTTGATTTCGGCCGCGGGAACCACGCCGACGATGAGTTCAGTGGATTTTCCCTGCTGCGCGCGCGCGGCACGTTGTCCCGCTCGTTCAACGCGCGCCAAAATTTCCCGGGCCTCAACCAGGAAAACCTTGCCGCCTTCGGTGAGCGCCGCTCGTCGTTTGTTGCGTTCCAGCAGGGGGACGCCTATGTTAGCTTCCAGCTGCTTGATCTGCTGGCTAAGGGAGGGTTGAGCGGTGTTGAGGCGTTGAGCGGCGCGGGTAAAATTCAATTCCTCGGCGACCGCGACGAAGTACCGCAGGTGGCGCAGTTCCATTTGTACAACCCCACTTAGTTTAGACGTGCCACGTCTTAGAACACAACCGGCCAAATCTTTCCGAATCGGTGCTGGGTTCAACTAGACTCCGGTAATGGACTGGAAGGACCCGCGGCTTACCGACGACTTCGATCCGCTGGCAGCCGAGGATCTCGACAGCGCGCATGTTTTGTATCGCGACATGCGCGACCGCTGTCCCGTGGCCCACAGCAATGCGTGGCGCGGCTTCTGGGCTTTGTTGCGATATCAGGACGTAGTGAGCACTTTGCGCCAGCCGGATCTGTTCATCACTTCGGTTCAAAACGTCGTCCCCAAGGTCGCATTCACAGGCCGGCGTCCTCCGCTGCATTTCGATCCTCCCGAGCACACACCGTACCGCCGCGCGCTGAATCCGTTCTTCACCGAGAAAAAGATGCAGTGTCTGGAACCAATGGTGCGGGCAGTCACCATCAAGTTATTAGACCCGCTGATCGAAGCGGGCGGCGGCGAGGTTTGCTCCGAATTCACGCGGAAGCTCCCAGGCCACGTATTTGCGGAGTTCTTTCACCTCTCGCCCGAACTTTCCATGTCCATCAAGGAAACCAGCGCGATCTACAACCAGGCGCTGCAGGAAGCGAACGACGAGTTGGTAAAGGATACCAGCCTGCGGTTGTATGAACTCGCGCGGAAGATCATCGAAATGCGCAAGGCTGAGCCTTGGGATCCGGCAGAGGATCCTACCAGCGCTCTGCTCCAGGCGCGCGGCAATGATGGCGAGCTTCTGCCGGAAAACTTGGTGCTCGGAACCATCCGCCAAATGATTGTAGTGGGTATGATCGCGCCTAGCGTGATGATCGGGTGTATTCTGGTGCACTTGGCACAGCATCCAGAGCTCGAAAGCGGATTGCGAAACGAACCCAATTTGATCCCGGCCGCAGTGGAAGAATATCTACGCCTGTTTACGCCTTATCGCGGATTCGCTCGCACCGCCAAGCACGACGTGGAATTTGGTGGACGATCCATTCGCAAAGATGAACCGATTGCGCTGGTCTACGCTTCGGCGAATCGGGATGAGACCGTCTTTGCGAATCCCGACGAATTCATTTTGAACCGGCCGAATATCGACAAGCACATTGCCTTCGGGCTGGGTCCCCACCGCTGTGCCGGCGCCCCGTTGGCGCGACTGATGCTGCGAGTAACTTTGGAGGAGCTCCTGATCCGCGCCAAAATCACTGGACTGGCAGGCGAAGTGGTGATGACGCGATGGCCGGAGTGGGGAGTGCTCTCGGCTGCCGTGCAACTCGAGCGCCTATGAGCAACAGCAGGCAGTGGCGCGCTCCTTACCTGGCGACGTTGTTCGCCATGCTGGCGCTGCAGATGTCGAACCTTGGATTTTCACCGCTCCTGCCTTCCATTCGCGACGCGTTCCACATGAATTTCGCGCAGTTGGGTCTGTTCGCGGGAATGTACGGGCTGTTGTCCGTGCTGTGGAGCGTGCCCGCGGGACTCTTAGCGAAACAATATGGAGAGAAAGTGGTTCTCGCAGCAGGATTGGTGGCGGTGGCCGCCGGTCTGATGACGCTGAGCATAGCGCCAACCTTCGCCGCAGCATTCGGCGCGCGTGCACTGTGGCTGTCCGGATATCGCTTCGCGTTTGTGTGCGTGATGGTGGCCGTAGCGCTCACGTGTCCGCCTTCGGTGCGGGGTGCATCCATGGGTATCCTCGGCGCGATTTCCGCTTTCGCGTCCGTCATTGGCGCGCCTCTGGGCGGAGTGGTCGGGCGCGATTTCGGGTGGAGGAATGGAATGCTGGCCTATGCGGGAGTCGCTCTGGCGGGAGCCTTAGTATTTACGGTTTTCTATCGGAGAA
Source organism: Bryobacterales bacterium (assembly GCA_963725455.1). Taxonomy (GTDB): domain Bacteria; phylum Acidobacteriota; class Terriglobia; order Bryobacterales; family Bryobacteraceae; genus Palsa-89. The sequence goes on from CAVRZH010000205.1 coordinate 45,108, forward strand.
ATCCCGGCGTCCCACAGGCACGCTCCGCGCATCCGGGTACTACTGCCTCCAGTGCCTTTCGGAGCCCTTTGGTTTGGTTGCTGGCGGCGCTCTCCGGTCTGGCCGGAATGGGAAGCTTGAGCGCCAACTTCTTCGTCCCCTCGGCGGCGCAAGCCTTGTTCCATCTGGACCAGGTAGGCGCATCGTATCTGATCAGCACCGGATTCACGCTGGCTATCTTCGTCAACCTGCTGTTCGGATTCCTGATGGATCGCTTCAACCGTTGGAAAGTGATGGCGTCCCTGGCGTCGCTCGGAATGCTGGGCGGGATTGCGATGACCTCGCACGATCTGCCTCTGTTTCGCGTTGGAGCGGCGCTGGTCCTGGCTTTGGGACACGCCGGGATTCAGCAATCCTACACGCTCGCCGCCGACGTACTACGGGGCAGTGAAACCGGCAATGTCATGGGCGTTGTGAGCATGGTTGCGGGTGTATTCTCGTACCTCGGACCCCAAATGCTCGGCTTGCTGCGGGACTGGAGCGGTGGCTTCGTAGCGGGCTGGTACTTCATCATTGGCGCTGCGGCTGTAACGCTATTGCTGGTGCTCGCGCTGTGGAGTTATTCGTCACGTCGGGCGCGGATAACGGCTGCAGCGGTGCTGGCGCTGCTGGTTGCGGTGGCTCTTCCGGCTTTTCCTGAGGCACCGCCTCGCTGGATTGAACCTGGCAAGGGCGGAATGCTCCCCGCCGAGACACAGTTCGATGACGATCGCGGGCGACTCGGCGTAGTGAATGCTTCCGGGCCTGTCGACATCACGGGGCATCCATTCTTTGAACCCTTGGGCATCAACGGCCGGGCCTGCGTCACATGCCATCAACCAGCGTATGCGATGACCATTTCCGTAGCCGCGATTCGTGAGAGGTGGAACGCAACTCAGGGAACGGACCCGCTCTTTGCGGCGGTGGACGGCTCCAACTGTCCGGATCTTCCCCAAGCCAAGGAAAGCTCCCATTCACTGCTGCTCGATCGAGGGTTGATCCGCTTGGCGATTCCTTGGCCGCCTGCAAAGAGAAAGCCGGAGTTTTCGATTGAGGTTGTCAGCGATCCCACCGGCTGCAATACCAGCGCCACATACGGACTTCATAGCGCGCATCACCCTGCAGTCTCTGTATTTCGACGCCCGCGCATGGCGGCCAACTTGAAGTACGTTACGAACCCAACACCTCGGTTTGCTCTAAAGCTTGGCGGACTGGCCGATGTCGATCCAGAGAGTGGAATGCCGGTGAGCATGAACTTCATGGCCGATGCCCGCGAGCCGAGCCTCAGGTCGCAAGCGCGAAACGCCGGTCTTCAGCACGGAGAGAGCCAGGCCCCGTTGCCCGATGCGACGTTGCGACGCATTGTCGATTTTGAAAGCCAGATTTACGTCGCGCAGATTTTCGATAACAGAGCTGGCGACCTGGCCGAAGCGGGCGGCCCCACGGCTCTTGGTCCACGCGCCATGGCGGAGCACCGGCCGGGAGTGTTGGGCGATAACGATTACGATCCTGTTTTTCAACTGTTCGACGTCTGGAAAAGACCCGGGCAGTCCGCGCAGGCCGAATTTCGGGCGTCCATCGCGCGCGGCAACGACATCTTCATGTTCCGGCAATTCTGGCTGCGGGATGCCACGCACATTAATTCAATTGGTCTCGGCAATCCTTTGAAGAGGACTTGCGCCACCTGCCATAACGCGCAGATGACAGGCCAGGATCTCTCGGCCGGTTGGGTGGATGTCGGCACCACGAACTACCCAACGTGGACCGAGCCGCCGCTCTACAGTGAATCCCGCGAACTGCCCGTGTTCAAGATTACCTGCAACAAAGACGCTCCGCCGCATCCCTACTTGGGCCGCGTGATTTACACCAGCGACCCCGGGCGTGCATTGATTTCGGGCCGTTGCGTTGACGTCGGCTCCATCGTCATGCAGCAATTTCGCGGATTAGCCGCGCGAGCTCCTTACTTTTCGAACGGCTCCGCGAAATCGCTCCGCGAACTGGTGGACTTTTATGATCGCCGCTTCGACATGAAGCTGTCCGAGCAGGAAAAGCGGGACCTAGTGAACTTTCTGGGAGTTCTCTGATGCGGGCAATTTTCCTCCTTGCGATGGCCGGATCCGCTCTTGCTCAGCAGATGAATTTTGTCGCGTGTCCCATAGTCCGCGATACAAAGACTGTTCCGTGCTTTCTAGCCGAATACCAGGGCGAAACATATTTCCTGGGAATCCAGCAGGACATCACGGCCGAATTCTATCCTCCGCAATTGCTACATGAGGTGCTGGTGGAAGGCGCCGTCGTACCCGGGCCGCGGGTCTGCGGGGGGATCCCAGTGAAGCCGTTGCATGTTTCCGTGTTACCGGAGTTGAATCGGGCGTGTAACACAATCCTGCCCGCTGAACCTGGAATCGAAGCGCCGCCCGCAAAGCGCCCCGCTGGGCCATCCACCCGTCAGGCTCGCGTCCCCACAGCCGCTCTGCCACCCGCGAAGCCGGAGCCTCTGTTCTTAGAGCGCGAGTTTGTAATTCAGTACGACTTCGACAGTGATTTTCTGTTTGCTCGCAACACGCGGCAGCTTACGGACATCGCAGAGTATGCGCGAGTTTCCAAAGCGCAAACGATTGAAGTGGTCGGTTACCGTGGTTCGACGCTGCTTTCCAACGGAAATGTATTGATCGAAAAAGTGGACGTCTCACGGCTGCGCGCCGAGCGTGTGGCGGAGGTCCTGAAGGGGCTTGGCGTACCGGCGTCCGTCGTGCGCTGGGTCTCTGACGCCACTGCCGCCAATGGAACAACAGACTTCGAGACCCGCCGCGTCGCAGTCCGAATTGTTCCAATTTCCAAGGAGAATACGCCATGACGATATCTCGCCGAGAGTTATTGCTGCGCACCAGTGCAACGGCCCTCTTCCTTCCTGGAATGACGCGCAGTCATCTTTTTGCCGCAACCGGCGCGCTCGCCGATTCTATCGTCGAGACCGCCAATGGCAAGGTGCGCGGCAGGAGCATCGCCGGCATCCACAGTTTTCTTGGGCTCCGTTATGGCGCATCCACGGCTGGCCGCAACCGGTTTAGGCCGCCCGAAAAGCCACAGCCCTGGACGGGGGTGCAAGACGCGTTCTCGTATGGCAACAGTGCGCCTCAAAGCAATCCCGCGCGAGCCCGCTCCGACTTGCTGCGCAGCGACATCGGACGGCTGGTGGCGGGTACCGACGGCGTTCCGCCGCCTGAAAGTGAAGACTGCTTATTCCTGAATGTGTGGACGCCGGGCATCAATGACAGCGGAAAACGTCCGGTGATGTTTTGGCTGCACGGCGGAGGCTTCGCTACCGGCTCGGATTCGAGCGCGCTGTTCATCGGAGCCAATCTTGCGCGGCGCGGCGACGTGGTTGTGGTCGGGATCAATCATCGTTTGGGCGCGCTAGGGTTCACGCACTTGGACGACTTGGGAGGCGAGAAGTTCGCTCATTCCGGCAATGTCGGGATGTTGGATGCCGTTGCGGCGCTCGAATGGGTTCGCGATAACATCGAGCGCTTCGGAGGCGACCCCCACCGGGTAATGATCTTCGGCGAATCAGGTGGCGGCCAGAAGGTTTGCATGCTGCTGGGCTCGCCGCCCGCTAAAGGTTTGTTCCACCGGGCGGTCATCGAGAGCGGACCGGGTCCCAAGATGATGGGACGCGCTCGTGCCGATGAGATCGCCAAAATGCTGCTGGCCGAAGTTGGCTTGGACGCCCAGCGCGTGTCCGAGATCCAATCCCTGCCGCTCGAAAAGATCATGGCGGCGCAGTTCGCGGTGTCGGCCAAGCTCCGAGCCTTTCCTGGAATAATCGATGGATTTGCGCCGGTGCTCGATCCGACCGTGTTGCCTGCACATCCTTTCTATCCGCATGCCACGCAGATTTCCGCGGACGTTCCGGTGATTATCGGGAACAACCGAACCGAGATGACGCTTTTCGCTGATCCCGCCGCATTTTCGCTCGATGAAAGCGCGATGAAAATTCGAGTGAAAGGCATGCTGGGCGATCGCGCGGATCAAGTGATCGAGGTCTACCGCCGTGCCAATCCACATGCCACGCCGTCGGATCTTTTCTTTTCGATTTGGACCGACGATCCCACCACAATTTACAGCAACAACATTGCTGAGCGGCGGGCCGCTCTCGGCAAAGCACCTACCTATCGCTACCGCTTCGATTGGGAAACCCCCGCCTTGGGCGGCAGATTGAAGAGCCCGCATACTTTGGAAATGCCTTTTGTGTTCGACAACACTCAGGTCGCCCCCGGATTGACCGGCGGCGCAAGCCCGGAAGCCGTCGCATTGGCCGCGCGTGTAAGCGAGGCATGGATCAGTTTCGCGACCCGGGGCGATCCCAATTCGAAGAAGAGTGGCCTGCCGCCTTGGCCCCCGTACGATTCAGAACGGCGTGCAACCATGCTGATCAGCAACGACAGCAAGGTTGTGAACGACCCGGCGAGCGAGGAGCGCAAGCTCATGGACAGCATTCTCAATCCGGCCTAGCGCAATGACAATCCACACTCTCAGGGTAAGTGCGCTCTTTGCGCTGATTGCAACCGTTCCGCTCGCGGCCCAGTATAAATATCCGTTTCAAAATCCCGATCTCGAGCGTGAAGCGCGGGTCACCAATATCCTATCTCTGATGACTCTGGATGAGAAGATCGTCGCGCTCGGAACCACTACCGCGGTCCCACGCCTCGGAATCCCTGACGCCGGAGGCTCCGAAGGATTGCACGGCTTGGTGCAGCGCCCACTCGGCGGACTGGGTTCTCAAAAACCGGTGCCAACCACGCAATTCGCGCAGGTCGTCGGTATGGCGCAAACCTGGGACGTCGATCTCATCCGCAAAGCGGGAGAAGTGCAGGCGGTGGAGGCTCGCTGGCTCTACAACCATCAAGACCAATACCAACGGAAGCCGCTGATAGTGTGGGGACCCAATACGGACCTGGCGCGCGATCCGCGCTGGGGTCGCATCGACGAATCGTACGGAGAGGACGCCTTCTTCACGGGCACGATGGCTGCGGCTTTCGCCAAAGGAATGCAGGGAGACGATCCGAGGTACTGGCGCGTCGCTTCCTTGTTGAAACACTTTCTCGCGAACAGCAATGAGAGCGGTCGCTACGGCTCTAGTTCCGATTTCGACCAACGCCTGTTGCGCGAATACTATTCGGTCCCGTTTCGCATGGCCTTTCTCCAGGGCGGCGCCAGCTCCTACATGGCGTCCTACAATGCCTGGAACGGCGTGCCCATGTCGGTGAACCCGATTTTGAAAGACATCGTGGCAGGCGAATGGGGCGTGAACGGCATCGTCTCCACCGATGCTGGCGCGGTCCACAACATGGTGAACAAGCACCGCTATTTCCCCGACATGCAACAGGCCGTGGCGGCTTGCGTAAAGATCGGCGTTAATCAATTCCTGGATGGTTATCAGGAGGGGCTTCGCGGAGCCCTGGAATCGAAGGCGGTCACCGAGAAGGAAATTGACGCCGCGCTACGGGGCAAGTTTCGGGTAGTCCTTCGCCTCGGTTTGCTGGATCCGCCGTCCCAGGTGCCGTACGCGAAATCTGATTCAACCGAAGAGCCTTGGCAGACGGTTGCCCACAAGGCGGTGGCGCTGCAAGTGGCGCGCGAAAGCATTGTCTTGCTGAAGAACCAAGGCCGCCTGCTGCCGTTGGATCGCGGGAAAATCAAATCGATCGCGGTCTACGGCCCGCGTGCGAATCGGGTGCTGTTGGGTTTGTACAGCGGAGAGCCGCCCTACGCCGTCTCGCCTCTCGATGGCCTTCGCAAGAAGCTAGGGGCCGGGGTCAAGATTAACATGGGCGCTGGATTCATGACGGATATCGGCACGGCCGCCAAATCGTCCAACGTAGCGATCGTCTTCGTCGGAAACGATCCAACTTGCAATCGCGCTTCGATCATCGCCAATTTCGACTCGGACAATTCTTTTTGTGAAACGCCCAGCGACGGCATGGAAAACTCGGACCGCAGATCGCTCACCCTCGAACAGGAGGATTTGATCAAGGACGTTTACGCAGCCAATCCCCGTACTGTCGTGGTTCTTCTTTCTGACTTTCCTTACGCGATCAATTGGACGAACGATCACGTGCCGGCGATCATTCAGATGAGCCAGAATGCCCAGGAGGCCGGCGCCGCGATAGCCGATGTGCTGTTCGGTGACTACAACCCGGCCGGGCGCCTGGTGGTGACGTGGCCGAAATCATTGGATCAACTGCCGCCCATGCTCGACTACAATCTTCGCCACGGCCGCACCTACATGTATTTCAAAGGCGAGCCCCTCTACCAGTTTGGCTATGGCTTGAGTTACTCCACGTTCCGTTACGCGAACCTCAAGACCAGCCTCGACAAGATGCCTCCGCGGGACGGCGAGACCACTGTCAGCGTAGACGTTGAGAACACGAGCGACATGGCCGGGGACGAAGTAGTGCAGATGTACGTTAAACACGAGGGCTCGCAAGTAACGCGGCCCATCAAGGAATTGCGCGGATTCGGGCGCGTCTCGCTCGCGCCACACCAGACCAAAACAGTTCGCATGAAGCTCAGGGCGGACTCGCTTTCCTACTGGGACGAGCGCGCTGGACGTTTCGCCGTGGAGGAAGAACCTATTCGCATCCTGGTGGGCGGTTCGTCGGCGGATACACGTCTTGCGACCGTTGTCACTGTCATTCGATAAAGGAGTTGCAAATGTCGCAGAAACTGCTCTGGCTGCTCGCTATGACGACTTGGGTTTGCGCCCAGCCGCCCCAGCCGCCAGTTTTACCCGGCCGCCCGATTTTGAACGCGCCTAAGGCCGGAGTTTGCCCGCTACCCATTCTTCCGGCGCTGCCGGCCTATGCGGATACGGCATTCTTCGCGAAGGCTGACGTCCCGCATGGCAAGGTTGAGCAAGCGACTTACAAGAACTACGCAGGTGTCGACAAGCGGTTACACGTCTACTTGCCGCCGGACTATTCGAGCAACGCGAAGTATCCGGTCCTATATTTGAATCACGGCGGGGGCGGTGACGATTCCAGCTGGTCGTCGGAAGATCCCAAACGCGGCGGTAACGCGCAGTTTATATTGGACGATCTGATCGCGGCGGGCAAAGCCAAACGGATGATCATCGTGATGCCTAACACCAGCACGTGCGCCAGTGCCACACCATCAGCTCCTGGCAAAGATGACGCGTGTACACAGGAGTATTTGAAGGACATCATTCCATTCGTTGATAGCCATTACAGTACGAAGGCGAGCCGCGATAATAGGGCCCTCGCAGGACTTTCCATGGGCGGTTTTGTGGTGCTTCATAGCGGATTACCGCACCTGGACACCTTTAGTGAGCTTTACGTCTACAGTTCGGGACACATCAATGCGGACGATCTGAAGCAGTTCGACGCGAACTTCGCACCTCTGCTCACAAATCCGAAAACCAACGACCTGTTCCGTGTGCCGTTCTACATGGCCGCCGGCGAGACGGATATCGCATTGAACAACGGCCAAAAGGTGCTTGCTCTATTCAATCAGTATGGCGTTCGCAACTTCTGGGTCTTGAGCACCGGTGGGCATGAATGGCCCAACTGGAGGCGATACTTGTATCAAACGGCACAAGTTATGTTTCCAGATTGCGCAGGCAACTAATCGCGCCCCCTCCAGTTGTTCGTCAAAGTTTTCGGGCCTTTGCCACCCGACTGTGCCTTATTACGATCGGGATGGGCAGGCCGTCACTCCTCATGGCCACTTAGGACATGCGTTGTTGGGCGATGAGGCGTTATGCACGGTGTTCGATTGCAAGCTCGTCGGGCAAAGTTCAAGTACGACGTTGGGATGAAACCGGTCCGGTGACGGTGGCAAGCGTCGGGAAATTAATATCTCTTGTAGGGCAGAAATTTACCAGACATTGTGATCTTCACGCGATCGCCTTTAGGGTTCGGTTCGCGTTCGATCTGCATGTCGAAATCGATCGCGCTCATAATACCATCGCCGAACTCTTCCTCCAGCAGGGCTTTCCAGGTGGTCCCGTAAGTTTGAACCAGCTCATAAAAGCGATAAATCAGCGGGTCCGTGGGCGGCACGCTTGCAAGCGAACCGCGATAGGGCGGCTCGGTGAGTATCGCAGCTTCCGTCTCGCTCAGGTCCAGCAGCTTTGCGGCGTTCGCCGCCTCGTCCTTGGTTAGCGTCATTTGCCCGAACAGTGCGGCGGTATACAAGACCGGAGATCCCGGGCCGATAGACACCGCGATTTCTTTCCAAGTCAGGCCGCGGTTGCGCTTCTCGTCGAGGATCTTGCGCGTCAAGTCTTCTCTGGCCGGCATTCTCATGCTCCTTTTCTTGAAACGCGGACGGCCCGCACTGCCGGGCGCAGCGCCAAAAGATCATGCACCTTCGCTTCAAGAGCCCGAGCCAGTTGCAACGAAACCGCAGTATTTGGAAGGTAAATGCCGGCTTCAATGGCGTAAATCGTTTGACGTGTTACTGCGACTGACTTCGCGAGCTGAGTAACGGAGAGACCACGCCTTTCCCGCAAGCTTCGCAAGCGATTCTCGATTTCCGGTGTGACTCTGATCACTCTGCATGATTTCGACGAATTCCTTTGGCTGTGTCGTTCAGACATGACAACGTTTCAGTACGGTAACATACATCACCATGTCTCAGCGTCTCTCGAAAGCATGGTGCGTTGGTGTCGTTTTTAAATGATCGTCGACCGGTTTGAGTGACATCGAACTCGCGGTGCAGATGCTTCACTAAGCATCTTGGGAGGACATATGATTAACGATACTGGTCATCCGGTGAAATTTCTAAGAACGAGTCTGTTGGTGCCCTTGGTCTTCACTGCGCTTCTGCGCGCGGCCGACGCCCCAAGCAAGATCGACTTGCCCGGATCTCGCGCTTTCCCAGAAAGTATCACATCTACTTCCGATGGCATCATTTTTGTCGGAAATATCGCTGAAGGCGGCATCCTTCGGGTGAAGAACGGTAACAGTGGGGCCCGATTTGACGAGCAAAAGGGGGATGTGGAGCGACGGCAATTTTGCGGGAATCTAGAAAGCAATTACTGATGGGGTCCCGCAACCGAAGCAGTTTCGCAGTCCGATGCCGCCCATGGGCGGAGCACAGCTCACCAAGGATCAGGCATCCGCACTTGCCGCATATGTATGGGGCCTCAGCCATCGATAATTGGCGCGGCCATGCCTTTCCGCTTGCGAGGACCTCTTGAACCCGTCGAACTTAACCATCGCCGTCCTGGCCACCATGAACACCAAGAGCAGAGAAGCGCGCTTCGTCGGCGAAGTGCTCGCGCGAGTCGGGGTAAGGCCGTGGATCGTTGACATCTCCATGAAGTCGCATGACGTATCCGGCGCCGACGTTACCGGCGCGCAGGTAGCTGAGGCTGCCGGGACGTCTTGGCCGGAGCTCAACGAGCGTACTCGCCATGAGGCCGCAAGCGTAATGGCCGAAGGAGGCAGACGAATCCTACTGGGGAAAGTCGCCAGCGGCGAGGTTTCGGGCGCGATCGGCCTAGGGGGCGCAAACGGTACCGATCTGGTGTGTTCGATCCTACGTTCGTTGCCTTATCTTGTACCCAAAATCGTGGTGAGCACGGTCGCCGCTACGGCTGCCGTGCAGTGGTGGGTTGCCGAGAGTGATATCTGTCTGTATCCTTCCATCGGCGACATCTCACTCAATCGCCTCACGATGACCGTTATGGAAAATGCCGCGTGCGCTGTTGCGGTGGCAGCCCAAAACCGGGCGGCGCGTCGAGAATCAAAGAAGCCCCGTGCGCCTCTGATCGCGGTCTCTTCGTTCGGTGGTACGGCCGCCTGTGTCGATCGTGTGAGCCAGAGGCTCGAAGCCTTGGGCTACGAAGTCATTTTGTTTCATGCCTCGGGTATCGGAGGCAGATCGCTGGAGCGGCTAGCGTCCTCAGGCGAGTTTGCGGGCGTTATCGACATTACGACCCACGAACTCGCCGATCTCATGGTCAACGGAGTGTATTCCGCCGGCGGTGCGCGATTGACAGCTGCGGGAGCGGCCGGTTTGCCGCAGGTGATCGTTCCTGGAGCGATTGACCATGGAAATTTTTGGGTGGGCGAGGTACCCGCGCGCTACCAGGACCGCGAATTCTTCCGATATAACGCGCAGAACATTCTTCTGCGGACCAACGCTGAAGAATTCGGGAAGATCGGCGACACTATGGGAGTGCGTTTGAAAGCTGCCCTGGGACCGGTGCGCGTGCTGATTCCGCTGGAGGGCTTCAGCGAGCATAGTAAGCGCCGCGCTCAAGACCTTGCAGGCAACGACAACGGTCCATGGCGGCGACCTGATGAGTATCGGGTCTTCACGCAGGCGCTCAGAACCCACCTCGACAGCGCTCTAATCCAGGAGCTTCCGCTACATATCAACGACACCGAGTTCGCCGATGCCTGCGTGGACGCATTCGCGGAGATAACCAAGGACTCGCAACCAAAATGACAATTCCTGCCAACTCGCGCAGGCCCGAAGTCCCCGTAGTCCGTTACGATACTGATGTTCTCATCGTCGGTGGCGGCGCGGCTGGCACCATGGCCGCGTTTGAGTGCGCAGAAGCGGGCGTTCCGGTCATCCAGGTGACCAAGGGCCGTGCCACCAGCGGCACTACGACGGTCGCCCGCGGCGGTTTCGCTGCCGCTATGGGCAAGGATGACAGCCCTGAGCTCCATCTCCAAGACATCCTCAAATACGGCGGCGAACTGATCGCCCCTGAGCTTGCGCGAGTGTGGGTGTACGACATCGTGGAGGTGGTGCGCGATCTCGAGTCTTGGGGCGCGGAGTTCATCCGCGGCGCGGACGGTGCGCTGGACCTCAAGATGTTTCCGAGCCACTCACGTCCGCGCGCCGTCCATCACTACGACACGACCGGCAACCTGCTGACCAAGGTGGTGTCGAAGAAATTGCGCGCCGATGCCCGCATCGACAAGCACTCCATCACGGCGATCGTCGATCTCATCAAGCGCGACGGCCGCGTCGTCGGGGCCTGGGGCGTCGATTATCAGAATGGTGCTCTCGTCATTTACCGCTCGCAGCAGACTGTTCTGTGCACCGGCGGCGGCAGCGGGCTGTTCTACGTCAACGATAATCCGCCACAGGTGACGGGCGACGGCTACGTGCTAGGTTTTCGCGCCGGCGTGCCGTTGCTCGGCATCGAGATGATCGACTTTCAAGCCATGTGCTGCTCGCCGCGCGAGCTGTTCGGCTTTGCGCCGCACCCTACTGGCTTCATAAACGCGGGCGCTGTGTTCCGCAATCAGGAAGGCGAGGAGTTCCTGAAGCACTATTTCCCCAAAACCGCGGAAGCATCCACGCGTGCCGAGGTCATCCTCGCGATGGCTCAAGAAATCCATGCGGGCCGCGCTACGCCGACCGGCGGCATCTTCATGGACGCAACCAAAGTCTCGCTAGACACGATTCAAAAAATGATTCCGTACGTTTACAAAACCTGTCTGCACAAGGGCATCGACATCACGAAGGTCCCGCTCGAAGTCGCGCCAGGCAGCCACACCTGGCTAGGCGGGCTAACGATCGACGTCGACGGCCAAACCCCCGTCGATGGTCTCTTCGCGGCGGGCGAGACCGCCGGCGGTATTCACGGCGGCAACCGCATTGGCGGTTCGGCATTATCAAGTTCGCTAGTCTTCGGACGCCGCGCCGGCCGACGGGCCGCAGCGCGGGTCAAGGAGGCGAGAGTCGAATTGCCAGAAGTTACGGAAGAGGCTATCACGCTAGCCGATCGCGATTGGCTAGCGAGTTTGCTCCGCCGCGACGAGGGTCCGCTGCAATCCGATGTGCGCACGTCCTGCCGCATGCTCGCGCATAATAAGCTCGGCCCTATTCGCGACGAAAGGACACTTCAGGAAGCACTCGCAGAATACGAGCGCATCGAGCGCCAGGACGTGCCCAGGATGCGTCTCGACGATGGGGCCCGCACCTCCGACAAGGTGCGCGGCTATGAGCTGGAAAGCGCTCTCTCTGTTCGCAATCTCGCCTTGCTCGGTCGTATTGTTGCGACTGCGGCACTTCGCCGCACCGAAAGCCGCGGAGCGCATTTCCGGATGGATTATCCGAAAACCGACGACGCGTTCTGGCGGGTGGTCACGCGCCTTGAATTGGGTGCCGATGGCAACATTGAGTTCCACAAGGCACCCGTGACGGAGACTGCCGAGACTCACGATGTCTCCTCTACACACGAATCGAAATCGCGATAATCCGG
>CAVRZH010000206.1:0-47619 GCA_963725455.1 Bryobacterales bacterium
AGATTGTTGTTGCGCACGCGCATCACCAGCTGGCCTTCGCGCACCCCTCCAATCTGGAAGGCGTCCGGATTGCGATGGACAGCGGAGTGGACGTGCTGGCGCACGCCCCGGATACCGTGGAAGGCGTGGACGACACTGTGATTTCCGCGCTGGTGGCCCATCATATGTCGATGATTCCCACGCTGAAGCTTTTCTCGAAAGACTCCAGCATTCCCCGCATTCGGGACATCGTCGCCAAATTTCACCAGCATGGCGGTCGCCTTATTTTTGGAACCGACACCGGATTTTTGACTGACTACAATCTCAGCGAGGAGTATCGCCAGCTTGCCCTGGCAGGTCTGTCGTTTCAGAAAGTGCTGGCGATGTTGACCACGGCGCCGGTGCAATGTTTCGGACTTAAGAAAGAAGGCCTGATCGCGCCGGGCGAGCGGGGCGATCTCAGCATCCTCTCGGCGGACCCATCGAAGCAAGGTCTGACAGCGTTCACAAAAGTGCGCTATACGATCAGCGCCGGCAAGGTGATCTATTCGCGTTGACGCTTACAGGCGGCTATTAATTTGCCGCGCCCTGCATGGCCAGCCTGTGCAACCGGTTTCGAAGCCACCGCCTCTTGCGGGAACCGGACCGAGACCAGTTTTGAAACGCCCGGCTCCTGCATCGTTACTCCATAGAGTGACTGCGCCGCTTCCATGGTGCGCTTGGCGTGCGTGATCACGATGAACTGCGTCTGCGTCGACATGGTCTTGATCAGCCGCGTCAGCCGCTCGATATTGGGCTCGTCCAGCGGCGCGTCCACCTCGTCGAGAATGCAGAACGGGCTGGGCGTGTACTGGAAAATCGCCATCAGCAGCGCCATCGCCGTGAGCGATTTCTCGCCGCCCGACAGCAACAGGACGCTCTGCAGGCGCTTGCCCGGGGGCGACGCGACAATGTCGATCCCGGACTCGGCAATGTTCGTCTCGTCGGTCAGACGCATCTCACCGACGCCGCCGCCAAACAGCGTGCGGAACATTTCGCGGAAGAAGCCGTTTACCGCCTCGAAAGCCTCGGTGAACCTCTTGCGCGATTCGACGTCGATATCGTGAATGGCCTTCTCGGTGTCGCGGATGGAATCCAGTAAGTCCTGCCGTTGCGCGTTTAAGAAATCGTAGCGCTGCTGCGCTTCCTGAAATTCTTCCAACGCCTGCGGGTTCACCGGCCCCAGCGCCTCAATCTTGGCCTTCACTTCCTGATATTTTTGCTCGGCCTCGATCAAGCCGGCTTCATCCAGCACGGTCTCGTCGCCCGTGGATAATTCCTCGGCCGGAACTCCCAACTCCTTGCGGCTGGTCTCGTCCAGGAACTTCAGTTCGGCCTGCTTCCGCACCAGATCCAGCTCGATTTGCGATCGCCGTTCCTGCGCCTCCTGCACCGTGATGCGCAGTTGCTTCAGCGCTTCATCCAGCGCCATGAGATCGCCTCTTTGCGCGGTTTCCCGCATTGTCAATTCCGCGACAACCTTCTCCGATTCGACGATCAGATCCACCAACTGGCCCGCTCGCCGGTCCAGCTCGATGTTGTCGGAAAGCAGCCGCGCCCGCTCCACGCCCAGCCGCTCCATCTCCGCCGCGATTTCCCGGCGTCTCGCTACCGCTGCCGCGATCCCCGCTTCGTGCCGCAACTGCGTGGCTCGCTCGGAACGCTGCCGCTCTTCAAATCCCGCCAGCTCGGCCCGCAGTTCGCTATGCTCTTCCACTAACAGATGGGCTTGCGCTTGCAGCTCTTCAAAATCCGCGCGCGATTGCTCTAGCACCTGCTCTTCCACCGACCGCGCGGTTTCCCGTTCGTCCAGCAACTGTTGATCGCGCTCCTGCTGCTGGCGCGCCCGGCCGCCTTCCTGACCCAACCGCTCCAGCTCTAATCGCGCCACCGACAAGCGAGACTGCGCTCGCGTAAACTCCTCGGCCAGTTGCCGATGCTCGTGATCCAGCGCCAAAGCCGCTTTCTCCTGGCTCTGCTGCAGGGACCGCAGGCTTTCCAGATCCTCGCTAAAACCGGCGATCTCGCGCTCCAGTTGTTCCAGCGCCGTGGTAGTGCCTTCCACCGCGCGCTGCTTCACTTGAACTTCTCCGGTCAGTTCGCGCAGCTCGCGCTTCAGGGCCAACGGGCCGCTCCCCGTCTTCTTGCCGCCGCTCACCGCATGGCCGTGATAACTGACGCCGTCCGGCAGCAGGAAAAAATACTCGGGATGCTCCATCGCCAGACGTTGCGCCGCCGGACGATCCTTGGCCAGGAAACAATGCGCCAGCCGGGGCAGCAGATCCCGTGGGGCGCTCGCAAAACCGTTGGTGAAGCGTAGATGATCGCTCAGGCGGCCGATTACGCCTTCGTCATTGGACAGCGTGCTCAGTACCCGTGTTTGCTCGCCGGCCTCCGGATGCACCAGGAACGTGGCCCGCCCATCCAGATCCGTACGCATCAGGTCGATCCCGCGCTCGGCATCGGTCCAGTTGTGCACCACCACGTATTCCAGCTCTTCGTGCAGGAACTCTTCGGTGGCCTTTTCGTACACCGGCTCCACTTCCACGAAATCCGCCAGCACGCCCGCCGCGTGAAATTCCTCGGTTTCGCCGCGCTCAATAGCGGTAAACAAGCGCTTCACGCTCTCCGCGGTGTACGCGCGATGTGACAGAATCTCTTCCAGCGAGTCCTTGCGCGCCTTCAATCGCGAAGCATCGGTGCGCAATTGATCCAGCAGCTTGCGTGCCTCAGCCGCCTGGGATTTGCGCACGTTCAGCTCTTCTTCCACGCGACGCCGTTTGTCCGCGGTGGACTCCAGCTCCATCTGCCCGGCCGACATGCGCCGCGACAATTCCGCCTTCACCGCCGTATGCTTTTCCAAATCGGCCGCGGCCGTTTGCTCGTCGCGCTGGCAGCGCGCCGTATCGCGATCCAGACCTTGCAAATACTCCCCGATCTGCACCAACTGGTTCTTCAACGCCGACGATTCGCCCAGCAGCCGCAGCACGTTCTGCCGCCCGGTCTCCAGGGTCTTCGCGCGCCCTTGCAGCGCCTGCTGGATCTGTTCGCGCTCGGCCGCTTTGGCCGACAACCGTTCGCGCGCCGAGGCGATCTGCGCCTCCAGTTCCACTACCGACTGCAGATGCGCTTCCAGCTCCTGCCGCAGCTGGTCATGACGCTTCTCCAGCTCCTGCGATTCCGTTTCGCCCTGCGCCAGCCGCTGCTCCATCCCGCCGATCTGCTGCGCCTGTGAGTCCAGCCGCCCGCGCGTGCGCTCCTGGTCCAGTTGAAAATCAGCCAGGCGGCGCCGCGCCTCGGCCAGCTCCGCGTCGTTGCGATAGCAGGCCTCTTGCAAGGCCGTATGTTCCTGCTCGCGCTGGGTCACCTGCGTGGAAAGGTTTTGAAACTCGGTGTTCGCGAGATTCAGA
Organism: Bryobacterales bacterium; assembly: GCA_963725455.1. Taxonomy (GTDB): domain Bacteria; phylum Acidobacteriota; class Terriglobia; order Bryobacterales; family Bryobacteraceae; genus Palsa-89. Next base: position 3,429 of record CAVRZH010000206.1, read on the forward strand.
TCCAGCGCCGTCTTGGCCGCATCGCGCTCCAGCATCCGATACCGCGCCGTCAGGGAACCGCGCAGGTGCGCGATCATTTCCGTCTTCAGCTCTTCATAGCGCCGCGCTTTCGACGCCTGGCGCTTCAGAGAGTTTACCTGCCGCCCTACTTCTTCGAGAATGTCAAACACGCGTGACAGGTTCTGTTTCGCGCCTTCCAGCTTCGCTTCCGCCAGCCGCTTCTTGGTTTTGAATTTGCCTATGCCCGCGGCTTCTTCGATGATCGCCCGCCGGTCCTGTGGCTTATTGCTCAGGATCTGCCCGATGCGTCCCTGCTCGATAATGGCGTAACTTTCCGGACCCAAGCCGGTGCCAATGAAGAGATCCTGGATGTCGCGCAGCCTGGCTACCTTGCCGTCGATCAGATATTCGCTTTCGCCCGACCGGAACAAGCGCCGCGTGATGGTGACTTCGCTCGGCTTGTGATGTCCGTTGCCATTCGCGTGACCGTTCCCATTTCCGTTCGCATGAGCATTCTCAGCTTCGGCCGACGGATCCACCAGCGTCATGGTGACCGACGCCAAGCCCAGCGGCTTGCGATCCCGCGTTCCGGCGAAGATCACGTCTTCCATCCTGGCCCCGCGCAAGCTCTTGGCAGACTGTTCGCCCAGCACCCAGCTCATAGCATCGCTCAGGTTGGATTTTCCACAGCCGTTGGGGCCAACGACTGCCGCGATTCCCGAACCGGCAAACTTCATCTCGGTCCGGTCGAAGAACGATTTGAAACCTTGTATTTCGACCCGCTTGAGCTTTAACAAAATAGCTTCCCCTTCCATTATCGTCTCGGGGGATGGGTCTATGGTAACCGCCCTTGCTGGCAAAGTAAAGCGGGTAATTAGCTATATGTTGAGGGTACTTCCAGAACCATACAATAAGTAGCCCTACCTATCCAGTACTCGCCCCAGCGGGAGACCGTTTTGCGTCTTCTATCGTACGCTACGACGACAAGAGAAACTCTACGTCTACTTCAGTCTGGACCTCCACTGGGACGCCGTTGAGGTAAGTGGGCTTATACATCCATTGCTTCACAGCATTCATCGCGGCAGGTACCAGCAGCGGTTGGCCGCTAATCAGGCTCAAGTCCTGAACGCTTCCGTCGCGGGCAATAACCGCTTGCAGCTTTACTACGCCCTGGATCCGGGCATCTTTTGCTAACAAGGGATATTGCGGTTGAATCTCCCGAACCAGTCGCGCCGCTTCAACATTACCACCCATGCGTATGCGAGAGGGCGTAACGGGCTTGGGCGCTTCAGCCTTGGGAGGCGGAGGCGGCGGTGGCGGTGCGGCGCTCGGCAATCCTCCGATCACGCCTCCAACCACTCCACCCGGCACTCCACCGGGAACGCCGCCAATCACTCCGCCGACGGAGGGCGGCGGCAACTCTTGCAGATCCTTGATGCTAGCTATCTGCTTCGGAATTGTGGTCGGAGCAATCAGCCGGCTCATTTGAAACTTTCGCGGTGTGGTATGCGTTGCCTGAGCCACATGAGCTTGCGCGGGCGGCGGAGGCGGTGGCGGGGGTGGGGGCGGCGGAGGGGCTGCCAGCGTCACGCTGGTGAACTGCGTCATTGGAAGCGATTCGACGAAGAAAAGTGGAATCGCGAGCAATAACCCAATAGCCAGCAATTGCCCGCCAAAAGCCAGCAGCACAGTCCAGGATCGGCGCGTCTTGCCATTTGAGACGAAGGTCTGTTCAAACACGAGTCCTCCTTCTTGCTTCTCAGGATTGCTTCCCTAGTTGGGAAGCGCACTGAAGGAGCTCTACTGTTTTGACGCGTTTTGACCGGCTTACGATGCAATATCCCGTAACGGCTGTATATTTCCAAGGCCGTGGCAAGCGGGGCGTGTCAAGATCAGAAATAGCGATGTTCTGGACTCACCGCAGCTTTTGGGTTCTGCCGATTTTGGTTGCCGCCATTCTCGGCGGACTAAGTGCGATTGTCTCGCGTACGCGGCTCCGAGGGGTCTATCAGCACCGGTTCACCGAATCGCGGCGCGAGCGGCTTTTCCTGGCGTCGCTTGGCTTTTTCACCACCGTGCTGGTGGTTCGCGCACTCACGCTTGCGATCCGCCACGACATCGGGCCGTTTCACGATGTTTCCATGAATGGCCGGCACATTCACCATCTGGTGTGGGGCATTCTGCTGCTTTTGCTAGTCGGGTACCTGTGGCTGGTGGAGCTGGGAACCGGCGCCGAGGCGTCCACTCAGTGGACAGGCCGGCTTACTTCGATGCTCTTTGGCGTAGCCGCGGCTCTCACCCTGGATGAGTTCGCTCTCTGGCTGAATCTTCGCGATGTTTATTGGGAACGCGAAGGCCGCGAGAGTTTTGAGGCGCTGGCTCTGTTTGGCGGCTTGCTGGCCATCGGCATCTTCGGACGCGCGTTCTGGACCGGCATTGTTAAGGAACTGCGGAGTAAATAACCTGCTCGAACTTCAGGCCCCCGATTTTATGCGCGCCGTGACTTCGATTTCAATCTTCATGCGGGGGTCGGAAAGGTCGGCAGAGATCATAGTAGCCGCGGGCCGCACTTCGCCGAAGTACCTGCGTAACACCGGCCAGCACGGCTCGAAATCCTCGAGTCTGGGAAGGATGTAGCGAACCCGGACCACGTCGGCCATCCGGCTTCCGGCCTCCTGCAGGGCCTTTTCGATGTTAAGCAGGCATTGCTCCGCTTGCGCTACCACATCGTCCGAAATAGTCATGGTTTCATAGTGGAAACCCGTGGTGCCCGACACGAATACCCACTCACCATCCAGCACGGCGCGCGAATACCCGATGTCCCGTTCAAAAGTCGATCCAGATGAAATGAGGCGCCGCACCATCAGTCCTTTCTCTCCAATGGTAGTCGACGCCCGGAGCTTGGTTGCATGCCCCATTCGGACTTTATTTGTGACAGAATCTACCAAGGAGAGAAATCGGATGAAAGCTTCGTTCGCTTTTTTAATTGCGGGAATCGCATTGCTCGGCCCCGCGGCGGCTCTCGCGCATCATTCATTCGCGGCCGAGTATGACGTTAAGAAACCCGTGACGCTCAAAGGCACGGTGACCAACGTAGAGTGGACCAACCCGCATGCCCGTTTTTACCTGGATGTCAAGGATGAGAGCGGCAAGGTCACGAATTGGAATTTGGAACTGGCCAGTCCCAACGTGCTGGTTCGCCAGGGATGGAGCAGGCACTCGTTGAAAGTCGGCGACGTTGTGACCGTAGAAGGCTCCCAAGCCAAAGATGGTTCGCAGATGGCCAATGCCCGCACGGTGACGTTAGCTGATGGCAAAAAGGTCTTTGCGTTTTCGGCCAGCGACGCTCCGCCACCACCACCGGCGCAGTAACATCGAAGCCGCTGGACCAGGAGAACAAGCATGAAATCCAATTTAGGTGTCGCGGCGCTCCCGATTGCGGCGCTGCTGTTTGCTTTCGGAGCAGCAGCACAGGCTCCATCGACGGCGCCCGCCAAACTGAACAACGCCGAAGCGACGGCTCCAGCCGGCGGCAGCGCGAATCCGGACACGAAGAGAGTTCGTCCGCGCGACACCACGCCGCATGGCCCCACGCCTCGTCTTGCCGATGGACACCCCGATCTTTCAGGAGTCTGGCAGGGCGGCGGCCCGGTGGGAGATATCGCTCAGGGCCTGGCCAAGGGCGAGACAATTCCGATCCTGCCCGCTGCCAAGGCGCTAATGGACAAGCGGCAATCGAAGGACGATCCAGAGGCAAATTGTCTGCCGACGGGCATTCCGCGCATCGCGCCTTATCCCTGGCGCATCGTGCAGACGCCGACGCACATCTTCTTCCTGTTTGAGGGCAACATCCATAGTTTCCGGCAGATTTTCATGAACGCCAAGCATCCCGACGATCCGGACCCCACCTGGTATGGGCACTCCATCGGAAGCTGGGACGGCGACACGCTGGTGGTGGATACCATCGGGTTCAACGATAAATTCTGGTTCGATTTCCGCGGCCATCCGCACACCGAGCAATTGCACACCATTGAGCGCTACACGCGGAAGGATCTAGGAACGCTGGAGAATAAGGTCACGATCATCGATCCGGGCGACTACTCGAAACCCTTCACGCTGACGTTTACCGCTCGCCTGCGTCCGCATGAAGAGCTGATGGAGTACATCTGCCAGGAGAACCAGCAGGACGCGAAGCATATGAGCGGCAACTCCGCGCCGCCCGAGAATCCGTAGATACCGATTCCTGCGGCACAAGGCTGATAACTTTGCCCGCGGCCAGCACCGCTGTGCCACAAGCTAACCGCGTGTGACGCTATACTTTCGCTGATGGCCCGCCAAGCCCTCGTTATTCTGTTCGTAGTTATCGCATTCGGCATTCTAGTGCCGCTCTACAAAGGTTTTGGAATCCTGGACGCCAGGATCATCGCAGCCTATGCGTTTCTGGCACTGCTCTTCGTGGCGCCAGCGAGCGCGGAGCTGGCCGCAACCCAGGGGAAAAGCGCGCCGGCTTCCACGGTTCTGGGAAGGATCGCGATCATCGTGGCTTGGGGCTGGGGCATGACGGTGCTGATTCTCGGCACCGCCATCGTGACGCTCAACATCGCTAACCCCGGAGGAACCCGGCGTGGAGGATTTATCGCGCCCCCGCTGGAGTTTCTGGCGGCAGTTTTGGTTTTCAGCCTGATCGCGTCCGTTGCCATTGCAATGCTAGGCGCGGTGCTGGCGCGCCGGTTTTCCGCCGCGGCCATAAAGAACATCCTGCGAACGGCCTTTCTCGCCCTCCTGCTAGCGTTAGCTTTCGGATCGCGTTTCCTTCCGGAAAGTGTAACGCTAACGGTTTTGGATCGTTTTAATACCAGGAGGGCGCTTACGCATCTGGCCTGGGAATCCTCGGCGGTTTGCGCTGTGATCGCGGCCGTACTCTTGCTCGTGCTTTGGAAGATACAGCCCCAGGGCCCGTTTGCTCAGGGTCCTTTTGCTAAGATACCTAAGATAGAAAATCTTGACGAAGGAGGAGGATGAGTAAAGAAGACAGCATAGAAGTTACCGGAACCGTCGTAGAGAAATTTCCAAGCGGCCAGTTCAGCGTTTTATTGGATCAGGATCGCACGGTGCTCGCGCACCTGGCTGGTAAGCTGCGCCGCAACCGCATTCGCGTTTTGGCCGGCGATCGCGTCACGCTGGAGCTTTCCCCCTACGACTTGACTAAAGGACGAATCACTTACCGGCATAAGTAGCAGCTTCCCATTCCCGCCCCTCTTGCTGCCCGGGGCAAGCCTCTTCTCTTAGATTTAGAGCAGGATGCACAAAATTCTGTTGATCTTCGGCACCCGGCCGGAGGCGATTAAGCTCTGCCCGGTAATCCACGGGCTGCGCGAACATCCCAGTAAGTTCGAGGTCAAGGTCTGCGTCACCGCGCAACATCGCGAGATGCTGGATCAGGTGCTCGAAGCTTTTCAGGTCACTCCAGACCACGATCTGGACCTGATGCTTCCCGGACAGACGCTCTTCCAATCCACATCGCGGATTCTCGCGGGGCTGGAGCCGGTTCTTCGAGAAGAGAAGCCCGCCATGGTCATCGTGCAGGGCGACACCACCACCACCTTATGCGGCGCGCTTGCGGCGTTCTATTCGAAGATCCCGGTGGCGCACGTGGAAGCGGGTCTGCGTACGCACGACATGCGCCAGCCGTTTCCCGAGGAGATGAATCGCGTTCTGGCTTCGCGCCTCACCGCCTTGCATTTTGCGGCTACCGAACAGGCCGCCGAAAATCTGCGGGCGGAAGGCGTTGCCGCCGATTCCATCCATGTGACGGGCAACACCGGCATTGACGCCGTGCTGTACGTTCGTGATGGCCTGGAGCGAGGTACGCTGCCGGGCGGTGTCTGGACTGAACTGGAACCTTCGAAGAAGCTGATTGTCGTCACGGCACATCGCCGGGAGAGCTTTGGTGACGGATTTGAGCGCATCTGCCGGGCGCTGGCGAAAATCGCGGACCGCGATGATGTACAGCTCGTATATCCGGTTCATCCCAATCCGAACGTTCAGGATCCGGTGCAGCGCTATCTTGCCGGCCACGCGAACATCCAACTGATCTCGCCGCAGAGCTATGTGCCCTTCGTCGATCTGATGCGTAGGGCTTACCTGCTGATCACCGATTCGGGCGGGATTCAGGAAGAGGGGCCGTCGCTCGGAAAGCCGATTCTGGTGCTGCGCGAAAAGACTGAGCGGCCCGAAGCTGTTACAGCGGGAACGGTGAAGTTGGTGGGCACCGACGAAGAACGCATCGTTCGCGAGGCGACGGTTTTGTTGGGGAACAGTGGGGCATATGACCAAATGTCGCGCGTTCACAATCCGTACGGCGACGGGCACGCGAGCGCCCGAATTTCGGCGCTAATTCATTCATTCTTGACGCTAAATTCTTAAGCTATCAAAGGCCCGAAACCTTCGAGAAGCAACCCTGGGAGCGTTCTTTCGGGAATTTCAGATCCATAATTGCTGCGGGATTCACTTTACTATGCGTTACACTCCAAATCGGTCGCGCGGTCTATCGGATAGCGATTGGTCGAGCGATATCGCGATGGCACTTTCGCGAAGACTCGTTGGCCAGCCGGCAGCCATTGCCGCGGTTGTTCCGTATGTGGAAATGTACCGGGCCAAGCTAACTCCGGAAGGCCGTCCAGCGGGCATCTTCTTGCTGCTGGGTCCCACGGGGACGGGAAAGACCAAAACCGTGGAAGCTTTGGCGGACGTGCTGCACGGCAGTTCGAAGAAGCTCCTCAAAGTGGATTGCGGCGAATACCAGATGGAACATGAGGTGGCGAAATTGTTGGGAGCGCCTCCCGGCTACCTGGGGCATCGGGAAACCCAGCCCTTGCTGACGCAACAGAAATTGAGCGGCGCGGCGAGTGAGAGCTGCGATCTCTCGATCCTGCTGTTCGACGAGATTGAAAAGGCCGCGCAGTCGCTGGTGCGTCTGCTGCTGGGAGTTTTGGACAAAGCCACGCTGCGGCTGGGCGACAGCACGCTGGTGAATTTCGAAAAGACCATCATTTTCCTGACCAGCAATCTTGGCGCGCGCGCCATGAGCCGCGAGCTGCGTCCGGAATTCGGGCTTGAGTGCGGTTTGCCGCGCGAGCCGATGGAAAGCGGGGACAAGCTGGAGCGCATCGGAAAGACGGCTGTACGCAAGAATTTTTCGCCGGAGTTCATCAATCGCATCGATTCGGTGGTGACGTACCAGCCGCTCGATTCCGCGGCGCTGACGGCGATCCTGGATCAGCACATCGAAGACTTGCAGGAACATATCGACCGGCGGCTCGGCGATCGGGCGTTTCGCATCGAGGTGCCGGCCCGCTCCCGCAAGTTTTTGCTCGAAAAAGGGACCAGCGCGGAGTATGGCGCGCGCGAGCTAAAGCGCGTATTGCATCATCAGCTGATGCAGCCGCTGGCGTCCATGGTGGCGGGGGGCGAGGTGAATCCAGGCGCGAGCGTGCGAGCGGAAGTAGGCCCAGGCAAAGCGAAGCTGGTGCTGCGAGCGATAGATGACGGGGAGCTGATACCGGCTTGCTGAGGGCCTGGAGCGCGATACTAAGCGTGTGAGCGGAACACTGTACGTCGTCGCGACTCCGATCGGCAACCTGGAGGACATCACGCTGCGTGCCCTGCGCATTCTTCGGGAAGTGGACCGCATCGCGTGCGAGGACACACGCCAGACGCGTAAGCTGCTGGACCGCCACGGCATCGCGAAGCCGCTAGTGAGCTATCACGACCACAACGAGCAGGCCCGCGCCGAAGAACTTCTGCGCGATCTGGAGGCCGGCCAAAATATCGCGCTGGTCTCTGACGCAGGGACGCCGCTGATCGCCGATCCGGGATATCGCCTGGTGGAACAAGCCAGAGCGCACGGCGTCACGGTGTCTCCTATACCTGGACCATCCGCCCTGGTGAGTGCGCTGAGCGCTTCCGGATTGCCGACGGATTCGTTTTTCTTTGGCGGCTTTCTCCCGGCCAAGAAGACGCAGCGGAGGAAGACTCTGGACGAGCTTCGGATGTTTCCCGGAACCTTGGTTTTTTACGAGGCCCCCCATCGCATCCTGGAAGCTTTGGAAGACGTCGCGGAGGTGCTGGGCCCGCGCCGAATCACGGTTGCACGCGAGCTGACCAAGATCCACGAAGAGTTCCTCGTGGGTGAGATCGGGGAAGTCCGCGAGACACTCGCAAACCGGCCGGCGCTCAAGGGCGAGATCACGCTCATGATCGGAAAAGGCGATGCTCCACCTGTGCCGGCCATGCCAATCGAAGCGGCGTTCGACAAGCTGCTCAAAGCCGGCGTCCCACGCATGGAAGCGATGAAGACGGTGGCTCGCGAGCGGGGCTTATCGAAGCGCGAAGTTTATCAAAAGCTCACGGAGCGCTGACGTGTATGGGCGCCGGGCGGCGCGCGGGTGCTGGACAACAATCGGCGCCGCAGACATCGTGGCTCGGCGAGTACTGCCCGATGGCCCTGGGCTGGCATAGGCCCAAGCGCTCTTGAATCAGCTCGCGAATCATTTGTAAGAACTTGGGATGCACACCCACGGTGGGGGCGCGCACCATGTTTACTCCGCGCTCGCGAGCGATGGCCTGGACTTCTGTATCCAGATCGTAAATCACTTCGATATGATCGGAGACGAACCCGATGGGCACCACGGCGACCCGCGTGCCCGGATCCATTTCTCGAATGACGTCAGCGATATCGGGCTCAAGCCACGGCTGGTTGGGTGGTCCGCTGCGGCTTTGGTATACCAGCCGCCAGTCGCCGATACCCACGTTCTGCGCCACCAGCCGGCACGATTCCTGAAGCTGCTTTTGATAATCGCTGGTCTCGGCCATCCCGACCGGAACACTGTGCGCGGTGAAGATGATTTGGGCCGGCTGCCCGCCCAGCGCGTCGCGAACCTCACCGGCCTGTGCTTCGATGAATAGCGGATGATTGTAGAACTTGCGCAGTTTGTGGATCTCTGGCGCACCGTCCACCTCCGCGCGTCCCCGCTCGATGTCCTCCAGATACTGACGGCAACCTGAGTATGAACTGAAGATAGATGTGACGAATGCCAGCGCCTTGCGCACACCATCGGAGCGCATCTGGCGCAGCGTGTCGGCCAGCATCGGATGCCAGTTGCGATTGCCCCAATAGATGGGCAAGCGCAGGCCATGGTTTTCCAATTCCACTTTGAGCGCCGCGATCAATGCGCGGTTGTGATCGTTGATCGGGCTCTTGCCGTCGAAATGATGGTAGTGCTCGGCGACCGCCAGCATCCGTTCTCGCGGCACGTTGCGCCCGCGCAAGACGTTTTCGAGAAACGGCATGACGTCGTCCGGCTTTTCCGGTCCTCCGAAAGAAAGCACCAGAACGGCGTCGTAGGCGAGATCAGGCATCCATCACTATTGTAAGTGGGTTCAGCTTCCGCTAGCGCCAATGTCCGCGATCATGGTGCCAGCCATTGCCATGGCGCTCCCAGCGATCGGCTACCCACACCGAATGCCCGCGCGGCGGCACCGCCCAGCGCCCATTCACCCAGGCCCAACGGCCCCCATTCAAATTCCAAAAGCCATCGATCCAGACATAGCCCGGACCGGGCGCGTAGCCGACGGCGCCGACAGCGTAGGGAGCCGGTGGAGGCGGTACGCTATAGGCCACATATCCGGCCCGGTATCCTCCGCCACAAGCCACCATCGCCGACGATGCTAAAAGAATCCCCGAAAGAAGTGCATGTTTCGTGCTCATCTTGTCTCCTCACCCACTTGGACCGATGGATGAGGGGGACGCGTTCCGCTTGGTGAATGATCGCTAACGTTAGATCCAATTCATGTTTTATTGCGAAATCGCGACTGCGACCGACGGACTGCAGATCACTTGAGCCGCGGTGGGACCTCCGCACACCGAAACATTCACCGAATTGCCCGTCAGAGTGCTGGGCAGAATGAGATCTATCTGCTGCAGTCCCGCGATTCCAGGAGCCGGACCGGCGTAGTAGGGTTGGGTGACAACTGCAGACCCGATCTTGGCGGTAATGACTCCGGTGCCGGAAAGGCCTGTGGCGTAAACCTGAATGATGCTGCCGGGCGCCGCTGGCTTTTGCGAGCTGTTCACGCTGGAGTCCTGATTGGCGACCCCATTCGCAAAAATGCCCGGAGCGAATGGCGCCAGATTGACGGTAAACGGAGCGCTGGCGGCGCCATCCACCGTGACCACCACTTGCGCCGACGTGGCCGCTCCCAAGCCTGCCGGGACAACCAGGTTGATCTGCGTGGCATTGCTGAAGAGCACCTGGCTGGCAAGACCGTTGAAGGTCACCGATACGGTCTGGCCCGCGAACTGAGTGCCGGCCAGCGTCGCCAGAGAGCCAGGAACCAAGGGGCCCGTGGCAAAGGTCGCGGCATTCACGGCGCTCTGGACAGCCGGAGCAGGAACGCCCGTGGCGGCTGCAATCACGAACGAAATCGCGACGGTGCGGGTGCCCGACAATGGCCCCGCATTGATGGTGAGGGTGGCCTGGTACGTTCCCGGCGTCAGCGTTCCCGGTACCGCATCGATGCGAATGGTTCCGCTATTTGCTCCCGACGTCGGCGACACATTCAACCAGCCGCTCCCGTTGGCGTAGCTTACGGACGTGGTCCATGGCATCAGGCCGCCCGCCTTATTCTGAACCTGCACGTAATTGGTAGTGGTCACTCCCCCGGCTTGTGTCGCATAGTTCAGCGACGTCTCAGGAACGAACAGCGACGGAAAGTAAGCAGCGTTGCAGTCGCCAACAATGGTGCAATCGGCCGGAGGTGTGATCTGCTGGAAGCGAGGAATCGGATCGGTGGCAGTGGCCGTTTGGACCGTAGAGATCGGGCCAAGCGATACGTTTTCCGCAGTCGTCGTTGTGGTGCCATTGCCATTGGGCGCGACTGCCAGGAACGTGGGGAATTGAGCGCTTTCCTGGATGGACGGGTTGGCGTCCACCACTTCATAAACCGCCACGCCGGAACCGTTGGTCAGCGTCACTTCGCTCATGGAATCGAGCGTCACGGTACCCGAGCCGGGAAGGCCGGGCAGATAGGCAGGAGTTCCACCCGCGCCGCTGGCATTGGCGTAGGGGACGAATGAGAGCAGCAACGACGACGTGGCTGCCGGAGTATACTTGCCACCCGAAGCGGCCACGCCCAGATCGCCGCCAGCTGTGGGCTGTGTTGCATCCGAACCTGCGATCACAGTGGGAACGAACAAGCGCGCGCCCGCTGGAAAGCCTGAATATTGCACCCAGATGCGCGTTCCTGTATCGGCGTTCAGGTTCTGCGGGTCTGACTTCGGAGCGAAGGCGTCGACATAGCCTTCCGTCACGCGAGTGGAAGTGAACGCCGATCCGGAGGCCAGGAAGCTGGCAAAGCTCGCGACGTTCTGAGCGAGCGGCGATCCGCTCTGGGAGCAAACCAGTTCACCCGAAAACGCGACATACAGACCATGCTGCGGCTCTCCAACCAGCAGTTGGTCGGTCGGGAGCGTGAGAGCATTGCTGGGATTTAGCCCGATCAATACCTGCATCGATTTAGTCCGGTCGAAATCTAACTCATTAGCAGCGCCACGCAAACCCGCCAGACGCAGAGTAACTGAACCAGTCGCGGATAAAGTGAAGGTAGCGCCATTGAAAACTAATGTGCCGGGCCCTGACAGCGTGGCCGGCGACGTAATCGCTTGCGGTCCGGAACCGTTGTCCGCGGTGAACAATATGCCGGTGAGAGTGCTCGACGATGCGGAGGCCAGGCGATTGGTAATATCGACGTTCAAGAATATGAAAAGACTGACGTTCAGCGTCGCATTCGGGGTCCCGCCGGAACAATTGAAGACCATGTCGCCGGCCCTTTCGGTGATACCTTCTCCGTGGACAATCTGTGGAGAGGCCGAGGGGCTGCAATTCAAAGTCGCGGCTTCGAGATGTGAACACACGCCCGCTAACAGAAGAGACAAAACGGGAAAGAATTGGCGAAACATTGAGAAATACCTTGCTGAAGCTTATCAGAGGATCTCCGCCGTGTATATGCCCTGTTACAATTAAATCGACATAGCTTAACCTTCTCCTCACGTCATGGCTATGCTAACTTGCCTCTGATCCAACACGATGAAACGCTACACTACCGGAAGCTGCGAGAATGTTTATTGACGGGTGAGATAGCGTGAGCCAACCCCTTCTCGATACTTTCGGACGCCTGCACGATAATCTTCGGATTAGCGTAACGGATCGTTGCAACATCCGATGCTTCTACTGCATGCCGGAAGAAGACGTGAAGTACGCGCCGCGCGAAGAGATCCTGACCTTTGAGGAAATTGAGCGTTTCGTGCGCGTGGCGGTTTCCCTGGGCGTCACCAAGATTCGCATCACGGGCGGCGAACCGCTGGTGCGCAAGGATCTGCCATTACTGATTGCGAAGTTGTGCGCGATTGATGGTGTTCGCGACATCGCCCTGACCACCAATGGCGTGCTTCTGGCGCGGCACGCACAGGCATTGTACGACGCCGGCCTGCGGCGCCTGAACGTCCATCTGGACACATTAGATCGCGAGCGCTTCTTGAAGATCACCCGCCGTGACGACTTGCCGAAGGTGCTGGAAGGCATCGCCGCCGCGCAACGCGTGGGTTTCGGGCCGATCAAGATTAACGCGGTGGCAGTGAAAAACCTGGTGGAGCCGGACATTGTTCCCCTCGCGCGTTACGGCCGCGAAAACGGCATCGAGATCCGCTTCATCGAGTTTATGCCGCTCGATTCGCAAGGTTTGTGGACCCGCGAGAACGTGCTCTCGGCGGACGAGATTATCGAGACGTTATCGCGCGAGATTTCGCCTTTGGTTGAGATTCCGGATCGCGATCCCCGCGCGCCGGCCACCGAATACCGCTACGCGGATGGAGCCGGTAACGTTGGCTTCATCGCTTCGGTGACCAGGCCCTTCTGTCTCAACTGCAATCGCGTCCGGCTCACTAGCGACGGCAAGCTGCGCTATTGCCTGTTCGCGATTGAGGAAACTGACGTACGGGCCTTGCTGCGGAATGGCGCGCCCGATGCCGAGATCGCGTCCACCATTCGCGAAACAGTCAGCAAGAAGTGGCTGGGGCACGAGATTAATACCGCCAAGTTTGTCGCTCCGCCGCGCCCCATGTACGCGATCGGGGGCTAGCTGTGGCGGGCGACGCGTTCGACCAAATCGAACACGCCGTGGCGTGCGGCGGCCCTGCCCCTGCGCTGGATTTGCTGGCGCAAAAATTTCTCACCGAAAAGCGGTACCCACAATTGTTTGAAGCGCGCCTGATGCAAAAGCGCCTGGAGTTGGGCCTGCCACTCATCCAACTTGGCGCGATGGACGATTTGCCCGAGCCCGAGCGCGGCAGTTATGAGGACGGAGTACGACAAGCTGCTCGCGAAACCGGCGCGTTGTTTCTCGCCGATGGCGATATCCCGCACGCCTGGCCCTATTTTCGCGCTATTGGAGACCGGGAAGCTGTTGCCGCGGCCATTGAGAATTTGGCCCCCCCGGGCCAGCAAATGGACGCTTGGATCGATATCGCGCTCGGCGAACGGGTTCATCCGCGCAAGGGCCTGGAGCTGATGATCGCGCAACATGGCATCTGCCGGGCGATAAATTACTTCGAGGAAAGTCCCGATCTGGAAGACCGCGAGGCATGCCTGATTCTGCTAGTTCGCACTCTGCATTCCGAGTTAATCGCAAACTTGACTCACGCCATAGCTAGCCACGAAGGTCAAGCGCCACCCGCCAATAGCATCTCCGAACTAATCCAGAGCCGCGAATGGCTGTTCGGCGAGTTCGATGCCTATGTCGACACGTCGCACTTGATTAATGTGATCCGATTCGCCCTGGATTTGCGGGATGAGGATACGATCCGGCTGGCATTGGAGCTGTGCGATTACGGCACGCATTTGTCGGCGCAATTCCGGATGCACGGCGAGCCGCCGTTTGAAGACATCTATCGCGATCACGCCCTTTACTTGCATGCCATCCTGGGTGAGGATTTCCTGTTCGCGATCGAACATTTCCGCGCTAAAATAGTTAGTCAAGACGACCCGCTGCGGGCGATTCAATCGGCGCAAGTGCTGGTTGCTCTGCTGGTGCGCCAAGAGCGCTATCAAGAAGCGATCCAGGTTTCGCTGGATTATCTAAGCGGCATCTCAACGAGTCAGCTCGCGGGTCCCAGCTTGTTCCAGCTTTGCCAACTGGCGGACGACTGCGACCGGCTCAAGGAAATCGCGCGCCAACGGGGCGACTTACTCAGCTTCGCCGCGGGCGCAATCCAAGCTAACGGTTACTGTACACCTAAATAGAGTTCGTGGCGTCACAAGTACATGCGTGGTGGAGATTTCATTTCAGGCTGGGGCAAAATTCTGCGCGGCAAATTGCCGCTGCTATCCATTGAGATTACCAGCGAGTGCCCGCTCAGTTGTCCGGGTTGCTACGCTTACGGCGACCGGCATCTGGGCGGCGGCGTCACGCTGACGCAGTTATCGGACTCGCGCGGCGAAACGCTGGTTCAAGGCATTTTGAGGCTGGTGGACCAACACGATCCGATGCAGTTGAGCCTGGTAGGCGGCGAGCCGATGATGCGGCATCGCGAATTAAGCCAATTGCTTCCGATCCTGAGCGCGCGCGGAATTTACACCATGGTGGTAACCAGCGGAGTAATTCCTATCCCCGCGGAGTGGACGTCGCTTCCGCGAGTTACTATCGCCATCTCAGTGGATGGATTGCCGGAGCATCACGACGAGCGGCGCAAACCCGCCACTTACGAACGCATTCTCCGCAACATCGCCGGTCGAAGAGTGTATATTCACTGGACCGCTGTCAGATCGCACGTTCAGGATATTAGTTATGCCGAGCGCTACCTGGAGTTCTGGAGCGCGCAGAAGGAAGTGCATCGCATCTGGATGAGCGTGTATACCCCGCAGCGTGGGGAGCAGAGCGCGGAGCGGCTCACGCTCGAGGATCGCAAGCGATTGGCCGAAGCCATTCCGGGACTGGCCAAAAGATACCCCAAGTTTTTAATAAAATCGGGCATGGCGCGGGCTATCCTGAGTCCGCCGTCCAGTCCGGACAAATGCAGCTTTGCGCGTGTATCGGCGAACTACACGGCGGACCTGCGCACGCGCGTCAAGCCGTGCGTGTTCGGGGGCGATCCCGATTGCTCGGAATGCGGCTGCGCCATCAGCTCCGCCCTGCACTGGATCATGAACGAGAAGGCCGGCCCCATCGCCGCGCGGCATTTGCTGGATGCGTCCTTGGGAATCGGTTCCACCGTGGCGGGCATTGGCTCCGCGGTGGCGCGACTCACGCATGCTACTTAGGTGACGCACGCTTCTTAGACGGAGCTATTCGTCGTCGGAGGCCAGCTTGGCCAGCACCGAAAAATCCTCCAATGTCGTGATGTCGCCCTTCACTTCTCCGTTGGTTGCCAGCTCGCGCAGCAGGCGCCGCATGATCTTGCCGCTGCGTGTTTTCGGAAGCGAATCAGTAAACCGGATATCGTCGGGCTTGGCGATCGGGCCAATTTCTTTCGCCACCCACTGCCGCAACAGGTTCTTGTTTTCCTCGCTGGGCGCCTGTCCGCCCTTGAGCGTGACGAAGGCCGAGACGGCCTGGCCCTTCACGTCATCGGGACGCCCCACCACGGCGGCTTCGGCCACCATCGGATTCGCCACCAGCGCCGACTCGATCTCCATGGTGCTGAGCCGGTGTCCGGCCACATTCAACACATCGTCCACGCGGCCCATCAGCCAGAAATAGCCGTCGGAATCGATGCGCGCGCCGTCGCCGGCGAAATACATGCCGGGGATCTGCGACCAGTATTGTTCCTGGTAGCGCTCCGGGTCGCCATAAATTGTCCGCAACATGGAAGGCCATGGCTGTTTGATCACCAGGAATCCGCCGGCGCCTGGCGGCACGCTTACGCCTTCGCGAGTAACCACGTCCGCAATCACGCCGGGCAATGGCAGCGTAGCTGAACCGGGCTTGGTGGCGATGGCTCCGGGCAGCGGGGAAATCATCGTGGCGCCGGTTTCGGTTTGCCACCAGGTATCGATGATGGGGCAACGTCCGCCCCCGATCACTTCCCGATACCACATCCAGGCTTCCGGATTAATGGGCTCGCCCACGCTGCCCAGCAGCCGCAGGGAGCTCATATCGTGCTTGCGCGGCCATTGCTCTCCCAATCGCATGAACGCTCGAATGGAAGTGGGCGCGGTGTAGAAGATGCTGACTTTGTATTTGTGGATGATGCGCCAGAAGCGGTCGGGCTCCGGCCAGGTGGGGCCGCCTTCATAAATCACCACGCTGGCGCCGTTCTGCAGCATACCGTAGACGACGTAGGTGTGGCCGGTCACCCAGCCGATGTCGGCCGAACACCAGAAAGTATCCTCGTCGCGCAAATCGAAGATCCATTTGGCGGTGATGTAGGAGCCCACTGAGTAGCCGCCGGTGGTGTGCAGAATGCCTTTGGGCTTTCCGGTGGTGCCGGAAGTATAGAGCAGATAGAGCGGATGCTCGGAGTCCAGCGGCTCGGCCGGGCAATCGTCGGAGGCAGTCTCCATCAACTCGTGCCACCAATGATCCCGCCCCGGGTGCATCGTCACGTTGCTCCCGGTGCGCCGGTAGACCATCACGTTCTTCACCGTGGAGCACTGCGGCAGCGCCTGATCCACAGCTTCCTTGAGCTTCACTTCGGTACCCCGGCGGAAAGCCCCGTCCTGCGTGATCACCGCCACGGCTCCGCAGTCGTTGATGCGATCGATGAGCGCCTGGGCGGAGAATCCGCCGAAGACCACGGTGTGCACGGCCCCGATACGCGCGCAAGCCAGCATCGCGATCGGCAACTCGGGCACCATGCCCATATAGATGGCGACGCGATCGCCTTTCTGGATGCCCAGCGACTTCAATACATTTGCGCAGCGCGAGACGTCGCGCAGCAGTTGCTGATAGGTGAGCGTGCGCGAATCGCCCGGCTCGCCTTCCCATTGGATCGCGGCCTTATTCTTGCGCCAGGTGGCAACATGACGATCCAAACAGTTGTAGGAAACGTTCAGTTCGCCGCCCAGAAACCATTTCGCGAACGGCAGCTTCCATTCCAGGACGCGATCCCAGGGCTTGAACCAGTGCAGTTCGCGCGCGATCTTGGCCCAGAAACCCTCTGGGTCGTCTTTGGCCTCCTGATACAGGCGCTCGTACTCGGCGCGGCTCTTGATTTGCGCTCCGGCGCGGAACTCGTCGGAGGGCTCGAAAACTCGCTGTTCGTTCAGAACGGAGTCGATGGCGTTCGATGACATGGCTTTCCATAGCATATCGCCGAACGATGCCCCGCCATGCCGTGCGGTGTAGAATAAGTTGCTCGCGGTGTAACGTGCCTGGAAGCGACAACTTCCACCTCTCTCGCGCGTCTCATTGCGTGGAGAATCTATGAGAAACTTCCTGATCGGGCTCATCGTGGGCGTCCTGCTGGTTGGGCTCACCCTGCTGGTAATGGTGTTCGCGGCTGTCCGCTTCGCCGGATCGTTCGCCAACCGCCCGGCCAATGTGGCCGACGGCTCTACGCTGGTTCTCGATCTGGAAGGCGATGTCCCCGAGCGCCTGCCCGCCCAGATTCCGATTCCGATTCTGCAGAGCCAGACAGCCCTCTCTGTGGAACAGGTCTGGGACATGTTTCGCCGAGCCGCCGCCGACTCACGCATTCGCGGCATTCTCTTTGAGCCGCGAGGTCTGGATATCGGCTGGGGCAAGATGGAGGAGATTCACGACGAGATCGTTCAGTTCCGGAAATCCGGAAAGCCGGTCGTTACTTATCTGCGCAGCCCATCGGCGCGCGAGTACTATCTCGCCTCCGCCACCGACAAGATCTACATCTCACCCGAAGACTCGCTCGATCTGAAGGGATTAGCCGCTGAGTCCATGTTCTTCAAGCAGACGCTGGATAAGTTCGGGGTCCAAGCCGAGGTGATTCACGCGGGCAAATACAAAGACGCCGGCGACATGCTCACCCGCACTTCGATGACGCCCGAGACGCGCGAGGTGCTGAACGCGGTCCTGGATCAATACTACGGCAACCTGATCGCCACCATCGCCGAAGGGCGCAAGAAGCAGCCCGACGCGGTGCGGGCACTGATTGACGACGGTCCGTTCCTGGCGCGCGACGCAGTCGCGGGCGGGCTCATCGATTCACTGGGCTATGAGGACCAGGCTGTCAGCGACATGCAGAGCCGCCTGAAGCAGAGCGAACTGAAGCGGATTTCGGCGCATGCGTATGTGCGGGGCCAGGTACCCGGCGGCGGGGGGCGCAGGGTCGCGCTCATCGTAGGACAGGGGATGATCACGGCCGGCACGGGTAACGAGACGGCGGACGATGAAAGCTTCACCGGTACCGGCTTCATCAAACTGCTGAAGCAGGTGGAGAACGATTCGTCCATCCAAGGCGTGATCATGCGCATCGACTCGCCGGGCGGCGATGCCGTCGCCTCCGACGACATCCTGCATGAGGCCAAGAACCTCAGCAAGAAAAAGCCGCTAGTGATTTCCATGGGCGACGAGGCGGCCTCGGGCGGTTATTACGTCGCCGTGACCGGCGATCCCATCGTCGCCTATCCCAATACGCTTACTGGCTCCATCGGCGTGATTTTCGCGAAATTCACGCTGCATGGGCTCTTCGATAAAGTGGGCGTCGATGAGCAGTTACTCACCCGCGGCCGGTACTCTGACATCGATTCCGCTTATGTCCCCCTGACGGATGCCGCGCGGCAGAAACTTAGCGGGCAAATCGACGCATTTTACCGGGCGTTCGTGAACAACGTGGCCGAAGGCCGCAAAAGACCGTTCGATCAGATTGAGCCACTAGCCCAGGGCCGCGTCTGGACCGGCGCGGAGGCAAAGAGCAACGGCCTGGTGGACCAATTGGGCGGTTTGGATCGCGCCATCGAAGTGTTGAAACAACGGGCGCACATGTCGCCCTCCGATCGGGTTACGCTGGTGCCCTATCCGGGCCGCCGCAGCGTTTTGGAACTGCTCTTTAACCAGTCGGACCCCACGGCCGAAGTCCAGATGAGATTGGAAAAAATACTGGGTAAGCTTCCGTTACAGGAGCTGTCTCAGCGGGGTTTTCTCAAGCTGATGCCCTACTCCATCAGCGTGCATTAGCCTTCGCAAGCTTCCGAAGAGGCGTTGCCGGAACCATCCAGGGAATGTACTGCTTCCAGCCGGGCGAGCTGGCTCATGATCGTTAGCTTTTCCAGGTGCGGAAGGCGGTTCTCAAACCACTGAAAATAATTGCGAAAGGCGTGCAGCGTCCGGGCGGCGCGCGCTTTGTCCTGTTCCATCGCGGCGCGGCGCAGGTTTTCCTGGATAAATCGGCTCCGGATAGAATCGACGTCCATCTGCAACGCTCCCGTCATTACGATGGCATTTCCCATTCCAAAGACGAAGCAATGAAATGAGAGACATTTGTCATGTGAAGGATCTATCTGGTGGACAAAATTTCCTACAATGACCGATCGAGCCGGTAAGATGCTCCTAGGGCCCACTCAGGGGTTCGCCTGTTAGAAGGATTGTTAGTACGAGTGAGCAACGAGTACCGGGACAAATGTTCTATGGCAATCCCCTGATTCCGATCTAAGGTTGAGTCAGAAGGCAGTTTGACTATGGAAACCCGCCACGATTTGCCTCGACACGATCTGCGAAGGCAGGACCGGCGGCCCTGCGACCACAAAATCACAGTTACTTGGCGCGATCTGCGCGGCCAGGACAAATTCGCCCGCGCGACGTCGCTGGACATCTCCGAGCTTGGGCTGCGATTACAGATGCCCGAAGCACTGCCGCGGCAGACCTATCTGACCATCAGCGCGGCAAAACTGGGGCTGATGGGGCATGCCTCCGTGCGCCACTGCGCGCGAATCGGCGGGGCTAAGTTCTCGATCGGAGTGGAATTTACCGCCGGGCTGCGTTGGAAGCCGAAGGATTAGCTTAGCCGTTCGCAAATGCTTTCCGGTGGGCCTCATCGTGAACGCAAGCCTTATGGATAGCCCGTAACTGCGGGGCGGCGCTCTGTTTGTCGTCGCCTTGATAGCTGCCAGCCGAGACGACGAACGGACACTCGAACCGCCGGCTATTTACCTGGAAGAACGGGCAGTGCACTCCATCGGCCTTCGAATCTTTGGGGTCGTTAGCCGTCACTTTCACGACTCTTCCATCGTCCTGCAGACAGCGGACCGTTCGTTGCAGCAACTCGTCAGTGGGCGTCTGGGCGGACACCAAGCTTTTCAACGTCTGAAAGCACCCATCGGCTATCGAAGTTGCCACCACTCTCCGTCGTAAGCCAAATGCCGAGCAGAAGGCGAAGGTGCGATTCAGATGCTCGCGATCGGTTGGTACGATCTTCAGCACACCGGCGGGAACCGCCTCATTCATGAATTCCGGCAAGCCGTCCGGGAGGACGCTTTGCGCTTGGGCGAGCTCCAGCAGAAGCTTGATTTGGCGATCCACCAAGGCGGACGTTCTGCGGAAGGATTCCAGCTTGATGTTTACCTTCAGGCTGGCCGCCCGGTGGTTGATTTCGAGAATGTCCTCAATCTGGCCGTCGGCCTCGCCAGGGCTCTCGAGTGCGGCAGCGATAAATAGATCCGGTTGGGAATAGCGGCGTTTAAGAGATTCGCGGGCGGTATCCTGCAGAAGGGCAAGCCACTGCTTTTGGACCGAGCCCAGCAGTTCTATCGCAGGGATGAACGGCAGGTTATCGAACATGCCGCCGTCGGCGAACAGGATGTTTGTGGCGCCCACGCCCGGCAAAACTTCGGCCTGCTGTCGCGGTGAGAATACGACGGGAAACGCGCTGGAGCTGAGTGCCGCCTTGACAAAGTCATAGGCCAGGGCGCTTCCACTATCCCGGGGAAGCAAAAGCGCGCGGCGTTCGTTGAGATCGGAGGCGGTGCAGAAGAATGAAACAGACCGCTCCGGATGAGCGGCATCGTGGTAGGGCTGCGATGTATCGAGGTCGATTCCCGGGCGGCCGTGTCCCAACAAAGTGCACGCGGTGTTCTCAAGCAGGCTGGTGCCCATCAATGCACACTCGATGTCAAGACGGCGAAGAGTTTCCTGGCGTATGCACATCAGGAATTTCTTGATGGCCTCAGTGATGTGGCCAGCCACGAACTCGGACGCAATCTCGGAAGTTTGCCCGATCGGAATCAGGAACGCGGTGGAAATTGCATCAATCAGCGCAGGCGGTGCGCCGGCCACCACGTAACCGGGATCGGAGCGCGTGCCGCGGCGAACCATGCGGCGCAATTGTGCCGGAGAAAGATTGACGTGGCGGGTACGCACACCCAGTTGCTTGGCGGCGTTCTTCAGCGTCTTGGTGAGAGCCACGCGTTTGTCGACGTGCAAGAAAGTGAGACACAGTCGAGCGAGCAAATCCCACCCCTCGTTCCGCTCCAGCTTCGAAATCGCGCCCAGGGCTCCGCCCATCAGTGACCCAACGGAGGCGCCAACCACCAAGTTTGGCCGAATGCCGGCCGCCTGCATGGCCGCAATCACGCCGATGTGAAAAGCACCTCGAAAGACTCCTCCGCTGGCCACAAATACGATGCGGGGTTTTGCGGCGTTCAGGTGCGGGAACTGTTCGGCTGGTAGATCCTGGGGCGGCTTCTCAGTGGCGGGGCGATACTTCAATTTTCGCGTGCAAACAGCGCATACTTCTCTCAGTCCGGGGGCCTCTGGGGTTATGAAGGCGCTGCGACCGCCGGCTACCCGCCCCAGCAACTCGGCGCAGTCGATCAATTTGTTTTCCGGATCCTGGTGCCGCAAGAGATCGAAAGGTTGCGCGTTTTCGAGGATCCTCAATGGCTCCCGATAGAGCGTTTCCAACGAACGAAGGCAACCGCACGCAGCACTCTTGAGCAGGTCTTCGCGTTCCGGCGCCAGATAATTCTTGAAGGTGATGTCTTTGGCTGGCGCAATCTCGTCGACGAAAATCGGAAAGGCACTATAGGACCGCTCCCGCGGTTCAACGGTCGAAGAGGCCGTGGATTCATGTGAAGAGGCCCCGGCGGCCGCGCCCGCAGCTTGCTGCGGCTGCCGTTTCTCCATAGTGCGCACCCACAGCTCCATTTGGCTGATGAAGTTGGTTTGCCGGCACTCCAGTTTGGTATCCCGGCGGCGCGACAACTCCATGCTGGCCAATGCTGCGGTGACAATGTCGAGACTCTCAGGCGCCTGTTTGCCGGGCTCTTGCTGGTAGGCTTCGGTGGGAACGTTGTAGACTAGGTGAACTCCGATGTCCGACGAATCCTCGCCACAAAGCTCACCCGCCACCGAGTCATGGCCCTGTAGCCAGGAAAACAAGGCCGGCAACGGGTTTTGCCGGACGGCGGCGCCATCGATCAGGTCTAGCCGATCGGGAAGCGGTCCCATGCTCCGCTCTGATACCCATTGCTTCACCTCGTCCCGGCTGGTCAAATGCAACGGTGGGAACATACCGGGCACCGCGAGCGCCCCAAGCAGCGCCTTGACGATCGGAGTGCCCGGCGCGCCCCATAGCTGCTGGTTACTGAGGCCGGGGATGGTTTGAAGCGGAGCGGCAACCAGCAGCATGTGCATGGAGCCGGAAGATTGAGCCGGATTGCCAATCACCGGGCCATCCTGATCATCCGGTCCCGCCCGGAAAAGGACAAATAGCTTGCGATGAAGCGTGTAGCGATGGAGCACCCCACGCACCACTCCCAGTTCGCTGAGCAAATGCCGGATTGCGCCTCCCAGTCCGAAACGAAACAAAGCCGCCACGCCCAGCAGAAAGATGATGGAGCTTCCCGCAAACAACCACAAATTGTAGCGGGCCAGGCTCTTGACGAAAGACGGCACCAGCTCCAAGGCCATTGCCCATAGTGGCGACACCACGCCCCCGCTGAATAGCGAAAGATATCCAAGGAGCCACTTCCAGCTTGGACCAAGCCCAGACGGCAGGCGTCGCAAATAGTGAATCCCTAGGTCCAGCACAAGGCCCGTTCCCAGACCCAAAAGCCCAAGCGCGGCGCCCCAGGTGGCCCATCCAAAAAGAGGGCGCGGAAATCGCCTGGAACCAGTCCATCTCGGGCGCTCCACGGTGAATTGTGGGGAAAAGCACAGATGCAGAAACAGTTTCAACAGAATCCAGGTGAAACCGGCATAAAACCTCAATCGCTCCAGCCGGGGATATCCGTAATGTTCTTTGAAGCGCACCCGCGCAACTATAGTCCTTGAGATATCGCGTACTGACACCCGTATGCCGGCCAACCACAAGCCCAACTTCACCAGGCGATAGTAGTTACGCCGCGCCTCTACTTCTTCGTCCTGCAGTTGCTGGGGCAGCGCTTCGGCGGACAAATCGGATACCGGTGGCTTATCCGCGAAAAAATCCACTGGATCCGGTATCGCATTCCAGATGAGATCCAGAGGCTCCAAGGTAATGGCGTCAAGATAGCGCCGAAACCAGCCCCAGCGACGGATTTCGCGCTCCGGAGAGGTCCCATCCGGAGTAAGCTCGCGATAGCAACGTTCCAGCGCGGCAGCCGAAAGAGCGCCAGTCGAAATCCCCGCGGCTACTTTCGGAGCAGGGCGGTCAGAGGCAAGGTAGGCGTGGATGACACCCGCCGAAAACGCAGCGCCTTTGATCCCGGCCGTAAAGCATACCGCATCCCGGCCCGGCTGGCGCTCCTTTTGGGGCATAAGGATTGGAGAAATATTATCACCTTTTCTCCCACAGTCAAGGATTATTAATGTCGATTAGGAGCTTATCTGAAAGCAAAAGATTTACAGGTCAGCACAATTGGAGTACCGCCTGCCATCCTACTGGCAACCGGGCGCGGAGGCTGCCTGGGGCTCAATTGACTTTCACGGGCGTGTATGAAACGTTGAAAATGCGCATGCCGGAAACTTACCCTCCCCGCTTGATTGTCGGAATTACAGGCGCAACGGGCGCGATCTTTGGCGTCCGATTGCTGGAAGCACTGCGCGGATCGGCGCTTGGTGGTGCAAAGGTGGAGACCCACCTGATCGTCAGCAAGTGGGGCGCGCACACGCTGGCGGAGGAAACCTCGTACTCGCTGGATCGCGTGCGACAGATGGCCACTTGCTCCTACGCCGCCACCGATCAAGGCGCGGCGGTTTCGAGCGGCTCGTTCCTTACATCCGGCATGGTAATCGCTCCGTGCAGCGCGCGGACGCTGGCCGCCATCGCTACCGGCCAGGGCGACAACCTGATCCACCGCGCCGCCGACGTGGTGCTGAAGGAGCGCCGCAAACTGGTGTTGCTAGTTCGCGAGACGCCGTTGAACGAAATTCATCTCGAGAACATGCTCAAGCTCTCGCGGATGGGCGCGGTGATTCTGCCGCCGGTTCCGGCATTCTACAATCACCCGCAATCCATCGACGCGCTGGTGGATCACGTGGTGATGCGCACGCTGGATCAGTTCGGCATCCATACGCATCTTGCCGAACGTTGGGGCAGCGAAGCAGCCGCTACTATGCGCCCCGCTTCGCTTTAAGCTCGGCCAGCAGCCGGTTGACTTCCTCTGCTTTCTCGAGAGACGCAAAGCGATCCTCGATGGTGTCTCCGGTCAACTCGGCCTTGGCCTGGCTCAACGCTTCATCGCGCTGCACTTTACCCTTCATGCGATCGAACGCGTCGGCATTGGACGCGTTCCCCACGGCCAGGCGGGCGTCTCCGGCTTTGTTCAACGCACGCGCGCGCCGATGCTGCGCGATCAAAACGTCGCTCTTGGCCTGCGCCTCCGCCAGCTTCTGCTCCAGCTTGCGCAAAGCTGTTTTGAGATTTTCCACCTGCACGGTCTGGTCGGCCACCTGGTCTCCAAAATTCTCAGCCAGGGATTTATAGCTGAGCGATCGCTCGATGGCCGCCCGCGCCAGATCGTCCTCCTGCTTGTCCACAGCGAGCTCGGCTTTGCGAACCCATTCCGCCGTTTTATCCTGGTTCTCCTTCCGCTTCTTTTCGAGCAGATGCTGGTCGGCGATCGCTATCGCCACCTGCGTCTTCACTTGCAGCAGTTGATTCTGCATATCCAGAATTACCTGCTTGATCATCTTTTCGGGCTCCTCGGCCTTGTCGATGATGTCATTGAGATTGGCCCGCACTAGCGTAGCCACGCGCTCCAAAAGTGCCATGATGTAACTCCTTAGGTATTCGCGACGGTTCCCGATCCGTTGCCGGGTTTGGGAGCCTTGTCGCCGATGGTTCTGACTTTGCCAAGTAGTTCGGACATTTGCATGCCCGAAAGTGTTTCAAACAATGCCGGGATCTGTGCCGCAATCTTGGTCAGATCGCCCGTGATCTTGTGCATTCCGGCGGCGTCGCCGTCGCCAGTGGAAACGATGGTGATCTTATCGATGTTCGCGAGCGGCGAAGCCAGCGCGCGCACCACTTCCGGCAGCCCGGTAATGAGCTTATCCACAACAGCGGCCTGGTTCCATTCCTGGTAAGCCTCGGCCTTCACGCTCATGGCCTTGGCTTCCGCCTCGCCCTTCTTCAAAATGATTTCCGCTTCGGCTTCACCTTGCGATCGGATTGCCGAGGCATGACCTTCCGCTTCCGCCGTAAGCCGCGACTTCTCGGCGCCCGCCAGCGCTTCAATGCGGCCTCGTTCGATTTCAGCCTGCTTCAGGATGGTCGCAATCAGCTCATTCTCGCGGCGCTCGATTTCCGCCTTTTGTACTTTGATCTCCTGCTCTTTCTGCACCTGTTGGATCTTCACCTGTTCGGCGATCACCTGCTGCTGCATGATATTGGCCTGGATGTCGTAGGCCTTATCGGCCTGCGCCTGCTGTTTCTTGGTGGCCTCGGCATAATTAGCCCGCTTGATTTCCAGATCCCGATTCGCTTCGGCCTGCTTGGCCTGCGACAGTGTTTCCGCCAGCACGCGCTCCTGATCCGCCAGGGATTTGGCGACCGCTGCTGCGCGCATCGCTTCCGCGCGTTTGATGGCCGTATCGCGCTCGGCTTCCGCGGTGGCCACGTCGGCGTCGCGCTTGATGCGGGCCACATCCGGCCGGCCCATGTTTGAAATGTAGTCGTTCTTGTCGCGTACTTCTTTGATGGTGAAGGAAATCACTTCCAGGCCCATCTTGCTCAAATCGTCCGCGCAGGTGGCCCGCATGCGATCGCCCACCATCTCGGGCTCCTTCACGATTTGTTCCACCGAAAGCTGGCCGATAATGCCACGCAAGTGGCCTTCCATCACCAGCCGGATCAGCGCCTCACGAGCCTGATCGGTTTTGGTCAGGAACTGTTCCGACGCGGTCTTGATGGATTCGGGATCGGACTTCACCTTGATCTGCGCTACCGCTTCCACGGTGACCGCGACACCCTGCTTGGTATAGAGATCCTGCTGCGGCGCGACGTCGAAGGACATCAACTGCAGCGATAACTCATGACAGCTTTCGATCATCGGAAAAATAACCGTGCCGTGGCCCTTCACGATGCGGGTGCCGCGGAAGCCATACACTACCAGCGCTTCGTGCGGGCCGGCTTTTCGATAGAGCCGGGCGAACATTGCCATCAGAAACATGACGACCAGGACCATCAGTCCGGCCATCGTAAGAACTTCTACCGGAACGCGCATTGCTAATTCTCCTTTTTCGACTCGCTGATTTCTTCCCAAGTGCGCACATAGGCGATGCCGCGCTCGTAGCGCGTGACCACCACCTCCACACCCTTGGCGATCGGCCGGCCGTCCTCGCTTCTGGCGCTGGCGGCCCGGCGCACCCCATCCTGCGAAAAGATCATTTCTCCCGTGCCGTTTTCACGCACGGTACTGCTCAAGCGACCCAGCACGCCGACCATTTCGTAGTCAGCCGGATCCAGGTCGCGATCGTGCTTCAACAGCACCTTGAACAGGAACCAGAAAACCACCGCGGCGCCGATTAACCCGCCCAACACAGCGAACGCTAACGCCAGCACCGCCCACATGCTGGAATAACGGCTCAATAGATATCCGACACCGCCGAACCACGCCAGAAAAGCCGCGACGGTCCCGAAGTTGATGGGCGAATTTTGCGATCCCTTCGCCCCCGGGCCGTGCCCCGAATGTCCGTGCATCGCGCGCGGGAGGTGCAGGTGCAGATGCGAGGAACCGGCCAGGAACGAGAGCAGGCTGCATAGAAAGCCCACGCAGAAGCAAAATAAATAGAAATTTTCCCAGCTCATAGGGCTCTCCTCCTCTCAACCGGCTTAGGTTCGGATCGCAAGACTTGAAACAGACGGTCGGCCAAGCCCGGATTCTCCAAAATCGATTCCAGTAACAACAGGCATTTGCGCGAATCTTCGTGCTTGGCCAAACTCAGCAGCGCCCGGCTCACTTCCGGATCCCGCGCAAACCGCTCCACGCCGCCAATCAGCCACAAATCCAACTGGTCCTCGCCCACCCGAACGTCGGACATCAGCTCCGTGTGAAAACCTTCCGGATCGTCCACCAGATAACCCGGATGCACCTTGAAGAAACGCGCCAGCATCATACGTGTCCCGTTGGTCAGGTGCGGGCGGCTGCCGTTTTCGATTTGCGACAGATAGGACTGGCTGAAGGATTGTTTCAGCTCACTCTTGATGGCGCGGACGATTTCCTGCTGCGTCATCTCGCGGCCCAATCCGCGCAGCGTGCCCTCCACCTCACGCAGATAGCGAAGTTTCTCTCCAAGCCTCATATTGCAATCTGCGATCAATATATTGCATTTTGCAATTAAGGTCAAGAGCCGAAAAGTACTAGCCGGCCCGAAATTTCGGCATCTTATTGATTTGCTTTGGGAACCGCGAGCGCCGTCCCTGAGACCGGCCCTCTATAAATCGGCCGGAGCGAGTTCCACACTGGCGTGCCTTGATCCTCGGGCGTGGCCGCATAAAACTGCCGCGCTCCGCCGACGCCGTCTCTTTCCACCTGCATCATCCAGGTGGCGTTGCGCACTACGCGATAGTAGTTTAGAGCTGGTTCCAGCACCCAGGAGACGCCCAAGCGCACTTGACCGGGAGGCTTCGGCGCAGTTTCGATCGCCTCGAAGATCCGCTTGGTGTCGGCATCGAAGCGCCAGACCAGAAAGCTCTTGGTGTTCCATTGAAGCGCGAACTCGACGGCGCAAAACGCCAGCAGGATCGCCACCGCGCAGCCTATCCAGCGAGTGAATCCGGAGCTGTCCAGAAGCATTCGCGCCAGCCCCAAAGCGGCAAAGATGGCCAACGGAATAAAGTAAATCCCCGTTCGATCCTGAGGATAGGGGAGACTGGCTACCAAGTGGGCCAGTATCAACAGAATCGCCGAACCGGCCACGGCGAGAGAGGCGAGCAGGGTGGCGCGTTGCGCCGTGGATCGCCACGGTGGTTTGGCCGCCACCAGCACCAGGGCCGCCAGCGCGACCAGCGGCACAAACACCACCGCGATGTTGCTCCACACTCGTTCGATATTGTGTAGCACGCCGGAACTGTCGCCATATGCGAAGGAGCTTTCCATCATGTTGCGCAAACTCGCCACGGCCGTTGGCAACCCGACGTAAAAGTTTTCACTGCGGGCCAATTCAATCGGCGCGGCGAGTAGAAAGGCGATGGCCAACACAGCTACTGGAACGACAAAGTGGATGAGCCTGGCGTAAGGGGATGGCGGCCTGACCGCTGCTTCCAGCTTGGGCTTCTTACTTTTCTTACGAGTTTTGCCAGCGGCCGGAGATACCGGCGGGGTGTCCGCGGCGGCCTTTTCGCTCCAGCGCACGATGAGCACCGAGAAAGTGATGGCCAGGATAGCCACTGGGATGACGAGGGTCAGATTTGTTGCTACGGCGATGGAGCATCCCAGCGCGGCTTTCCATAGCCGCTGGCGTAGGCGCTGGTCAGGCGCCCCAGCTTCACGCTCGTGAAACCACAGTAGCATTTGATACAAAGCCCAGAACAGGCCGGCGATAGCCAGGCCATAGCCACGCGCGGCAACCATAAAGTCGAGCAGAAGCGGGTTTAACGTGAGAGCCGCGCAGCCCAGCAGAAACAGCCAGCCGTCGCCCAAAACCAGCGCGCACAAGCGGAAGACAGTCCAGTAGAACCAGGCACCGGCGAGAACGGTGGGCAGGCGCAACGCAAATTCCGATTGCCCAAAGAGCGTGGTGGAGATCCGGAAAAGTACCGTCGCCAGAAAATGATTGTTCGCGTCGTAATAGTGGAAGATGTTGGAAGCCGGCCCGGCGAGGTAGAACTCCCAGGTCAGCGCTTCATCGTGAACGATGGATTGGGTGGCCGCGCGATAGAAATTCGTGGCGAGCAAAACACCCAGTAGAACCAGGGCGGCAACACGGAACCGAGACCAGGTCAAATCACTTCACTTTCTTACCGGCCAGCTTGCCCGATCGCAACGGCGATCTTCGCGTCTCAACGCTCCTGGCAAGGGCCACCGGTGCAGGGTCGGCAATGCTGCGGAGCACGACAAAAAAGACTAAGAGAAAACTAGGCCAGACTTGTACAATCAGGCGATCGAACGTGCTCCCAAGCATCAATGCCAGGCCCGTCGGCGTAATCAAAAACACCAGGCAGTAGGACAGGAACATCAGGCTGAGAATGGCGATCGCGATCAGAGAGGGCAACTTGTACCGTTCTTCCACCTGCCAGCGTATGATGATCGCGAGGATGGCGAGCAGAATCAGCGGATGCGCGATGCCAGAGCCGAGGTTGAGCAAGTTGTCGAAGAATCCCCTCGCCACCTGTACGTACCGGTTGAGGTCGCGCAGGCGCGTAAGCCCGGAAACGCCCTGCGTAACCAAGGGATCCACTGCGGCCGCGAGGAAGAACTTCAGCCACACGGTGAGGATCACCCCGGGAGCGGCCCCCGCCAGCAACCAGGCTGTGCGGGACAGTGCAGGCCTCATCCGCCGCCTCCACAGTGTAAAGGCAAAGAACACGAGGATGAGACAGCCCAGGAACACAACCCCTTCGTTCTTGGTCCAGGCCGCCAGCCCCGCGCAAAGACCCGCCCAAAGCAACGCGCATTGCCAGCGGGCCGTTTCGGAAGGCTCCAGAAACACAAGAGCCGTCGCGGCCAGGAAATAAAACGCTAGCGGAATGTCAGCGTATTGCGCGGGCGCCCAGACCAGTAAAGAGGTAGTGGAGAGAATCACCAGGCCAGCGACGAGCGCCGAGGCGGTCCCACGCAGCAGCGCTACCGCACTCACCAGGAGCGCAAGCAGCGCCGCAAAGAATAGCAGCGCCGTAACAACCGGAGCGAAAGTGTTCACCGTGCCACTGGCCTTCCACGAGCGAGCGACGAAAGCAGAAAGGAGCAATGGATAGTCGGGATGGGTACCGCTGAGCAGCGGCGACAATGCGTAGCGCCAGGCGCCGCCCGGTCCGGCGAGAAATTTGGCCCGCAAATTCCAGGTTGCCCAGGCGTCCCAGTCGCCCACGGGCAACGCCGTTGCCATCTGCACCAAACGGGTCCAAGCGATCACCAGAACAATTCCGAATGCCACCGCCAGCACCCACGTCCAGCGAAAACCTGGCATCGCGTCAGCGGCAGTGGCGCGATCAATGTTCTTGTTTCGCGTCTGAAACCAATGCCACGCCAGAACCGCCGCCAGCAGGATATCGATGCCGAAAATGACCGCCGGAGTGGCGACTCCGGAAACCTCCAGCAGCAGAAAAATAATAGACGTCAGCCCGATGCCGATGCCCGCTCCCAACGCCGCATCGAAGACAACCGCGGCCCAACGCGGGCGCCTGTCTCGCACCGGATCGATAGCTTGAACCAGGAGAAATCCAATGAGCACGGCCAACCAGATTGAAATCGACTGCAGCATTCTAGCGCGCCTCGTTCTTGTACAGCACGGCACCGTTCCCGAAATCTCGCACCAGGGCCAGGCCGTGGGCCTTCCCAAACTGGACGACGTCCAAGGGCTTCGAAAAATCTCCGATCACCCATTGGGGCGGGGGGGTCACGCTTTGGTTGGTCACCAGACGAGGCGCCAGGGTGTATTCGAGGCCGCTATAAAGTACGCCGCTCAGCGTCTGGCCGGCCGGCACATCGGAGACGTAGCCAATGATTCCGCTGGCGGGCAATGCGGACATAAGGTCCTGAAAGCGTGACGCCTGTTCGCCGATCTTGTAGACGTCGGCATTGGCGCCGGTGGCCTCTTCGGTAACGCTGTAAAAACCCAGCATGCTCCAAGCGGCCAACAAAGCGACCATCGCAGTGGCCGCGAGCACCTGCGCCGACGAAGGCTGCTTCATGGAAGAGAACGCCAACTTGTTCAGAGCCCCTGCTGTATGACCGCGCGCCCCTGGTAGGCGTCCAACACTTCATCCACCCGGCCATCCATCATCACAGCGCCATGATCGATCCAGAGGGCGCGATCGCACATCTCTCGAACGGAGCCTGCCGAGTGCGATACGAACAGCATCGATTTGCCGGCACGCCGAAAGGCCACCAACGCGTCCTTGCTCTTCTCCTGAAAGCTGGCGTCGCCCACGGCCAGAACCTCGTCGATCAGCAGAATATCGGGCTCGCATTGAATGGCCACCGAGAACGCCAGCCGCATAACCATGCCGCTGGAGTAGGTGCGCAGTGGATCGTCGATGAACTCCCCGATGCCTGAGAATTCCACGATGCGGTCGAACAATTGTCTGGTCTTTCGTTTGGACAACCCGAGCAGCGCCGCGTTCAGCACCAGATTCTCCGCGCCGGTCAAATCCGGATGGAATCCAGAACCCAATTCAAGCAGCGCCGCAAGCCGGCCGTTTACCCGCACCTGGCCTTGGTCGGGTTGGGTGAGTCCCGCCGCCAAGCTTAACAGCGTACTTTTTCCAGCGCCATTAGAACCGACAATCGCCAGGCTCTCCCCGTCTTCCAGGCGAAAGGAAACATTGCGCAACGCATAGAAGGGCTGGTTATGCACTCTGCCGAACCAACGTGCAATGTGGGTCCGCAGCAACTGGCGTCCGGTACTATGCGGAAACCACTTAGAGACGTTTTGAAATTCGATCAGCATGCCGGTCTACAAGCGTGCGTAAAAACCATTTTTCAGTTTCCCAAACACGAACAATCCGGTGCCGAACATGACAACCGAGACGATGGTCAGACGAATCAGGGTGGAACCCAGCGGCGCGTGGCCTTCGAGCAAAACATTGCGCATCATCAGGACCAGAGCTGCCACCGGATTAATTTCATAGATGCCCCGGAAGCGAGCCGGAATGAGCGCGAAGGAATAAAAGATGGGCACCAGCCAAAAGAGCACCGTGTTGGTGGACTCGATTACATAACGCGTGTCCCGCACATAAACGTTGATTGCCGAAAAGGCCAGCGCCAAACCCAAGACGAACAGAATCTCCAGGCCCCAGATCAGCGGCAACCAAAGCCAATAGATGTTCACGCCACGTCCGAACACGAGGATGATGCCGAGCAGCAGTACGATCTGAATCAGCAGATGCAGGCAATTCGACAGGATGCTCGCGACGGGGAAGACGTGCCGCGGCACCGGCACTCTCTTGATGAGCGGAGCGTTATCCAATATCGATGACGCGCCTGTAACCCACGCCAGTGTGAAAAAGTTCAAGGGAACCAGTCCGCACAACACCGCCAGCGGGAAATCCTTGTCGTGGGCCTGAGCGAAGATCTTGGTGAAGATGAATGTGAGGATCCCCATCATGATCAGGGGATTCAACAGCGACCACAACACACCCAGCGACATGTTTCGATAGCGGACTTTGAAGTCCTTCTCGACCAGGTTGCGAATTAGGAAAAAATAGTCACCCTTCCACACGATGTATTCCAATCTGACGGAGCGCGAAGTTACAATTATACGCCGCGCAGCCGCATGCAGCCTATTAGTCGCCGCCTATTGGGTACCGCCTATTGAACCGAGCGCCGCGACATGCTTCAATATGAGAGACACTCCTTCCCGAGAACACTGGAGGACAATCCGAATTGAATGCTGCAATCCTCGCCCTGGAAGACGGGACGGTCTTCGAGGGCAAGAGTTTTGGTGCGCCAAAAGATAGCCTGGGCGAGGTGGTCTTTAATACCGCCATCACCGGCTACCAGGAGATTTTCACCGATCCGTCATATGCCGGCCAGATCGTCGTTCTGACCAACCCGCAGATTGGAAATTACGGCGCGAACGCCTATGACCAGGAGGCCGCGCGACCTTACATTGAAGGCCTGGTGGTGCGCGAGTTCTCTCGCGTTGCCAGCAATTGGCGATCGGAAGAGAATGCGGAGCAGTTTCTCTCCGAAAACGGAATCCCGGTAGCGGCCGAGATCGACACCCGGGCGTTGGTCCGTCACCTGCGGACGCGCGGGGTGATGCGTGGAATTCTATCGGTGGGTAGCGCGGACCATCAGGAACTGATCGAGCGTGCGCGGCGTGCTCCTTCCATGGCCGGGCTAGACTTGGCGACGCGCGTGTCTACGGCCAAGCAATACTCCTGGAACCAGCCTGTCGCGCCCTGCTCCTCTTCCGATTCGCTCGTCAAAACCGCTGAGCAGTTCTGCCACGTGGTGGCGTACGACTACGGAATCAAGCGCAACATTTTACGGCGATTGGTGCAGGTGGGCGCGCGTGTGACCGTGGTGCCCGCGCTCACTTCGGCCGAGGACGTGCTCGCTATCAAGCCGGACGGTGTGTTTCTCTCCAACGGGCCGGGCGACCCCGAGCCGCTCGAGTTCCAGGCAGAGCAGGTCCGCAAGCTGATCGGCAAGAAGCCGGTGTTCGGGATCTGCCTGGGCCATCAGATTCTGGGACTGGCGCTAGGCGGCAAGACTTACAAACTCAAGTTCGGCCATCGCGGCGCCAATCATCCGGTGTTGAACCGAATGACCGAGAGGGTGGAGATTACATCCCACAACCACGGCTTCGCGGTGGATCCCGATTCGCTGAATATGAACGAAGTGGATCTGACGCACATCAATCTGAACGATCAGACGCTGGAGGGTTTCCGGCATCGTAGCGAGCCGGTGTTCTGCGTGCAATACCATCCGGAGGCGGCGCCGGGCCCGCACGATTCACATTACTTGTTTGACGACTTCATGCAAATGATCAAGGACGATAGCAATAAATGAGACAAATGTTGCGCACGCACTGGTGCGTGCCGCGTTCACGCTGGTGTGAACACAAGGCTGTGAGTTCCTAACCCATGCCTCGACGTAACGACCTTCATCGCATCCTGATCGTTGGCTCCGGTCCCATTGTCATCGGCCAGGCCTGCGAATTCGACTATTCCGGCGCGCAAGCTTGCAAGGCGCTCAAAGCCGACGGTTATGAGGTAGTGCTGATCAATTCCAACCCGGCCACCATCATGACCGATCCCGATCTAGCGGACCGCACTTACGTGGAGCCCCTGACTGTTCCATTCGCCGAAGAGGTGATTCGCCGCGAGCGTCCGGATGCGCTGCTCTCCACCGTGGGCGGTCAGACGGGCCTCAACTTGTCCGTCGATCTGGCCGAAGCGGGCGTGCTCGACAAGTATGGCGTAGAGCTGATCGGCGCCAAAATCGAATCCATCAAGAAGGCCGAAGACCGCTTGTTGTTCAAGGATGCAATGCGGAAGATCGGTCTGGAAACTCCGCAATCGCAACTGGTGAACAACGTCGATGACGGGCTGCTCTTCGCCAACCGCATCGGCTATCCGGTCATCCTGCGCGCCAGCTTCACGCTAGGCGGTTCGGGCGGCGGCATCGCTTACAATCGCGAAGATCTGGTGGAGATCTTGGAGCGCGGCCTGGATCTATCGCCGGTACATGAGGTCCTGATCGAAGAGAGCGTCCTGGGCTGGAAAGAATTCGAGCTGGAGGTGATGCGCGATTTGGCTGACAACGCCATCATCGTGTGTTCCATCGAGAACTTCGATCCGATGGGCGTTCACACCGGCGATTCCATCACCGTTGCACCCGCGCAAACGCTTACCGACCGCGAGTACCAGATGATGCGCGACGCCTCGCTCAGGTGCTTGCGTGAAATCGGCGTGGATACCGGTGGCTCGAACGTGCAGTTCGCCATCAATCCGGAAAACGGGCGCATGGTGATCGTGGAGATGAATCCGCGTGTATCGCGCAGTTCGGCGCTGGCCTCCAAAGCCACCGGATTCCCGATCGCAAAAATCGCGGCGAAGCTGGCGGTGGGTTATCGTCTGGATGAAATTAAGAACGACATCACGGAAGTGACCCCGGCCTGCTTCGAGCCGACGCTGGACTACGTGGTGGTCAAGATCCCGCGCTGGCAGTTCGAGAAATTTCCGGGCGCCGAGCCGGTGCTCGGGACGCAGATGAAGTCGGTGGGCGAAGTGATGGCCATTGGCCGCACGTTCAAGCAAGCTCTGGGGAAAGGACTGCGCAGTCTTGAAACCGGCAAGGCGGTAACGTCAGAAACATTCGATCCGGAGCTCATCCGCCAGCGCTTGATCACTCCCAATCCGGAGCGTTTGGGTTATATCCGGTTCGCGCTGGAACAGGGCTGGACCGTGGAACAAATCCATGAGATTACTTCCATCGATCCGTGGTTCTTGAAGCAACTGCGCGAGATGGCCGATCTGGAACGCGAACTCTCGGGCCAAAGTCTGTCCGCACTCTCGCGCGAACAAATCCTCGGGGCCAAACGCGATGGCCTTTCCGACCCGAAGCTCGGGCACTTACTAGGCTCCGACGCCGGCCAGGTGCGCGCGCGCCGCAAGGAGCTCGGCGTAAGCGCTGTCTTCAATCGAGTGGATACCTGCGCCGCCGAATTCGAGAGCTTCACGCCGTATCTTTATTCGAGCTACGAATCGGAGAACGAGTCCAATCCCGACGATCGCAAAAAGATCATGATCCTGGGTAGTGGACCCAACCGGATCGGCCAGGGCATTGAGTTCGACTATTGTTGCTGCCACGCTGCGTACGCGTTGGCCGAGTTCGATCGCGAGTCCATCATGGTCAACTGCAATCCGGAGACGGTCTCAACGGATTACGACACCAGCGATCGCCTGTATTTCGAGCCGCTGACGCTCGAAGAAGTTCTGAACATTTACGATGTCGAGAAGCCGGACGGTGTCATCGTCCAGTTCGGCGGCCAGACGCCGCTGAATCTCGCGCTTCCGTTGAAAGCCGCTGGAGTGCCGATCATCGGCACGGATCCCGCCGATATCGATCTCGCGGAAGATCGTAAGTTGTTCGGCAAGCTGCTGGACGATCTCGGCATTCCATCACCCGCCAACGGTACGGCCTCCAGCGTTGAAGAAGCTAGCGCGGTGGCTCGCGGTCTTGGCTACCCGGTGCTGTTGCGCCCAAGTTACGTACTGGGCGGCCGCGCCATGGTGATCGCCTATGACGAAGAGATGGTCCGGCGCTACATGCGCGAAGCGGTCATCTTCTCGCAAGAGCGGCCAGTGCTCATCGATCGGTTCCTGGAAGACGCGACGGAAGTAGACGTGGACGCGCTCGCCGATAGCGAAGGCGGGGTGCTGATCGCGGGCATCATGGAACACATTGAGGAAGCCGGCGTGCATTCCGGCGACAGCTCATGCGTTCTGCCGCCGCAGGGCCTTTCGAGCGCGGTGCTCAAAACGATTCAAGAGTACACCGAGCGTTTAGCGCGCGCGCTGCACGTCATCGGCCTGATGAACGTGCAGTACGCGATCAAAGACGGCAAAGTGTACGTGCTGGAAGTGAACCCGCGGGCGTCACGCACCGTTCCATACGTCAGCAAAGCCACCGGTGTTCCGCTGCCGAAGCTGGCGGTCGGCTTGATGCTGGGCAAGAAACTGGGCGACTTCGAACATATCACCGGCGGCCGCACCTCCGGTGTTTTACCTGTACCGCAGTGCTTCGTAAAATCGCCCGTGTTCCCGTTCGGAAAATTTCCGGGCGTCGACCCGGCGTTGGGCCCCGAGATGCGCTCCACGGGCGAAGTGATGGGCGTCGGCGAGAACTTCGGCGAAGCGTTCGGCAAGGCGCAATTGAGTGCCGGCACTCCTCTGCCCCAGAGCGGCGTGGTGTTCATCAGCGTGAACGATCGCGACAAGGCCGTGGCAGTGGACGTCGCCTCCCGGTTCGCCGAGCAAGGTTTCCAGCTAGCCGCCACGCGCGGTACAGCAGCGGTCTTAAAGG
Organism: Bryobacterales bacterium; assembly: GCA_963725455.1. Taxonomy (GTDB): domain Bacteria; phylum Acidobacteriota; class Terriglobia; order Bryobacterales; family Bryobacteraceae; genus Palsa-89. The sequence continues at coordinate 40,574 of CAVRZH010000206.1, forward strand.
CCGCCGGCCTCGAAGTAAAAACAGTCTTCAAAGTGAACGAAGGACGCCCGAACGCGGTGGACATCATGAAGGCTGGCTCAGTGAAGCTGGTGATCTACACCACCACCGGCGGCCATACGTTCAAGGACGAACGCGATATTCGACGTACGGCTGTCGCGTACCGCATTCCGTGCATCACCACCATCAGCGGCGCGAAGGCCGCGGCGCAGGCGATCGTTTCGCGTAAACGTGATCCCATTCGGGTCTGGAGCCTGCAGGAAATCCACCGGCCCGCCAGCGTCACCACCGGCTCGAAGTGATTAGCGCTGGCTCGCTTCGCCCGCCTTCACTCTATTCGTAAACTCGACGGACTTCCCGCGCGGCACGCTCAAGGTCTGCCATCCGTCGCTACAAAAATGCTTGGCCAGAAATACGATCTGGCCGCAGTGATAAGAATAATGTGCCACCTGGCGGTTGATGGCTTGCATCACTGAATGCGGTTCGCCGCGAATGGTGATGGTGCGGCCGAGATCGGCGTCTGATAGAGACTCCAGCGTTCCGAGCAAACGCTGCCAGCCGTCCTCCCACATTTCAAGCAACGCTTGGCGCGTCGCCGGCGGACGGGAAAATTCCTCGTCACGGTCGCGACCCGGTTTCTCGCCGTCACTGGTAAGAAAATCGGTCCAGCGCGAGCGCATGTTCCCCGACAGATGCTTCACCATCACCCCGATCGAGTTCATCTTGCCATCCAGAACCGCGAAAAGCTGATCGTCGCTCACCTGCTGCATCGCGCGCTCGGCGAGCTTCTTGTAGTAACGGAAAATCCCGATGGAATCCTCCAGGTAGGATGTGGTGAATTGCAGCGCCATGCCTACATGTTGGCAAAATAGAAACAGCGAGGACAATTGAAAATGAAAATCGGCATCATTGGTTCAGGCAACGTCGGCAGCGCCCTCGGCAGCCGTTGGGCCAAGGCGGGTCATGAGGTGGTCTTCGGAACCCGCAACCCGCAAGGGCTCGATATGCAACAACTCGCCGCTAAGGCGAGCGGCAAAACGAGCGCGGCCAGTCTTGCCGACACCGCTCGTGACAATGACGTGCTGCTGCTTGCGACGCCCTGGGCCGCCACGGAGCAGATCATCGCCGGCCTCGGCGATCTCAGCGGAAAAATCCTGATCGACGCCACCAATCCGTTGCTGCCGGATCTTTCGGGCCTCGCGCTCGGCTCAACAACTTCGGCTGGCGAGCAGGTTGCCGGGTGGGCTCGAGGGGCAAAAGTGGTAAAGGCGTTCAACACGGTGGGGGCGAACATCATGGCCGATCCATCTTTTCAGGGACACAAGCCTGTGCTGTTCTATTGCGGCGACGACCCGCAGGCCAAGCAGGTGGTGCAGAAATTGATTAGCGAACTGGTTTTTGAAGCGGTGGACGCCGGGCCTCTCAAGCAGGCGCGTCTCCTGGAGCCGTTCGCCCTGCTCTGGATCTCGATGGCGTATGCGCAGGGCTTGGGAACCGATTTCGCGTTTGAACTGATTCGCCGTTGAGGACGTTCAGGGACGGATGGCTGCGCGCAAAAAGCCCAAGATGGCGGTGAGTTCAGCATCGTTGTACGCGCCAATCACCGAGGCATGACGCCACGCGCTGCCTTCCGTCAGCTTCAACGTACCGGGATCCACCGTTCGCAGCACCGGCGGTACTGACGTCAGATCGTAAAACAGAGCGCGCGTCTTGCCCTGGCTCACGATCAGCGCGGGCATGGCGTCTCCGTCTACAGTAGCCGTTTGAACGTCCGGGGTCGCAAGCGCGCGAACAGCCGCTGCATCGGCTGGAATCCTCGCGATCGGCGTAGCTACAGGAATCCCGATGCCGTTTACTTCATGGCAAGTCGAGCAGCGCGCGAAGCCGCGAACCGCATCGAAGAACAGTGCCCGCCCTCGCTCTGCTTCTGGCGAAAGCGGCGGCTCGGCAGGCCCCGCACTGCCTGGACCGGGCCCCAAATTTATGTTCGGATTGGTGATCCCGTTCAACATCGCCACGTAGGCAATCACGGCGGACAACTCAGTGCGCGACAGCGTGGTTCCAAACGCGGGCATCGCGGTCCCTGGAAGGCCCCGCATGACCGTACTGGTGATGTACGCCTGGTCGAACCCGCGGCCGGCTAATCTGGGAGCTCCGGCCGGCGTACCTTTCGCGCCGTGGCAATACCCGGTGGCGCAGGACTGAGCGAACACCTTCTCGCCCGCACTCTGCGACCATCCGAATACCGGCACCAGCAGTAGCAGTAGCGCCGTTCTCATTTGGACGCCTCCGGCAGTGCGAATACGATCAGCGTAGAACCTGCACGCCAGTGCTGATCGGGAAATAACGGCGCGAGCTGCGCGCCCGTGATGGCCTGCTGCCATCCCGTCGGAGTTGCAATGTACTGCCGGCCGCCAACCGAATACGACACAGCCGATCCACGATTTCCCGCGCCGGTTTGATAGCTCCAAAGCTTGTTGCCCGTGCGTGCATCCAGGGCAAAGAAGTCGCCTTCGGGATCGCCCGAGAACACCAGATCGCCTGCCGTGGCGAGCACGGAAGCCAGCAGAACATACCGATACGGCATACTCCAAACGCGCTTGCGCGTGATCGGATCCCACGCGTCGATGTGGCTGTAGGTTTTTCGATCCGGTGGCAGCTTGAACGTAAATCCGCCGTTGGCGTGGAAGCGCCCTTCCACCGCTTCGGTTGATTCTGACCTCAGATCGTTGCAGACTTCGTTGATCGGCGCATAAACATAACCGGTGCGCGGCGAGTACGCCATCGAGTTCCAGCTTTTCGCGCCCGCCGCGCTGGGACATGTGGTCACCACTTTGCCCGCTTCAGGCTCGCGGCGTCCTACCAGCTTGCCGTCTTCGGTGATGCCTGAGATCCAGGTCTGGACTTCCGGCATGGAGAAGGCGCCGATGAATTCACCCGTCACTCGATCCAGTACGAACGTCACGCCGCTCTTGTTCATGTGAACCATCAGCTTGCGCATTTGGCCGTTGATGGGCCGGTCGATCAGTACGCATTCATAAGCGGAATCGAAGTCCCACAAATCATCCGGGACCTCCTGGTGATACCATCGCAGCTTGCCGGTATCGGCATCCAGCGCCACCACGCTGGCCGTGTAGAGATTGGCTTCCTTGCCTTTCGCGCCCGGCACCAGACGATCCTCATCGTTGAAGTCGCCGCCCGCGTTGCCCGTGCCCCAATAAACCAGATTCAATTCCGGATCGAATGAGCCGGTCATCCACGGAGCGCCACCGCCCAGCTTCCAGCTATCGCCCTTCCATGTCTCGTGACCCTTTTCTCCGGGTCCCGGAATCACATACCAGCGCCACGCCAGACGCCCGGTCTTGGTATAAAACGCCGTCAGGTATCCGCGATGCGCGGCGTCGCCGCCGGTGCCGCCAACAATCACCTTGTCCTTCACCACCAGCGGCGCGGCCGTGATGTCGCAGCCGCACTGGCGTGGATCGTCCACGCTCACCTTCCATTCTTCGGCGCCGGTCTTAGCATCCAGCGCGACCAGATAATTATCGGTGGTGCCAAAGAAAACTTTGCCGCCGCTCACTGCTACGCCGCGATTTTGCAGGAACGTCATGCCACCCGGCTTACCCGGTCTCGGCGTCGGATACTTGTATTGCCAGAGCAGGTGTCCAGTGGCAGCATCGAGTGCGAACACTTGGATGCGCGGCGTGATCAGGTACATCACGCCGTCCACCACAATCGGGGTGGCCTGCAGATTCTCTGCGTAGTCGCCCGTCTGAAACTGCCAAACCGGCACGAGGTTTTTCACGTTAGCGGCGTTTACTTGGTCAAGCGCGCTGTAGCGCCAGGAGAGCTGCGTTCCCCCATAGTGCGGCCAATCGGAATGCGTCGCACCATCCGGCGAACTCTGCTGCGCGCACGCCGCTGTAAGCGCGAACAGCACCACTAGAAATCGCATAGTGTCCCATCATATTAGAAATGCCGGCGCTTAGAAATAGCTATGCTGGGGCGTGCATTACTAGATGCCGGGCGCGGCGCAAACGAAGTTCTGGGCTTCATCGATGCTGCCGCTTCCCTTATACTTCGCCACCTGCGGGTAGGCGCACAAGGGCCGCGTGCGATCTACTTTGCCATCGCTACGATGCGAAGCGAGAATACGCCCGGGAGCGTGACCGCCCTCGCGCCATGCCGTTATCGCGCTCATCATGTCGAAGTGATTCGGACCTTCGCCACCGCCGCAATGTCCCATGCCTGGGACCATGAAGAGACGGATGGAATCCTCCGTCTTGCGCTCGCCACCCAGCGTGTCCACGGCGGTCTTATAGTAATTGACGCTCGCCAGCGGCGGAACGCCGGGATCAGCCCAGCCGTGGTACATCAGCAGCTTGCCCCCATGAGAAACAAAGGGTTTGAGGTTCGGATCGCCGGCATTGATGGTGTCGTGATCCATCTCGTCGGCCAGCGCGACATCCTTATCCAGATCGAAAGAGTGCCAGTCCCATTGGGGATTCTTGAACACCACATAGCGAAACTGATCGGTGGCCGCCGAGAAAGGTTCCGGCCCGCGAGCCAGCATGCTCCACCCAAGTTCGCTGCCGGGTTCAACGTTGAAATAGACCGGCGTATCGGTGTGGGAATTCGTGGGAGCCGTATACATTCTTTCCGCCGCTTCCACTTGCCCGGCGGTAAGGCAGGTGGGCTGATCGCCCGCTTTGCATGCGATGGTCTTGGGATCGAAATGGCAGCGCGTTGGATCCTCGATCAGGCCATCTTTTACTCCGTCCGCAGCGTCGCAAGCTTCCAGCACGGCCTTGTGGATGACCGGATACTTACTCGCCGGAATGTAGTTGTGCGCATCCAGAACACCCTGCGCCAGCCAGATCTGCCAGGACGAGAGCCGGGTTCTGGGATTCGCCGCGGCCCCGGCTACGATACCGTCATAGTCGTCCGGAAATCGCTGGGCTTCCTTCAGGCCTTGCCGCCCGCCGGTGGAACATCCATTCCAGTAAGACATCCGCGGCGCGGCGCCATAGAAAGCGTCGATGACGGATTTCGCCCGCACCGTCATTTCGTGAACCGCCCGATATCCGAAATCGATCAGCTTCTCGGGATGGTCGATGGCGAAACTGCCAGTGGCGCCGACGTGCCCGGTATCGGTCGAAGATGTCGCGTAGCCATCGTGCAGCGCCTCGGCCATCTCCGGATAGCTGATTACACCGGCCCAGCCGCCATTACCCACCGCCTGAAACTTGCGATTCCATCCCGATAGCGGCAGCCAAACTTCGATCTTGATATCGGAATCGCTGGATGGCTTCAAGGTGGCTGCGATGCGGCAGAATGCGGGCAGGTCCTTAAATGCCACCGCGGGTGGAGGTCCGCCTCTCTTGCCCAGCGGTATAAAATCGCCCGCTGCAACCGACTGCGCCAGCGTGATGGTGGTGTCCGGCAGCGCCAGCGACGCCAGGCTCTCGCAAGTGGCAGCCCTCGCCGTGGAAAACGAAGCGGACGCAACCAATAAGCCAATAGCCCAAAACAGCTTCATACCATCTCCTTAGAACAGCTTGAGCAGGCGGCGTGCATTTCCCTCATAGATTTTCCGCTTGTCCGCGGCACTGATGTCCAGGCCCTCAATGCAGCGGATGGTCTCGCGAATGTAGAGTCCGGGCTTCGGTTCAAAAGGCACGTCCGACGCGAAAACGCAGTGATCTACGCCAAAGAAATCCAGACCGTTCCGGGTGGCGGCCTGCCCGCCAAATAGAGCCGTATCGGCGTAGAAGTTGCGGAAATAATCAACGGGCCGCTTTTTCATGGATTGACGGAGCGAAACATAGTCTTCATCGGAGGTGCGCGAACCCAGCGCGTCCCACCCGTACCCGACGCGTCCCTCAAAATACGGGATCATTCCCCCCATGTGATGCGTAACAATCCGGAGGTTCGGATGCCGATCGAACATGCCGGAGAATACGATGCGCGACATCGCCGCGCTGGTTTCATACGGCCAGCCGAAGGTCCACCAGATTTCGTACTTGGATTTCGTTTCGGTCTGATAGTCCGGGAAATCGGCGCCGCGCGCGGGATGCATCCAGATGGTGAGGTCGCGGCGCGCCGCCTCTTCGAAGATGGGGGCGAATTCGGGCAAATCCAGAGGCTTGCCCGCGACATTGGTGTAAATCTGAAACCCGCGCGCGCCGAGTTGGGTAACCGAGCGCTCGATTTCCTTCACGCAGGCATCCACGTTGTTCATCGGGAGCGAGGAAGCGAATCCAATGAAACGGTCCGGGTATTTGGCGACCAGTTCAGCCAATCCATCGTTTGCGATCCGCGCAAACTCGGGGGACTTCTCGGAGGACGCCATGGTTTCCATCGGCGGCGCCGGCAGCGTGAGAAACTGGCAGTACTCGCCGAATTCGTCCATGACGCGAAATCGCGCATCCAGATCGGCGATGGTGGGCACGTTCCTCACGCGCTTCCCCATGTCTTTGCCCGCCAGGCCAGCCTCGATTACATCGTGCGCGTAACGCGGCGGGAAAAAGTGATTAAACAGATCGATCTTCATTGGCAGGGGTCATTATATCGAACGCTCTTGCGCGCGCGGGGCGCTGGCTCATGTCCGGCTGACGCATGATAAACTCACGGTCGAACCCTCAAATGTTGTTGCCCTTCCTGCATAAGCTGGCCGCCAATGAAGATTTGTCCGCCGGCGAAGCTCGCGAAGCCATGCTCACCATTTTGAACGGCTCGGCCAGTACGCCCCAAATATCCGCGTTCCTGATGGGCCTGCGGATGAAGGGCGAGACAGCCGGCGAACTGCTCGGTTTCGCCCGGGCAATGCGCGAGAATCAATCCGGAAGCTAACCCGAGATAAATCCAGATCGGGATGCTGGCAACGAGCGGCCCAACGAGCTTGGGCCGAAGCCCTGGTTCCAGTCGAGTTGTCATCCTGAAGAGCCCGCCGCAGCGGGCGATGAAGGATCTGCGGTTGCTTTTCAGGAATCCATCCGGTCTAGGGCCTGCGGAATTTTGGCTGGTTTCTGTTGTACCATTCGCGGCTG
>CAVRZH010000207.1:0-11527 GCA_963725455.1 Bryobacterales bacterium
TTCCTCACAACTTCAAATGCAGGTTTCCGCTGCCCAAGGAACGGCAGTTCGGGCGCCGGGAAAAAGTTTTCCTTGCGGGGAACCCACAGTTTGGGAAGGCCGGAATCACGCATGCGCTTGAGCAGTTCATCCACGCTCATTCCTAATTCCATATAAAGCAAAAAAAGCGCTCGCCTTTCTGCTCGTCGGAGACCGAGGTCACCACCATGCGCGGCTCAAAGCATCCGAGGGCGCGATGAAGCGCTTCCTCCACCTGAACGTGCGAAACCATTTCGCCGCCGATCTTGGAAGGCCGGAGAGCCGATCGGTAATCTGAATAAATCCGTCTTCATCAAGCTGAGCGCTGGCAGCCTGACGGCGACGAGTGGCATCTGATGATTGGCAACAGGAGCGTTGCCCGCCTCATTCCGAACAGCGATGAAAGGTTCCCGCAGTACCATTGGCTGTCGGTGATCGATGGCGATGAATTCCCCGATCACGGCTGGCACGCGGTTGATTTTGAAACGCTTGAGATCGCCCAGTACAACCTTCGGGCAATGGTGGATTCACATGTGCAGCGGCGAGACGTACAGGCCGCATCATGACGGCAGCTTCTGCGCTTTCTGCGGCTGCTAAAGGCTGCTCTTCAGGGGCGCCAAGCGCAGCTTCGACAATCGATCGCCCATGGTCTATGGATAGTTTGTGTATGTTCCTATTTCTTGGCTCAGTTTGTATTGCTCATCATCCCGAGCGTGGCGGTGCCGCTCTCGCTGGTTGGAACCTTTGGCGTGATGTATCTGGTGGGCTACAGCCTGAACAATCTCACGATGATGGCGCTCACCATCTCCACCGGATTTGTCGTGGACGACGCGATCGTGATGATCGAAAACATTTCTCGATACATCGAGGAGGGAGAGACGCCGCTGAAGGCGGCTCTGAAGGGCGCCGAACAGATCGGGTTCACGATTCTATCTTTAACGGTCTCGCTGATCGCAGTGTTGATCCCGCTGCTTTTTATGGGCGACATCGCGGGACGCCTGTTCCGTCAGTTCGCCGTGACGCTGGCGGTGACCATCATCTTGTCGGCCTTCGTTTCGCTTACTCTCACACCGATGATGTCAGCGCGCTTGCTGCGCTACACACCGCCCGAAAGGCAGGGCCGCTTCTATCGGGTTTCCGAGCGGGCATTTGAAAAAATTATTGCCTTCTACGGGCGCACGCTGAAGACGGTGCTGCGCTTTCAGACCATTACTCTGCTGGTCGCCGCCGCTACGCTGGTGCTGACGGTGTTCCTTTACATCACTGTCCCAAAGGGTTTTTTCCCTACGCAGGATACCGGGATCATCCAGGGCATTTCACAGGCTTCGGCTTCTACATCGTTCCAGGCCATGACCCGGATGCAACAGGAGTTGGCGAAAGTGCTGCTGGCCGATCCGGCGGTCCTGAATATCTCATCGTTCATCGGTGCGGACGGAACAAACACCACGCTGAATAGCGGACGCGTCCAGATCACGCTGAAGCCTCTGGCTCAACGCCACATTTCCGCAACCCAAGTGATCCAGCGGCTGGGACCGAAACTAGATCAGGTGCAGGGTATCAAGCTGTATATGCAACCGGTGCAGGACTTGACCGTGGACGATACAGTGAGCCGCACCGAGTATCAATATACGCTCGAGGATCCGAACCAGGCCGAGCTGAATTCCGTGGTTCACCAGCTAATGTCCGGGCTCAAGCGGCTGCCTGAATTAGCCGACGTGGTAACCGATCAACAACTGGGCGGGTTGGCGACGGCGGTTTCCATCGATCGCGCCACAGCTTCCAGATTCGGCATCACACCATCCACCATCGACAACACTCTCTACGATGCATTCGGGCAGCGCCAGATCAACACACTTTACACGCAATTAAATCAGTATCACGTCATTTTGGAAACAGACCCGCTCTTTCAGCGCAACCCCAAGAAGTTGCAGGATATCTACATCCAGTCTTCGTTGACCAGCAGCACGGCTTCGGAAACCGCCACCAACACAGCGGGCTCATCGTCGGGCGCCGGATCGGGAGTAGCGCCCTCCTCCGGTAATGCATTATTGACTCCTTCTTCCACGGCCGGAGTTTCCTCTCTGGCTTCCTCGACGTCGGCGCTTAATCCCAGCGCCACGGCCATCACTTCGGCTACAACGCCCGTCACTTCCACTTCAGCCTTGTCGCCGGCTTCCACGGCTGCCTCCAACTCCACTGTTTTGACCTCCGCAAACAATTCCAGCAGCGTGTCTTCGAGCGCAACCACATCGCTGGCGGGAACCACACGCACGGCATCCACGGCGAACGCGAGCGAAGGCGCCTCCGGAGCGTCGGGAAGCACCAGCGCCGCAACCCTTCAGACTCCGGTTCCGCTAAGTACGTTTACGCAAATGAAGACCCAAAGCGAGTCTCTCTCCATCGCTCACCAAGGCCAGTTCCCGGCGGTGACCATTTCATTCAATCTCGGCAACGGATATTCTCTCGGGCAAGCGCTGGACGCCATGAAAAAGGTCATCGCGCAGGCTAAGCTGCCGGCCAGCGTGATCGCCAACTATCAGGGAACGGCGGCGGCATTCGAGGGGTCCTTATCGAACGAAGGGCTGTTGATTCTGGCGGCCCTGGTGACGGTCTACATCGTGCTGGGCGTGCTGTACGAAAGCTTCGTGCATCCGGTGACGATTCTTTCCACCCTGCCGTCGGCTGGCGTGGGCGCGTTGCTCGCCCTGCTGTTGTTCCATCTGGACCTGGATATCGTCGCGATCATCGGTATCATCCTTCTCATCGGCATCGTGAAGAAGAACGGAATCATGATGGTCGATTTCGCCCTGGAAGCCGAGCGCACCGGCGGCAAGAATGCCACCGACGCGATCTATCAGGCGTCACTGCTGCGCTTCCGGCCAATCATGATGACCACCATGGCGGCGTTGCTCAGCGGCATTCCGCTGGCCTTCGGCACTGGTATAGGCTCCGAACTCAGGCGGCCGCTGGGTGTGGCGATGGTGGGCGGGCTGATCTTCAGCCAGGTTCTCACCCTCTACACCACGCCGGTAATTTACATCTTCTTCGACAATCTGGGCGCGCGATTCTCGCGCCAGCGCCCGGGCAGAGCTACGCCTCCGCGACGGGAGAGGAATCCGGCATGAACCCCTCGCGCATCTTCATCGAAAGGCCGGTGGCTACCACGCTGCTGACGGTGGCAGTGGCCATTGCCGGAGGAATCGCATTCACCGTGCTGCCGGTGGCACCGCTTCCCCAAGTGGATTTCCCGACCATCACGGTAGCGGCATCGTTGCCCGGCGCGAGTCCGGACATCATGGCCTCTTCGATCGCCACGCCACTGGAACGGCAGTTCGGCCACATCGCGGGCGTCACGGAGATGACCTCCTCGAGCACGCTCGGCACCACCGGCGTGACGCTGCAGTTCGATCTCAGCCGCGATATTAACGGCGCGGCGCGCGACGTGGAGGCCGGCATCAATGCGGCGCGTACCTATCTCCCCGCGAATCTTCCGGCGAATCCGACCTATCGCAAAGTGAACCCGGCGGATTCGCCGATCATGGTGCTGGGCCTGCAATCGGACATCTACGATGTCCCCGAACTCTACGACGAAGCATCCACAGTGATGGAGCAGCGCATATCGCAGATCTCGGGCGTGGGCGAAGTGCTGGTGGTAGGAGCATCCTTACCCGCCGTACGCATTGAGCTCAACCCCAACCAATTGGCCAGCTATGGGATCAGCCTGCCAGCCGTGCAGCAAGTGGTGGCCGGCCAAAATTCGGATCTTGCCAAGGGCCAGTTCTTCAACGGCAACCAGACGTCCTACATCGTGGCCAACGATCAGATCTCCAAGGCCGCGGATTATAAGTCGCTAGTGGTCGGATATCACAACGGCGGCGCGGTCCGGCTGCAGGATATCGCGGACGTAATCGATTCGCAGCAATCCATCCGCCAGGCCGGCTTCCTGAATGGCAAGCCTTCCGTGAATATGATTATCTTCCGTCAGCCGGGCGCGAACATCATCAAGACGGTGGATTTGATCAAAGCGGCGATTCCGTCCTTGCAGGCGACCATTAAGCGCGGCGAGCATCTGATCACCATCCTCGACCGCACCCTCACCATCCGGGCGTCGGTCTCCGATATCGAGCGAACGCTCATTATCTCGGTGTTTCTGGTCATCGCGGTGGTTTTTATTTTTCTTCGCAACGTGCGTGCGACGTTTATTCCGGCGGTGGCCGTTCCGGTCTCGCTGATTGGAACCTGCGCCATTATGTATCTGGCTGGATTTTCGCTCGACAACCTGTCGCTGATGGCGCTGGCGATCGCGAGCGGCTTCGTGGTGGATGACGCCATCGTCGTCATGGAGAATATCACCAGGCACCTGGAAGCGGGGCTGCCTCCTATCCAGGCTGCTTTGAAGGGCGCCCAGGAAATCGGCTTTACGGTCTTCTCCATCAGCGTCTCGCTGATCGCGGTCTTCATCCCGCTGCTTCTCATGGGCGGCATCATCGGGCGCCTGTTTCGGGAGTTCGCTATTACGCTCTCCGCCGCGATTGTGGTGTCCATGCTGATCTCGCTTAGTACCACTCCGATGATGTGCGGTCGCGTTTTGATTCCCGAGCGCGACATGCGACACGGCAAAATCTACCAGCTCAGCGAGCGAAGCTTCAACAGCGTTCTGGGCGGCTATAAGCGCAGCCTCAACTGGGTGCTGGATCATCCCGCTTTGATCCTCATCGTCTTTGTGGCGACACTGGCGTTGAATGTCTTCCTGATCGACAAAATTCCCAAGGGATTTTTCCCATTGCAGGATACCGGGGTCATTCAAGGGGGAATGCAGGGTCCGCAAGACAGTTCCTTCTATGCCATGAAAACGGCCGTGAAGCAGTCGGTGGATATTGTCAAAGCCGATCCGGGCGTAGAGAACGTCATGGGCTTCACGGGCGGCCAGGGTGCTACGAACACGGGCAACGAGTTCATCGCGCTCAAGCCGCTCAACGTGCGCAAGGTCAGCGCCGAACAGATTATCAACCGGCTGCGGCCGAAGCTGGCGCGCATCCCCGGCGCGGCTACCTTTCTGCAGCCCGTTCAGGACATCCGTATCGGAGGCCGGCAGGCCAACGCGGGGTATCAATACACGCTGCAGGCCGAGACTACTCAGGATCTGCAGAAATATGGCCCGCTGCTTCTCGCGCAGCTGCGTCACGCCGCCGGATTTCAGGACGTGAATACAGATCAGCAAAACAACGGCCTGCAGGCCTTGCTGACGTACGACCGTGCTACCGCGGCGCGCCTGGGCATCACGCCGCAACTGCTGGACAGCACGCTGTACGATGCGTTCGGGCAGGCTGAAGTCTCCACCATTTACACGCAACTGAACCAATACTACGTGGTGATGGAAGTGGCTCCGAAGTACTGGCAGTCGCCCCAAGGGCTGAAGGAGACCTATTTGATCAAGAATTCGGGCGGAGGGCCGGTTCCTCTCGATACAGTCGCCAAATATGCTCCGTCCACTTCGCCGCTGGCTGTTAACCACACTGGATTGTTCCCTTCGGTGACAGTGTCGTTCAATCTGGCGCCGGGAGTCTCGCTCGGCCAGGCGACGAAAGAGATTGAGTCCCTGCAGCAGAAGCTCAATATGCCCGCTACGATTCACGGCGAATTCGCCGGAACGTTGCAGGCCTTTCAACAGTCACTGACAACCGAGCCTTATCTCATCCTGACCGCGCTGGCTGCCGTGTATATCGTGCTGGGAGTTCTTTATGAAAGCCTGGTGCACCCCATCACCATTCTTTCCACGCTTCCGCCGGCCAGCGTGGGCGCTATTCTCGCGCTGCTGCTGACGAAATCGGAACTGGACGTCATGTCGATTATCGGGATCATCCTGCTGATCGGGATCGTGAAAAAGAATGCCATTATGATGATCGACTTCGCTCTGAACGCGGAGCGCATCGAGGGCAAGAACACGCGAGACTCGATTTTCGAAGCGTCCACTCTGCGTTTCCGCCCGATCATGATGACTACCATGGCGGCGCTGTTCGGCGCCGTTCCGCTGGCGATCGGGACCGGCATGGGATCCGAACTACGGCGGCCACTGGGGATTTCCATCATCGGCGGGTTGATCGTCAGCCAGATTCTTACGCTCTACACCACGCCCGTCATTTATCTGTTCATGGATACCATGCGCTTGAAGCTGGAAGGCCACAAGCACGCGAGCATGCTTCGGCCGGAGGAGGCCACCCAATGAGGCATCCGGGATTGCGAGAAATATGCGTGGCGATTTTTATCGTCCTGCTGAGCGGGTGCCGCATCGGGCCGAAATACACTGCGCCCAGTGTGCCCGCGCCGCCGGCCTTCAAAGAGTCGTCCCCCACTGCCTACAAATCCGCTCTGCCCGGCACTTGGCAGCCCGCGCGCCCGCAGGACGCGGTCCTGAAAGGCAAATGGTGGGAGATGTTCAACGAGCCTGAACTGAATGCGCTCGAAGACCAACTGAACATTAATAACCAGAACATCGCTCAGTATTTTCAGAACTTCATGGCGGCCCGTGCGCAGGTGAGCGAAGCGCGTTCCCAATATTTTCCGACGGTGACGGCGAATCCCACGGTCACCAAAGGGGGGACGGGCGGGGGCTCATCGGTTGTTTCCAATTCCGCAACCGGAACCAGCACCACGCAGACGGTCAGCGCGACCAGCTACACCGGGATCACGCTGCCGATCGACGTGTCCTGGGAGCCGGATCTGTGGGGGCGGGTCCGCAACACGGTCCGGGAATATCAAAATGCCGCTCAGGTGAGCGCCGCGGATCTGGAAAATGAGCGCCTAACCGAGCAGGCCGATCTGGCGGAGTATTATTTCGAGCTGCGCGGCCAGGACGCCTTGCAGGATGTTTACAACCGCACCATCGAAGCCGACAAAGTGTCGCTGAATCTCACGCGGGCCCTGTTTGAAACCGGCATCGACAGCGACGAGGACGTGGCGGAGGCGGACGTCACATTGAAAAACGCCGAAGAAGCAGCCGCTGGCATTGCGACCAATCGGGCCATCTTCGAGCATGGCATAGCCATGCTGATCGGCAAGCCCGCGTCGGAGTTTTCCATGCCGGTAAAAAATCTGACCACTCCGGTCCCGCCTATTCCGGTGGGCGTGCCTTCGGAGTTGCTGCAGCGGCGTCCGGATATTGCGGCCGCGGAACGCACTATGGCGGAGGCGAACGCGCTGATTGGCGTGGAGAAGACCGCCTATTATCCCACTCTCAGCCTTACCGGAAGCGGAGGCCTGCAGGGATCCAACATCGCAAAACTGTTTTCGTTTCCTGCTCTCTTCTGGTCGCTCGGAGCCTCCGCCGCGGAAACGATTTTCGATGCCGGCCTGCGCCGGGCCACGGTGGCGCAATACACCGCCCAATATAATGCCGACGTCGCCTCTTACCGGCAAACGATATTGACGGCGTTCCAGCAGGTGGAAGATTACATTGCGACGCTGCGTGTGACTTCGGACCAGATCGAGCGTGAAAATGCTGCGATCGAAGCCGCGCAGAAATATCTGAATATCGCCACCGCCCGATACCAGACCGGCCTGGATCCCTATCTGGACGTGATGACGGCCCAGCTCACGCTGCTGAGCAATCAGGAAACCCAGGTGACGCTGCGCGTAAACGAAATGACGGCCGCGGTAGAACTGATCCAGGCGCTGGGCGGCGGCTGGAATGCCAGTGAGCTGCCGGCCGCGGCCAAGGTGACGAGCAAGGAAGCGGCGCAAAAGGTGAACGAGGTACCGCAGGCGAGCTCGCAGCCTGCTTCTACTTCCACTCAGCAGTAAAAATATTGAACTCGTACGGCGACTTCGCGCCTTTGTCGGACGCGAACACGATGGTTTTGCCATCCGGCGCGAATTCTGGAAAGGCCGTGAATCCGCCGAAGTCAGTCACCTGTTCCAGATTCGTTCCGTCCGTATTAACCAAATACAGTTCAAACTTTCGACCGTCGCAATTATGTTTGTTCGACGCGAACAAGATCTTCTTCCCGTCCGGCGTGAAGGTGGGGGCAAAACTTGCGCAGCCGAAATTGGTGATCTGTTTCACGTTCTTTCCCTGGCCGTCCGATACGAACAATTCCATCTTCATCGGCGACGTGAGGTTCTCGGTTAGCAGGTCGTGATAGCGCTTCTCGGTTTCAGGAGTCTGCGGATGATTGGCACGCCACACCACCTGCTTGCCGTCGCGCGAAAACACCGGCCCGCCGTCATATCCATCGGTTTTGGTGAGCTGCTTTTTGTCGGATCCGTCCGGCTTCATGGTCCATAAATCTAAATCGCCGGACTGCATGGACGTGTAGACAATCCTGCCTGTCTTGAAATTCACGGTGCCTTCGGCGTTGTAGCCCGGCGCTCCGGCCAGCGTCTTTAGAATCTTGCCGTCATCAGTAGCCAGGTAGATTTTGTAGGTCGGATAGACCGCCCACACGTAGCCCTTGCTGCGATCGGCGGCGGGCGGGCACGCGTCCCCAGCCTCATGCGTGGAGGCGTAGAGAATGTGCTTATTATCCGGCAAAAAATAGCCGCAGGTGGTGCGGCCCTTGCCGGTGGAAACCATGTGCTGGTTAGTCCCGTCACGATTCATGATGAAAATCTGATCGCAGCCCAACTTGTCGCGCGTCGATTGGAATATAATCCGCTTCCCGTCCGGCGCCCAATACGCCTCGGCATTCTCACCGCCGTTGGTGAGCTGCCGGATTTCGCCCAGATGAGCTGGACTTTGCGCCAATAAAACTTGCCCTAGCCCGCCAATCACAAGGAGAATGTATAGTAAGTGTCTATGCAAGCCACTATCCTACCCTATGTTTCGGCCCGGGGTTTGGAGGCTGCGCACAAACCGCGATGGGACGAGAACCTCGGTCCGGCCAAGTCCACCCAACAGTGACCGTGGTTGTTCCTACGCTGGCGGCGGATGAAACTTTGGACGAATGCCTCGCCTCCTTGGAACGCCAGACGTTCTCCGATTTTGAAGTGATCGTAGTAGACAACAGCGCGCGGCAGGCGGCGCGACGCGCGGGGGAAGACGGTGACCGGGTTCGAGTGATCGTGAACGATCGCAATGTTGGCTATGGCGCAGCCGTGAACCAGGCGTTTCGTGAATCGCGGGCTCCCTACCTGGCTGTTCTGAATGACGATGCTACGGCGCATCCCGGCTGGTTGGAAGCCCTCCTCGTCGCGATGGGGCCACGCCCCGACGTTGGAATGGGTGCATCGCAAGTTCGCTACGCGAGCGACGGGTGTCTGGATTCCGCCGGCATGCTGCTTTGCCTGGACGGGAGCAGCAAACAGCGCGGGCATCTGGAATCCACCTCGTCCTATGCCCGTGAAGAAGAGGTGCTCTTGCCGAGCGGCTCGGCGGCCTTATATCGGCGCGAAATGCTGGAAGAAGTCGGTCTCTTTGACGAGAGCTTCTTCTTATATTGCGAGGACACCGATCTTGGCCTGCGCGCGCGCTGGGCCGGCTGGGAGTGCCTGTACGTGCCCGAGGCGGTAGTGGATCATCGCTATTCGCATTCGTCAGGCAAGGCCTCCGCGCTCAAAGCTTACTACGTGGAGCGTAATCGCCTGTTCGTGATCTTTAAAAACTTTCCCGTGCTGGATCTGCTGCTGGTGCCTTACTACGCGATGTCGCGCTACTGGTGGCATTTCGCGTATGCGCTGCGCGGGCGCGGCAAGGCAGCCGAATTCCAACGTGACGGCGGAGGATTTTTGCGCCTGCCCTGGTACGTCATTCGCGGCCACCTCGCATTGCTGTCGCGATTCCCGGAGGTTTGTCGCCAGCGCCGCCGGATGAAGCGAAGGTTGACAGCCAAACAATTCCACCGCCTGATGCGGCGTCATTCCATCAGTCCACGCCAGGTGGCAGCACTGTGAAGGCGGCTAGTGGTCCGGATCAGCTTTTGATTCTGATCCCGGCATTTAACGAAGTGGGCGCGGTGGCGGGGGTCATCCGTGAAGTCCGCGGCGTGATGGGCGAAGCGCCTATTCTGGTTGTCGATGACGCATCCACCGACGGGACCGACAGGAGCGCGCGAGCGGCCGGCGCCGATGTCCTCCGCTTGCCCTATCATCTGGGCCTGGGCGGCGGGGTCCAGGCTGGTTACAAGCTGGCCTACGAACTCGGCTACGACTATGTGATTCGTGTGGATGGCGACGGCCAGCACGATCCGAAATACATCCCCGATCTGCTCAGGACCCTGCGCGAAACCGGATGCCACATGGTGATTGGCTCGCGCTTTCAGAACGGCAACGGTGGCTACACCAACTCTGTTCGCGCCTTAGGAATTTGGTTCTTTCGGCTGGTGCTGCGGCCCATTTTGGGGAAACCGGTGCACGATCCAACCTCGGGATTCGTCGGCGTGAATCGCCAGGCTTTGCAAGTCTTCACTGGCAGTTTTCCACTGGAATATCCCGAAATAGAGGCGCTAGTGGTTTTGCAGCGCAAGCGCTTCCAGTTCCAGGAAGTGCCCTGCCGCATGCGTCCCCGGAAGACTGGCCGCAGCACCATCACCGCGGTAAAATCGCTGTATTACATCTTCCACGTTCTGCTGGGTGTGTTTATCAACGTTTTGAAGTTCGAGCGCCGCCGAAGAAAGGATCCCGGAAAGGAATAAACCATGGAGCGCTTACTGAACGTCACCACAATTCTAAGCGTTCTGTTGATGGCGCTGGTTCTGTTCTCGGTCCGCCGCTCGCACATCCGTGTCGAGTACTCAGTGAGCTGGCTGGCCGCCGCCGTCATATTATTTTTGCTTTCGCGGTCTTCTTTCGCGCTCAACTGGATATCTCGCCAACTGGGACTTTCCGACCCTCCGCTCGCTCTCATGCTCTTGGTCTTCTGCGTCTTCGTGATAGTGATCTATCGCCTTTCGGTGATCATCTCGGACTTAAAGGACGCCAACATCGCGATGGCCCAGCGGCTCGCGATTATTGAATTTCAGCTGCAAAATAGAAATGAAGAATAGCAAGACCAAGAAGTCGAAACATACCGCGCCGGTAGCCGTGGCCGCGGAAACGCGCACGAATCCCTGGGTCTGGATTTACGCCGCGGGCTTGCTGGTTGCGCTATTCGCTGGGTTTGAAATTTATTGGCCCGCCATCCACGGGCCATTTCTCCTGGATGACACGTACCTGACGTACATGCGCCCGGAGGCTGCGTACCTCAACCTCAGAGCCTGGCTGAACCAGACGCGCCCACTCCTCATGCTCACCTTCTGGCTGAACTACCAGCAGTCCGGGGTGGATACGTTCGGCTATCACGCGGTCAATGTGTTCCTGCACTTCTTGAACACCATCTTCACTTTCCTCGCGGTTCGCAAGGTGTTGAGTTGGGCCGACCTCGAGGAATCGCTCGCTCGCATCCTGTCGTTCTTCGCCGCGGGCCTCTTCCTTCTGCATCCGCTACAGACCGAATCGGTGAGCTACGTTGCCAGCCGGTCGGAAACACTGAGCGTGTTCTTCGTTCTCGCGGCTCTCACCGTTTACCTCTATCGCG
>CAVRZH010000208.1:0-9513 GCA_963725455.1 Bryobacterales bacterium
ATATTCGGGAGCCCGGCGATCTTGATGATGTCCGGTGCGTGGCCTCCGCCCGCGCCTTCGGTGTGATAGGTGTGAATGGTGCGCCCGCCGATGGCGGCGATGGTGTCGTCGACGAATCCCGCTTCATTCAATGTGTCGGTGTGGATGGCAACCTGAATATCGAACTCGTCCGCCACTTTCAAGCACGTATCGATGGCGGCCGGCGTGGTGCCCCAGTCCTCATGCAGCTTCAGTCCGCAAACCCCCGCGAGAATCTGTTCGGCCAGCGGTTCGCGTGCCGATGCATTTCCTTTGCCGAGGAATCCGAAGTTTACCGGCCACGCTTCGGCCGCGCGAAACATCTGTTCCAGGTTCCAACGGCCGGGCATGCAGGTGGTTGCATTGGTGCCGGTCGCCGGGCCAGTACCACCGCCCAACATGGTCGTGGTGCCATTTGAAAGCGCCTCATAGATTTGCTGCGGCGAGATGAAATGGATGTGGCTGTCAATCGCACCCGCGGTAAGGATCTTGCCTTCGCCCGCGATCACTTCTGTCGAAGCGCCCACCACGAGATCCGGATCGACACCCGCCTGCGTGTCGGGATTGCCGGCCTTTCCAATTTTCACAATGCGGCCATCGCGCACCCCGACATCGGCCTTCACGATGCCCCAATGATCGATGATCAGCGCATTGGTGATCACCAGATCCAGCACGCCATGCTCGGATTCGCGCGTAGCCGTAGAGTTTTGGCCCATTCCGTCGCGAATTACTTTGCCGCCGCCGAACGTAATCTCGTCGCCGTAGACCGCGAAGTCCTGCTCCACTTCAGCGATCAACTCGGTGTCGGCCAAGCGCACACGATCGCCTTGCGTGGGTCCGTACAAGTCGGCGTAAGTACGGCGCGGGATCTTCACGCTCATTTGACGAGTGCTCCGTTTACCTTCCCGTTATGGCCGTATACCACGCGTTTACCTGCCAGCGCCACCAGTGGAACTTCTTTCTCTTCACCCGGCTCAAAACGAATCGCCGTTCCGGCCGCAATATCCAGGCGCATCCCGTAAGCCGCCGCGCGGTCGAAATCGAGCGCGGAATTCACTTCGAAGAAGTGATAATGGCTGCCCACCTGCACCGGCCGGTCGCCGCGATTGCTCACCACCACTTGCGACGTGGGACGTCCGGCGTTCAATTCCACTTCATCGTCTTCGAGAAAGTATTCACCAGGATGCACATGCTCTCCTATTGAATTGGATCGTGAATAGTCACCAGCTTGGTGCCATCGGGAAAGGTGGCTTCCACCTGCACTTCATGGATCATCTCCGCGATGCCGTCCATGACATCGGCGCGGGTGAGGATGGAAGCGCCCATGCTCATAATCTCCGAGACGCTCTTGCCGTCTCTCGCCGCTTCGAGAATTTCCGCCGAGAGGATGGCCACGGCCTCCGGATAGTTCAGCTTCAGGCCGCGCGCGCGCCGCTTCTTGGCCAGCTCGGAAGCGACGAAGATCATGAGCTTTTCTTGTTCGCGCGGAGTCAGGTGCACTTACAAGCCTCCATGATTAATGAACTTTTCGGGGAAGCGTGGCCACTCGGCCACAAAGAATCCATTTAGCAGCTTTCCAAATTTCCACCAAGCCCCCGGCGAGCGGACGCCCGCTGATCGCGACGCCGCGAATCACCACCCCATGCGCCCGAAGCGCGGTCACCCCCCATAATATCTCAGAGCTGGAAAGCTGGTCCGCTATGATTTGCAATTGTCCTTCGAAGTTTTTCCAATAGCTGGCGGGCTCACCAGCCCGACAGACATAACAAGAAGCAAAATGCCGGAAGGGCCCGAGCCGCGCGATGGAATCCAGGCGCTGAACCAGCGGCGTCAAACTCCAGTGATCGATCGCGACGCGCTGCCCGTCGGCAATTAGCTCAAAATCTGATGTTAGCTCGACGAAGCGGAAAACCTCGTCCGATGCTTCACGGCCGGGCGCCACGCGATCCCACCAAATGAGAGAGCCGCCGCGCTCAATTTCTATACGAACCGTTTGATGGAAGCGGGATCCCGCAAACGGGATCAACTGATCGGGCAAGTATTCCAGATACGCATCCGACGCAATGCTGACGCGGGTGCGCTGCGATGCACTGCTATCTGACGATCGGCTGCGATATACCCGAGTGGCGCCGGTGGACGTTATCTGCGCTTGCGCATGCGGTCCAACGTCCACTTGGCAGCAGAGCGAATCGGTATCGAGAATTCCGCCGGAAACATTGTGGACGTGCGCGAGCGTCTCTCCGGAAGGAACACGAAAGCCGCGCAGCACGCGCCAGGGCGGCTGCTGTTGCTTGACGCGAAGAATGGTTGCGCCTGTGCCGTTCGATTCAAATGACAAGTGGAGGCTGGAGGGCGGGGCCATCTTCAACTCATGAACAGGCGCGTGTACAGCGTAGCGTGGCGCGCGGAAGCGAGATCGATCAGAGGCGTGAAGCAACTCATTCGGGAGGGCTGCGTCGTCGCGCCTTGTTCGGCTGCGCGGAGAATCGCCGGCTTCAAATTCCAAAGAATCCGGTGGGCTTGTGTTTGTCCGAGCGGCAAAAGGCGCTGGCATGCGGAAACCAGGCCTGTCATGGATTGCTGTAGATAAGCCGCGGAGGCGGTACGCGCCTCGATGCCCAGTACACCGGCGACCAAACCAAAACAAGGCGCCAGGTGAACTTCGGCCGCCGAATCAGATGCAGCGATCAACAACTCAGCTCCGGAAATGTTCGCAGCCAGGCGCAGGAACCGGCGCCCCAGTGCGGAAGACGCATCCCGAGATTCGCGGGCCACCTTGCGCGCGCCCAGTTCGACGTTCCAAGCAAGCCACTCGGGGATGCCGGGTCGCGAACAACTGCGGACGCAGTAAGCAGCTTCAAGCGCGCCGGTTTCGTTCAGATAATCCTCGAGAAACAATACCAGGTTGTCCACGCTGAGAAACCCGGCAGCCACAAGAGATTCAAGACCGAACGAATGCGCCGCGCTGCCTATCGGAAACGCACTGTCGGCGAGCTGCTGAAGCTGAAGCAATGGGAGCATCATGCAAACAGGCTCTGAACGGCCTCAGGCAGTGGATCGGCCGCCGAAGCCGCTTCATCCCATCCGAGTTCCGCTCGAACGACATCAAAGAACGCGCTGCGATTCACGTCTTGTCCCTGCAGGCGGCTAGCCAGAATGTCGGCCGTGACGAGTTTACTGCTCGCGGCAACGTATCCCGCATTTGAGATCAAGTCGTAATTGCCCCAGCGGCTGCGGTACAGGCCTCTGCGATTCCACCGCACCGCCGAATAGAGCCCTTCATTCAAGCCAACCAACGGGAATACCGCGCCATAAAGTTTCGCGATATCGCAACAGACGCGCGCAAAGTACGTGATGTTCGGGCCATGCCAACTGGATCGCAACGGATCTGGAATCAAGCCGAACAGGTTTGAGATCGAGAGCCGCGTCGGGCCCTTGAACTTCGCGAAGCTGATCAAGGGGCAGCCAGCGTAAGGAAGCAGCGCTTGCGGAATATAGCTGTTCGAAGGCCCCACGCAGTCCTCATCCCAGTAGGCCTCGGTCACGTTGACGTACTCCGCGGAATGCTTCGCCAACACATCGGACAGGCCGGTTCGGCGAAGATATTCAGCGTCTTGCTGGCGGATCCAGGCGCGATTCTCACGCGCTTCGGTCTCCCAATCAAACCGTGCTTTCTCCCCATTTCTAGAAGACGTGTGGCCTTCGAGAACGATGGCCTGCGCTGGCAGCGCCCGCAACAACAGATCCAGGGCGGCTGGGTCGGTGTAGGTGCCGGTTGCGTACCCGTGCCAGGTGACCTTGACCAGCACGCGTTCGGGAGCCCCGGCCGGCAGAATCTGCTCCAGTACGCCAGCCATCCGCCCACAATCGGTTACGGACGAGATAACCCCGGCGCCGATTGTCCAAGATTTTGGCTGAGGCGCCGTATCCTGTTTAGCAGATGGGAGGCGCACCGATTCACGCGAGCGCTTTTCGTTCCACAAGCGCGTGATTCTTTGGACCAGCCAAGCCATCAGCGCCGGATGTTCTCCCGGAGGCTCCGCCATTCGCCACAAGCCAGCTTCGGGATGATCGCGTTGAAAATTCTGCAGGATCACTTCGGCGAACTCGACGTGCTCGGTTCTCCATTGCGATTCGGAAAGGATGATCCAATGCAAGGGGCGCTGCGCGCATTTCTCGAATGTCTGCGCAAGAAACGGCTGGGCATGACGAACAAATCCGATTTCACCGGCTCCCAAGCCGAGTTCCTCCCACACCAGACGCATCAAGCGGTAACTATTGGCGCGACTGCCGGCATCGCCGTGGCCGCTGGCGGCAAGGATCAATCCGATTTGCTGCGGTGATCGAATATTGGCGGGAATGACACGGGCCACTTGATCGGCGAGAGCCTGAACCACTAAAGGATGCGTGGGGTCGACGTCGTCGTGATGAATGATGAGTTGCGGATTGGAACGGCGTCCCTCAACGATCGCATGTCCAAGAGACTCGCGCTGCAGCAGGTTGAAATCGAGTGTAGTGGGCAGCACGAAGATCTCGCCCGGGCCATCGCGAGAGATTGTGGACGGCAACGTATCGATGGAAGCGAGTTCCACAATCGGCCGAAAACCGAGAATTGGCTCGCAAGCCGAAGCTACTGCGGTCAGGTCTCCGCGGTTTAGATCAGTAGCGAGGATGAACGCGGGAGTCAGTGAAGTCTTCCGCCGATCCGGCCATGCTTGGTCATCGACGCCAGCACGTCTACCATCGCGCGCACGGCAACCAGCGCGGTGATATCGGAAATGTCGTACGGCGGGGAGACTTCCACGGCTTCCATGGCCGCGATCCCTTCCTTGGCTACGCCCTTTAATATCGCGAGAGCCTCGCGAGGCAGAAAGCCGCCGGGCTCCGGCCAACCGGTGCCGGGAACGAATCCGGCATCCACCGAATCCACGTCGAAGGAAAGATAAACGGCGCTGGCGCCTTTCCAAGCTACTTCGAGTGCGATCTCAATGGTTTTGTCGATTCCGATGCGCTCGATGTCTTGGATGGTGAGGACCGTGGATCCGCGCTCGCGGCCTTTCTTGACGCCGGGACGGGGCACTTGCCAGCCGCCGATCCCCACTTGCACCAGGTTCGTCGGCGGGCAGTTCGGGATGTTAGTGGCGTGGAACCAGGGACAAGTGTGCATGATCTCGTCCATGTCCTTCTCCTGCGTGTCGATATGCCGGTCCAGATGAATGATGCCGACTTTGCCCTCCACACACTGCGCCACGCCACGCGCGCAAGGGAATCCGATAGAGTGGTCCCCGCCCATAATCATCGGCAGCGTGCCTTGCGACAGGATGTGCGCCACGCCCTTGGTGATTTGATCGTGGCTCTTGGTGATGTTCGCCGGACAAAAAATATCGCCGACATCGCACATCTTGAGGGACTCCCGCAGGTCCACGCCCAGCTCAAAATTGTAAGTGGTGTACAAGGACGAGATCCGGCGAATGCCTTGCGGACCGAAGCGTGTCCCGGCGCGATAGGTTGTGCCGATGTCGAACGGCACACCCACGAAAGCCACGTCGTAGTCGCCGACTTTGCGCACGTCTTCCAGATAAGGGGTCTTGAGAAAAGTGTTGATGCCGGACCAATGCGGCAGTTCTCCGCGCTGAAAACAACTGATCTCGGATTTGTCTTCGATAGAATCGACACATTCCAGGCCGAATTCCTTGCCGCGCCGGACTTCTTCCTGCCATTGCCGCGACGGAATCTGGCTTTCCTCGCGGAGAGCTTTCATTCCTTCCAGTTCCGGCAGTTTCACTTCTCTGGTGTGTTCCCGATGCTTCGGGGCATGGCTCTTGTAGAATGACATGGACCTTTGATTGTACTTGCTTGATTCAGATTTCTGGGGCGCCGGTCTGCTCGTCGCTTTCCGCGCCGCCGGGGAATGTGGTCTGTTCCACCCGTCGAATCAGACTCGTGGTTTTCTGCTCATCATCGGCGTCATCCGCGGACAGATCAAGAACCACGTTCGCTCCATCTTCTTCCGCGCCCCGGCGTCCCAGAGCGATCACTCGCGTGGCCAGGATCACGGCTTCGCGCGGGTTGTGAGTGACGAACAGAATGGTGGTGCCGGTCTCGCGCCACAGATCTTTGATCAGGCGCTGCATTCCGGCGCGCGTGCCGGGATCGAGAGCGCTGAACGCTTCATCCATCAGTAATATCTTGGGGCGCATGATGAGCGCTTGTGCGATCGCCACGCGCTGCTGCATGCCGCCCGAAAGCTGGTGAGGATATTTGTCGCCGTCCGATTCGCGAAGGCCCATGCGACGCAGGTAGCCAATCGCTTCGGCTTGGAACTGATGGCGGCGCACGCGGCGTGCCGGTGAAAAACTTCCGAACATCCCGATCTCGGTTACTTCCAGCCCGAACGTAATATTCTCGATCACCGTGCGGTCCGGGAAGAGCGAATACTTCTGTGGCACATATCCACAGCGGCGATCGGGCTGCTTGCGCGGATTCCCTTCCACCAGCACTTGCCCGCTTGTCGGCATTTCTTCGGCGAGTACCAGCCGCAACAAGGTGGACTTTCCGCAGCCGGTTTGTCCCACGATGGAAATAAACTCGCCCGAATGGATATCGATGTTAACGCCGTTCAGTATCCGCTTAGGGGGCTTTCCCGGCTGACCATACTCCACCACAACGTCCTGGATGCGAATCATGATCGGCGTTGTCAGATTCGCCGGAGTAGTTTTGTCATCCAAGCTAGTTCGCGCCGTGGCCAACTGGGTCATTCCTTATATACTCAGGCCTCTTGAAACCAGGGATGCAGCTTCTTATTCAGCGTTCGCATCCCGTAATCCACCAGGAACAGTAACAGCGCCACCCACAATACATAAGGAATGATGGTGTCCATTCCCATGTGGCGCCTCAGCAACGCGATCCGGTAAGCCAGGCCGTCTTGCGAAGCGATCATTTCGCCGGCGAACAGGAACAGCATTACCGACTTCAAGTTCAAACGGATGCTGTTCAACACGCGCGGCCAGATCTGTTTGAGAACGATTCGATACGTGATCGAGAAATCGCCCGCGCCTAGGGTAAAACCTTTTACGATCTGTTCCTTGGGCACGCTGCGCGTAAGATTGAAGGAATCCAGGATAATGGTCGGCGCAACGCCCACCACGATCAGCATCACCTTGGCCAGTTCGTCGATGCCGAACGCGATGAACAGTATCGGTAGGAGCGACAGCGCCACAATCTTGTCGAAAAACAAAACGAAGCGCAGAAAGAACGACCCGACGTAAGGGAACATGCCCATGTGGAGCCCCAGCAGGACAGCGGGAAAGAGCAGCGCCATGCTGATCAGAAACCGCCGCCCGGTCGCCATGGTGTCCTTCCACAGCATGCTCTGGTGAATTTTCGTGGCCAGCGATTCCTGGCTTGGATCGCCCGTCACCTCGTCGTCTTCAGCCGGCTTCAAGGTCGCATCGGCGAACGCCTGGCCCATTTGCCGCAAGGTGGGCATCACGCGATCGTCGGGATTATCCAGATGGCGTCCGCGCGAGACCCAGAAGTAACTCACCACGCCCGTCGCAAACAGGAACCACGAAAGAATCCAGACCGTGGTGCGAGACGGCTGCGAGTGGATCTGCAGGATGCTCACAACTTCCCTCCGGCAGCCAACTCCATATAGGACGCGTCGAAGCGCAAACGCACTCGATCGTTCTTGCCTTGGATGGAGCCGTCCGGGAAGCGGATCGCGACATCGTCCGGCGAGCTGGTTTTGTCCCCCAGCAATCCATGCGTGAAGCAGAACTGGCGGACCAGCTCCATAGTCTTCTTCAGCTGATCCGACTTCGTCATCTGCAGCGCCGAGGCCGATGTGTAGAACAGATGCGTGGTGGCCAGCTGTTCCTTGTAAGAAGCCAGTGTGTCTTCGGAAACCTCGGCGATGGACGAGAGCACTTTGTCGCCTTCGGGCCCTGGTTTCGACATCTGCGCGGTCAGTTCGTACCAGGCGCCGGCGATGGCTTTCGCGAAGCGCTTGCCGGATCCATCGGGCCTGTTCAGCACGTCGCTGCGCACCACCATCAGGTCCAGGATTTCGCCGGGAATTTTGGATGAATCGAAAATCTTAGTGATCCCCGGGCCTTTGAGAATCTGCGATACCAGCGGCTTCCAGGTAACCACCACGTTCTGGCTGGTGTCGCTCAAGAACGCGCCCGCGATGTCGGAGTCCGAGGTATTCACGTATTTCACGCGCTTCAGCTCGCCGGAAAGATTATTGAGAGCCATACCGCGCTCGAACAAATATTGCGAGACAGTCTTCTCCACCAGCAGCACGCGCTTGCCGGGGATTTGTCCCAGCGTGAGATTGTGGCGCACCAGAACCGCGTCGTTGCCATTGGAATAATCGCCGACGATGATGGAAGTTGTGTCCACGCCGGCCGCCGCCGGCATGTCGAGCGCCTCCATGTTGGTCATGGCGCAAGCATCGATATTCTTGGCGACGAAAGCATCCAGCGACGGTGCATAATCGAAGCGCTGCACCTTGATCGCTACGCCGTATTTGTCCGCCCACTTCTTCAACAGACCGGATTTCGCCATGTACTGGTAAGGGTCCCAACCCACGTAGACCGACCAGCCGAGCGTGAAAGTAGGTGTATTTCCGGCAGCGCTTTCCGAGGGTACGAACCAAGGAGACCCCGCCAAAATCAATAGTGCGGATAAAGTTAGTAAGAGTTTACGCATCTCAACCGTCCGTCCAGCGGGCACCTAGATTGCTACATGGCGATGGCTACATGGCCGGTTGAACCTCTGAGTATATCGCAGCGAGGCGGCACACACCCGCCACTCGCTCTGTCGCTTTCATGCTGGTTCTTTTCGCCACGCAGGGCCTTCTCAATGGCTACGGCGAGCTGGGGCGAATCCGGCGTGACGTCGGGTTCAAATCGCTCCACCACCTTGCCGGCACGGTCCACCAGGAACTTGGTGAAGTTCCACCGAATTGTTCCGCCGGTGTTGGGATTGGCATGCTTATCGGTCAAGAACTGAAAGAGCGGCGCCATATGCTCCCCCGCCAGCGAAACCTTCGCAAACAGCGGAAACGTGACTTTGTATTTGTCCAGGGCGAGCTTCTTGATGGCGTCGTTGCCATCAGGCTCTTCCTGGCCGAAGTCGTTGCTCGGGAACGCCAGGATCACCAGGCCCTGGTCTTTGTACTTTTGATACAGCGCTTCCAAACCCGCGTATTGCGGAGTGAATATACTGTGGCTCGCGACATTCACGATCAGCAGCACCTTGCCCTTATAGGCGGCGAGCGGAACAGGCTTACCGTCGATGGAGAGCGGAATGTAATCCAGGACCGTGGAGGCGCGCAGCAGCACGCCACCCAAAACCAGGAAAGCGGCCAGGAGAACACCAGCGCGCCTAGAATTCATATCGCAACGCAAACTGCATCTCGCGCGGCGGCATCGTGTTCTGATATTCGCCGAATTGCGTGGGATTCTGCAACGAGAGGCTGGGTTGAAT
>CAVRZH010000209.1:0-11439 GCA_963725455.1 Bryobacterales bacterium
CGTTATTGAACGCATTGTATGCTTCGGCGCGGAACTGAATGCGGTGGCCTTCCCAGGGCAGCGGGAAGGATTTTGCCACGCCGATGTCAAAGTTTTTCATGCCGGCCAAGCGGACCAGAGCCCGGGTTCCAGCCGCCGACCCAGGATAGGCGTCGGCGAAACTATTCACCGCGTTTACGTTCGAGAACACACCCGGGTTGCCGCTGGTGTCGTAGCCATTCGAGACCTTGAAGGCCCCGGTTGCAATCGCCAGAGTACCCTGCCAATAGTTCACGTCCCAAGTCTGGTTGCCTTGGATCACGCTGGGCAGGCCGCTGGCAAAGCGCGCGATGCTGGAAATCTGCCAGCCGCCAAACATCTCGTTCGCCCATCCCGGAGCGCTGCTCCAGAACGGTTTCCCCTTGCCGATTGGTAATTCATAGACTACGTCGATGTTGGCCTGATTGCGGATGTCGAAATCGGACGAGCCGCGGAATTGCCCGGGATTGAATATATTCTGGATCACCGCGCCATCCTGGCCGGCGGAACCTTCGGCGGCGGATGCGTTGTCGATGGAGTGGGAAAGCGTGTAGTTGAAATCGAACGAAAGGCCCGAACTGAAGGCCCGGCGCAGGCTGACCGTGGCGGCGTCATAGTTCGCGTCTCCGGCGTTCATCCAGGTAGGCATCGAACTGCCCTGCGGAGCGAAAAATGTGTAGCAGCCGAACTTGGTGGCGCACGTCCCAGGCGCGGCGTTGAAGTTGCCGGGGATGCGGTCGGACTGGTGCAGCATGTCCAGATAGCTGCCGTTGTTCAGACCGTAAATACCATAGAAATAGTTGGCAGCGGTGCTTCCATTGAAGAAGTAATTGGCCACGCCCGGGAACATATCGCTTATATATTTGTTATTCGGCACTAGCGACGGATTGGCCATCACCATGTTCGCGATGGTGCTCGGACTGCAATTTTGGGTCATGACGCCGGTGGAGGCGCAGATGCTATTAAATGTCTGGCGAATCTGCGTCATGGCAGTCAGCCAGGTCTGGCCCGATCCGGGATCGTACAGATTCTCGAGCGGCGTGTATACGTCGCCCTGCAGCAGAAGCTTGCGCGAAAGCCTGCCGGCATACGAGACTTCCAACGTCAGTTTGCCCGGAATCTGCCGCGCAATCGACGCGTTCAACAGAATGGAATAGGGCGACTTCAAGTCCGGATAGATTCCCTGGAACTCACCGACGATACCATTGACATCCGGCGGGGTGTAAGGAAAACCGGTGGTTGGAGCAGCCGGAAACGCCGGTACAGTTCCGTTGTAACGCGGCGAGCTGGTGTAAGTATAGGAGACCGGATTGTTCAGGGTAGTGGCCAAGCCGAAGGAACCGAACTGGTCGAACTCGGTAATCAGCTCGCTTCCAAAACGATCGTAAAGCATTGCGCCGCCCGCTCGGAAGACGCCCCCATTACCGAAAATCGCTTGCAACAAACCGCCGCGATCCTTGGGACTATAAGCCAGCGCAAAGCGCGGACCGAAGTTATTATCGTCGGGGTTGTACCAGCTCGACTTGCCGTTGACCGGGCCATTCGGACTGTAGCTCAGGATCGCATTGGGCATGGCGTTGGATGGAACTCCCAGAGACCCAAGGTAGTCCCGCTGTCCGAAATACTCATTGAGGCCGATGTTGGGCGCCACCTGCAGGCCGTTGGCTTCGTAAGGTGGAGGGTCGTTGGTGTAGCGCAAACCAAGGGTTAGCGTAAGCTCGCGCGTGGCCCGCCATTGATCGCTGACGAAACCTTCATACTCTCGCATGGAGAATGCGCGCACATCCGGTGCGCCTTGCGGTAGTAACGTTCCACCCTTTCCGACCTGATAGGTGATTTGTTCGTTATTCACCAGCCCTAGCAAAATCCCCATGGCTGATGCATCGGCGAACTCATTGCCGAGGGCGAAATTGGGATTGCCGGTCTTGGCGGCCATGTAGTTGGTGAGATCCGTGTCGATATCTTCGCCCAATCCCACCGCCACGTTGGCGCTGAACCCATAGGTGGGATAGGACTGCGAATAGGTGAACTTGTTGTTCGTCATCACCCGGAAATTGATCCCGGCAGTGATGGTGTGCTTGCCCTTCGTCCAGGTGAGCGTGTCCACGATATTCTTCACCGGCAGAATACGCCCGTTGCCGCGCGCGTTGTAGTTCTGCAACTCATCGAGCGGGAAAAGCTGGAAGCTGTCGCCGGTTGTCCCGGAGTACGCCAAGCCCTGGCGAGTGTAGCCAAAAACGAAACTGTTGATCAGGCTGGGAGTCAAAATCGCGGTGTAGGTAGCGGCGATTCCTTTGCTATTGTCCAACAGTTCGCTGGCCGGCCCCTGGCCCGGAAACTGCGCCAACGCGTTGGGCTGATCCTGATTCGCATTTGAGAGCGTGCCGCGCACGGAGACGGTATGCTTGCCCGCGCTATCGAGAATGAAATCCATCTTGCCGACGTATGCGCGATTGTCCAACGCATCCGGCGCGTTGAAGCGATATCCAGTAAAATTCAAGCCGCCATCGGAGGGCCCCGAGTTACCGCCGCCTCCATAATTCGGGTCGTTGCCCACCGGGTATTGATTGAGAATGCT
The DNA here is from genome assembly GCA_963725455.1 of Bryobacterales bacterium. Taxonomy (GTDB): domain Bacteria; phylum Acidobacteriota; class Terriglobia; order Bryobacterales; family Bryobacteraceae; genus Palsa-89. Next base: position 2,597 of record CAVRZH010000209.1, read on the forward strand.
AAGGTATCCCTGATTGACGCCGATCTTCTGCGGATCGATCTGCTGGATCTGCGCCGGGCCCAGCGAATAGATGTTTCCGTTTGCATCGGAGAGAGTCAAGATGCCTTGCTTCAGGCTTTGCGAGGGGACCAGACGCTCCACCGCTTGCGAACTCGCGTCGATGCGGCGTTCGTAATTGAAGAAATAGAATATACGATCTTTCTTAATTCGCCCGCCCAGAGACGCGCCAAACTGGTTGCGGTTGAGGGCCGTGACAGGAACACCATCGCGATCATTAAACCAGCTGTTGGCCGCGGTAACGGTGTTGCGATTGTATTCGTACGCCGATCCGTGCAATTGATTTGTGCCGCTCTTGGTGATCAGCACCACCTGCCCGCCCGATGACCGACCTTCATCGGCGCCCTGGCCAGCCACCGTCACGCGAAACTCCTGGACGGAATCCAAAGGAATCGGCAACACGGAATTGAAGCCGGCGATGCCTGTCTGACCGGTGGCGTTGGAACCCTGCTGGGATCCAACATCGGCCTGGCCGCCGATGCCCGAGTTCTCGTTGTCGTTCACATCCACGCCATCGAGGATAATGTTGTTCTGATCGCGCCGCGACCCCATCACCTCTCCGGTGGACGTGACGCCTGGTTGCAGGCTCAGCAAATCAACCACGTTGCGCGTGTCCAGCGGCAACTGCCGTATGGAATGCTCCGTAAATGTATTTCCGATTGAAGAATCGGAGGTGTTGATGGTGGATGCTTCCGCCGTGACGTTCACCGTCTGCCCCGTGGTCCCAACCTCCAGCTGGACGTTGAGCGTCGCGGGGGTGTTGATCTGAAGCACCACGTGCTCCTGCGTTGCTTTCGAGAACCCCGGCTTAGTGACGGTCAGCGTGTATTCGCCCGGCGTCACCTGTAGGATTTCATATGATCCGCTACTGTCGGTAACCACCTGGCGCGAAAGTCCGGTGGTAGCGCTGCTCAGAGCAACAACCGCGCCTGGAATCACAGCGCCCTGCGGGTCGGAAATCACTCCGTGCAACGAGCTGGTATTTTGCGCTTGGACTATTGAAACTGCGGCCAACAAACTCAATCCCGCCACGAGACTTCGCCAGGAACTGCGAACAAAAATGTTCGTAAACATGCACCCTTCCTCCAAATTGAAAGTTGAAAATCAATAGGAACTACAGGCTCAGGGCGCCGACGAAGGCGAGATGGCCGCAGACGTGGTGCGGCGCGAAGCTCAGCAAAGAGTGATTCAAACTGCGGGGTGGTGCGGCACTAAGAAATCCGCACAAAAACACTTAGAACTCTGGAAACCCCACAAGGCAGTTTTCTAATTATACTCCGGCCAGATGCACTGTCAAGCACTTTGACGCTTGATTTATTAGGAAAGTACTAAACAAAAATCTTAAGCGCGAGGCAGGCCGGCTAGGCGCCGACTAAGCAACGATGTCGTGGATCACGTTGCCCGCAACGTCGGTCAGCCGGAAGTCCCGACCGCTATAGCGGTACGTCAGCTTGGTATGGTCGATGCCCATCAGATAGAGGATGGTGGCGTGCAGATCGTGCACGTGCACGCGTTTGTCTACGCCCTTCCAACCGAATTCGTCGGTCGTCCCGTAACTCGTGCCGCCTTTCACGCCGCCGCCGGCCAGCCAGACGGTGAACCCATGTGGATTGTGATCCCGGCCATTGTGCACCGCCCCGCCCATGAAACCGCTGCCCACTTCCACCACCGGAGTGCGTCCGAACTCTGAGCCGCACACGATCAGCGTCTCATCCAGCAATCCGCGGGACTTCAAATCCTTGATCAGCGCAGCGAAGGGCTGATCTGAATCCTTGCCGGTTTTGCGATGCAATTCGATATCGAAATGATGATCCCAGGGATCGCCTTTGGCGTAATACACCTGCACCATGCGCACACCGCGCTCAACCAGGCGCGCCGCCGTCAGACATCCGCGCGCGGTGCTGCCTTCGCCGTACAGCTTAATGGTGGCCGCGCTCTCCTTGCGAACATCGAACACATCGGGCGCTTCGGTCTGCATCCGATAGGCGGTCTCCATGGATTGCAACGTGGCGTCGAGCTGCGGATCGTCTGCATGCTCTTGATTCATCTGCAAACGATCGAGCTGACCCAGCAGATCCAGTTCGCTCTTCTGCTGTTTCAGATCGAACCTGGCATTGCGGATGTTCGGGATCAGCTTTTCCGGATCGAATTTCTTGTCGCGGACATTGTCGGAAATATATGTGCCCTGATATACGGGTGGAAGAAACGCCGAATTCCAAAGCGGCGGCCCAACGGTGGTGGGCACTTCGGGACACAACACCACGAAGCCGGGTAGATTCTTGTTGTCGGTGCCCAGCCCGTACGTCAGCCACGATCCCATGGACGGACGCCCCGGCTGAATGTGGCCGATGTTCATCATCAACAGTGAAGGCTCGTGATTGGGGATGTCCGTGTACATCGCCTTGAGCATGCACATGTCGTCGACACAATCCCCCAGGTAGGGGAAGATTTCACTTACTTCGGTCCCGCTCTGGCCATACTTTTTGAACTTGAACGGCGACTGCATCAAGTTGCCGGTCTTGCGCTCGTGATCGGGTATCGCGCCCGGCAGCGGCTTGCCGTTGTACTTCTCGAGCATGGGCTTGTAGTCGAAGGTATCGATCTGCGATGCCCCGCCGTTCATAAACAGGAATATGACGTGCTTGGCCTTGGGCTTGAAATTGGGAATGCGCGCGCTCGGGACCCCCTGAACAGCAGGCGCATCGGCCTTGGCGAGTGATTCGCCCACCAGACTGGCAAAGCTGAGCATTCCGAAGCCGCTGCCCATTCTGCACAATGCTTCGCGTCGGGAGAGCGGCTGCCGGGCCGGTAAATGCAACATCGTGGTTCTTCCTTCCTTTTACTCTAATTCACAAACTCAAATTCATTGGAGCTGAGCAGCACTCGTGCGTACTCAAACCAGGCCGTGGTCGGTTGACCCGCAATCTGGTCTCCTGGCGTTTCCGGATGGGCCTGCAAAAAGTCCAGGCCCGCCTTGGTTTCCTCCGCACTTGGCGCGCGGCCGAACAAGACGCGATAGGCCTTCTGAATCCGCGCCGTATCGCTTGCTTCGTTTGAACCGGGCGCTTCGTCGTACACGCGCTGCGCAAAAGCCTCCGCTTGCTTGTAGACAAAGCTGCTGTTCATAAAATAGAGCCTCTGCAAGGGAACGATGGTAGTGAAGCGCTGTTCGGCGGTGAAGGACGGATTCGGAAAATCGAATACCTGCAAAAAATTGTTCAGACGGTAGCGGCTGACCTTGCAATAAACGGTACGACGATGATTGTCGTCGCTGAAATCCGTGGACGGCCCGCCGGTCTTGTTTAAATCCAGGTCGCCGGCCACAAACAGCAGCGAATCGCGAATGGCCTCCGCATCCAGGCGCTGGCGATTGGCGCGCCAATAGAGCCGGTTCGCGCCATCTTTCTCGGCGTTCTCCGGTGAGGACTCCGTGCTGAGCTGATAAGTGGACGAAAGCAGAATCTCGCGATGCAGCTTCTTGATCGACATGCCGTTCTTGACAAAATCGCTGGCCAGGTAATCGAGCAACTCCGGATCGGACGGCGGATCGCCCATCTTGCCGAAGTTGTCGGGCGTTTCCACGATTCCGGATCCGAAGTGCCATCTCCAAACTCGATTGACGATCACACGCGCCGCCAGCGGACTAGTGACGATGTCGTCGGCCAGCTCCAGGCGACCGCTGCCATTCGAAAACGGCTTCACATCGGGCGCGGACAGAACTGTGAGAAAACGCTCCGGCACCTGGTCGCCCAGGGTGTGCGGATTGCCCCGCACATTGACGTGCATCTCCTTCATGGTCTTGGTGTCACTGACGCCGTGCAGGAATGGATACGGCGCCTGGGCTTTTTTCAACGCTTCGATCTCGGCGCGCAATGTCGCGACGTGCTCGGCCACCTCCGCCGAAAAATGCCGTTCCAAATCCCATTCATGCAAGGACAAAAGTCCTGGGTCGGGCTTTTGATCGTTCTCCGAATCCAAGTCTCCCTTGTACACGTCCAGATACAGATTCGTCGGCTCGATCGGCATGGTCTTCAGTTCCAGATCGCAGCCGGGACAAAACTGATCGTTAGTCTCAAACTCGTTCGGGTAAGAGTCGCGCCGCGGCTTCTTGCGGACCCCCGCTTTGGCCTTGATTATGTCGTTCTCTTCCTTGAGCGCCGCCGCGTCGCGCGCCACCGAAAGGACCAGCTTCTGGTAATAGTCCGCCAGGAACTGCGCCTGTTCCAGCGTGCCGCCGCACTTCACCATATCCTGCCAGTCACGCAGGTACGCATAGTGCTTGGGCGGCTTGGCGAGAAATTTGATCCACCGCTCCAGCATCTCGGGATCTACCTTTTGATCCACCGCCGCTTCCGAGACCGTTTTCTTGAGCTCACCCGTTACCTGCCACGCAGCCACCAGGTACTTGGACGTTTTCTGCGCCAGCATCTGGGAATACAGGTCGCTTTGCTGTTCCATGAAATCATCCAGGACTTCTTCCTTGTCATCGATGACTTTCTGCTGCTGTTCCCAAAGCGCCATTTCGGCGGGCGACGTGGCCGGATATTCATGATAGGTAGTGTTCAAGAACACCGCCGCGAGTGAATAATAATCCTTCTGCAAAATCGGATCGTATTTGTGATCGTGGCAGCGCGCACACGCTACGGTTAACCCGAGCATCCCCCGGGTGACCATGTCGATTCGCTCGTTACGCTCGTCGGCACGCCCCTGCACCGGCTCGGCCTGGTCCCACCACCACGGGCCGCCGCCCAGGATCGCGGTGCCGGGAACCATTTTGTCGCGCACCTTGGGATCCATCAGGTCGCCGGCCAGTTGCGCCTTCAGAAACTCGCCGTAAGGCATGTCGTTATTGAACGCCTGAATCACCCAGTCGCGATAAACGTAAGCGCCCTCGAACGGCATATAGCCGCGATCTTTGGGATCCAGGCCCCTTACGTCGTCTTCGGCGTAGCGCGCCACATCCAGCCAGTGCCGGCCCCATCGTTCGCCGTAACGCGGCGAAGCCAGCAGGCGGTCTACAACTTTTTCGTAGGCGTTGGGCGATTTGTCGCCGACAAACGCGTCCACTTCTTCGGGCGTGGGCGGTAAGCCGGTTAAGTCCAGAGTGACGCGGCGAATCAGCGCCCTCCGGTCCGCGGGCGCCACCGGTTTCATTCCCTTCGATTCCAGCTTGGCAAGCACAAAATGATCGATATTTGTTTTTGCCCAGTACTTTTCTTTTACTGCCGGAATGGGCGGATCCTTCAGCGGCTGAAAGGACCAAAAGGCCCGTTGTTCGGGCGTAATCACTTTGCCGGGAGTACTCGGTGCCCCGGCCGCTTTTGTTTCGGGCCACGGCGCGCCCATCTTCACCCAGTCCGCCAGAGCTTGCACTTCAGCGGGCTTCAGTTTCCCGCCTTTCGGCATTTTCAGATCGCCCGTCTGCCGTACGGCTTGAATCAACAAGCTCTTGTCGGGATCGCCGGGCATGATAGCCGGCCCGGACTTACCACCTTGCAACAGCCGCTCGCGCGAATCTACTCGCAGACCGCCCATCTCGGCGCTGGTATGGCAGTCATAACAGTTTTCGGCCAGGATGGGCCGCACTTTGTTCTCGAAGAAGTCCGGTGCTTGCGCGGCGGAAACGGGCGCCGGCGCTTGCGCGAATGCAGGAACCAGAGTCAGAACCGATAAGATGGCGTACTTCATGCTAGAGACCTTTGGGGTCGATTCTCCATACTTCGTGAAACTCGTGATTGGAAAGCCACAGCGATCCGAGGCCGACTCGCAAAGCATCGCCGCCTTTCCCTACGTATTGCGTGACCACGCGGTTGGTAGCCGGATCGATCTTCGACAGTGGCTTGCCGATCGCCGTCACCCAAACGGCTCCCTCTCCCACGGAAATATCGCCGCCTCCCCCGGGCACGCCCACTTCGATCGTCGCGGATACTTTGTTGGTCGCCGGATCGACGCGGGAAACGCTGCCATCGCCCTGGTTAAGAGTCCAAACACTGCCGAATCCCGAGGCCAGAAACCGCGGTGTGGGCCCAACAGGAATCTGGGCGATCACTTTCTCGGTCTCCGCGTTCACCCGCGTCAGCAGATTGCCCTTGGTGCTGGTGATCCAGACCGAATCCCCGAAAAATTCCGCGGTGTAAGAACCGGCCGGGATAGTGATCTTGGACGCCACCTTGTTTGTAGCGGGGTCGATGCGTGAAAGCACACCTGCCGCATCCGACGGCATCCAGATGCTTCCCGCACCCGCTGTAATTCCACCCTCGGTGTTCGCGACACCCGAAGGAATGGACGCCACAATCTTCTGAGATTTAGGATCCACGCGCTGCACAGAACCGTCGCTGCAGATCGGCACCCAAACGCTATCAAAGGCAATCGCCAGGCCTGCGCAGGGCTTCGCCGCTACGGTGATCACCGCGCCAACCTGATTGGTCTTGGGGTCAAGCTGCGAAATGTTTCTTTTGGGGTTGTTCGAGATCCACACGCTGTCAGCGATGGCCACCCAATCCGGAGAGCCGGGAATGGAAAACTTCGCAATTGCATGCAACTCCGACATCGGATGCTGGACAGCTTTTAGTTGGGGACTGTCGGCGTGAGCGGCGCCCAGCGCCGTGGCGGTCAGGAAATAGAGAAGCCGGTTGATCTTCATAGCAATTGCAAGACCTTCCGACAAGGTTTAAACGAGCTGGCGGACTTGGCAAACTCGTTTCATCAGTCTATCGCATTATCGCAACCTGCCGCAAACTGAATCTAGGGGTGAGCAGCCTTAGCTGCTCGTTTTTTCTCGTCCAGCCGGGCTCCCCGCAGGATGTCCGCCAGACCGTAGTTACCCTCGTTGCACGCGTATTCATAGATCGGCCCCTTGATGGCCGTCATGGGAAGGATTCCGGTCCAGGGCCTGGTGAGCCTCTCTGGATCGTTGACCGTAAATTCGTACAGCAGAACACCGGGAGCAACCCGCGTGAACCGCTCCACCACGTGCAGATCCTTTCGCGAGTCCTCAGTGCCGCCTTCATCGTTGAAGTTGGTGGTGTCCACGACAAGCGTGTTGCCTTCCCAATGCCCTCGTGAATCGCCCAGCCAAAGGCGGATGCTGGACGGTAAGTGCGGACTACCATCGAGTGGGATGATTCGTACCTCCCGCCCGCCTTCTACCTGAATCATGATGTAGTTGGCCGATTGGATGATGTGGTAGTTGCTGTCGTAAATGGCCGGAAGCATCGGCGGGCCAGAGGTCTGTTGTGTGATGCAGCGCGACATCAGAGAAAAGTCGGTTGGTTTATCGGCCAGGCTGGGCGTCTTTCCGTCATATCCAGGAGGGCAAACCCTGGTGGGATCGGCGCATTTTTCCTTCAGTTCCGCCGCTTGCTCCGCCATCTTTTTTCGCGCGGCCGCCGTGAGAGGGGGCATGTTGCCGTCCGGCGGATCCACCACGGTTGACGTCTGCAGAGTTACAGCCACTTTCGATCCGCGATCGTAGAACACGTTGTTGTAGGCGCGAGCCAGGTCGGTGGCCGCCCCTCCGGCACGCGTGTCCTGGTTGCGGCAATTGTAAACGCAGTTGGGGTCGTTGGTCCGCTCGACGGAAGCCGCTTCTTCGGGCGTATAAAACAGCTTGTCCGCCAGCCCCTTGGGCCGTGTTAACGGCGTCAGGCTCACGTTGGTGTAATAACCCTCCAGGTCCGGCTGTCCATCGGGCGTCCGAGGGACCGTCCAGCCCTTGGGGGCCAGCGATTCCGCTTTCTTCTCCACTGCGATCACCGCCGCAGTTTGGGCGGTGGCACGGACGGGAAGCAGCAGAACGCAGCCCGAAACCAAAGCGGCAGCAAAAGACCAAACGAAATTCGATTTTCTCATCGGGACTTCCTCTCCAATGGCCCGTACAGCACAGGCTCAGCAAACGGCACGCACTTGTATTCGAGCAACTGGGCATTTTTCTCGATGTGCCGATAGAGCGGCAAACCGATCTTCCAGGGCCTGGAGAAAACTTTGGGATCTTCGATGGTCGCTTCGTAATTCATCGTATCCGGCCCGGTGCGCGTGTAACGCTCCACCACATGCAATTGATCGCTGTGATAATCGCCGGCGCGGTCGAACCAGCTTTGATCCACCTGACCCGTCACGTCCACCACTAACGTATCCCCATCCCAATGCCCCACCGACCAGCCCATCCAACTGTCCGTAGGAGCGGGGCCAGGATCGTGCATGTAGATGGTGCGCACGGCCGCGGAATATTCGTACGTGATCATGATGAAATCCGGCGACTGCACAATCTGAAGCGGGAATGGCATATATGTCGCTCGCGGCACGCCGGGCATGTAGCACTTTACTTCAGGATCGTCCTTCAGGCGATTCTCGAAATTCTGCTTTCGCTGGGCCAGCGCGGCCGGCAGATACGGAATCTGTCCACCTTCGACAATTCCCAGGCCCGGCTGCACGGCAAATTCCGCGCCCAAAGCCTCAACCGGCCCGGGTTGCGCCTCATGCGGCTCAATATTCCAGTCCGCCGAGGTATCCAGAGCCTGCCAGATTCCATTCAAATCCGGCTTCCCATACTTAGTACGCGGCGGTTGATAAGAAGATTGCGCGGCTGCCGCTGTTGCTAAAAGGAACAGCGCAAAGGTAGCCATCCCGAATCTCGTGTTCATTGACACGCCCAACTTAGATACTCGCAACTGAGACACTCCCAACTGACATTCCTGTGTTCCAACTCACTATTGTAAGAGATGCGAACGGAGTTAGAGCTCGCACCCGAGCCAGTGCGGCGCGACGCCGAATTATAACAATGCGTT
>CAVRZH010000210.1:0-6555 GCA_963725455.1 Bryobacterales bacterium
TATGCTTTGTGCCACAGCGCCAGCAGGATGGTCTCGGCCTCTTCCAGAGAATCGATCAGCAGCTTATTGCGCAACATCGCGCGCACCCGCGTCCGCACCACGGCCGGATGAGGGGCTTGATCAGGAACTCATCGGCGCCGGAGGAGATGCCGGCAATCTCGTCCTCCACGCCTTGCAGATTCGTGATCATCAGGACGGGAATCAACTGCGTGGACCGGCGCGCTTTCATCCAGCGGCATAGCTCCGGGCCGCTCATCTCCGGCAGCATCAGGTCCAGAATCACAAGGTCGATTTTTTCCGAATTGAGCAGCGCCGTGGCTTCCGAAGCTCGATGCGCTTCCAGGATTTTGTAGGGCGTGGTTTTGAAGATGGCCTTCAATAGCCTGCGATTGATGTCCTCGCTATCCACCATCAGAATAGTGGCCGGAATTTGAGCGTTATCGTCCGCTTCGAAGAACGGAATCGGGGCTACTAACGGCGCTGCAGGCGTCGAACCCGAATTATGGAGACCCACTTTGCTTGGAATGGGGGTTGGTATGGGTGTTGGCATTGCGGGCTCGGGCCAGACGTAAGAAGGCTCCAAAAGGAGCTATCGTCGGGACAAAGCCAAAAGTTTAAGGGAGAAGGGGTCGGTCGACTGTTGTAATACGTTGAAACCAAATAACAAAGCAGATTACTTCTTGGGCAACTTGGCCTGAATATCGGTCACGTAGTTCTGGGTTTCTTGTATTTGGGGTACGCCGCCGTCCTTATCCACGCGGCCTTCCCCAGCGTTATAAGCCGCCAATGCCAGACTTACATCATTGTTATATTTGGCCAGCAATTGCTTCAGCAACTTGGTGCCTGCTTCAACATTCTGGCGCGGATCAAACGGGTCCTTCACGCCGAGTTGCTCCGAAGTAGCCGGCATGAGCTGCATTAATCCCTGCGCCCCTTTCCACGAAACCGCGCAAGCATGGGCGCCCGACTCCTGCATGATCACCCCGCGGATCAAGTCCGCTTTCACCCCTTGCTGTTGCGAATTCTGCTCCACTAGTTTGTCCAGGTCGGCCGCCGGCATAGGGTCGCAAGGCGGGGAACTGAACGGAACGGGGGTTTCCACCCAGGGAACCGTAAAGAAGGACGCGGCTGGAGTTGGTGCTTTGCCCATTACCCCAGCCACTTGCTTGAGGACAGAAGCGCGCTGCATGGCAAGCGACGCTGCCATGCTGGATTCCGCCGCGGTTTGATCCGGCTGTTGGCCGCCCTGCTGTGGCGCAGAGGGTTGCTGGCCTTGGGGAGTTTGGGTGGGAGCCTGCTGTACCGGAGGTTGCGGCGTTGGGGCAGCGGGCGCGGCCGGCGGGGCGGGCTCAGTCTGCGCCAAGGCGACAGCCGCGACCAACATCCCGACGAACAAAACGCGCCTCATCTTAATCTCTATCGGCGGAACGAGCGGATTCTCGATATCACCAGCGGTATAGTTGGTACCGCGGCGCTACGAATCGACACCTAGGCGGTATAGTAGAACTTCTGCAGGAGAATCATCGCCAAGGCGACTTGTCGCGTTTGACCTGGCTGGCGGCACCCTCGATATTCGGCCACTCTATCCTTTCATCCCGGCGCGGTTACCTCGAACTTTGCCATTAACCGGTTCACGCGCTGCGCTGTCGAGACGCTGCATTTACCCAGATCCGGCTTAGCTCCAGCGATCTCAAGTCATCGGAAGGCTCCCCTCGCTCGACGATCTGAACGGATCGGTCCGGCCTGGCCTGTCCCTAGTGGCGCACTTGCTGCGCTTCTTTCTCCGCGCATTGGCCGTTGCGACTTGGCCTGCGATACAAATGTATTCCGAGTGCCCGCCGGAGCCGGGGATCGCCGGTTCATCCGCGCTGATGGCGGCGACACCAGCGCCCGCATCGTTTCACGAAATCCGGCCACGGCCTGGACAAGATTCGCGAGATCGCGCAGAACGTAGAAGCGAAAATCATCCGCGTACCAGTGGGTGCGCAAGATTATTACCCGCGTCTAACGCGGTGTCAGCGCCATCGAACTCGGGGCCGACGCGCGCGGCGCGTCGAGATTCGAGTGGATTGAGGACTTTAATACTGAATTGTGCTCGGCTAGACGGCGCACCCGTAATTCTGGGATCAAGATTGGGGAAGTGACCAAGGCCTATATCAAAGGCGACCGCAAAGGGGAGCGCAACTTCGGCCATATCGCGTCCATCGGAGCCAGCATGCGCGCTGCCGTGGACAGCGGCTCTCCACGGCAGCGCGCATGCTGGCTGCGATGGACGCGATATGGCCAAAGTTGCGCTGCACTTTGCGGTCGCCGTTGATATAGGCCTTGGTCACTTCCCAATTGTTGATGCCGGAATTACGGGGTGCGCCCGTGTAGCAGAGCACAATACGGTGATTGAAGTCCTCCAGATCCACTGGAATCTCAACGCGCCGCACGCCGTCGGCCCCAAGTTCGATGGCGCTGACACCGCCGTAAAGCGCGGGGTAATAATCTTGCACACCCGTTGGTACGCGGATGATTTGCGCTTCTACGTTCTGCGCGATCTCACGAATCTTCTCCAGGCCGTGGCCGGATTTGGTGAAACGATTGAGGGCGCTGGTGGTCGCCACCATCAGCGCGGATGAACCGGCAATCCCCGCTCCGGCAGGCGACTCGGAATGCGTTTGTATCGCAAGGCCAAGTCGCGGACGGCCAATGCGCGGGAGAAAGAAGCGCAGCAAGTGCGCCACTAGGGACAGGCCAGGCCGGACCGATCCGTTCAGATCGTCGAGCGAGGGGTAGCTTTCCGATGACTTGAGATCGCTGGAGCTAAGCCGGATCTGGGGTGAATCCAGCGTCTCGACAGCGCAGCGCGTGAACCGGTTAATGGCAAAGTTCACGGTAACCGCGCCGGGATGAAAGAGATAGAGTGGCCAAATATCGAGGGTGCCGCCAGCCAGGTCAACGCGACAAGGCGCCTCGGCGATGATTCTCATGCAGAAGTTCTACTATACCGCCTAGGTGTCGATTCGTAGCGCCGCGGTACCAACTATACCGCTGGTGATATCGAGAATCCGCTCGTTCCGCCGATAGAGATTAAGATGAGGCGCGTTTTGTTCGTCGGGATGTTGGTCGCGGCTGTCGCCTTGGCGCAGACTAAGCCCGCCCCGCCGGCCGCGCCCGCTGCCCCAACGCCGCAACCTCCGGTACAGCAGGCTCCCACCCAAACTCCCCAAGGCCAGCAACCCTCTGCGCCACAGCAGGGCGGCCAACAGCCGGATCAAACCGCGGCGGAATCCAGCATGGCAGCGTCGCTTGCCATGCAGCGCGCTTCTGTCCTCAAGCAAGTGGCTGGGGTAATGGGCAAAGCACCAACTCCAGCCGCGTCCTTCTTTACGGTTCCCTGGGTGGAAACCCCCGTTCCGTTCAGTTCCCCGCCTTGCGACCCTATGCCGGCGGCCGACCTGGACAAACTAGTGGAGCAGAATTCGCAACAGCAAGGGGTGAAAGCGGACTTGATCCGCGGGGTGATCATGCAGGAGTCGGGCGCCCATGCTTGCGCGGTTTCGTGGAAAGGGGCGCAGGGATTAATGCAGCTCATGCCGGCTACTTCGGAGCAACTCGGCGTGAAGGACCCGTTTGATCCGCGCCAGAATGTTGAAGCAGGCACCAAGTTGCTGAAGCAATTGCTGGCCAAATATAACAATGATGTAAGTCTGGCATTGGCGGCTTATAACGCTGGGGAAGGCCGCGTGGATAAGGACGGCGGCGTACCCCAAATACAAGAAACCCAGAACTACGTGACCGATATTCAGGCCAAGTTGCCCAAGAAGTAATCTGCTTTGTTATTTGGTTTCAACGTATTACAACAGTCGACCGACCCCTTCTCCCTTAAACTTTTGGCTTTGTCCCGACGATAGCTCCTTTTGGAGCCTTCTTACGTCTGGCCCGAGCCCGCAATGCCAACACCCATACCAACCCCCATTCCAAGCAAAGTGGGTCTCCATAATTCGGGTTCGACGCCTGCAGCGCCGTTAGTAGCCCCGATTCCGTTCTTCGAAGCGGACGATAATGCTCAAATTCCGGCCACTATTCTGATGGTGGATAGCGAGGACATCAATCGCAGGCTATTGAAGGCCATCTTCAAAACCACGCCCTACAAAATCCTGGAAGCGCATCGAGCTTCGGAAGCCACGGCGCTGCTCAATTCGGAAAAAATCGACCTTGTGATTCTGGACCTGATGCTGCCGGAGATGAGCGGCCCGGAGCTATGCCGCTGGATGAAAGCGCGCCGGTCCACGCAGTTGATTCCCGTCCTGATGATCACGAATCTGCAAGGCGTGGAGAACGAGATTGCCGGCATCTCCTCCGGCGCCGATGAGTTCCTGATCAAGCCCCTGCATCCGGCCGTGGTGCGGACGCGGGTGCGCGCGATGTTGCGCAATAAGCTGCTGATCGATTCTCTGGAAGAGGCCGAGACCATCCTGCTGGCGCTGGCGCAAACCGTAGAGCATCGCGACCAGTACACCGGGAAGCATTGCCAACGGCTGGCAGTAGCATCAGTAATGTTGGGCGAGGCGTTGGGCCTCCCAAGCCAGGATCTTACGGCGCTCTATCGCGGCGGCTACCTCCACGACATCGGCAAGATCGGCATTCCCGACGCCATTCTTTTCAAACAGGGCGAGCTCTCAAGCGCGGAATGGGACGTTATGCGGAGCCATCCAGCGCGCGGCGAAGAGATTTGCCGTCCGATGCGGAGCCTGGCGCCGGTGCTGCCGATTATCCGCGGCCATCACGAGCGCTGGGATGGGTCGGGCTATCCGGACGGATTGGCGGGCGACGACATTCCGCTGCTGGCGCGAATTCTGCAGGTCTCCGACATCTACGATGCCTTGACCAGCGCGCGCCCTTACAAGCCGGCGCTTTCGCCGGAGGAAGCATTCTCCGTCATGGAGGCGGAGGTGCGGCGTGGATGGCGCGACCCTGAGTTGGTTCCGCTGTTCGCCAGCACCATTCAGACCAATCCGACTGCCGACCTGACATCGCTCGAAGCTTCACTCGAAAACATGCGCAGCGCGGTTTCCCGCTAACCTTATAGCTTGGCCGCTCTTAGTAAACTGACCGCTCTTGAAATCCTGCAGCACGAGATTGTGCAATGCGAGCAATGCCCGCGCCTGGTGGAATATCGCGCAGAAGTGGGTCGCGTTAAGCGCCGTGCCTATCGCGATTGGGATTATTGGGCAAAACCGGTGCCAGGCTTCGGCGATCCCCGCGCGCGGCTGCTTCTGATCGGCCTGGCGCCCGGAGCCCATGGCGCCAATCGCACCGGGCGCATGTTCACCGGCGACAGCTCCGGAGACTTCCTGTACCCGGTTTTGTTCGCTACTGGTTTTGCCTCTCAGCCTACCAGCACCTCACGAGACGATGGACTCAAGCTGACCGACGCCTACATGAGCGCGGCAGTCCGCTGCGCTCCGCCCGACAACAAGCCAACCATCGAAGAAATTCGTGCTTGCCGCCCGTATCTGGAGCGCGAGCTGGAGCTGCTGAATGACGTTCAAGTGGTTGTGGCGTTGGGCAGGCTGGCGTTCGATGTTTACCTTGGAATTCTGCGCGATGGGGGCGTAATTGCCCGGCGATCCGGCTTCGTGTTTGCTCATAACGCGGAGCATCGCACGGCCGAAGGCCAGCCGCTGCTCATCAGCTCCTACCACCCCAGCCAGCAGAACACATCCACCGGCAAGCTCACCGAAGCGATGTTTCGCGCGGTGTTTCAGCGTGCACGCCGGCACTTGGAACCCTCACGTTAGGCTATAGCGTGACCATGATCGGGCTAAACGCGGCGGACCTCATCAGAACGCCTAGTTTGACGCCGTCGCGCGGAGCGATATATGGGTTATGCACGCGCATTTGCACGATGGTGAGGCTATCGGTTTTCAACCACTCAGGCGGCACCTCGTGCTGGTAAACGTTTTCCCCATCCTTGGCGAACGTAGCCTGATCGAGCAAATGGCCGTTGACATAAAAGTCGACCTTCAAAGGGCCGGTCTGCTTGAGCGTCACCTGTGGAAGCAGAAAGCGCTCGCGGAACACGTGATGCTGAACGGATGAAAGCCGGAACCGGAATTCGGGTTCATCCAGCGTCCAGAAGCCGTCCGATTTGGGATCACCCACCAGCACGCCTTTGACGACGTATTGAGCGGCTCCCGGCCTTCCAATGGTCATGGTTTCCCCCAGCGCCTCACTCGGATTGGAAACCTTCAATAAATGAAGTTGCACGCTCATGGATGCGTCGGCGTTGTCCAGCTCCACGTAATGCCCGTTGGCATAATCGAAGATATGATCGTAATGCGGCAGGCGATTGAGAGGGATGCGTTGCGCCTCCGGACCGTTCAGCTCGGTGAGCCAAAGGTCGGTATCGCGATAGTACAGCCGCAGAAGAAACACCAGATCCCAGTTGTAATCCAGCGCGCTATGGGCAAATAAGAGCCGGCTGCCATGCGGCAGCGTGGGATATAGCTTGGACAATTCGGCGATCGTGTTCTTGTAAGGCGAATACTGCGGGTCCGGCGGAGT
>CAVRZH010000211.1:0-49412 GCA_963725455.1 Bryobacterales bacterium
GCGTCGCCGACAACAGCAAAGATAATCCGGACGCGCACTGTCTGCCGATGGGCATCATGCAGTTTCACAACCACGGGGAGCCTCGCAAGATGATCCAGACTCCGCAGCTGATCGTGATCCTGTACGAAGCCAATGCAGGTATTCGGCAGATCTTCACTGATGGGCGCCCTTTGCCCGGCAAGGATGCGGATCCTTGGTGGTACGGTTACTCAACGGGGCACTGGGAGGGCGACACGCTGGTTGTCCAATCTTCCGGATTCCGCGATCTGGGATGGCTGGATGTAGAGGGCAGTCCGTTGACCGAGGAAGCCCATATTACCGAACGCTACCGCCGCCCCGACTTTGGGCACTTGGAAATTCAGGTTACCATCGACGATCCCAAAGCGTACACCAAGCCCTGGACGGTCACGGTGCACCAGCACATCATGGTGGATACCGACATAATCGAGTTCGTTTGTCAGGAAAATGAAAAGGACGCCCCACATTTAAAGTAAGGGCGCCCCGTATTTAAAGCATATTTAAAGCAAGGACGCGCCGCATCTGAAGTGATCAAAACCGAATTGTCCAGACGTTCCTTCGCCGCCGCTATGGCTGGCGCCCCGTTGGCTGTCTCCAGCGCGCTGGCACAGCCGGCTCGCGGCCCCTTGCACGCACGCATCAAGGTGGATACCGAGCGCGTGATCGGCGACATCGACCCGAAGATCTACGGAAACTTCATCGAACACCTGGGCCGCTGCATTGCGGGCGGCGTATTCGACGAAAAGTCTCCGCTCTCCGATCCAAATGGATTCCGCAAGGACGTGCTATCCGCAGCCAAGGATTTGAACGTCTCCGTGCTGCGCTGGCCGGGTGGCAACTTCTCCTCAAATTATCACTGGATGGACGGTATCGGTCCGCGGGACAACCGTCCGCCCAGGCTCGAAATGGCGTGGGGCACGGTGGAGAACAATCGTTTCGGAACGCATGAGTTCATGAAGTACGTGGAGATGGTCGGCGCTGAACCGTACGTCTGCGCCAACCTCGGCACGGGAACGTGGACGGAAGCGCAGCAATGGGTGGAGTACTGCAACTCCGCCGAGGACACGGCGATGACACGCCTACGCAAGCAGAATGGCCGTCAGGAGCCGTGGAAGATCAAATACTGGGGCCTGGGCAACGAGATGGATGGCCCTTGGCAGATGGGACATCGCACCGCGGACGACTACGGCAAGTTCGCCTTGGAAGCCGCGAAGTTGATGAAGCTGACCGATCCCGAGATCAAGCTGGTGGCCGCGGGTTCATCAAATTTCAACAATGGAATTGACTGGATCGGCTGGAATCGGACCGTGTTGGAGTATCTCAAGCCTCAAGTCGATTACCTGTCGCTCCATATGTACGTGGGTAACGCGGCTAACGACTATAGCGATTTTCTAGCCAGCTCCCTAACCCTGGACGAGCGCATCAAGACCGCCGAAGGCGTGATCGACGCGGCGCTCTCCGGCCTCACTCCGCGGCGCAAAATCTACATTGCATGGGACGAGTGGAACGTGTGGTATCGCGCGCGGGGACCGCAGCAGAGGGGTCGCCATATTCTGGAGGAGCGCTACAACCTGGAGGACGCGCTGGTAGTGGCGACGTTCCTCAACTCCTTCGTGAATCATGCGCACATTCTGAAGATGGCGAACATGGCGCAGTTGGTGAACGTGATCGCGCCCATTTTTACCAACGATCAAAGCATGTTTCTGCAGACCATCTATTATCCTCTGCAATTGTTCGCCGCCAATTCCAAAGGGCAAGCGCTGGAGCTGTTTGTGGACACGCCCACCTATCCGAACCGCCGCTTCGGCCAGGTTTCGTATCTGGATACTTCGGCGGCATATGACAGCGGCACGCTGGTGCTGAACGTCGTGAACCGCCACCAGACCGAATCGCTACTGGCGGATTTGGAGTTGGAAGATAAACAGTTCTCAGGCCCGGTAGAGATTTCCGAAGTGAACGGGCCCGACCTTAAATCGGAGAACGATTTCGGCAACACAACCGTGAAGACGGTGAAGCGAAGCGGGAATGCCGACGGGCGCAGGTTCACTTACAGCTTTCCGCCGCATTCCTTCACGATGCTAAAGGCGAAGTTAGTTTAGCGCACGGGGCCGAACCAGCGCTCAACAATCGTGCGCACATCCACGGAGTGGTTGTAAAACATAATCTTCGCTTTAGGGGCCACTTCATGAACGGTGTCGATGATTTGCTCCATGAAGTAACTCATCGCAGGATCGCCTGCCACGGCCCCTCCGATCAGGACGCCATCGCAAGGCTGCGCTCTCAATTGATGTATGAAACCGTCCAGGCCGGTGTCGGGCGAGGCGTGGATGATTTCATACTGATAGCCAGCGCGTGTCATCCGTGCCTGCAGCTCACGCAACCTTTTCGCGATCTTTGGGCGCTCCTCGGCCGGGATGGATGGATGATCCAGCGGCAGTCCAATATGGAGGATGGATACAGCCAAGATCGCCTCCTAACGGATTCAAGGGTCGGAGCCGCGGTGGTTCGGCGGCTCGTCCAAACAGATTATCACCGCTCGGCGTTTTCGAAGAGAGGACGCGTATCGCACGATGATCAGCGTCAGTGAGAACTGTACGGGCCGGGTGTGCTATCGCGATTAGCAGGATGCTGAAAAAGGCCAGAAAACGCTTGCTCACGCGCCACCCGTCGGTGTTCTTCGAGTCGATGTGCCGCTGGCGCGCGGCTCAGACAGGTGTTTACCGAGCCGCGACCGTGAGGGAGTCGGGACCTCCAAGACTTCTTCAGCAGCCTGTTAAATTAGGAGCCTGCGTCAAGTGTAAACTCTTTTTGATGGTGTTCACCAAGCGGCTTCGCGAGGGAGTCCGTCGCGGCGAAATTACCTGCAGCGTTCGAATCTGGATGCGCCCCCACGTCAAAGTAGGCGCCCGGTACCGCATGGAGGAGGGTGAAATCGAAGTGGATTCGATCACTCCGATTGGCTTCCCCGATATCACTCCTCAGTTGGCGCGCGAGTCAGGCTTCCTGGGTTTGATCGATTTGCTCAAGGTTGCCAAGCACGGTAAGGGCGAAAATATTTATCTGATCCGCTTCCACTACGTTCCTCCACGCTCGAAGCGGCCGGCCCAGCGTAAAGCTGTCTGATTACGTGCAAGCTGGCGGCGCCTCCAACACGCCGTTTTCTGCATGAGAGAACGTGCAGCTTTGGGTTGGTCATTCGGTCAGGATTCCGGCGCGTCTGAATTGCGTTGAACTACTTCGCCCGCCCGGTATAACCCTGCGAGATGGCCGGGATCGCGATGATCTCGTTGCGCGCGCTCGGCGTTCCCCATCCGCCGTAAAATACGATGCCGAAGAGCGTCTTCTTATCGCGGCCGCCGAAGAATGTGCCGTGCAGCCCCTGGGGGCCTGGGATGCTGCCGGCGAACTTGCCGTCTGGCGCGAAGACATCGACCGACTTGCCCGTTGCAATATAAACGCGGCCCTGCTGGTCCACGGCTGAACCATCGCCGCCATCACCGCCCCGCAGCATGCCGAACTTGCGCTGGTTGGTCAGCGAGCCATCTGCCGTCACGTCGAACGCGAAAACCACGGCGCCATTGGTGACGTAGAGGGTCTTTTCATCCGGACTCAAGATAATTCCGTTGGCGAGCGGAACATCCTTCCCATACTGCGAGACCACGCCCTTTGGATTGGCATAGAACACTCCGCTGCCGACGGCGCCGGTAACCGAGAAGTAGACGCCACCGCGCGCATCGGCCATCAAATCGTTGATGACGCCGCCTACGCATTCGAGCGGCTGGCCATGGAATGAATTCGCGAACATCTTGCGCTGCGGCTCCAGTTCTTCGATCGCGGAGCCCAGCCCGCGTTCGGCGACGAAGAGGGCGCCGTTCTTGCCGCGCGACACTGCGCCACCAGTGTTGGTCTTGCGGTAAATGACCTTGGCCACGCCCGTCGCTGGGTCCATCTGCATCACATTGCTCGCGTCGTTGTTCGCAAACAACACCGTGCCGTTGTCCCCGGCGATAGGGCCGTCAACGTTGTTCCCCTCCCACGACCAGACCACTTTCCATGACTGCCCCGCGGCGAGCACGCCGGGAATCGCGGTGGTGGCCGGAAGCGCCGGAGCCGGCGGCGCTGCATTTGGGTTCGCCGATGGGGCGATGGGAATACGGAACGGAGGAGGCGGATTCTTACACTTCGCGAGAACGCTCTTTAGTCCGGGATTCTGCCAGCTTTGCATGCTGCTGCCACGCGGAAACGCAGAGGCAGGAGACAAAGACGAAGCACTCTGTGCCGAGACAGTAGCCGCCGCGCAGCCGGCGATTAATGCCAGAGCAATTTGCGATTTCAATGTTTGATCCCTTTCGATTTCACGTCCCAGTTCGCATTCGTGCAGAGGCCGCATTTCTTGCCGACGAACATCTTGCCCGCGTTCTTGTCGCCTTTGAAGGTCCACAGCAGCCAATTCGACGCGACATTGGCGAACTCGCCGCCGCCCGGATGAAACACCGTGGCGGTGTGCCCGGCGTTGTGCCGCGCGCCGTAGAACACCGGTAAGTTGTTGATCATGTCGAAGGTTGCCAGCGACGTCGCCAGCATGAAGTCGGGCTTGCTTCCATTGATGAGCAGCACAGGTCCGTGCAATTTTGGCAGGTCGTCCGCGGTGGGATACGGCGACGGCGGTTTCTGAACGCCGGAATTGAACACGCCGATGGTCTTGACGCGGGGATCGGCGCCGAGCGCGATGGACAGAAATCCTCCGCAGGATTGCCCCATGACCGCGACTTTGTCAGTGGCGATCTTGCCTTGGAGCGGCGAGCCCGCTCGCGCATTTTCCTGGCCGGCCCAGTCGATCGCGCCGCGTATATCATCGGCGTTCTCCTGGCGTCGCGCCGCGCCTTCCTGTGGAACCGTGCCCATCACCAGGAAACCGTGCGAGGCAATGGTGGTGAGAAAGCCCGAGTAGCGCGTGCTGTCAATCGCGCACCCGCCGTTGCCCCACACCATCACGGGCAACTTGTCTTTCTTCGGAAAGGCGTCCAATTCCTCCGGGCGAAAAACACGCAGGCCGGGCGAGCCGAACGCGGCTTCGGATGTGATCTTGTATGGTCCAGGCACCGCGAGCGGCGCGCCCTCGAGAGGCAACGACCGTTCGATCATCTCGCGAGTGATGCCGGGCGGCTGCGCAAGGCACGCCAGGACGCCTGTGAAAAGCACTGCGGCAGCAGCAACGAGGCTCTTATGCATAGTCATGTTCCTTTCGCGATCATTATCCCTAATCACGATCACAACGCACCAGGAATTGTCGCTTGTCAAGTATGACACTCGGCGCATTGCCTCGGCTGAGGCCGTTCCGTAAGCGGCGAATCAATAAGACATTAGTGCCATGTTATGTTCGATGTATGCCGCGGTTGCGGACTTGAAGAGCGCATCAATCGTGCAACTGAAATGAAAAATAGGAGAGCGAAGAAGCCGAGACACGCCCCCCAGCCGGTGGATGTATTGGAGCGCCGCGCCAATCCCTGGGTCTGGATCTATACGGCAAGCTTGATAGTTGCGCTTTCCGCCGCTTTTGCGGTTTATTGGCCGGCCGTCCACGGGCCGTTCCTGTTTGACGACGCGAATCTCACGTTCACTCTTCCAAATGCGTACGAGGTGCCTCTCGGGGACTGGCTCAACCAGACGCGGCCGTTGCTGATGTTCACCTACTGGCTGAACTATCAACAGTCCGGCGCGCAGGCGACCTTTGGCTATCACGCGGTCAATGTGCTCTTGCATTTTTTTAACGCCATCTTAGCCTTCCTGGTGCTTCGCAAGTTTCTGAGCTGGGCCGTTGTGGACGAACGCCGCGCCCGCATCCTCTCTTTTTTCGCCGCGGGTTTGTTCTTGCTTCACCCGCTCCAGACTGAGTCCGTCAGCTACATTGCCAGCCGTTCGGAAACGCTCAGTGTGCTCTTTGTTCTCGCGGCGCTGGCCGTCTTTCTTTATCGTCCGGCTGCTGCCGTGTCGATTCCTCGAATACTGGCGCTCCTGGCTCTTTTCGCCGCCGCCGGATTATCTAAGGAGCATACTTTTGTTCTCCCGGCGCTATTCATTCTCACGGATTACTATTGGAGGTTTGCTTTTTCCCCGTCCGTAATATGGCGCAATTGGAAATTGTATGTTCCCATCGCCGCGGGCGCCGCCTTTGCATTAGCGTATATCTTGCGGATTCTTCGCGCGAATCCGTCGGCAGGGTTTCAGATGCAGGGCCTGACGTGGTACCAATACTTCTTTACGCAATGCCGGGTGATCTGGCACTACCTTTTCTTATTCGTTGTTCCGATCGGCCAGAACCTCGACCCGGACATCAAAATCTCGCACAGCGTCACTGCCCAGGGCGCGATCTTCGGTTTGGCTGGATTGCTGATTGTCAGCGCACTGGCGTGGATCTATCGGCGCAAGTTTCCGATCGCTTCCTACGGATGGTTCGCATTTCTGATTCTGCTAGCGCCCACAAGTTCCTTCGCGCCCCTCCGCGATCCGATGGCGGAGCATCGCCTGTACCTTCCGTTCATCGGGCTTCTGCTGATCACCGTGGAGTTTCTGCGGCACTGGAAGGCGCCCACAAAATTGTTCATTGGCTCGCTGGCTCTGGTTTTGGTGGTCGCAGGAGCCATAGCCCATCAGAGGAACGCGCTGTGGGGCAACGCGATAGACATTTGGAAAGACGCTGTCTTGAAGTCGCCGCGGAAACTGCGGCCTCGCTTCCACTTAGCGCTCGCCTACATTCAGGCGGGCAGTTGCAGCCTGGCCGCCGACGAGTTCCAGCAAGCCGCCGCGCTGCAGCCTCCGCAATACGACCGGCTGCTCAATTGGCGACAGGAGCTGCTCCGTGATTGGGGGCTGGCCTACGATTGCGCCGGGAACCCGCGGGAGGCCATCGCGAAGTTTCAGGAGGCGGTGGCGCAGCATCCGGATGGGCAGCTATACGCGCAGATCGGTGCGGAATACGTGAAAGTGGGTGAGTACCCTGAGGCGCTGGATGCTCTCGCGACGGCTAAGCGCCTGGAGCCCGGCTTCGCGCCGACCTATTACACGCTCGGAAGCATTGAGGCCAATCGAGGCGACCAGGCCCAGGCCATCGGCGACTATCAGCGTGCACTGGCCCTGGATCCTCATCTTGCACCAGCGCGCGCAGCTTTAGCTCGCATGGGCGTCCGCTGATCGCAGGCGCCCGCTCGACGATTCCGTTCCAGCTCGACGATCCGTTCTAGAATGACAGGCTAAGGGCTGGCGAATCTACGAAGGAAGTTCACATGTCGAAACTCGTCCTGCTGATACTCACCGCAGGGGCTTTGTTCGCGCAGGAGCGGCCGATTGTGCTCCGGGCGTCAACTGTCTTCGATGGGAAAGGGGCCACGCTGCACAACACCATCATCGTGATCGAAGGCTCCAAGATCGACAGGATCGGCGGAGCGCCTCCGCGGGACTCCATTGTTTACGATCTTTCCAAGTTCACAATTTCTCCGGGCTGGATCGATACGCATTCGCACCTTTCCTATCATTTCGACAGTAAAAATCGCTTGGCTGGAGCCGACGAGCCGGCTGCGCAGGGACTGCTGAGCATTGTTGACAACGCGGTGCGTACGCTCAACGCCGGATTCACCACGGTGCAGAGCCCGGGAGCGGTGGGTGACAAAGACCTGCGGGACGCGATTGCGCGCGGAGTTCTTCCCGGTCCGCGCATACTCACTTCGCTAGAGCCGCTCACCGAAGCCAGCGGAGACCCGGCTCAGTTACGCAATCTGGTTCGGGAGCGCAAAGCGCAGGGCGCGGATCTGATCAAGCTGTTCGCGTCGAAAAGCATTCGCGAAGGTGGCGGCCAGACCATGACGGACGCGCAGCTTCAGGCGGCTTGCGGCGAAGCAAAATCCCTGGGACTGCGAACGCTGGTTCATGCGCACTCGGCTGCATCGGCCAAAGCGGCGACGCTGGCGGGCTGCACGTCAATCGAGCACGGCGCTTACGTTACCGACGACGTGTTCGACCTGATGGCGCAGCGCGGCACTTACTACGATCCGAACATCGGTGTGGTGCTGCAAAACTATCTCGAAAACAAATCCAACTATTTCGGCATCGGGAATTACAACGAAGAAGGGTTCGCGTTCATGCAGAAAGGGGTGGCTATCGTGCGGGAGACGTTCCAGCGGGCCCTCACGCACAGAAATCTGAAGATCATCTACGGCACCGACGCGACAGCCGGCGCGCATGGCCATAATTACCGCGAGTTTATCGTGCGCGTGCGCGATGGAGGTCAGGACCCCATGGCCGCGCTCATTTCCGCGACTTCGCTTTCGGCTGCGTCGTTAAATATGGGAGACAAGATCGGCTCCATTGCGCCGGGCATGCAGGCCGACATTGTCGCGTTTGACGGCAATCCGCTCCAGGATGTGACCGCGGCTGGACGCGCTGTATTCGTCATGAAGGGCGGCAAGGTGTATGAAAACCTGGAGCACGGCGCAAAGGATCAGGAGAGCCCAAGGCCGGGAGCTGCGCGATGAGAAGCGGCGCACGAACTTGCGCTGTGTTGAACGAGTATCGTGGCCGCATCTAAGCTCCGCCCAGTCCTGCGCGTGACCAGCGGCAATTTTCTGGAAGCCTACGATTTTCAGGTTTTCGGTTACTACGCCGCTTACATCGCCCGCGCCTTCTTTCCCACCGGCCACGAATTCACTTCCTTGATGCTGACCTTGATGACCTTCGGCGCCGGATTCCTCATGCGTCCTTTGGGTGCGATAATTCTGGGCGCTTATGTGGATCATCACGGCCGCCGCGCGGGACTGCTGCTGACCCTGGGACTGATGGCCGTGGGAACGCTGTCCATTGCTTGCACTCCGGCATTCGCGGCGATCGGAATTTTGGCGCCCATCCTGGTGGTCGCGGGACGTTTGCTGCAGGGATTGTCGGCCGGCGTGGAGATTGGCGGCGCTTCGGTGTATCTGGCCGAAATCGCGCCTCCAGGACACAAGGGTTTTTTCGCCGCGTGGCAATCCGGTAGCCAGCAGGTTGCGGTGATTTTCGCCGCGCTGTTCGGGCTGGTGCTGACCACAAATCTGTCGCAAGGGCAAATGGTTCGCTGGGGCTGGCGAGTCCCGCTGTGGGCGGGCTGCGCCATCATTCCGCTGTTGCTGATGATCCGGCGCTCGCTCACCGAGACCGACGCCTTTCTGGCCCGCAAACACCGGCCCGCTGTGCGCGAAATCCTAAAAACTGTTTTCGGCAATTGGTATATCGTCCTGCTTGGAATGATGCTGTCGACGTTAACCACGGTCTCTTTCTACATGATCACGGCGTACACCCCCACCTACGGAAGCAGCGTGCTTCACCTCGCATCGACAGGCGCTCTGCTGGTTACGCTGTGCGTCGGGATTTCGAACTTCATCTGGGTGCCTGTGATGGGGGCGTTGTCGGACAGGATCGGGCGCCGGCCGCTCTTGTTCGCAATCGCGTTCCTGGCGCTCACCACGGCTTATCCGGCGCTGGCCTGGATGGTGAGCGCACCCTCGGTATCGCGTTTGCTGGCCGTGGAATTGTGGTTCTCATTTTTGTTTGGAAGCTACAGTGGAGGCATGGTGGTGTATCTCACCGAGGTAATGCCCATCGATGTTCGCACCTCAGGCTGGTCGTTATCATTCAGCCTGGCGACGGCTCTGTTCGGCGGATTCACTCCCGCCATTTCCACCTACTTAATTCGCTGGAGCGGGAACGCCGCCATTCCCGGGGTATGGCTATCTTTCACTGCTCTCCTGGGACTGGCGTCGCTGTGGCTGTTGGGCCGCTACTCGGCGCCCGGAGCTGACCCGCAGTGACCCGATCCGCAGTGCTCGAACGGTTCCCGGTTTTCGACGTGCTGGTGGCGGGCGGCGGCAATGCGGCCATGTGCGCGGCGTTGAGCGCTCGCGAGTCCGGAGCGTCCGTAGTTGTAGTGGAATGCGCTCCGCAGCATCTGCGAGCGGGCAACAGCAGGCACGCGCGCAATTTTCGTTGCATGCACGCCGCGCCCACCAGCGTGTTGATGGACGCGTATACCGAAGAAGAATACTTCCAGGATCTGTTGCAAGTGACGGCAGGCCGGACCGACGAGGAGTTGGCGAGGCTGGCGATTCGATCGTCGCCCGAGTGTTTCGCGTGGATGACGCAGCACGGCGTGCGATTTCAGCCGTCGCTCACTGGGACACTGCATCTGGGCCGGACCAACGCCTTTTTCCTGGGGGGCGGCAAAGCGCTAGTGAATACCTACTACGGGATCGCGGAGAGGCTCGGCATCCGCGTACTCTATAACGCGGAAGTGACCGCGCTCAGGATGAACGAAGGACGATTCGAAAGCGCGACCGTCAATATCGATGGGTCACCGCTAGAGATTCATGCCAAAGCGCTGGTGGCGGCGTCAGGCGGATTCGAAGCCAACATCGAGTGGCTGAGCCAAGCTTGGGGTGACGCAGCGAAGAATTTCATCATTCGCGGCACTCCCTATAACCGGGGCACGGTGCTGCGTCTCCTTCTGGATCAGGGCGCTGACCAGGTGGGCGATCCGTCGCAGTGCCACGCGATTGCAGTCGACGCGCGCGCGCCGAAGTTCGACGGTGGAATTGTTACGCGGCTGGACACGGTGCCGCTCGGCATCGTCGTGAATCAATGCGGCCAGCGCTTCTATGACGAAGGCCAAGACCTGTGGCCGAAACGCTATGCCATCTGGGGGAGGTTGATCGCTCAGCAGCCGGAACAGATCGCGTATTCGCTTGTCGATTCGAAAACTGCCAAGCTGGTGATGCCGTCGGCGTTTCCGGCCTTCGAAGCTGGAACCGTCCGCGAACTAGCCGCTGTACTCAACCTGAACGCGGACGCGCTCGAAGCCACGGTGGATCAGTTCAACCGAAGCGTCATAGAAGGTTCGTTCGATCACACGCGCCTCGACAACTGCCATACGCGCGGCCTCAGCCCCGATAAAACGCACTGGGCGCTGAAGCTGGATTCGGCGCCGTTCTTTGGCTACCCACTGCGTCCGGGCATCACCTTTACTTATCTCGGCCTGAAAGTGAATTGCAGCGGGCAAGTGATTCTGGAGGGTGGGAAGCCCGCGCCCAACGTTTTCGCCGCTGGAGAAATCATGGCCGGGAATATCCTGGGCCAGGGATACCTGGCTGGGATCGGGATGACCATCGGCACGGTGTTCGGACGCATCGCCGGCCGTGGAGCGGCTCATGCAAGCCGATAATTCACTCACCCAAGAGGGCGAGCGCCTGCTGCGCTTATGCAACGCCTGCCGGTATTGCGAAGGCTTCTGCGCCGTGTTCCCGGCGATGGAACGCCGCTCGGTATTTTCGGCGGCCGACGTGAACTATCTCGCGAACCTGTGCCACAACTGCGGCGAATGCTACTACGCGTGCCCTTATACGCCGCCGCACGAGTACGCGCTCAACCTGCCCAAGATACTCACGGAAATCCGCGTCGAAAGCTATGCGCAAACAGCGTTTCCCAAGAACTTCTCGCTGGCGTACCGGAACAATTGGCTGGCGATCTCCGTACTGACGATGATTGCGTTAGCCATAGTAGCCGCCCTGGTTGCTGCATTCGGCAGCTTTGCTTCTGCAGGGGCAAATTTCTACGCCGTGCTTCCGCACGAGGCGATGGCGGTGACGCTGGGAGTCGTGTTCGTGCTCGCGGTCATCGCAATGACAGTCGCGTTCCTCCGATTCTGGCGCGAGGCAATCGGCGTGCCCATAAAATCCAGTCCTCTGATCGCCGCACTCAGCGACACTCTACGCCTCACGAATCTTGATGGCAACGGCGCCGGATGCCCCTACCCACGGGATCGCTTGTCGCAGGAGCGCCGCTGGTTTCATCACGCCACGTTCTACGGCTTCCTGCTGTGCTTCGCTTCCACCTGCGTCGCGGCTTTCTATCATTTCGAGCTGGGCTGGCGCGCGCCGTATCCCTACTTCAGCGTTCCCGTGGTGCTCGGCACGCTGGGTGGATTCGGACTATTGGTTGGTCCCGCGGGCCTGTTCTGGCTAAAGCGCCGGCGCGACCCTGCGCTCGACGATCTCAAACCGCGTGATTTCGGCGACAGCTTTATCGTGTTGCTGCTGCTGGCCAGCTTCACGGGATTGCTCCTGCTGGCGCTGCGCGAGACCGCGGCCATGAGTTGGCTGCTCATCGTCCATTTAGGCGTGGTGCTGGCGCTGTTCGCTTCACTCCCTTACGGCAAGTTCATGCACGGCAAGTATCGCTTTGCGGCCCTCCTGCGCAACGCGTTCGAGCAGTCGCGCAAGGGCTGACGGTTGCCCTACAATGTGGAATCGGAGAAAACATGTCAAACACGCGCCGGCGATTCTTTAGCCGTGTATCCGCGACTCTCATGGCGGGTTTGGCCGCCTGCCGCAAGCCGACGCCGAATGTGACGGGGGCCACTTCTGCTCCCGCGCCCGGCACCCCGCCGGCCTTCGGCACCGCGCCGGACGCTGGACCGCTGGTCTCCACAACAACCTTCGCCGAAGCCGAAAAGCTGGTGCAGTTTAACCTCAGCCCGTCCGAACGTGAAACAGCCGCGGGCAATTGGCGCAGCGCCATGGCCCCGGTGTACGAACGCCGCGTCGGGCCGCGCAAGTTTTTCCCGGCAGCATCGGTCGCACCCGCCACTCGATGGGAGCCCGCATCGCTGGCGCCACGCGCCGACACTGGCCCGGACCGCTTCATTCGCACGCCAGCCACCGGACATCTGCCTCCGCTTCCCACCAAGGACGAGGACATCGCCTTCGCTACCGTCGCGCAACTGTCACGTTGGATCGAAACGCGCCAGCTTACTTCCGAACGCCTCACGCACCTGTATCTGGACCGCCTGAAACAGTTCGATCCGAAGCTGCACTGCGTCATCACGCTCACTACTGACCTGGCGCTGTCACAAGCTCAACAGGCGGATCGGGAGATTGCCGCGGGGCATTATCGCGGTCCGCTGCACGGCATACCGTGGGGCGGGAAAGATCTGCTCGACACCGCCGGTATTCCTACTACCTATGGCGCCGAACCGTATCGCAACCGCGTGCCTACCGAAGATGCCGCGGTGGTGAAGCGTTTGCATGACGCGGGAGCCGTATTGGTCGCGAAGCTCAGCCTGGGCGCGCTGGCGCTCAACGATATATGGTTCGGCGGCCAGACCATGAACCCGTGGCTGCTCGAGGAAGGGTCATCAGGGTCGAGTGCCGGTCCAGGCGCTTCTACCGGAGCTGGATTAGTCGGCTTCGCCATCGGCAGCGAGACCGGAGGCAGCATCGTCGGCCCCTCCATGCGCTGCGGGGTAACAGGGCTGCGCCCTACATATGGGCGAGTGCCGCGCACCGGCGCCATGACGCTGTGCTGGTCGCTCGATAAACTGGGTCCGATGACGCGCGGCGTGGAGGACGGCCTGCTTGTGCTGCAGGCGATCTCCGGTCCAGACCCCGGCGATGTCGCCAGCGTCCCGAGCCACCTGAACTTCGACGCGTCCGCGCCCGTGGCTGGTTTACGCGTGGGCTACATCCCGAGTTGGATGAAGGAAGCTCCCGCTACCGATGTCGATCGGGCCGCTCTTGAAACCGTTCGAAAGCTCGGCATGGTTCCAACCGAGGTGTCGCTTCCCGATTGGCCGTATGATTCGCTCAATCTGATTTTGTTCGCCGAAGGCGCGGCCGCTTTCGAAGAGCTCACGTTATCCGGTGGTCTCGCGCAACTAAAGGCGCAGGTCCCCGACGCGTGGCCCAATCTCTTTCGCCAAGCCCGCTTCCTGTCCGCCGTGGACTTCGTGCAGGCCGACCGTTTCCGCCGCAGCGTTGCCCTGGAAATGGCTCGCATTTTTTCCAACGTCGATCTGCTTCTGGTGCCGTCGCTGCGCGATGAAATGCTTACGCTTACCAACTTCACCGGGCATCCATCGCTTACTCTGCGCGCGGGTTTCATTGAGGTTTCGGAGGCCCGCAGCGATTGGGCTCCTGACCCAGCGCATCCGCTTCCCAAATTCTCGCCTCCCCGCCGCGTGCCCCACGGCGTCACGCTGATCGGGCGCCTCTTCGATGAGGGCACGATCGGACGAGTTGGCGTGGCAATGGAACGCAGTCTGAATGTATCCGGGGAGCGTCCGGCCGGCTTCTGACTTCGGCCCGTTTCTCTTAGTCCGCCCGTTTCTCTTAGAAGGTGATGCGCGCGGTCAACTGGATTTGCCGCGGTCCGGCTCCTTCGGCCGATTGCAGAGCGGTAATCTGTCCGAATGCGGCCACCCCCAGCGTTAGATTGCCAGGCGGCGCAAAATTCGGATGGTTGGTCAAATTGGCGACTTGCACTCCCAGTTGAGCGCGAACGGACTCCTTGATCGGGATGCTCTTAATGAGGGACATCGAAACGGCCGCAGTGCCTGGCCCCGTGACAGCGCCCGCCTCAGAGTCTCCGAAGCGGCCGATGGCGTTAGCCGGGGTCGAGTAGGCCGCCGGATTGATCCACTGAGCGAGATCCTGTCCGGCGTATGGATTCACTCCGGACACGGTGTCCGCCCGACCCCCGGTGGAGTTGAAAATATTGAAACCGCATCCGCAGGGATCGTTGAGCTGAGAGACGGTCATGAACGGACCGCTCTGAAACAGCAGTATCCCGCCGAGTTCAAATCCGCCCACTAGCCGGTCGACAAATCCATTGGCGCTGTTCAGCAGCAGCTTTCCTTTCCCGAATGGCAGGTCGTACAGAAACGTGGTCAGGAAGCGTTGACGGCGTGTGAAATTGACATTGCCGTAATCGATACCCGGTTGCGTAGGACTGGAAATGGTTCCGCCATACTCCCCGGCGAACCCCCCCGCGGGCGTGCCAGGGTTCCCGCCCAGATTGGACAGATTCCGCGTAAAGATATAGCTGCTTTGCAATTGCAACCCGAACGACAAGCGCTTTTTCACGGATACCGTGCCTGCATTGTAGTTGCCGAAGCCTTGGTTGTCGTTATAGTAGATCTCCGACCACAGCGGGTAGGGGAAAGCCGATGTCGGCAGATTCCCATATCCAATAGTGTTCGGATGAGGCTGATCGATATTCATACCGGTCCCAAGATCCGTGGAGTGGTTTCCGTCATAGGACAGCCGCAGGCCGAAGCCAGCGCCCAGATCCCGCTCGAGAGTGACATTCCATTCCTGAACGTAGGGATCGTGATAGTGCAAGGCGGTGACCTGGAAGTAGGCTTGCGATCCGGGTTGCGCGATGTTGGAGGGCCAGGAGTATGGCAACTGGTAGATCGGCGCTCCATTCGAGCCGAGCGAATTGGGAAAGGTCCCCACATCGCTGGCCGTCGTGCCCCAGGCGCTGAGCGCTGCCGTACTCATCAAGGCCTCGATGTATCGTCCGTAGCCTCCGCGCAGAACCGTCTTGTCGTCTCCGAAAACGCGCCAGGCGAATCCGATGCGCGGCGCGAAGTCCGTCTTGGTGGAATATCGCAGGGCGGACGGGTCGCCAATAGACTGGGCCGGGACGATCGGCGTGGGGTAGATCGATTGCGCAAAACCCGGATCGAGAAAACCCAGGGTGCCCGGACCCGGGACGATCACTGCTCCGTGTACGGTCTGGCCGTTCACGACGCTGCTGTAATTGAGATCGATATTGGACAGGTTGTTGTACTTGTCGCGGAACGTCGGATGGTACTCATAGCGCAATCCATAATTGAGGGTCAGGTTCTTGGAAACCTTGTAGTCGTCCTGCGCGAACGTCGCGTAATGTTGCGCCATTGCGGAAGTGCAGCAGTTCAGGTTGGTGGCGATAGTGCTGCTGTCCGGGTAACCCAGCAGAAAGGAAGCAATCGGAGTAGCATTGCCAGGACCGAGCAGTGAACTCATCACCGATCCGTTGAAGGCATAACTGCCTTCCAGATCGTTATAAAACACGGCGTCGTAAGTGGCGTGGAGGCGCCGGTAATCGGCGCCGAACTTGATGGTGTGCTTTCCTTTCGTCCACGTCAGGGTCTCCAGTACCTGTTTGGTGCCCTGGTTGGCGTTCTCATTCTGAAGTCCGAGCGGTGCAAATCCCGCGATCACGATTTGCGGAACAATGTTTGCGCCTGCCGGCGGAGCTTGCGGCAAACCGGTCAGACCGAGTTCGGTGGCGGACTCCTGCGCGGTGATTCCGTAAGTGGATGACAGGACGCTTGTGCTAAATCCGCCGCGCAATTCGTTCACGATGGTAGGGCTGATGGTGTAATTCCAAGCGACGGTCAGCGCTTGATCCACCTCGGGGATGGAATTTTCGCCGACGCTAGGCACAGAGGCAGAGCCGGGGTTCGCGTACGCCGGCGCAGTTGGCACCGCGGTCACGCGCCGATTCTTGTAGGTGTACCGGGCAAAGACCAGGTTTTTCGAACCGATCATTTGATCCACGCGGGCATCACCCTGAGCGCTATTAATCGGTATGGGGAAGTTCGCCACATAGTTATTCGAAATCGCACCGAGCGGGCCGTAGTTGGGTAACGGAAAAAATGTGCTCAACACCCTTTGCGAATAAGGCGAGAGCATGCTAGCTGGGATGATATTCCCGGGATAGCCAGTCAGCTGATTGGCTGCGCCTCCGTTGAGGGCCGACAGATATGCCGACAAATCGCCGTTGCGCATGGCCTCTGTCGGAACGCTCTCGATCGCGGTCTGGCTCTTGGGCAGCCGCAAGGCTTCAAAGCTTCCGAAGAAGAAAGTCTTATCGTGTCCGTTGTACAGTTTGGGAATAACCACCGGGCCGCCCATATAGATGCCGAAGTTGTTCATCTTCACTTCGTTTACGACGTGGCTGAAGAAGTCCGCGGCGTCCAGGTCGCTGTTCTGAAAGTTTTCGAACACGCCTCCATGAAGATGATTGGAGCCGGCTTTTGAGATCGTAGTGATATCCGCCACGCCTCCAAACTCCGCCGGATTGATGGTCTCGCCGATGCGGATCTCCTCAATCGCGTTGAACGACGGAAATAGTTCGGAAATGGCGCCAACGGCGTTGATACTAATGGCCGAACCAGTTCCCATGGAACTGATCCCGTCTATGCTCATGGAAAGCTGGCTGGGCAAAGTGCCGGCGACAGAGATGTTCCCGTTGGCATCCGTTTGCACGCCCGACTGCGCGGTCAGCGTGGACATGGCGCTGGTGGAGCCCTGGGAACGCGTGGTGATGGCCACTGGAAGGTCCACCAGTTCCCGGGATCCCTTTGTCTCCGCGATGCTGGATGTATCAGTCTCAATAGCTCCCGCGGAAGCTTCCACGTTAACAGTGGTGGTCTGACTGGCGATCGACAACTCCGCGTCCAGGCGCTTGGTCTCGCGGCCGCCGACATCGAACGCGTTAAAGCTCGCCTTTTGAAAGCCGGGGGCCTCTACGGTCATCGTGTAGGTTCCAACTTCCACGTTCACGAACTGGTACCCGCCCGTATCGTTGGTCACAGTGGTGTGTTTCGCGTTCGTTCCCGTGTTCGTCAAAACCACCATCGCGCCGGGCACCACCGCTCCCGAACTTTCCTTCACCGTGCCTAATACCGTTCCGAGCGTCGATTGTGCGTGCAGTGCTTGAGCCAGCAGGAGCGCGGCAAGCACCGCAACCAAGCAGCTGAACCTGGGCGTGGAAAGTCGCAGTGGGGCCGAAGGGCTGACCAACGTCGAAGGGCTGACCAACATAGATAGCATTGAATCTCCTCTAAGTGAATCAAATAAGCAAAGTGCAAGAACTGTAAAGTGAAGTGCGGAACGGGACGGGACTGCCCAACTCTGCCTGAACGGGAGCAGCATCCAAGAGCACGAGGAGGTACTCTGGCGCGACGTGATATTTCATTGCGCTCTATAGAGCGTGAAAATTGTGTTCGCGGGCGGCAATACGAGGAGTAACTTTGCTCTGATGCCCCCGGGCGAAATGATTGAAGCGAGTATAAGCGGGAAACTATCGAGCGTCAATACGGAGCGCTGGGAAAGAAAAGGTGATCCTGCTCTGCGTGGGCTATGTTCATCGCCCCCTCTGCGAGGCAGTCACTGGCCAGAAGCAACCGCGGCGAGTACGGCGTTTGACAGTGTCCCATGGGAAAGTCTCCTGTTTGCATCGCGCTAGACTGTAGCGGCGAGCCTGGCATGTCCGTATTCCTGCGCGAACATCACCCGCCAGCCAAACCAAGTTTGTAATAAGGCTCATAAGAAAGTTTATTGACACGATGAGCGCCATGCGCGAGCAGAAAAGCATCAAGGCTTACCTCTCCTTGTACGGTTTGCGCAAGGTCACCATACGAAATCGAGCCGCAATACTTGACGACAATCTCCGTCGCCCGCTACTGTGTGTCCCATGCACAAAATATTGATCGCCTTCGCGGTCTGCGCCGTTCCCATGCTGCCGTCAGGATTCCAATCGTCGGATTTCCTGAAGCTTCGCGCGGTAGGGACAGTGCAGTTCTCTCCGGATGGCTCGCGTATCGCCTATTCGATCACGCGCAACGACTCGGCCAGGCGTCCCTTCGGTCAACTCTGGATTATGACCCTGGCCGACGGCAAATCCATCTGCCTGAGCTCCGGCGACGATCCTTCCGGCAATCCCGAATGGTCACCCGACGGGAAATGGATCTCCTACTCCGGCAAGCTGGGCGATAAATCCGGACTGATTGTCGTCCATCCCGATGGCAGCGATAAGAAATATCTGGGCCCGCTGGAAAGCACCAACGCGCCGCTCCCCACCACCGGCAAGATCACCACCTGGTCGCCCGACAGCAAACAGATCGCCTACGTTTCGGCCACCCCAGGCCCCGAAACGGCTGACGCCACCGGCGACCCCATCGTCATCACGCGTTACCTCTATAAGCCCACCGCGGCCGAAGGCAACACGCATTTCAATGACAACAAGCGCCTGCATATTTTCGTGGTGGATGTCGCCACGGGAAAATCGCGCCAACTCACGAACGGCGTGCACTACGAGCATTCCATCGATTGGTCGCCCGGCGGCCATGAGATCGCATACATTTCCGATCGCGCGCAGGATAGCGATCAGTTTTTCAATTACGATCTTTTCACGCTGGATGCCACCACCGGCGAAAGCCGTCAGCTGACAGCAACCGAAAACGCCGAGTATCGCCCACATTATTCGCCCGATGGAAAATCCATCATCTACGAAGCCACCAAGCGCGGCCTCACCGATCGCGAAACCACCATGGAGGACACCCATGTGTGGATGGTCGACGCTGACGGGAAGAATCGGCACGAAGTGGGTCAGGAGTTGGACGCCCGCCAGGGTGAACCTCAATATTCAAGCGACGGCCGGTGGGTCTATTTCACCGCCCAGGAGCGCGGCGAAGTGCATCTTTATCGCGTATCCACATCCGGCGGCAAGCCGGAAGAGGTGGTGAAAGATCGGGGTACTGTCGGATCGTTTTCCGTACACGGCGACGTGATCGCCTATACGTTGTCCACTCCCGCGGATCAGGCCGAGCTGTTTCTGAAATCCGGCGACGGCGCACCCAAGCAGCTCACCGACGTGAATCATGACGCGCTGGCCGGCAAAACCGTGGAGCCGGTGGAAGCCTTCACCTTCATCAGCAACGACAATAAATGGACCGTCGAAGCGTTCCTGACTTATCCCGCCGATTTTCGAGCGGACCGAAAATATCCCCTGATCGTGAACATTCACGGTGGTCCGCACGGCCAGCAGGGCCCCGCGTTCAATCTCAAGAATCAGGTGTACTCCTCGGTTGGGTGGGCCACCATCATGATCAACTACCGTGGATCAACCGGCTACGGACAAGCCTTCAACGATGCCATCTTCGCCGATCAGAACGGGAACGAGGGGATGGATGTGCTCTATGGCGTCAACGCCGCGCTGCGCCGTTATCCCTGGATCGATCCTAACCGGCTCGGCATCGAAGGCACCAGCTACGGCGGCCAGTTGAGCGCCTGGCTGATAACGCAGACTCACATGTTCAAAGCCGCCATTCCAACCGCTGCCATCACCAATATCATCAGCTACAACTACATGACGTACTACAACCAATACGAAGCCATGGAATGGGGCGCGTATCCGCATCAGGGCAACCTGATGGACGTGCTGTGGGAGCGCTCCGCGCTGAAACACGTGGGGAATGTTGTAACGCCAACCATGATGGTGCACGGTGAAAACGATCCGGATGTCCCGATCGCCGAAGCTGAGCAATACTACATCGCGCTCAAAGACGTCGGCGTCGAGACCATCATGGTGCGTTATCCGCGCGAAGGCCACGGCGTGCGCGAGTCCCACCATAACGTGGATTTCATGGACCGCTCCATTCGCTGGTACGAGCAGCATTTCCCCAAGTCGAATTAGCCGGGGACGCGGTGGCCTGCCCGTGCTCACCGCCGTTAGCGATGACGGCCGTGTAGGTTGGAGCGATAGTGATTTATCGGAAGCCTGTCCCGATGCAGCCACCGATCGATTTTCCGCCATAAGCCAGCCAGCAAATTCCGCATTGTTAGCTACCTCAGACGGAACGCTATCACAAACAATCAGCGGCGTACAGCCCCGGTCACCCGCCGGTGCTTTTCTGTCCGGCGGCCGGCGGTTGTTCTCCGGTACGCACCACTACAACGGTGAACTTCGACACCAATGCTGAAATCGCCCCGACCGCGGCCAGCACGGGTGCGAATACCGCCCCCACCGCTGCCACCGTGACGGGAATTTCAAGGAACGTGTTGCCGTGTTCGTCCCGCACGATGATCCGGCGAACGTTGCCTTCGTGGACCAGGGACTTGACCTTGTCCACCAGATCCCGGCCCAGCACCTGTATTTCCTCGACGAAGTCCTGTAATGCCATGTGTCCTCTGCCTAGATTACGCAAACGGTGATGACTTAGTTCTTCGAATCGGCCATCCCAAGGAAAGCCCTTCATTATGCTCGGGTTGCGTACGCTCCTAGAGGGTCCACCGGTCGAAAGGGCAAGGAAAAAATTCAACTGTACTCAAAAGATTTTTCTTATGGGGCAGACCTGTGGCAAGTGTTATCATAAGCCCTTAGCTGGCAGTGTTGTAGCTTCTGCCGTTTCTGTGCGCGCGCAACCAAGTGCGTTGCAACCTTCCCCCGTCAGGATTTTGCACTCTGTATGTCTTGTGCCGACGTGCTTCCGTTGACCGTGCGAAAGTCTCAGGGCAGGGATGCCTTGAACCTCAGTAGTTCGCCACCGTCTCGCCAAAGTAGAGCTGGAACCTCTTCGTGGGTGTTGTAAATGGATCAAACTCTAAACCCGGAAATCAAATTGGAGGAGTCCAGCCTCAAACCGCCCCGGTTGTTTCCCGTGGACGAGATTCGCAGTGAGCTCCAAAGGATACTTGCAAGCAGGACATTTCGAGCGGCCCAGGGACAAAAGAAGTTTCTCGCCTTTACGGTGAGTGAGGTGCTCACCGGACATGCGCACCTGTTGAAAGAATATGTGATTGCGACGGAAGCGCTCGGGAGAGATGCGTCTTTCGATCCGCGTCTGGATCCGATTGTCCGCACCGAAGCTAGGAAGCTCCGCGCGCGATTGGCCAAATACTACGAACTGGAAGGTTCCGGCGATCCGCTCCGTATCGAGTTCCGCAAAGGCAGCTACGTTCCCTCTTTTCACGATCCGGTCCAGGCGCTCGCCGAACCTCCCAGTGTTACAGCAATCGCGGAACTGCCGTCAGCACCGGCCGCATCGGAAGTGCCCTCGATCTTGAATATCCCCTCCGCCCAGCAGCATCATCGTTGGCGCACGCTTTTCGGGGCTTTGGCCGTTCTGGTTCTAGTGGCCGCCAGCAGCGCCATTTTTTATCGTCTGGCGCATTCGAGTTTGCCGGAAACCATTTTTGCCGCCGATGACGCTTCCCTGGCCGTTCTGCCGCTAGTGAACTTAAGCGACAATAACTCGGAGTTCCTGAGCGACGGCCTGACTGAGGAGTTGATCAATTCCCTCAGGCAGGTGCCGGGCCTGCAGGTAGTGGCCAGAACGTCCGCGTTCCGTTTCAAGGGAAAAACCCTGGATCTGCGGCAAATCGATCGGAAACTGCATGTCCGCGCTGTCTTGGTGGGCAGCGTGAGCAAGTCCGACAATCGGTTGAGAGTTACGGTTCAGCTCAACAATGCCGCCAACGGCTATCATCTTTGGTCGGGAAGCTATGAGCGAGACGCAGCGAACATCGGTAGCATCCTGCCGGAGATCGCGAGCGCGGTTAGTAATGCCCTCGGGGTCGGCCTCATGCGCGGCAGCCAGGCTTTCAGCCAGACACCGCCCTCTCCGAATGCTGAAGCACACGAAAACTATTTGCGAGGCCTGTATTTTCGAAACCGCTTCACCGTGGACAGCCTGAACAGGGCGGTGGAGTATTTCAAGCAAGCCATTGAGGAGGATCCGTCATTCGCTCAGGCCTACGCCGGCTTGGCCGATTGCTATGCGTTGGAGCGCCCGGTGGCCGCCACTCCTCCGCTGGAAATAATCTCCAAGCTGAAGGCGGCCGCTTCCAAGGCCATCGAACTGGACCCAAGCCTGGGTGAGCCCCATGTCGCTCTGGCGGTGGGCGCCGAGTATGAATACGATTGGGACACGGCCGAGAAGGAATTCAAAAAGGGGCTGGGGCTAAGTCCGGGTGACACTGTTGGACACATCTGGTACGCCTGGTATCTGGCGCTCCACGGGCGTAAGGAGGAAGTCCTGGCCCAGAAGGCTATCGCGGCGAAGTTGGATCCGGTTTCGCCCTACGCGGTCGATTCGGTCGGCCGTTACTATTCGGCGATCGGCCGCTACGATACCGCCGTGCAGCAATACCGCAGCGCTCTTGCGCTGGAACCAAATTTTGGCTTGGCGCATCAGGACCTGGGCGACGCCTACCTGCTGAAGGGGATGTGTGCGGACGCCATTGGCGAATTACGTCTGGCTAACGAATCCATGCCGGGCGCTCGGCGCATGGCTCTTCTGGGATATGCGTACGCGGTATGCGGTCACACGACAGAGGCCCGCCGGATTTTGCACGAGTTTTTAAATGAGCCCCACCACGGCGCTGTACCGGCGCTGGCGATTGCCGAGGTCTACCTGGGGCTGGGCGACAAGAACCGCGCATTTCCATGGTTGGAGAAGGCGATTGATGAGAGGGATCTGGGTGTGAGTTTGAAGTGGGACGCGCGCTTTCAGCCGCTACGATCGGACCCGCGTTATGACGGCTTGTTGCGCCGGATGAAGTTGGAGTAGACCGAAACAGTGACTGGTAACCGTAATCATTGGCATCGAGCAGGGCGGTCTTTCATTCATTTGTATGGCATCCCGTCGGCCGGGGCCGAAGAACGCTAACAATCTGCAGAGCGCCGCTGGAGAAAAAATAGGTTTTGATCTTTTGGTAATGGTGTACCCTGGCTGATACCGAATTTTAAGATGACTGCTGCTTCCGCTGACGAGTCGCTTCCTATTCCGTTCCCATCCGCCACTGGCCGGGGAATCCGCGTTGCGGTGATCGATAGCGGCATCAATTCCGCCCATCCTCACATCTGCGTGCCTGCGAAGACGATCGTGGTGACCAAGCCCGGCCGCCGGGACGTGAGCTTCACGCGCGCTGCGGATTCTGGCGAAGATGCGCTGGGTCACGGAACCGCTGTTGCCGCCGCGATTCAGGAAAAAGCTCCCGCAGCCGAGTATTTCGCCGTCAAGCTGTTCGGTTCCTCGCTGCGCGCCACTACCCGCCGGCTTCTGGGAGCAATCGAATGGGCTATCGATAGCCGGATGGACGTCGTCAACTTAAGCTTGGGGACAGCGAATCTGGATGAGTGGGCGAAGTTCCAGGCGCTGGCGGAACGCGCCTCTTCGGAGGGCGTTGTTTTGGTGGCCGCTCGAAGCGCCAGCATCCGCCCGCTTTTGCCTGGAGCGTTGCCTGCGGTGATTGGAGTGGATGTGGATTGGGATCTGCCCCGGCATCGCTATCGGATCGCCGCCGCCGATGGCCGCAGTTATTTCTTCGCCTCCGGCTATCCGCGGCCGATTCCCGGCGTTTCGCCGGCCAAGAACTTAAACGGAATCAGCTTCGCGGTTGCAAATATGACCGGGTTTGTGGTCCGCGCTTGCGAAGGGCTGCCGTGCCGATCCTTCCATGCAGTGCGCGATGCCTTGGCGGCCGAACTTCAGAAGCAACCCGCGACTCGGCCCGCTTGCATTACGGATTCACGCGCTTCCAAAGCTGCAGCCGCCCAATCGCTGCGGTGGAGTAGCGCAATCGCCTGAAGGCTCATCATTGAGGTGCATGTGACTAATCGACTTCTGACTCTGATCCTTCCCGGCCTCTGCCTTTTGCCCATGGCGTTTGCTCAGTCCAGTGCCGGCGCGGGAGAGGGCGGGGCTCCATCGGCTTCCGAACAGCCCGTGGAAGAGGGTATCCCGGTTACCGATCCGCTCGTCATCTCGCGTTGCGGGACTTGTCACACCAAAGACGCGAAGGGCAATCTGACGCGCATCTCCTGGGAGCGTACGACGCCCGAGGGATGGGAAGAAGCCATCAAGCGCATGGTGCGGTTGAACGGGCTGACCATCACGCCCAGTGAAGCGCGGGCCGTGGTGAAATACCTGGCCACTTATCATGGTTTGGCGCCCGAAGAAGCCAAGCCGGTGATGTATATGCCCGAGCATCGGTTGGTGGACGAAACCATCGCAAACAACACCGTGCACGACACCTGCGCGAATTGCCACGCTCTGGGACGTGCATTGTCGTGGCGCCGTACTAAAGCAGACTGGCGATTGCTCGCCAACATGCACAGTTTTCTGTACGCTCAGGCCGACAACATCTTCCGGCGTGGTTCGGGAGCTTTTCCCGATGTCCACGGCCCGCGTGTCCTGCGCGCCGACGCTCCCGAGCCGGTCACGCCGCAGAGAGAGCCGGTGGACATTGCCATCGATTATCTGGCCAAAGCCGCGCCGCTTCACACGACGGAATGGGCTGCATGGCGCTCTCGCATGCGCGCGCCCAAGCTGGCTGGGCGCTGGCTTGTCTCAGCGAATCTGCTCGGGCATGGCCGATACTACGGCGAAATGGTGATCGATGCCGGATCGGCTGACGACGAATTCACCACCCGGATCAAGCTGACGTCGGTGAAAGACGGATCAACGATCACGCGCACCGGGAGCGGGTTGGTCTACGCCGGCTACTCCTGGCGAGGCCGATCCACGGGGGCGGCGAAAGCTTCTGCGGCGCCCGGCGATATTCCTGCCGACATGCGCGAGGCAATATGGTTCAATCCCAATCAGCTTGAAGGTCAGGGCCGCTGGTATTGGGGAGCCTATCAGGAGTTTGGCTTCGACGTGAAGCTGCTTCGTGCTTCCGCCGATCCGTCCGTCATCGGCGTGGACATAACCTCGCTCAAGACCGGCTCAACCGGCGCGAAGGTCCGGCTGATCGGCGATCACTTTCCGGCGAAAGTTGCGCCGTCCGATCTCGACTTCGGTACCGGAGTGACCGTGACGCGGATTGTCTCCAACAGTCCAGAGCAGATCGTAGCCGAAGTGAATGTGGCCGCGGATGCGGTGGGCGGCAAACGCGACGTGGCTTTCGGGCGCTCCGTTTTGCCGAGTGCGATCGCCGTTTATGACCGGGTAGATTACATCAAGGTTACGCCCGAGGCAGGGCTCGCGCATCTTGGCAGCGATGTGCATCCGAAAGGCTACCAGCAGTTCGAGGCCATCGCCTACAACCGCGGCGCCGACGGCAAAGCGCACACGGCCGATGACGTGGAGCTTGGCCCGATTGATGTCGACTGGTCCGAGGAAGAATTCCAGGCCGTTTACGGTGACGACGACAAGGGCTTTGTCGGCCATCTGAGCCCCACCGCCTTGTTTACGCCTGCGTCCGATGGGCCCAATCCGGAACGAAAGTTCATGCGGAACAACTATGGAGACGTTTGGGTGGTGGCAACGTCGAAAACCGAGAAGGAAAAAGATGGGCGTCCCATGACCGGTAAAGCCTATCTGGTGGTGACCGTTCCAACCTACATTAAGTGGGATCAGCCGGAGGTAGAGAAATGAGAAGGAAAGCTATATGAAGCACATGCGCGCAGTAAACAAAAAGGCGACCCGCATCATCGAACTGGTGGACCTGAAGATTGCTCCCGCGTCCACGGAAGACGTAATCGCGCTGCAGGATCAGGCGCCGGCGCGGCCGCACATCCCCACCGGATGTTCGCTCTCATTCTCGCCGGGCTGGGAAGTGGATTCGGCCGGCGGTACGGCGGGCCTTTGCCAGCCGGTGGAACGCGACATTTACGATTGCTACAACTCCTGTTTCTGGCCCGCGCAGGTTCCCGATCACATGAATAACTATCCGGATTGGTCCAGCAAATGCGCCGTGGCCACCAAGGATTGGCGCAGTCTCGACCTGGTATTTCCATAGGAGCAGCCCCACCGAGCCATGCAACGACTGATATTTTTCGCTCTCCTGTCCGCCGCCGGAGCGTCCGCGGCGACGCTGTTCATGGGTACCTATCACGACACCGTCATCGCTTTTGACGAGGCGAAGGGCCAGATTGTCGACACCATTCCGCTCACCACGGGTCTGCCCGGCGCCATGCGCCTATCCGAAGACAAAAAGACCCTATACGTCACCACCGGCGACCACAGCGGTATCGAGGTGATCGATATTGCCACGCGCAAAGTGACCAACCATTTCGTTCTGAATACTCCTACCACGCGAATTCGCTTCAACGCCAGCGGCGTGCCCGATCCATCGGGCAAGCTCTTCTACACCATCACTACCGAGATGACGAAGCTGGCCGATCATTACGAAATTGGCAAACCGAAATATACCGTCATCGACCTGGCGGCCCAGAAAATCGCTAAGACCTTTGATGTCTCCAAGGAAGATGAACTGGCCATCAGCGCTGGCCGCGGGCGCTCCTTGCTCGAAATCTCAACGGACGGTAAGTATCTTTATCATTTCGGCGAGAAGGTGCTGATTCTTTCAACCGACGATTTCAAAGCGGTGGACCGCATGGATTTGTCGAAGCCCGAATTGCCGGGGATGGAGGACATTGGATTCGGGGGGCAGCTGGACAGTATCGGCCAGCCCGGAATGCACGTTTCGCTTTTCAATTCCTCCGATCCGATCGTCCACAATCACGTCTTCGGAATCGGAAGGTTCGATCTGAATACGCGCCAAATGACATTCGATCCAATGGGCCCGGCGCCCACCGGAATGACGGGTCTGCA
The DNA here is from genome assembly GCA_963725455.1 of Bryobacterales bacterium. Taxonomy (GTDB): domain Bacteria; phylum Acidobacteriota; class Terriglobia; order Bryobacterales; family Bryobacteraceae; genus Palsa-89. Next base: position 27,209 of record CAVRZH010000211.1, read on the forward strand.
GGTGACCCCCGACAAGGCCAGCGCGTACACCGTGGTTTCGAACGGCGTGCTCGGAAACAAGCGCTGCGAATTCTGGCACTTCGACATGAAGTCGGACCGGATCGCCGGCACCCGCGAGTTCCCCTGCCGCAGCCGGTTTAGCTTTGGAATGTCGGGCGACGGAAAGAAGCTTTATATCTACGGAGCTGGCTTCCAGATCGACGTGTACGACGCCGCCACGCTTCAGTTCGACCATACTTGGGATTTGCAGAATGACACTACCGGCGGAGGACTCATTGTTGTTCCTTAGAGGCTTCAAAAGCAAAAGACGCTTGAAAGGCAAAACGGCGGTGCTTGCCGCGGCCCTGCTGCTCTCTGCGCTCATGTTTGCGCAGGCACCGGGCAAGCCGGTGGAGGTGGCGCGCAAAGCCCTGGATCTCCTGCTCGCTGAGAAATACCCGGAAATAAGAACCATGCTCACGCCCGCGGCGCTGGAGCACATGACTGTAGACTTCCTGCACGATCGCGTAGGCGGCGAAATCCGGACCTTCGGTGAGGTGCATAAAATCGACGATCCGGTGGTGGCCGAGGATGGCGACAACACGCTGGTCAGTTTCCCGATTCATTTCGCCACCAGCCGGGTGAACGTCCAATTTACGCTGACCCGCTCTCTTCAGATCGCGGGCCTGTATCTTCGCCCGCCGGATGCGCCGCTCCCCAAGATCTGGCAGCGCCCAGCTTACAGTAAGCCGGATGCGTTCACGTCGCGCGATGTAACGGTGGGCGCCGACGAGTGGAAGCTGGGTGGGACGCTGACCATGCCGGTCGGAAAGGGACCGTTCCCTGGCTTAGTCCTGGTGCATGGGCCAGGCCCCAATGATCGCGATGAGCAGATCTATTCGAACCGAATATTTCGCGACATTGCCGAAGGGCTGGCCTCGCGCGGCATCGCGGTGCTGCGCTACGACAAGCGCACGCTCATCTACGGCGACAAGATGGGCGACATGGCGTTTACTATCCAGCAGGAAACCGTGGAAGATGCTGTGCGCGCCGCCGGCGTGCTGCGCCATCAGCCGGGAATCGCCCCGAATCGCATCTTTGTTTTGGGACACAGCCTGGGTGGTTATGCTCTTCCGCGTATCGCTGCCCAGGATGGAAAACTCGCCGGTCTCATTTTCTTTGCGGCCAATGCCCGTCCCATTGAAGACGTCGCGCTGGAACAGAACGAATACGTGGCGAATCTGAACGGAACGCCCGCGGCGCAAATGCAGCAACGGCTGGATGGATTGAAAGCCGAAGTGGCCAAAGTGAAAGCGCTGCAACCCGGCCAGCCCGCTCCACAGGTGCTGCTCGGGCTGCCCGGCGTGTATGTTCTGGATCTGAGAAGTTACGATCCGCCTGCACAGGCGAAGAAGTTGCCGATTCCGATGCTTTTCCTGCAGGGCGGTCGCGATTTCCAGATCACATCGAAAGACTTTGACCTCTGGAAGGCCGGGCTGGCCGGCCGAAAGAATGTCGAGTTTAAGGAATACCCGGCGCTGAACAACCTCTTCATCTCGGGCGAAGGCAAACCAGCTCCTTCCGACTATCTGAAGCAAGGCAATGTGGACCCGGCGGTAATCACCGACATCGCGACGTTTATCGCTCACTAAGACTCAAGTGGATTGATCGTATGAACCGTCGCGAGTTTCTCGCCTTCGCCGCTACCAGTTTGCCCGCCGCTGCAATCGCTCGCGCGGCGAATCTGCCTGCCGCGGACGTAACTCTTCGCATCGAAGAAATTACCGCCGATCTGGGGTTTGGCCATAGCGTAAAAACACTGGCCTATAACGGACAGATCCCCGGTCCGCTGCTTCGGATGTCCGAGGGAAAGACAGTGACGGTGGATGTCGTAAATCACTCGCGTCTTCCCGAACTGGTCCACTGGCATGGGTTTCACATTCCGCCGGAAGTGGACGGCGCGCACGAAGAAGGCACGCCATACGTTCAACCCGGCGACACCCGGCGTTACTCATTCACTGCGAATCCCTCCGGCACGCGCTGGTATCACACGCATGGCATGGCGGGACAGAACACGCGCATCGGGATGTATTCCGGACAGTTTGGGATGGTGATCGTCGAGCCGCAACAGAATCCTGCCCGCTACGATGCCGAGTTCCCGCTCCTCCTGCATGATTGGGAGCCGTTCTTTCGGTCCGAAATGGAAGGCGACGTGGACTATCATCTGTTCACCGTCAATGGCAAGATGCTTGGCTCCGGGGAACCGATCCTGGTTAAAACCGGCCAGCGCGTTTTATTCCGCGTGCTCAATGCCAGCGCCACCAAGGCGCACCGGCTCGCACTGCCATCGCACACTTTCCGCGTCGTAGCTTTGGACGGCAATGAGGTCCCGAATCCGGCGTCCGTCCCAGTGCTGGATCTGGCGCCAGGCGAACGCGTGGATGCCGTGGTAGAGATGAAGAGCCCGGGCGTTTGGGTCTTCGGCGAGTTGGAGGACGCACAACGTCGGTCGGGTGCCGGGATTGAAGTGGAATACGCGGGAGCACAGGGCCCGCCACGATGGATCCCACCGATGGAGTTCCAGTGGGACTTGAGCGTATTCGGCGAGCAGCGCGATCTGCCTGCATCCCAATCCGAGATCCCTTTCGTTATAGAACCGGGCAAAGATGGATATCTTTGGGCCATCAACGGCAAATCCTGGCCCCAAGCCGACGAGATCCGCCTTGCTGCGGGCGTTCGCAATCGGCTGGTGTTCGACAACCGAAGTTCCATGGGCCATCCCGTTCATCTCCACCGCCACACCTTCGAACTCGGATCGGGCGTTCGCAAAGACGTATTGCTGGTTCCGGCCTACACGAAACTAAAGGTGGATGTTCTGGCCGATAGTTCCGGACCTTCGCTCTTTCATTGCCACCATCAGCTGCATATGGACTTCGGATTCATGACGCTGCTGCGCTACTGACCCCAGGCAAGTACGGCTCAAACAGTAACCGATTACCGTAAACACTTTCGCGCAACCTTCTGTCCCCCCTGTTGGTTGTGGCTGGCGCGCTGGAAATGGCAAGACAGTATGCTACTTGACGGAAAAGCTTCCTTGGCGGAAACTCACTAACAACTGCTACGTTGCAGCGCGCGAATTACAATGTTTCCAGCTCGCCGCAATGCCGCACTGGCAAGTCTCGGTCTTGTCCCATTCCTGATCGCTTTCCCCGCATTCGGTTCCGACGCGCTCGGAATTACTGCCCCGACATTTCAGGCCAATACACAGCTGGTGTTGGTGCCCGTTACAGTCACGGACCGTTCCGGCAAGACGATAGAAGGCTTGCCGGCGCACGACTTCACGGTTCTGGATGATCAGACGCCTCAGCACATCGCGACGTTTACGAGCGAAGATGCGCCCTGCTCAGTCGGCTTGGTTCTGGACATGAGCGGCAGCATGCGGTACGCATTAACAACCGCCAAGCAGATCGCACACGCCTTTCTCAGGACCGCAAATCAAGACGATGAATTTACCGTCCTCACGGTCTCGACGCGCCCGGAAGCGACAGCGGGCTTCTCAGCCGATACCGAGGCCCTGGAACAAAACATCCAGTCCACCAGCCCAGGCGGGATGACGGCACTTTTGGACACGGTCTACCTTGGGCTTCGTCGTATGCGGCAAGCCAGTCGGCCGCGGCGCGCCCTGTTGATTCTTTCGGATGGGATGGACAATTACAGCCGGCACTCAAAAAGCGAGGTCATGCGTCTGGCGCTCGAGGCCAATGTCCAGGTCTACAGCATCCTCCTTGATGGCCTAGACGGGGCGACGGCCAAGGGTGTGTTCCGCTCTAGCATGATAGCTAAGCCGGGCGACCGGGCAACCGAACATTTGGGGCCCAAGATTCTGGAAGACCTTTCCAATAAGACTGGCGGACTCCATTTCCACGTGCGCAGCGGCAAGCAGGCTCAAGAGGCGGCCATCGTCGCGGGTCGCGCGCTGCGGAACCAATACGTGATCGGCTATCTGGCTCCCCAAGCGGGAACAGTCGGAAAATGGCACCAGGTGCGAGTCAAATCGAACCTGCCGAAGGTGAATGTTTACGGGCGAGACGGGTACTACTCCAGATAGTCTCCAACTCCCGCAGATTCAAAGTGATCCATTGAGCGGCGGGAATGAGCGAATGTTTGACGGGAATAATATCCTCGCGCGCCAAACAGTAACCGTTTACGGTAACCAGAAACCCATCAAGTCGCTGTTAAATCAGCATCTTAGCGGGGGCTTTGTTTCGGGATCCTGACCGTGCGCCGCATTGACTGAATTCCACAAGTGATCGACACTCGACACGACGGCGCTGCGGGCAACCAGCGCGTCATCTGAGAATACCGATCCAAGTGTAAGCCTGGGATTCCACGTGCGAAATCCGACCAAGAACGGGAGTAGCGCGAAACTCTACATGAATCCGATAAAGATGGTGAACCCGTTACATTCCCTGGCGGAGGCTGTATCGCTTTTCGAGTCGCTGAGAACCCTGGATGAAGCGGGTAACCGGGTAGTGCGTGCGGGGATACGCAACAATCTTGTAACGTTTCCCTCGGAGGCTCCGGTCTTCAAAAAAACCACGCGGCCCGATCTCCAGGCGAAGATTGCGGTCCTCTACTTTGTGCGGGGGTGGTCCACCGCTCGGATCGGACAGCGCTACGATCTCGGCCGGCAACGCGTGGCTCAAATCGTTACCAAATGGAGAATCCGTGCGGTGCGTCAAGGCTATATTCAGCTGATTGACGAGGGGACTCTGGTCCCGGTTAAGTTTTTGCACGAACTGAACGACGAGGCCGATATGGACGGAGATGGTCTTGCTGCCCGTAAGGGAGATCCCGACGGCTTTGAATCGCGGATCCTTCAGAAGCTCTACGCCAGCTAAAAGCTCGCTCCCTCCGGGCTTGTCATCCGTTCAGAATCTTAATACGCTCGATAGCATATGAAGTGGACGGTATGTTTGCTAGCGGCCGCATCGGCTGGGCTGATCGTGCAGCTGTCCGGCCAGCAATACTCTGCGCCTGCCGACACTAGCGGCCTGCCTCCGCCCATGAATTGGACTGCGGAGCAAGACCATCAAAACATGCTGGATCAGCTTGGCATCCGGGCGTTGCGCCCCGGCCCAAGCGGGAACGAGAGCGCGCCGAATCACGCCAACTACGACGAATCCAAGGCCAATCCGTTCCCAAACTTGCCCGATGTCTTGACGCTCGAGAACGGCAAGAAGGTCACCAGCGCGAAAATGTGGTGGCAGCAGCGCCGGCCCCAAATCGTCGAGGACTTTGAGCGCGAGGTGTTGGGCCGTGTTCCGAAGAACGCGCCCTCGGTGGCGTGGACCGTCGTCAGCACTGAGAACACGATGGTGGGCGCCTACGCAGCCGTGAGCCGGCAGCTAATGGGGCACGTGGACAATTCGTCGTACCCGCTTATTAACGTCGACATCCAAATGACCGTGGTGACGCCGGCCCATGCGTCCGGCCCCGTTCCCGTGATGATGATGATGACGTACCCGCGCGGCGCGTTCCCGCCCCGGCCGCCCGTTCCCGGCGCCGATCCGCCCGCGACCGAGCAGCTCATTGCCGATGGTTGGGGCTACGCGTCCATCGTTCCCGTGAGCATTCAGGCGGACAACGGAGCAGGGCTGACCCGGGGCATCATCGGGCTTGCGAACAAAGGCCAGCCGCGTAAGCCGGACGATTGGGGCGCATTGCGAGCCTGGGCATGGGGCGCCTCGCGAGGTTTGGATTATCTGGAGACGGACAAAGCAGTGGATGCCAGGCATGTCGGAATCGAGGGCGTCTCACGTTACGGCAAGGCCGCACTCGTAACGATGGCGTTCGATACTCGCTTCGCCTTTGTACTCGTCGGGTCTTCCGGAGAGGGCGGCGCTAAGTTGCATCGGCGTAACTGGGGGGAGGCGGTGGAAAACCTAACAGCCACGGGCGAATACCATTGGATGGCTGGCAACTTCCTGAAGTATGGAGCCGCCGATGCCACGTTTGGAAGCAAGAACGCCGGCGATTTGCCGGTAGATGCTCATGAGCTGATCGCATTGTGCGCGGCCCGGCCCACCTTCATCAGTTATGGCGTACCGGACAAGGGCGATTCAAAATGGCTGGATCAGCAGGGCAGCTTCATGACGACGGTCGCCGCCGGTCCGGTGTTCCGGCTCCTGGGCGCGAAAGATCTGGGGATTGGGGATGACTACCGCACGGCGAAAATGCCGCCGGTGAACGCAGGCCTCCTGAATGGTGAACTTGCCTGGCGCCAGCACGACGGTGGACACACCGACGGTCCCAATTGGAAGTACTTTCTGGCCTGGGCTGACAAATTCCTGCACCATTCAGCTTGAAAGGCATTCCTACAGCGGGCGGAAACCTACTCCCGCTACTTTGCCGTCCGCATCCAAACCGATTCTCCATTCGCTGGAACCATGTTCGAACTTGATTTCATAAATGTCGGCGCCGCCTGGCCCCACCCCTTTGAACGTCACAGATTGCACCGCGCCAAATTGAGTGATCAGTCCTTGTAGCTGCGGTAATTGCTGACGCGTGAGATCGGCCAGGGCCGGGCTCATCAGGTCGTACTTCGGCTGCCCTAGCCGGAGTTCGTCGATGATACGCCGCAGCGCGGCTTCCGATCCCGGCGCCGCCGTTTGATCCTTGACTCTCTTGGCCAGCGCGGCTGCCAACGTTGTAGCTTGAGTCTCGTCGATCCGCTGAGCGGGCATGTCCCGCCCATTCTGGTGCAGGGTGAGTTGGGTGGCTTTTCCCTGCGCGTCGGTATCGAAGGTCAGTTGAGCGTCCACCGCTTTCAGGAAAAACCGCCGCTCGCCTTCGGGGAACACCGGTAGCTTCTGCTGTCCGGTGAGCTGTTCGAACAACTGATCGCCTTCGCGTGAGATGGTCATGATTGCGTTCGGGCCCAATTCGTAGCTCCCGACATAGTTGTCGAAAACCTTGGTATCCACCGTCACTTCAACGTGCTCTTTAACTGGTTCAACCTTCTCCAAGGGGTAGCTGGCATCCAGCAGGTGCCTTCCGATGTCGTCGGGACCCGCGGCCGTTGCGATGTTCGACAGCACCACGACGCCGGCGCGGCTCTTCGGATCAAAGCCCATGTAAGTGCGGTAACCGCCGGTCCCGCCGTTGTGCCAGAGGATGGAATTTCCGTTCTTCGTCTGGATGTGCCAGCCGTAAGCGATCTGCATGTCGGGCGATCCCGCCGGCCGCCGGATGGAAATTTCCTGCGCCATAGCCGCGGCTAGTGGAGTCTTGGTATAACCCAGGTTCGCGGCGAGAAACGTCAGCATGTCGTTCGCGCTGGACCGCAGAGCGCCCGCGCCGGCCAGCACCGCGATGTCCCAGTTCGGCACGGGATCCAGATTGGGTCCGTGCCCGATTGCCAGGCGAGTCTTCATTTGGGGCGTCAACGTGACGCGGGTACTGTTCATGCCGAGAGGGTCCAGGATGCGGGAGCGCACCATGCTTTCGTAATCCGTGCCGGCGCGCAGACTAAGCACGTGCCCCAACAGGCCGACGCCCAAGTTTGAATATTCGTATTGAGAGCCGATGTCGCGCGTCAGTTGATAGCCGGATAGAAACTGATAGAGCTGCTCCGCGGTGTAATCGACATAGGGATTGGACGGATCTTTGGGGTGAAAGTTCGAAGGCATTCGAGGCAGCCCGGAGCTCTGCGTCGACAGGTCCTGCAAAGTGATCTGCTTGCCGTTGCGCTCGGGCACTTTGACGCTCGCTGGCAGGTATTTCGATATCGGATCGGTGACGGCCACTTCGCCCTTCTGCACCATGTCCATGAGCACCAGCGATGTAAACACTTTCGTCATGGAGCCGATCTCGAAGATGGTGTCGCCATTGAGCGGCCGCTTGTCGTCCTTCGCGAGTCTGCCGTACGCGACCACCCGCCGGCCCTTCGCGTCAATCACGCCGACCACGATGCCAATCCCTGAGTTTTCCGAACCGATTCGATCAGCCAGGATTTTTCGGATTTCGGCGTCAGGCGGCACAGGGGAATCTACAGCAGTTTGTGCGAACGCAACTGTTCGCAGCAGAATTGAACTGAGCCCGGTAAGGAACGCATGGCGCAGGGTCATAATGCTCCTGGAATATGCTCAAACTCTACCCGATTTCTGCGCCGGAGGGAACCCGCCGCGCAAGGCCGGCCATCATTGGGCCTGGACGTACGCTATGGTCTCGCCAATCTGCTCCTTCAGGCTCGTCGAACCGGCCGAGTTCGCCAGATTCAGGAGCAGGAGCACGGTTGCCGACGGATCCTTCGCCTCCTCCGGGATGCGTTCCGGCTTTTCGAAAGCAGCATGAATTATAGCGAGCACATTTCGCGTTTCATCTTCGCTTAGCGCGTTCACGCCAATGATCTTCGCGATCAGGGCGCCGGCCTGGTCGCCAAATTGCCCCGAGCCGGCGACGCGCGGAGGACTTGTGATCAGATATTCCATGATTTCCGCGTGATATTGCTCGGCAGTCAGGTTGGAACGGTTGCGCCCAGGGATCACTCTGCCATCGGGCGTCCGAAAAGGATCGGGATCGGACGGCGTTGTGAACGCCTGCTGTCCCACGTCGGTGTTGCAACTCAGGGACATAGTCGGGCCGCTCATGGACAAGAAGTTCTGCCCTCCTTTTACGCACGGCGCGCTAACGCCTACATGGATCGTGGGATTGGCTAGCTTACCTCCTACAGTCCAGACCTCACTCCAACTCCCGAAGTCGCTCTTTTCAAACTGCCCGGAAGTTGACCAATGACCGCTGCTATCCGTCCAGCCGATCACAGGGCTCCAGTCCGTGTGGGACATTCTCGCGGTTCTAACGCTGACGGGCTGGTTGGCGGCCGCGGTAATCACGATCTCAAAGTGATCGCCGATCTGAAAATCTTTGCCGTCAGGACGTGTGACGTTGTTGAGCTGCACTGTCGGAGTTTGCGCGAAGACCGCGACGGCGGCCAGCGCCAAGGTAATCAGAACGCGCACAATTACTCCGATCCGATTTGAGATTATCCGTGTGGACGCAGCGTACGCAGGACTGGTTTCTAGGGATCGATATCATTCGCTCCTAATCAACGGCGTCCGCGTTCCAAGCGCGGCGGTTTTACCCGAATGATCGCCATCATGCCACTGTCCTCGTGGCCCAGGATGTGGCAGTGATAGACGAAATCGCCCACCAGCGGGCCGCGAAAATCCATCCGCACCTTGACGCTCGGATAAGGACCCGAGCCGGACCAATAAGGCACTTGGATCGTATCGAGATACTGTCCGTTGTTCACCCGGACGCCGTCCTGCTCCAGAAGCAGGAAATGAATCTGGTGAATGTGAAATTCGTGATTTTCCATCGAGCGGTTCTGGATGGTCCAATCTTCTATTGATCCCTGCGTGGTGACGATGGCGGGAGGATTATCCGGGCTGAAGAGCGTCGGGGTCTGGCCATCCACCGTAATGAAAAAATTCGTCGGGCTGTTGGGATCGTCGGGGTCCGATATCACCTCCGAAAAATAGAGCGTACGTTCCGCCGTAGATCTCTCGCGATCCAGTTGCGCGAAGCGTTGGTGGTGCGGGGGCTCAAATGCATAGGGAATCGCGAGCGGCGGCTCGGGTGCATCGTCAGAAACCTTGATGGTTGCTATCGGCCGTGTAGGATCGTTGTCGCCGTCCGGACCCGTGTCGACGTTCAACGTCGTCAGGCTCGCGTTCTTGACGTTCAAGGACGGACCCTCCACGATAAATTCCGCCCGTGCCGCGGGCGGCAGCAGGATATCGGTCTCGGTGACGCGCTTGCCTCGGGACGTTCCGTCCTGAGAGCCGGTGGGAACACCGTCCAGCGCCAACACCTCCAGAGGTTGGGCTTCTCCGTCGTATTGGAGCTGCAGATCGATGATGGTATCCGCGGACGCGTTCAGAACTCGCCAGAGCTGCTTTTCAACCGGTTTCATCTGAATGACAGCGGGCGTAAAGGCGGGCGACGGCACCGGAACGTAGTTCAGCGAGATATCCCAGGATGGAATGCTTCCTCCCGGCGTCGGATTGCCCGGCACCAGGTTGTCCCGGATGATCAAGACCTGCTGCGGCAGTCCGGCAACCTCCGGATTGATATTTTGAATCCCTTCCACAATGAGCGCGCCGGAAGCACCTCCTTGCACTGCCGCTTCGGAGATACCGTGGATGTGCGGGTGATACCAGTAAAGCCCGGGCGGCTCATCTAAGGGAAATTGCACGTCGTACTGAAAGCTCTCACCGGAGTTGATCATCGTGCGAATCACTTCATCCTGATGGCAGGTGGGCGCGGTGTTCGTGCCGTGATAGTGGATATTAACGGAGGATGCGGTCATGGTCACTGCTCCGCAAAAATCGGATGGCCGCCCTGAGATTGTCATTCCCGGCATAGCCGCCATCGCTGCCATCGCGGTGGAAGACAAGGCCGGAGGGACATTGTTTTTCAGTTTGATCAGCAGCCGGTCGCCTGGACGAACGTGCAGCGTGGGGGACTGGGCGCCACTGCTGGTCATAAAACAGAATAGAGTGTTGCCGTTCTGATCGATGGTGGTTTCATAAGTGAAATTCACTCGTAGAACACCGTGTTCGCTGAACAGATCCTGGGGCTGCGTGATCGGGCTGCCCACTGGAAATCGCGGGCAAACTCCGGAAGCAAACGCGCAAAAATGCGCAATCAGGAGAAACAATACTGCTCTCATGGATGATGGCTCCGATTAAAAAATGAAGAATTGTCTAACAGGCGATTGGATGTTTGCATGCGCTTACCGAGCCGCGACCGTGGCTTACCGAGCCGCGACCGTGAGGGAGTCGGACCCTCGAAGACTTTTTCAGCAGCCTGCTAAAAGATGAACTTCGCGCCCACTTGAACCAGGCGCGGCGCCGCGGCGCTGACCACCTGGCCGAAGGTTGCGCTGCTGATGTTGCCATCCACGGCCTGCGGTCCAAAGAACTGAGCGTGATTGAAAACGTTGAAGGCTTCCAGGCGGAATTGCAGGGATTTCGTTTCGGTAAGGCGCAGGTTTTTGAGCAGCGCCATATCGAAGTTCTCCATTCCGGGGCCATGAAAATATCTGCGTGACGCGTTGCCCGGCGTGCCCAGTGCATTTTCGCTGAAGAGCGCGGCGTTGAAATACGGCTGGCCGTTGCGGGGATTGTGATTCAGATTGAGCCAGCCGGGCGCGACATCCGGCTCATCCACGCCATAGTTGTTGATCCCGTTTGGCTCCGCGCCCAAGAGCGAATTGTCCCCGTAGTTGACCAGCGTCACCGGGAGGCCGCTGCTGAAGCGAGTGATGCCGGAGAGTTCCCACCCTTGCGTGAATCGATTGGCGTGGAAGAGATGCGCAAACGGTAGCTGGTAGTTATAACTCACGACAAAGTTCTGAGTGATATCGAACGCGGACAAGGCCCTGCTGAGCGACGGATTCAGTGGGTTCACCTCTTCGCCTAGATTGGAAGATTGATCGAGCGATTTGCTGTATGTGTACGCTGCCAACAACTGCAGCGGCCCGCTGGTGTGGCGCAAGGTGACTTGCAAAGAGTTGTAGCTGGAGTTGCCAATGGTGGTCTCCAGCGTGTCGCTTCCGAAATTCGACCCAAGCGGCCCCCGGGTTCCGTTGATCACCTGGCCGGAAGATGTAACGAAGACATTGCTCTCATTGAACGGTCCGCAAGGGATTTGGCCAGGCGCCAGGTTGGCCGGGTTGCTGAGCTGGAGGCACAGAGCGGGATTGCCGGGATTGGCTTCTTCGAGCACCAGCAGATGATGCGATTGGGAGCCCACATAGCTTGCGCTGAGTACGGTGTTTTTCCCGAAGCCGCGCTCGACCGAGAGCATGTATTCCTCGGTGTACGGAATCTTGTTAGTCGTAACGTAGTTTGGTATCCCGCTGATGGGTTCAAACTGCGACCAGTTGATGCTCGAATCCGGGTGGCTGGCGCTGGTGTTCAGGGGCGCGAGTGAAACGGGAAAATACTGACCCTGGTTCTGACCTGTGGACGCAGTAACAAATGGAGTTGCAAACAACGGCGGTGCGGGGCTGGTGTAAGTCGTCCCGTAAGGTGCATTCGCGCTGCTTACTCCAATCGCCAGCGCTTCGATCGCCGTGTAGAACATCCCGTAGCTGGCCCGGAAGCTGGTTTTGCCGTGGTCGGGCGAATACGCTAAGCCGATGCGCGGCGCAAAATCCTTATTGCCGGGCGGCGCCAGCGTGCGCGATACTCCCGGATCGGTCGGAAACAGGATGCCGGCCGGAGCGCCCGGGAAAACTACCGACTGTTGGCCCGGCTCGAACGTCGCGATCTGATTGTACTTTTCATACCAAGGCTCGATGCGATCCCAGCGCAAGCCGTAGTTCAGGGTGAGACTCTTATTCACCCGCCAGCTATCCTGCGCGAAAACGCCTGCGTACTTGTTGCGGCCGTAGAAGGCCTGCAACTGGCTCTGGTTGTACTGGCTGGGCGTGCCGAGCAGAAAGTCCGCGAAGTCCAGCCCGGTTTCGCTTCCGAAGAAAAGGAAATTGCCGTTCAACTGGGCGATGGGATTGGTATTCACCTGGTCATAGTGAATCTCCGCACCCAGGAAGATGGTGTGAGTTCCCACCACTTTCGAGAAGTTATCGCGCCACTGAAAGGTGTTGTTTACCTGCCTCAGCTCGTTGGAATTGGTGCCGATGGAGAAGTTATTGAAATCGACGCTCTCCACGCCCTCAGTTTTCGGCGATAAGGGAACAATGCCGGGGGTGTTCGTGCCCACGACGAAGCCTTGCGACGCAAGGCTGGTGCCGACGCCCCCGATAGGCTGGCCAAGATCCGTGGAATCGCGCATGAAGCTGAAGTGGAATTCGTTGACTGCTGTGGAACTGAGCGTCTTCGTGTCGCCCAAAGCGAGCAGTTGCGCGCGCCCCGTATTTAGCGCGTTGAAGCCCGGAACATTTGCGCCGCCCTGCGCCACCGGGTATGGATTGTTCTGCGACCAGCCATCCAGAAAATAATACGCGGACAACATGCCCCAGCGCGTGGTGGCATCCAGCTTGTAAGCGCCTTTGTCATCCTGCAAAGTCTCGTTGTAGGCTGAGGTCGAAAAAGTGCCATTCGGATTGTTGGGCGCGGGAATGTATTGCAGAAGATTGGTCGCCGGCGCGGACCACGCGCTCTTTGGGATCACGGCATTCGGAAGAACGCATTGCGCGGAACTGGCGCAGCCGCTGAAGTAATAAGGCTCGCCGGCCGCGACACCGTATCCGAGCTTTTGCGAAAGCTGGCTGGCCAGGTATGGGCCGCTGACAGTCCCAGTGAGCGCGCTGGCCACCTGACTGAAATTGCCGGCCCGCTCCTGGAGCGAAGGAACCGGGATCTCGCCGGTATCGATGCCCTGCGTGGAACGCGTCCCCTGATAGTCGGCGAAGAAGAAGACCTTGTTCTTGCGGATGGGGCCGCCGATGGTGGCTCCGAACTGGTTTTGGTTGAATGCGCCACGGGTGGGCGAAAAATAGTTGCGGGCATCCAGGTCGGTGTTGCGCAGGAATTCGAACAGGTCGCCGTGGAATTCGTTGCCGCCGGATTTCGTCACCACGTTAATCTGGCCTCCGCTGAACTCACCGTATTCGGCGTCGAAGTTGCTGGTGAGGATCCGGAACTCGGCGATGGAATCCAGATTGGGAATAATCGCCGCGCCCATGTTCACGTCTTCCTCCACGTCGCTGCCGTTCAGTACGAAGCTGTTGGCAAATTCGCGCTGGCCGTTGATGGAAATGGTGCCGGGGTTCAGATCGCCGGAGGGGGAAAGCGCGCTCGCGCCCACATCTTGAACCGTATCGGACGTGATGGACGTAACCGGAACAACTCCGGATTGCAGGGCCAGCAGATCCGTGTAGCTGCGGCTGATGAGCGGCACGGCCGTCATCTGTTTGCCGGTGATCACCTCGCCCATTTGCGTGTCCACCGTTTCTACTCGCGCGGCCGATTCGGAAACGGTCACCGTATCGGTCCTTTCTCCGAGGGCGAGTGACGCGTCCACTACCACCTTGCTGTTGACGTCGATCACGACGCCGGTTCGCCGCAGCGGCTTAAACCCGGATGCGCGCACTTCAACGTCGTAGCGCCCCACGGGCAAACTTTGGAAGGCATAGAATCCGCGGCTATCGGTGGCGATGGTTTGTTTTACGCCCGTGGCCGTTTCGGTTTCCGTAACGCTGGCGCCGGGAATAGCTGCGCCGTTGGGATCCGTGATGGTCCCCAATAAGCTGCCGCCGTCGCTTGCCCACAGCGACCAGCCAGCCATGCCGAACAGTATGATTACTCCGATCCTCATCAGGTTTGTCTCCGAATCGCTTCTTTCTCAGGACGGAAGGGGGCTTTATAATGATTGGGTCGCCAGCCTTCCGGGTTGTCGATTTCAAGCCTCCACGGTGCTTCGCCAAAAGGTTGCCGTGGAGGCTTTGTCGTTACTTGCCAGTCAGTCGCATTTCAAAAATATTTCAAATTAGGAGCCTGCTTGAAGCCAAACAGGCTCTCGATGCGAATCATCTCATTTGCTCTAGATAATAGGCCCAGTAGCTATCTCGGACCTCTTTGGTCCATATTAGAGATTGAGGTGTGTCGAAGTCAACAAAAAACAGCAAGTGAGTTGCAACTAGTACTAAACGGTACAGAGGCGCTAGTGAACGGGACGGATGGCGCGGGCTAGGGCTTCCAGGGGTTCAGGACTCGAACCAACGAATGAAAGTGGTTTGCGTTGCGTGAAACGACGGTAAGATTGTGATGAAGTGCAGTGGCCGCCAGTAAGCCGTCGATGACGGGCACGGGCGTTCCGTTCTGCGTGGCTTGCGCCGCGATTGAACCCCAACGATCGGCGATTTCCGCGTCAATAGGTACGATTCTTCCCGCGAACCGAGCCCGTAGGTCCACTTCCAGCCAAGCCTCCAGACGTATTCTGCGCTTGCCGTGAGGCAGCGCAGCCAGCCCCTTGCGAATCTCTCCTAGTGTCAGAACGCTCAGATAAAGCAGAGTTTCCTCGGCTGAGTCCACCCATTCGACGACTCCCCGGTTAGGTATGGGACGTACCAACTCGGAAAGGCAGTTGGTATCGAGCAGATATCCACTCATACTTCAATGTCGCGCCCGGTATCGGTGTCCCGCTTTAAGTCGAGTTCGATGCCCGCCAGCGGCGATTCCCGAAAGAACTGGACCAGACTCTTCGGCTGTCGCGATTTCGATGTCAGCCTCTGGTAGTGCTCATCAGAAATCATAACGACAGCTTCTTTGCCCTGGCGAGTGATGCGCTGCGGCCCCGCGCTTCTCGCCAGACGGAAAACCTCGCTAAACCGGGCCTTCGCGCTCTGAATCTGCCAGTTACCTGCTGGGGCGATGTTCGTTTTGGTCGTGGTCGGTGAGCTATTCGATCTCTTCAAGTTTGGCGCCTCAAACTAGTCTGACTAGTCATAGTATAGCGCCAGGCTACGCCATTCGCCGGCGTGCGAAGGGCAGGCTTACCACGAACAGCCCGACGCCCAACAGGACGATGGCGGGGCCGGGCAGGAAGCGAAAGCTCTCGGCCAGCCATACCCCGGCCACCGAAATGACGCCGCCAAAGATGGCCGACAGGATCACATAGCGCCGCATGCTCTTCGCCAGGTTCTTCGCGATAGACGCCGGAATGATAGTGAGCGCGCCCATTAAAAGCGTCCCCACGAGTTTGATCCCGAGCGCCACGATCATCGCGAAAATCAGCAGCAGCGCCAGGTCGTAACCGCGGCCTAGGCCGTGCACGCGTGCCAGATCCGGCGAAACGATCAGGAACAGGAAGCGCTTGGCGAGCACGAAGCACAGCGCCGACAACACCGCCGCGGTAAGCAGGATCCCGAGCAGCAGAGGCAAAGACAGCACGGGAAAAGCACCGAACAACGACTCGATGACATCCTCATTCGGAATCATCAGGATTCCAACCGCCAGGCTGGCCGTGAACAACAGGCCGACAATTGCATCCGGCGGCACGCTGCTTCGGCCCTCCAGCCAGAAAACCAGCAGCGCGGCGCCAATCAGAAACACGATCACGCCGTAAAATGGATCCAGTTGATAGATGATCGCCAGCGCAATGCCGGGAAGCGCGACGTGGGACAGCGCGTCGCCCACCAACGCCATGCGCCGCAGAAGGATGAAGGGGCCCACGCTGCCGGACGCGATTCCTACCAGCAAAGCGATCCAGAATGAAGTGTGCGCGGTGGAATGCATCAGTTGTCGTGGCCGCCGCCGTGTTCATGCCCGGGGATGTGCTCATGCTGGTAAAAGCTAGCCTCGCCATACAGCGTCGCGAGAGCTTCGGGATTCAGGGCTTCTACGGGAGGCCCCTGGCACACCACGCTCTTGTTCAGACACAGCACCCGCTGCGCGTAACGGTACACCACGCTCAGATCGTGCGAGATCAGCAGCAGCGCCGTTCCCCGTTCCATCTGGACGCGATGGAGCAGCGCATAAACGGTGTCCTCGAAGCCCGCGTCCACCGCAGCGGTGGGCTCGTCCAGAAGCAGCACGCTGGGTTTTTGCAGTAGTGCGGCCGCGATCAGCACACGCTGCGTCTCGCCGCCGGACAGTTCTCCCAACCCCTTGCGCAGCACGCTGCGATTGAGGCCCATCAGTTTCAACTCTTGATCTAACTGTCTGCTGAAGGCAGCGTTTGGCCGCCAGAACCTCGGGGATTGGAGCAGGAAGAACTCCATTGCCGAGATCGGAGCGGACCGGTCGACGGAAAATCTCTGTGGGACATAGCCGATCTTGACGTTCTTGTTCCATTCGACGAGGCCGGCATGCGGAACGAGGCCCAATAGGGCCCGAAACAGAACAGTTTTGCCCGCGCCATTAGGTCCGATCACCGCGAACGCTTCGCCCTGTTTCAGCGTGAAGGAGACATTGTTGAGAACTGGGAGACCGTCTAGAGTGACAGAGAGGTCTTCAACGGCGAGGACGGCGTCGTCAGTCATTAAGAATTGGTATGGAACATCTATCGTTACGATAGCTTGTTCTTGCCTGGCCTGTTCTTGACTTATGATGAGGGCATCGGCCCCGAACGGGGCATCGGCCATGGAATTTCAACGCAAAGCCGTGCCGCTTTATATCGTCGTCGCCGCCGCCGTCACGACCCTGGTTTCCATCCGGGTGTTCGAGATCCTGATGGCCGCGGCGCTCATTGCGCTGGTGGTCACACGAAGCCGATGGCGCGTGCCGCCGGTATGGTTGCCGCTGGCTCTCTTCCTGTTGGGAACTCTGGTGTCGCTATTTGTCTCCGGACACATCCGCGAGGGGCTTCCTCAAGTCAGAAAATTCTACGTCTATCTGATGTTGTTTCTAGTCACCAGCGCCCTTCGAACCATAAAAGACGTGCGCTGGACGGCATTCGGATTTGCGCTGGCCGCGACCCTTTCCTCCACCTGGGCGCTGCAGCAGTTCTTCGAGAAGTATCGGGCCGCGGAGCTCGCCCATCAGAACTTTTACACCTCTTATGTGGACGCCCGCATCACCGGATTCATGGGCCATTGGATGACATTGAGCGGCGAGTTGATGATGGCGCTTTTGGTTATTGGTGGGCTGGTTTTCTTCGCGCGCGATCGCACTGGCGCTCCCTGGCTGATCTTAGCCGCGTTGCCGGTAAGCGCGGCGCTGGGCCTAACCTGGACGCGCAGCATGTGGTTGGGGACTCTGTGCGGCGCCGTCTGGCTGATCTGGTTCTGGAAGAAGTGGGCGCTGGCCGCCGTGCCGGTGTTGATCGCGGGGCTTCTGATCGCGAATCCTCTCGACATTCGCGAGCGCGCGATGTCCGCGCTGGCGCCTCACGAAGGCCGGACGGATTCTAACGCCCATCGCGCGGAGCTGCGGCGCATCGGCTGGGAAATGATCAAGGCGCATCCCTGGCTGGGCGTCGGGCCGGAACAGGTGTGGCGCCAGTATCAAAACTATATCCGGCCGGACATGCCCAAGCCGCAATCGTCCCAATATTACGGCCATCTGGAAAATGATTACGTACAGTACGCGGCGGAGCGCGGCGTACCGACGATGCTGGCATTGCTGTGGATGATCGGATGGGCTTTGTTCGATTTCGCTCGCGCGCTCCGACGCCTGCCACCGGATGCCGAAGAGCGCTGGATGCTGCATGCCGCGATTGCTGTGATCCTGGGTGTGCTGGTGAGCGGTTTCTACTCCTGGAATCTCAACAACAGTGAAGTGCTCGCGATGTTTCTGGCTGTGATGGGCTGCGGTTATGTGGCGCTGTGGCAAGCAGAGGCGAAACGCGAGAGCAAGTCTATTCCGGCGGCAGCTTCGCTAGCGCCTCATTGAAGTGTTCAATACTTTCCAGCCCCATCCAGGTCCCAGGGATCGGATAAGCGTGGATGCGCTCGCCGGCGGCCAGCAGCCTGGCCATCAATTCGGGCATGGTGAAGAAGGTGTCTTTGGGAATCAGATCGAGCGCGGCGTTGCTCAAACAATAGATGCCGGCGCTGATGGCGTATTCGGTTTCCGGTTTCTCGGTTACTGCCTGCACGGCTCCGTCGGCGATGGATAGAACGCCATAAGGCGATCGGTACGTGAACTTAGCGTAAGCCACCGTCAGGTCGCAACCACTGGCGCGGCTGGATTCAACGAAGGCGCGAAAATCGAGATCGGTGATCAGATCGCCATTCATCAGGAGCAATAATTCGCCCGCTGGGAGCTGCCCCTGGAACGCGCTGGCGGGGCCGGCGGTGCCGAGCGGTTTATGCTCCTCAATGTAGGAAATGCTGACGCCAAATTTGGACCCGTCCCCGCAAAACGCGCGCACCAACTCGGCTTGATAGCCGGTGGCCAGAACAAGATCGGTGATGCCTGCGTCGCGCAGTTGCTCGATGATCCTCTGCAGAATAGGTTTCTCGCCCACCGGCAGCAGCGGCTTCGGAATGGAGAACGTCAGGGGCCGCAGGCGAGTGCCCATTCCGCCGGCCAGGATCATTGCCTTCATGTGGTCAGATCCGGTACGTGCTGGGATCGTACATTTCCAGCCGCTCTTCTACCCACTTCGCGGTCAAACGGATCCCGTCATCCAGAGTCACGCGTGGCGTCCATCCCACCAGTTCCCGCGCCTTGGAGTTGTTCGACAGCAGCCGGTTCACTTCGCTGCTTTCCGGGCGCACCCGTTCGTTCTTCTTTCGAATCGGGAGGTCGCGGCCGATGATGGCGTTGATGCGGCGAACCAGATCGCCAATCGACACCTCCGAGCCCGTTCCCAGATTTACTTCCTGGCCCACGGCCTGGTCCGATTCCGCCAGTTGCAAGAAACCCTCCACCGTGTCGGTGACATAAGTGAAATCCCGGGTAGGTGCCGTATTTCCAACCTTGATTTCAGGCTGCGTCAGCGCCTGGCTGATGATGGTGGGGATGATGGCGCGATCGCTTTGACGCGGGCCATAGGTATTGAAAGGCCGCACCACGGTTACGGGCAGTTGAAACGCGGCATGAAAGCTGAGCGCGATGGCGTCGGAGGCGATCTTGCTCGCCGAGTAGGGTGACTGCGGCTGCTTGGGATGCTTCTCGTCGATGGGCACGTAGATTGCTCCGCCGTAAACCTCGCTAGTGGAGGTGATCACCACGCGCTGCAACGATGCCTCGCGCGCGCCAACCAGCACGTTCAGTGTTCCATGGGCATTCACTTCGAAGACTTCGATGGGATGCACATAAGAGTACGGAATACCGGTGAGCGCCGCCAGGTGAAACACCGTATCGGCTCCCTCGAGCGCGGTCCGGACGGCTCCCGGATCGCGAATGTCGCCCGGAACAATTCGTATGTCTTTTGTATGAGGCGCCAGAAGATCCAGGAAGCCGGGATCGTTGCGCGAGTTATAGCGGACGAACGCGGTGACGGTGGCGCCCAGCGCCAGCAGGCGTTCCACCAGGTGGCTGCCGATAAAGCCGCCGGCCCCGGTGACCACAACATTTTTGTGAGCCCATGTCATAAACCCGATTGTCGCGAATCCTTTATTGTCGCATCGGACAACAAGCGCAGGTAAAACTGCTCCGTGCGTTCCACCGTCCGCTCCATGGAAAACTGCGCGGCACGCTCTCGCGCGTTGCGGCCGAATTCACACAGGCGCGCGGGATCGGACGCCGCCTCCATGATGACGCCAGCCAGCGCTTCGGGAGACTCGGGAGGCACCAGCCAGCCGCTTTTTCCCTGCTCGATCGCCTCAGGCAGGCCGCCCACGTTACTTGCGATCACCGGCAGCCCGTACGCCATCGCCCGTAGCGCGGTGAGCCCCCAAGCTTCCGAACGCGAGGGCATGATGAACAGATCGAGCGCGGCATAAAACTGGTTCAAGTCGTCGACGAAACCCGGCAATTGCGCGATGCCGGACGCCTGGCGTGCCAGCTCCGCCATATCTGGCTGCGATCGCTCTGGCCCATCGCCGGCCAGCAGCATCCGGGCGCGTGGAAGCCGGGGCGCGAGCAGCAATGCTGCCTGAAGCGCCACGTCTTGTCCTTTTTCGTGCGTGAAAGCGGCGGCATGCCCGATCACGAAGTCGTCGATCGAGAATCCCCAGCGCGCCCGTGCCGCTGCCCGCTCATCCTTACCCGGAAGTTCGTTGGGCATTTCAATCCCCGGGACGATCACTTCGATGTGCGAATCCGGCACGCCGGTTGCGAGCAGCACCTGGCGCACCGATTGCGACAGCGCGATCACGCCGTGGCACGTGAGGCTGTATTTCCAGCGATGAATTAGAGGATGGCGGGGCGTGAACGCAACCAGCCGGCTGGCTACCCGGCGGATCGGCAGTCCCATGGAAGCGCGAAAGGAAATGGTTTGCGCTTTCCCATCGTGTGCGTGCAGGATATCGAACTGTTCCGTGCGCAGCAGACGGCGTAAATTGCCGATGGAGGAGAGCGGCATCACCTCCAATTCTTCGCCCGCGGCGCGCTGCGCCAGCGGCCTGCCCTCCGGGCAAACGATCAACTGGCGATGTCCCCGCTGCTTCAGGCCTCGCGCCAGCGACAGTAACAGATCCTGGCCGCCACGAAAATCATGGCCGGTATCGATGTGAGCGATTTTGAGAATCCCGGGCCTCTAGCAAAGCATAACGCACGGACCTGGCTTCCCAGCTCTGCTAGAATTCCGATGGACAGCAGTGGGGCGCTTCGACTCTACAGTTCCGTTTTATGCCAGATATCGAGAACCTTATCCGGCCAGCTTCTTTCGAGAGGTTACGCGCCGGGAAGGGGTGCTGGGCGCCGAACGGCTCATCGATATCGGGTGCGGGCCGGGATCGCTGGCTATCGGATTCGCTCCCTATGTGAAGTCCTGCGTGGGTGTGGACATAGAGACGGAAATGCTGGCCGCGGCTCGCGTGGAGGCGGCCCGGGCCGGGGTCCATATCGACCTGATGCAAGCTCGAATTGAAGATTTGCCGGAGAATATCGGCCGCTTTCAAGTGGTGACCATCGGCCGCGCGCTGCACTGGTTCGATCGCGATGAGGCCATTGCCGTGCTAGAGCGGATTGTCGATGCGAATGGCTGGATTGCGATTTGCGGCACCAGATCGCATAGCGCCGCCGGGCAGGGATGGACCGGGAAGTTTCACGACGTCCGCCGGGCCTGGTCATCCGATCCGGACGAGAAGCGCTATCACATCAACATTGAGGAGTGGTTCGGCGGCTCGCGTTTCCGCAAGACGGAGACTATTGAAGTGACCGAGAGCCAGCAGGTGACGATCGCGGATTTGATCGGCCGCGCGCTTTCTCTGTCGACCACCTCGCCCGAGGTGCTGGGCGACCGGCGGCCGGAGTTTGAAGCTGCGATGCGAGAGGCGCTGGAACCTTTATCGGTGGGCGGCATCTTCGATGAGCAAGTGACCGCGATCGCGACCATCCTGCGCTAGCGCGGTTAGTCGTCTTAACCTGGTTAGTCATCGAGGTGTCACGGCGTATTCATACCAAATTGATCTGGCCGTAAGACACTAGGCAGCGGTGAAACAACTCGCCTTGATGGCGCTGGTGGCCTTGGTGTTACATGCCGCGGCAGCGCCCCCTGATATTTGCCGCCGCCCCCTGGCCGGCAGCGCCGTCCCCGAACCGGAAGATCTGCGCAGCCAGAACGGCGTGCTGAAGGCCGATCTGACGATTCACAACTTTATCGAGCCGGATAACAATACGTAGCTGAGTCAAGGCCACAC
>CAVRZH010000212.1:0-136577 GCA_963725455.1 Bryobacterales bacterium
CCGGAGCCGCCGCCAGCGAGTTGAAACGGGCTGCGCTGCCACAAGAAATCCGTCGGGATGCGCTGGACAATGGGCAGTGGCTCGCAGGATTGGCCCGAACTGACGCAGGACGGATACTGGCCGCCGAGATCCACGTAGAAATCGCGGTGCGGACGGAAGAGCCATTGACGGAGATAGGCGACGGTGTCCAGATCGCGCTCGGAATTCGTACCGTTCAGCGCGCGGTCAATCATATTGAAATGTGCGTTTTCGTGAGTTTTGATCGCGCCGTAAAAGAGCTGGTACGCGGATTGATAGATCGCAAGCAGGGAGCCGTCGGTCTCGAGACGGATGAGATTGAATAAATTGATCGCATCGAGGTTGAACTTGAAGTAAGAATCGCGATTGTCCGCCGCATCCACGGCCACTGGAACACTGGCTACCTGCGAGGCGAGGGCCGCGAAGGTCTGATACGCCGTCCCGAACTGCGCGGAGTTTACCTGGCGGCCCACCTGGAGCAATCCAAGCTGCTCGTCAGGCCGGACGGCAAACGTCGTGCTCGCGGAACCGTCCGGCATCACAACGCTCCAACTATGCCCGGTGAGGAAATTGATCAGGCGCGTGGCGAGAGACTGGATGGCGGGTTGTGTCCCGGAACCCAGCAGATCATAAGCGACGCTGAGGCCGAAAAAAGCTCCGATGTATTCGTCGCGCGAGGTGTTCCCGATCCAATAATCGTCGCCGCTCTCGTGGATCCCGTTGGCCGATTCTTCGCTGGTGATTCCGGCCGCGTAATTGGAATTGATGGGAACCACGCAGCGGGCGAGCAGATCGGTGCCGGTGACGTCTACCAGAGTTTTCAGATAAGCCAGCGCGGCTTGGGCGTTGGCGAGCGCGGCGGGATCGCCCGAGACCTTGTAACGATAAGCCTCGGCGGCGAGATAGTGGCCGGTCCACAGCGCGGAGTCGCCGCAGCGCGTATACCCGGTGATGGTTTGGCTGTCTGGAGCCGCGAAGATCGGATCGAGAATCCCTCCGAAAGGCAGGTGGCGCGATTGGAGGATGGCGTCGATGGAGAGGGCGTTGCTCGAAAACGAGGGCTCGCGGCCGTAGCATAGAAACGCCAGCGCTAGAACTAAGCCAATCACTCGCATGGTCCGACAGGTCTCATTGTCCGATGGACGCCACCGGACGCCGCGCCGTTGCGCTAGTCTATTTGATCGCCTTCGTCCTCCGGATCACCCACCGGAATGTGCAGCAGCATCTCGGGGTCCAGGAATTGGAGAAAGCCGGGGGGGAGGGTATCGCTGGGATCGTCGATATTGGTGGGTCCGATGGCGCCGTGCGAACCGATGAGGCAGAGATCAGTATGGGGCCACTGAGCCCGGGCGCGATCCATGGCGTCAGTGAAGGATTGAATGTCGGGGCGAACCAGGCGCGCAGCCGCGGCGGCGTTGGGCGGTTTGGGCGGATGCGCGGTCACGCCCAGGTGGTGATGATGAGCCGAGCGCAGGGTTTCGGCCACTTTATGCAGGGATTCAGGTTTCATCGGATGCCTTTCAAGGCCAGGGTAAGGGGGCGGCACGCCGCATCCGGATGCACGTGTCAGCTAAACCGCTCGCGCGGAAGGGAAGAAACAATTGCTGGCGAAGTGATCCAGGGTTCCGGTCAGCGCGACGATGAAGTAGCGGATCGCAGCGCCGCATGCTTGCCCTCGAGGTTGCCCGCCGGGTCACCTGCTGCCCTCGATTCCCCGGCAGTCCCGAAACGCGCCGTGAAATGAAATGAGCTGCCCTTGCCAGGCTCGCTGTCCACCCAGATCTGGCCGCCGAGCATCTCCGTGAGCCGGTGCGAAATAGTAAGCCCCAGGCCCGTGCCACCGTAGCGGCGGGTGGTTGAGTTGTCGGCCTGAGTGAAGGACGAAAAAATCTCTTTTTGCCTCTCCGGTGGGATGCCGATCCCTGTATCAGCCACTGTGAAGCGCAGCAGCATATGCCCGGCGCTTTCAGATTCTCTTGCAACCGACACCGCCACACTGCCGGCCTTGGTGAATTTCACCGCGTTCCCCACCAGGTTCACCACGATCTGACGCAAGCGCACCGGATCGCCGGCCACCAGATCCACGACGTGCGGATCGACTTTCCAATCGAGAGCTAAGCCCTTCTGTTGCGCTCGAATGGTGAGCGGTTTCAGAGTGTGCGCCAGGTTGTCGCGAAGGCTGAAGTTCACCGTTTCCAGATTCAGCTTTCCGGCTTCAATTTTTGAAAAATCCAGGATGTCGTTGATCACGGTCATCAGCCCCTGCGCCGACTCCTGGGCCGTTTCCAGATAATCGCGTTGTTCGGCGTCGAGCGTGGTGTTCAGCGCCAGTTCGATCATGCCGAAAACGCCATTCATTGGCGTCCGGATCTCGTGGCTCATGTTTGCCAGGAACTCGCTCTTGGCGCGATTGGCCGCATGCGCCGCGTCTTCTGCTCGCCTGCGTTCCACCATCTCCGCTTCCAGCTTCAGATTTGCGATTCGCAGAGCATCGCGCTGTAACCGGGTTTTCAAGGCAAGGTGGACGAACACGCCAAAGATCACCGCGCCTAGAAGGGCCCCCAGGAATGTCAGCACGGACGACATGGGCGGCTGATTCTTGGGCGAGAATGCCTGTAAGAGCCCGAATCTGACGGTTGCGACAAAAAGGCCGGCGCTGATGGGCACCCATAGCTCGCTTAGCCCAGGCTCAATCGCGTCCCAGGCCAGGGCGATGACTCCGATGCCGACCACTTGGAAGCCGGCGGCGGTGTGTAATGCTACCCGCGTGAGGTTGCCGAAGGCGAAGGCGTGACCGCTTCCCCACAGCATGCTGATTCCGCAGGTGGCGCCAATCGCGGCCACCATCAAACCCGTAAATCCGAGGAGTGGAGATCGTTTGGCGGGCGCAATCGCCGGGGATAGTACAAGGCTTCCGGCTAGAAGCAGGAAACAGAGGGCCGTGGCCGGCGACATTCGGCCCGCGTCTGAAGTAAGCGTGGTGACGTACCCGGCGCCCAAAAGTTCGTCGATCCCTAGATTGGAATGCAGCAAATACTCAATGAGTGTGGCCCCGGCCAAAGTGGAGGTCAGCGCAGCGGCGATCAACGTCAAACGTCGCCTGGCCAGCACCGTCCCCACCAGCGCCAGCCCGATCAGGACGAAACTGGCAGCCGTGTTGCGCTGCATAGGGGGTAGAGCAGGCGAAAGTTGAATGAGGAACGCGGAATGGACGGCCCATCCAAGCAAAACGGCGACGCCCAGCAGGATAGTCAGAGCGCCCGATAGCGCTGCGATCCGTCTGGGCCAAGCTTCCACCTCCCTGCTATCGACCTCGATAAAACAATGCTTTAGATTGACAATTGTTGACGCGCGCCGATTTCGCCGACCCAAATGGATTCCTGCCACTGCAGGCCAACCTGGCGGCGCGTCAGCTTCACTCCGGGTGCTTCCTGGAGCCAGTCTTCGATGTTCGTGTCGCTGACCTGGCGCCAACCGTGCGAACGGGCCAGATCCGAAATTTCGGCGGGAGCGAAGGCCGAGCGTACCGGTTCGCCCATCAGAGCGAGAAACAGACTGCGGGGAACTTTGCCGTTCTTCTTGCGCAGGTAGGTGAGAGCGATGCGGCTGCCGGGCGCGGACAAAGCAGCGAACGCGCGGAGATTGCCAGACACCTCTTGGGGCCCCAGATACATCGTGACGCCTTCCCATAGCCAGAAGGAGCGCTTGCCAGGATCGAAGCCGGCCCGCTCCATCAGCGGTGCCAGCCGTTCGCGCTCGAAATCCATGGCGACAAAACGGACGTCTTTTGCTCGAAACGGAATCGCCGCGGACCGGTCGCGCTTCGAAGCCTGGCTGCTGGGGTGGTCTACTTCGAAGACCACAACGTCTTTTACGTAATCGAGACGCCAGGCCCGGCTATCCAGGCCCGCGCCGAGGATGACCAGCTGTTCCGGCGGCGGGGCCGAGGTGATGGCTCGGTCCAGAATCACCGTGCGGAACTGATTGAACACGCCCATGCCACGCTGCCAGAAAGGATAAGGCGAGCTGGTGGGGGCCTTCGCCAGTGCAGCCCGCCTTTTGTCCACCCGCTTTTGAAAATGCTTGGGAAGGAAATGGTGGGCGATGGGGTCCGAGAAGCCCGGCACCTGCGGCGCCAGCGTGCCGAGCGCGCGATTCAGCGCGACGAACTCAGCGGTCCGGCTTGGTTTTCCCGATCGCATTCAGAAGGTAGTACGCGCCTCGAGATCGAAAGTTCAGTGGTAAGCCGGCACGGAAAAAACCTACGGCTATGGGAGGAATCGGTGACAGGTTATAAGATGTTCGCCTTACTTCGCTAGGGCTCATTCTCAGGTCAAATTGATCTAACCGATGCATTGTCTGGCAGTGCACACTAGATAAAAATAGACTTATTGATCGCTCGTAGAGCCTGGGGACGCTGATCACATGGGCTTCCACGTAGGACAGAAATTCGGCGACTACTCGGTTACCGCGCTCCTGGGCGCCGGCAGCATGGGGCGGCTCTACAAGGTGGAACACTTGCTCACCAAGCGCACCGAGGCGATGAAGGTTCTTACGGCGGAGCTGGCCTCCGAAATTCAGGTCAAGCGATTTGAGCGCGAGATGCGGGCGCTGGCCCGGTTAAGCCACTCCAATATCGCTGCCCTTCACAATGCCATCGTTTCCGAGAACCAGTTAATTTTGCTGATGGAATATGTCGAAGGGGAAACGCTAGAGAGCGTGTTTGGCGGCGGTCGCCTGCCGCTCGATACGGGACTCGGATATATCCGGCAGATTCTGACCGCCCTGGGGTACGCGCACCAGCAGGGTGTGGTGCATCGCGATGTTACTCCGGCGAACGTGCTGGTTACGGCCAGCGGCCAAGTAAAGTTGACGGATTTCGGACTTTCGAAATCCTATGGCGACGCGCTACTAACCAACTGCGGAGAAGTGCTGGGGTCCTTGCCCTATTTGGCTCCTGAGCGATTGAAAGGAACCACGCAGGCGGACCGGCGCTCCGACATTTATTCGGTCGGGGCAATATTGTATGAGCTTCTCACCGGGCAGAAAGCCTTCGGAGCAAACCGGCGGCTGGCCGCGGTAATTACCGACGCCGAGGCCGACCCTCAACCGCCCAGCCAGATCGAGCCCGCGCTCTCCGGTGAGTGGGACGAAATTCTCCGCCGCTCTCTCGCGAGAGATCCGATGCACCGTTATCAATCGGCCCAGGAATTTCTGGACGCGATCGCCCAGTTCGGCCAACCCACAGATGTGGCGGACCTTCCACTGCCACAACTGCGGACACTCGGGATCGGAGTCGCTATTTTTGCGGCTCTGGTTCTGGCGCTGGCCATTTCGCCCGCCATCAAAACATCGCTCCAGCTTCCCTCTGCGCCCGTGCCATTGCAGCGGTTGCATATCGCCCCTCCAGCCTTTGCGACTGTGAGGTCTCCGGCCAGCGAGGCGGTTCCTGTCACTACGCGTGAGCTTGCCGCGGAGGTGCAAGTTCAGCATGCCAGACGCGCCGCGCGGCTGGTAGTGAGAGATCCAGTGGCCAAGGTCTCCCAGGCGCCTCCCAGCATTGTTCCAGTGCCCGCGCTTCCAGTAGCCAGATCCCAGCGGGACGTTTACGCGCCCGTTGCGGCCGAGAGCGAGATGAGCCTGGCGGAGGAGACGGCGCCGAAAAAGAAAGGATTCTGGAGCAAGCTGAACGTCTTTAAGAAGAAGAGCGCGTCCAAGGAACCATCCTCGGAACCGTCCTCGGCGGACGAGCCATAAAACGGGCGAGCTAAGTAAGGACGCCGCGCGAGCGTAAGGCTTCCTCGATTAATGCGATCAGCTCATCGCGGGTCAGATTCAAGCGGCCCCGGCCAGCCTCCATGTGTTCGGTGTCTTCGGCAACCACCGGCTTGCCCGGCTCCATGCGGTTCTGGGACTTCACGCCATACCGCCCGCGCGCTTCGAACAGTTTCCCTACTTCGTGTTTGGTGAGGATCTTTGGCCCTCCGAGCAGTTCGGCCACCAGAGTGACGCGCGCGAAGTGCTCGACAGTCTCCATCTTGAAGAACGCTTTATAAACGTCTTCGCCATAGCACACCGAGCCATGATTGGCGAGCAGAATGGCGTCGTACTTCGGGATGTAGGGCAACATGCCATCGGTGAGCGCGGCCGTGCCGGGTAGCCCGTATTCTGCGAGCGGAACGCATCCCAGGCTAACCACTACTTCCGGCAGCAAAGCCAAATCGAGCGGGCGGCCGGCGACCGCGAATCCGGTGGCCACCGGGGGATGAGCGTGCACCACGGCCTTTACGTCCGGCCGCATCTGGTAAATGGTGAGGTGCATCGCGATCTCGGTGGTGCGCTCGCGCGTGCCATCGATCCGATTGCCTTCCAGATCGCAGACGATGACGTCGGCGGGCGTCATCATGCCTTTGCTGACGCCCGTGCAGGTACAAAGAATCCGGCCGTCCTCCAGGCGCACACTGATGTTGCCATCATTGGCAGCCACCCATCCCTTTTGATAGATGAGCTTGCCGACGTCGAGGATGTCCTGGCGATGTTGTTGCTCCGTCTTGGCCATCCGGAGTTCTATTGTATCAATCGCAGTTTGCAGAGTGCGAGTGAAAGGGCGCGCTGTACAATGGCTTCATGGATGACAGGCTGGGGTCCCGTGGATAGCAGGCGGATGTGCCCGAATTGCCGGGCGTTTGTGACGTCGGGCGACCGGGTGTGTCCTTATTGCCAGGCTCCCTTGGGGCCGCGCGCGGTGGAACGGCGGAATCCGGGCGAGATTCTGGGCGGCTTGATCCCGCACGCGCGCTTTACAACCATAATGATATTGCTCATCAACACTGCGCTATTCCTGGCGCAGACGTACGTCCCGCAAGCGGGGATTACGCAGGCTGGTGAAAGCTTGCCGGCTTATGCGATACACGGGGAATGGTGGCGTCTTGTTACGGCCGGTTTCCTGCACGGCGGATATCTGCACATTCTGATGAACTCCTGGGTGCTGTTCGACCTGGGCGCCGAAGTGGAGCTGTTGTACGGCACCAGCCGTCTGATCGTCTTTTACTTCGTCTCCACGGTCACCGGTTTCTGGGCCAGCTCACATTTCGGCAATTACCCTTCTCTAGGTTCGTCAGCGGGCATCTTTGGGTTGATCGGCGCGATGCTGGCGTTCGGGTTCACGGATCGCTCCGCGTTGGGAAGGCAGGTGAAGTCGCTCTATACGCGCTGGGTGATCTACGGACTGGTGCTGAGCTTCATCCCGGGCGTGGACATCTGGGCGCACATAGGCGGGGGATTGGGTGGATTCGTGGTGGGGTTCCTGGCCAGCACGCCCCGCGCGCGGCTGATGTGGAAGGAACCGCTCTTGCGGGCAGTGGCGGGCGTGTGTATTGCATTGACCGTGGTTGCGTTCGGGATGATGTACATGGTGATTCAGGAATCGTCCCGGCTGAGCCAGTAAGCCTGCGCTATTCACACGTGGGGCCAATGGGCATTTTGCGAATGGAAGGATTGCAGTCTCCAGGCCCGCACGATTCCAGCGTCAGGTTATCGTAGATGCTCTCGTAGCCGCGACGCTCTCATCACGACCCGGGAGAAGTTGGTGAAAATAGTGAATGACGCACGGCATTTGGGTGTAGACACCAATGCTAAGCGGCAGGATCAAGGTCAAGTCCCGGGTTGCGTTCAGGCGTACATATAGAAACGGAAGGTCAAAGGACGGGACGGTAATGGGTTCGCGGCCCACTTGCAAATCATACTGTCCTGGCGCGAGGCCAACAATTGAAAATGCGCCGCTCTCGTCGGTAACCGCCCTGCGCTCAACATTCGTACTTTGTGCGCGAAGCCAGACATCGATGCCAGCAAACGGGGGGTTGAAGTCAACAATCGAGCCTCGAATCTCGAACGCCTTCTGCTGCCCATTCGAAACCGGAATGAATCGTGTCGCGAGTGCCACGAACGCTGCGGCCTTCAAGGCCCTGTTCATAGGTGCTTCCAGGATACCGCTGGGGCAGGCGACGTATGTTCTGCGCCGCACACTGAGTCCCACAAGCGGACACACCGGGCCGGCGCCGCATCCCGAAATCACCCGGCGCGCCTTATTTTTCAGTAATATCGACATTGGCAGAGTATTTGCGAACTGACGTCAGGAGAAATCTCCCATGGCAATGGATGTACCCCGCGGCAAAGAAGTCGCTCGCCGGAAATTGATTCGCCGAATCGTATATATTGTGCTCCTGGTGGCGGCCATCCCGCTGATCACCTGGGGGCTTTCCCGGCTGAAGCCCGCGGCGCCTTCCGTAGACGGGGCGACGGTGTGGCGGGACACGGTAAAGCGCGGTCCGATGGTGCGCGACGTGCGCGGTTTAGGGACTTTGGTCGTCGAACAATACATGTGGATTCCCGCGGACTCAGACGGCCGCGTGGAGAAGATCAACTTTCTGCCGGGCGCCGCCATTCATCCTAACGAAGTAATCATGCAGCTCAGCAACCCCGACATGCAGCTGGCGGCGGCGGACCTGGAGTGGCAGATTAAGGCGGCTCAAGCCAATCTGGAAAATCTGCGGGTGACGCTGGAATCGCAGCAACTGGCGCAGAAAGCCACCACCGAAGGGGTAAAGTCCGACATGGAACAGGCGCAATTGCAGGCCGATCGCGATGCGCAATTGACCAAGCTGGGGCTGAAGTCGGACCTGGACACGAAGCTTTCGGTCGCGAAGTATTCGGAGCTGAAGGGCCGATACGCGTTGTCCAAACAGCAGCTGGATATCAGCGATAAATCCATCCAGGCGCAGATGGATGCGCAGAAGGTGGATATCGAGAAATTGGAGGCGGCGTACAAATTGAAGAAAGAGCAAGTGGATCAATTGACCATCCGCTCGGCTACCGATGGTACGCTGACGCAGCTGGGCACAACGGCTATGCCGCTCGAGGTGGGAATGCGCGTAACGCCCGGCACGATTTTGGCGAAGATCGCGCAGCCGCACAAACTGAAAGCGACGCTCAAGATTCCCGAAACGCAGGTGAAGGACGTGGCGATCGGACAAGTGGCGTCCATCGATACACGGAACGGAGTTATCCCCGGGCACGTCTCGCGCATTGATCCCGCGGCGGTGAATGGCACGGTGGATGTGGATGTGACGCTAGAGGGTCCGCTGCCGCCCGGCGCGCGTCCGGATCTGAGCGTGGACGGAACCATTACGCTCGAGAGGCTGAGCGACGTGTTGTACGTGGGCCGTCCGGTGGTGGGGCAGCCGGGAGCGAAGATCACGCTTTTCAAGCTGGACCCGGACGGCAAGGAGGCGCAACGTGTGCCCGTGACGCTGGGCCGCGCGTCGGTGAACAACATTGAAGTGGTGGATGGATTGAAGGTGGGCGATCAGGTGATTTTGTCGGACATGTCGGCACAGGACGCGTATAACAGGATTCGGCTCAACTGAGCCGCGACTGTAAGGAGCCCGGAGAGAATTCGCATGGCGATTGACGAAACAGCTTTGATCAGCATGGACGGCGTGACCAAGGTGTTCCAGACCGACGAGGTGGAGACGCATGCGCTGGCCGGCATTCACCTTCACATCAAGAAGGGCGAATACCTGGCGATCGCTGGGCCGTCGGGCTGCGGGAAATCCACGCTGCTGGCGATCCTGGGCTTGCTGGATTCGCCGTCGGACGGCGCCTACGTGCTGAATTCGAAGCCGGTACAAAACTTAAAACTGTCGGAGCGCGCGCGCATTCGCAATCGCGAGATCGGGTTCATTTTTCAGGCCTTCAATCTCATTGGCGATCTGACAGTGTATGAGAATGTGGAGCTTCCGCTCACCTATCGCGGGATGCCGTCCGCCGAGCGCAAGAAACGGGTGATCGACGCGTTAGAGCGCGTGGGCATGTCGCACCGCATCAAACATTATCCGTCGCAACTCTCTGGTGGTCAACAGCAAAGGGTGGCGGTGGCGCGGGCCTTGGGCGGCGATCCCTCCATCCTGCTGGCGGATGAGCCGACCGGAAACCTGGATTCGGTGAACGGCGAAGCGGTCATGGACTTGTTGCGCGAGCTGCATCGCGGCGGCGCGACCATTTGCATGGTGACTCACGATCCGCGCTACGCAAGTTACGCGGACCGAACCATCCGCTTGTTCGACGGGCGGATCGTGGAAGAAAGCGTGGGGGTGGCATAATGCCTGGACGCAATATCGATTTTTGGGCGGTCTTTTTCATCGCACTGGCAATGCTGGGTTTTGCCGAGGTACGGAGCTGGCACTTACCCGAGGCCTTGGATTCGATTCGTTTTGGCGACGCCATCAACGTGGAGCGTTGTCCCACTTCCCAGCAAGTGTTGTCGAGTCTCTCCGCGATTTTCCACTGACCGCTTGCTGTCTGGCGCGGCTCGGAGGGGCGAATTCTGAATTCTGGCTTCTGAATTCCGTCTTCTTCATAATATAGATACCCTATGAGTTCCCCCCTGATTGTTCTGCGGAACGTGGAGAAATATTTTGAACACGGTCCGACGAAAACCTTTGTGCTGCGACGCATCAACGCGGAAGTGAAGGACGGCGAATTCGTCTCCATCATGGGGCCGTCGGGCGCCGGCAAGTCCACGCTGCTGCATTTGCTCGGCATGCACGACAGCTCCTGGACCGGCGAGTATTATCTGGCGGACCACGCCATTCACAAGCTGCCCAAGAAGGATCGCATGGAGCTGTACAAGAAGTATTTCGGCTTTGTGTTCCAGAGCTATCATCTGTTGGATTCGCTTACGGTGTACGAGAATCTCGACATCCCGCTTTCCTATCGCAACATCAAGAAATCCGAACGCGACAGCATTGTGTGCGATGTGCTGGACCGCTTTCAGATCGTGGGCAAGAAGGATCTGTTTCCCAACCAGCTGTCGGGCGGCCAGCAGCAACTGGTAGCCATCGCGCGCGCGATTGTGGCCAGTCCCAAAATCATTTTGGCGGACGAGCCGACCGGCAACCTGCATTCCAGCCAGGGCAAGGAGATCATGGAGCTTTTCAAGCGCTTGAACGAAGCGGGGACCACGATCATTCAAGTGACCCACAACGAAAAGAACGCGGAATATGGCGATCGCATTATCAACATCGCCGACGGCTGGATCGATAAGGCCGAATAGATCCGGATCGATTGCGTCATGAAGGACTTTCCCAACGCAGCGGCGCCGCGTATCTTAATCGCCGACGATCAGGCCGACGTGCTGGAAGCGCTGCGCCTGCTGCTGAAGGGCGAAGGCTATCAGATTGACGCCGTCACTTCGCCCGCGGCCGTGATTGCCGCGCTTGAAGCGCGCGATTTCGACGTCGTGATCATGGATCTGAACTACACGCGCGACACCACATCGGGGCAAGAGGGGTTGGACTTGCTTTCGCGCATTCGAGCCATCGATTCGGTGCTGCCGGTGATTGTGATGACGGCCTGGGCCACGGTGGGCCTGGCGGTGGAAGCGATGCGCGGGGGCGCGCGGGACTTTGTGCAGAAGCCCTGGGAAAACGAACGGCTGTTGACCATCGTCAAGACGCAGATCGATCTGAGCAACGCCATCCGGCGCGGCCTGCGTCTGGAGGCCGAGAACCGTCTGTTGCGGGCCGAAGGAGTGCCGTCGCTGATCGCGGAGTCGCAAGCCATGCAGCCGGTGCTGCAGATGATCTCGCGCGTGGGCCCGTCGGACGCGAACGTGCTGATCACGGGCGAACCCGGTACGGGCAAGGAAGTGGTAGCGAAGACTCTGTTCGCAATTTCGCCGCGCAGCGCCAAACCGATGGTGACGGTGAATGCGGGTGGCTTGGCGGAAGGCGTCTTCGAGAGCGAGCTGTTCGGTCACGTGAAGGGCGCGTTCACCGATGCCAAGACCGATCGCGTGGGCCGTTTCGAGCTGGCCGATAGCGGCACGCTGTTTCTGGACGAGATCGCGAATGTGCCGATGAATCTGCAGGCTAAGATGCTGCGCGTGCTGGAAGTGGGTGAAATGGAGCGCGTGGGATCGTCGAAGACCAAGCGCGTGGACGTGCGCGTGATCTCGGCCACCAACGCGCATCTGGACGAGGAGGTGAACTCGGGGCGCTTCCGGCAGGACTTGCTGTTCCGGCTGAACACCATCGAGATTCATCTGCCGCCGCTGCGGGAACGGCGCGAAGATATTCCGCTGCTGGGCGCGCACTTCCTGGCCGCGCATTCCCAGCGTTACCGCAAACGCATCGGGGGATTCGATCGCGCTGCGTTGCAATTGATGCTGGAACATCCCTGGCAGGGCAACGTGCGCGAGCTGAATCATGTAATTGAGCGCGCGGTGTTGATGGCGCAGGACAGCCAGATCAAGCCGGCCGACCTGGCGCTGCGTTCCGGACGCGAGGTGAGCCCGCGCCTGGAAGACATGAGCATCGAGGAAGTGGAAGCATTCCTCATCAAGAAAGCGCTGGCGCGCTATAACGGAAACGTCAGCCATGCTGCTAACGCCCTGGGCCTGAGCCGCAGCGCGCTCTACCGACGCTTACAGCGTTATGGATTATGACGCGTTACGGATTGTGACCGCGCCGTGAAGTTCGACAAGCCTCGCCTGGTTCACGAGCAACGGATACTGGTGATGGCGCTAATCGCGGGTGCGCCCGCGGTGATCACGTCGATGCTGGTGCTGTGGCTCGGCGACTATACGTCCAGAGTGCAGTGGACGCTCACCGCGTTGATCGTCGGTGTCTGGCTGGGCTTTTGCTTCGCCTTGCGTGAGCGCGTGGCATCGCCTCTGCGGACCCTCGCGAATCTTTTGGAAGCGATGCGGGAGGGCGATTATTCCATCCGCGCGCGGCACTCCAAAAGCGGCGACGCCATGGGCGAAGTAATGCAGCAGGTGAACGCCATGAGCGCCACGCTGCGCGAGCAAAGGCTGGGAGCGCTCGAAGCGACTACGCTGCTGCGCAAAGTAATGGAGGAGATCAACGTGGCCGTGTTCGCCTTTGATGGCGACCGGAAACTTCGCCTGGTGAATCGCGCCGGAGAGCGGCTGCTGAATCAACCGGCGGTGCGATTGCTGGAGCAATCGGCGGAGCAGCTGGGGCTGGACGCTTACTTGGAAGGCGAGGCGCAGCGCACCGAGCAGCGGACCTTTCCGGGCGGGACCGCGCGCTGGGGCGTCAGCCGCAGTCTGTTTCGCGAGGGCGGGTTGCCGCACCAACTGGTGGTGGTGACCGATCTGACGCGGCCGTTGCGTGAGGAAGAGCTGAAGGCCTGGCAAAGGCTGGTCCGCGTATTGGGGCATGAGTTGAACAACTCGCTGACGCCCATCAAATCGATCGCGGGAAGTTTGGAGAGCATACTGGCGCGCCAGCCCCGGCCCGAAGATTGGGAAACGGATACACGCAAGGGCCTGGCTGTGATTGCCGCGCGCAGCGAGGCCCTGAGCCGCTTCATGGGCGCGTATGCCACGCTGGCCAGGCTGCCTCGGCCGACCATGACCGCGGTGGACGTGGCGGAGTTGGTGCGCCGCGTGGCGAGGTTGGAGACGCGCATCACGCCGGAGGTGACGCCGGGGCCGGAGATCGTGATCCAGGCCGATGCCGATCAGTTGGAACAATTATTGATCAATGTGATTCGGAATGCGGTGGATGCTTCGCTTGAGACCGGCGGTGCGGTGCGAGTGGGTTGGGAGCGGCAGGACTCCCGCCTTACGGTGTGGGTACGCGATGAAGGGCACGGCTTGCCGAATACTGCCAACCTGTTTGTGCCGTTCTTTACAACTAAGCCCAGTGGGACCGGCATCGGGCTGGTATTGAGCCGCCAGATCGCTGAAGCGCACGGAGGAACGCTGACGCTGCAGAACGCGGCGGAGGGTGCGGGGTGTGATGCGCGGCTGGTTTTGCCGTTAAGTTGACGGTCTTGAACAATTTTCAGCCGCAGATGGACGCCGATAAACGCGGATAAAGCTTTTTTTTGTGAACCTAACCCCTTTCGGCTGCGTACGTCTATCAGAGCTGAGCGCTGGAAGGTTCCGGAAGCTCTGGGAAGGAGACAGCGTGGATTCAGACGCGACGACACTGATTAGTCTCAAGAGCGTGACCAAGGTCTTCAGCACCGATGAGGTGGAGACGCACGCATTGGCGGGCATTGAGTTGCATGTTCGCAAGGGCGAGTATATCTCGATTTCCGGGCCGTCCGGATGCGGAAAGTCGACCTTGCTGGCGATTCTCGGGCTGCTGGACACGCCCTCCGACGGCAGTTACATTCTGAACGACACGCGCGTGGATCAGATGAAGCTTTCTCAGCGGGCGCGCGTGCGTAACCGCGAAATCGGGTTCATTTTCCAGGCTTTTAATTTAATTGGCGACCTTAACGTGTATGAGAATGTCGAGCTGCCGCTCACCTATCGCAATATGCCGGCGCCCGAACGCAAGAAGCTGGTGAAGGACGCGCTGGAGCGGGTGGGCATGTCGCATCGGATCAAACATTATCCATCGCAATTGTCTGGCGGCCAGCAGCAGCGCGTGGCCGTGGCGCGAGCCCTGGCCGGACGCCCGTCCATTCTGCTGGCTGACGAGCCGACCGGCAATTTAGATTCGGTGAACGGCGAACAGGTAATGGGATTGCTTAGCGAACTGCACCAGGAAGGCGCGACCATTTGCATGGTGACGCACGATCCACGCTATGCGCGGTGTGCTGACCGAACCATTACGCTGTTCGACGGCCGCATTGTTGAGGAGCAGATCCAGAACGCGGCGCAAGCCTAGCGCGCGCCATATCCCGGTGGAATCGGCACGGCCGGAATGGGCGAGTGCGATCCGCGGACGAACTCGAACCAGGCAGGCACGGCGGCCGCTTTGCCATCCTTAATTCCGGGCCGAAATCGCCAGCCTTGGACCGCCGCGAGAAGCTCGCTCTCCCATCTTGCGTCGGATGACTTTACAATGCGGAGATTGGCTGGCAGGCCCTTGGTCGAAACATCGAAGGCCAGTGTTACGGAGGCGTTTTCCTCCTCGTCGACCGTTGCAGGAAATTTCACCTGGATAAGAACCGGCCGGGTTGTTAGAGCGGAAGCTGCAAAAGCCGCGCGTGTGACATGCCAATCCCACAAAGTCCGCCCTGGCCGGAAGAAAACTTCTTCCTTTACCCGCACCGCTACGGAGGTTCCCGCCTTCGTCCCCGGCCTGAATTGCCACGCGCGCACGTTTTCGACGGCGTTTTCATCCAGCCCCAGCCCGAGCGGGCGGGCCACCTGAATATCGCTCGGCTTTCCATCGGCGCCCACCACCAGCGACAACAACACACTGCCTTCCAGCTTCGCCAAGCGCGCTTCGTCTGTGTACTCTGGCTTCGCCTTGGCGATGACGAACGGGGGCACAATGCCCGGTCCGAGACTCAACACCGGGGATTCCGCCGACACCGTGACCGCGGTCAGCAGCGCGAGCCAGGGAGCTAGAGTGCCGCTTTCCAAGTTCTGTTATAGCGCAGCCCCTTTACGTGCTGCTCCCGGAAAATGGCCGCCGCGAATTGTTCTATAACCAGAAGCGCGATGTTGAGAATCCTATGAGTGGCGATTCGGTACCGTGGGCTCTCCCGCTCGGGCGCTTTCGAACCAACGATCGCGAGGCTACAACTCTGTTTGGAGAGCTGCGTAAACCTTTGCTTCGATACCTGGCGTGCCTGGGGCTCTCCTCCGATGAAGCTCAGGACGTGGTGCAAGACGCCTTCTTGAGCCTGCATCGGCACCTGTCGGCGGGCGGCTCGGAGGAGAACATACGCAGTTGGCTGTTTCGCGTTGCGCACAACCAGGCGCGAAACCGGCAGAATAGTTACGACCGGCGTTTCAGCACGCCTCTGGATGACGCTGCGGCCGCCTCCGGTGCCGAGGCGGTATTGGATACAGCGACGCCCGAGAGCGTCCTGCTGGAGAAGGAAAAGTTCGAGCTTCTAGGGAACGCCATCCGGACATTGGCGGGTTCCGAACGTGAGTGCCTGCTGCTGCGCGCTAGCGGGTTGAGATATCGCGAGATCGGAGAAGTGCTGGGGATCGCGACGTCGACGGTGGCCGATATGGTGGAACGCGCGGTGAAGAAACTAGCGGAGAAATGCAATGTGTGAATATTCGGGAAGATTGATCGCGTGGTTGGATCGAGAGTTGCCGGATGAGGAAGCAACGAACGTGGAATGGCACCTGCGGCAGTGCGCCCAATGCCGGATGGCGGTGCGTTCGTATGAAGAGGTGAGCGGCGCGTTCTTAGCCTGTTATGAAGCGGCGATCCTGCCGCAACGACGCCGGCATCCATGTATTTGGACGGGGAGCGGTGTGGCTGTGGCTGCAGCGATTGCGGCAGTCCTTTTGTTCGCGCAACGTCCGGCGCAGCAGCTTTCCATCCATCCTCCGGAGCCGCCGCCTGCGCCGGTCATTTCATTTCATGCGTCTGTTCGTGCGCCCGTTCCCACGAGGCATCGCACGCTTCCGGCCCCTGTGCATCGCCAGTGGATGGCCGAAGAGCCCGAGGTTGAAGTGGCCCTGCCGGCGGACGCGCTCTTCCCGCCCGGCGCGGTGCCCCCCGGCTTCACGTTTATCGCGGAGGTTCGTCGTTCGGAGTAATTTATGAAGGAGAGTCTATTCATGCAACGTGCTTTGATTCTAGTTTTGGTCGCGGCGTCATCCGCCTGGGCGCAGCCTGAGGCCAATCATGTTTTCGTCACCGGAGGCGGCTTCGGATTCGCGGGCAGGATGTCGGCCGCTCCGGTGCAAGGCGCGCCCTATTCGGCCACAATCACCAACGAATCCGTTCAAACCCTCGCGGACGGCAACCGCATCGTGCAGACCAGCGCGGGAACCACCGCGCGCGATTCCATGGGCCGGACGCGCCAGGATGCGCCGCTGCCCTCCATCGGGAACCTGTCGCCGGCCGATGCCCCGCACCTGGTGGTCATTCAAGACCCCGTAGCGCAGGTCTCCTACACCCTGAACTTGACCGACAAGACCGCGCTCAAGGGGGCTTCTTTGCCGGGGATGGCACTAGGAAGTCCAACCGTTACTGTTGCGGCCGTCAGCGGCGCGATGATTTCGAGAGGCGTCGCGGTGCCGGATACAGCCATTCAGGTGCCGCCGCTTCCGATGACGATCCAGCGACGCGACATTGCTGAGGAAGGTCAGGCGCAGACCGAGGATTTGGGATCGAAGACCATGGAAGGCGTGACGGTCACCGGTTCGCGCGTTACACGAACCATTCCAGCCGGCCAGATTGGCAATGACAGGCCGCTTAGCATCGTAACGGAAGTTTGGACATCGCCGGAGCTGAAAACGATCGTCTATAGCAAGCGGAGCGATCCGCGGATGGGAGATCAGACCTTCCAGCTCACCAACATCGTACGCTCGGAACCCGATCCATCATTGTTCGCTGTTCCTTCGGATTTCAAAATTGTCGATGCTCCCGGGCCCATCATGTATAAGACTTCGGGTGGACCCGCCCAGTAGTGATCAGAACATGGTGCGCGAATAAATACCGCTGGGCGACTCTGGCGAAGTGAGGTAGCACTCGGCCGCGTAAGTGACTTCGCCGGGCTTCAGGTTGGAAGAAAAATTGGCGGCGCGCGCGGACGGATCGTTGGCCCAATCGCGAACTTTTCCACTGGCCGGATCCAGGCTGGCGGGTGTTCCAAAGGCGCTGGGGCGTAGCGCGCGGTTTCCCAGAACGTAGCGCTCCGTCACCACAGGGTATCCTTTGTTGCTGCATTTGGCCGCCGTGCTGGTGGGGCAGTCCGACGGATGCACCACTCGAATTTTGCTCAGGATGAGAACGCCTTTTCCCCCTTGCATGTCGATTCCAATACCTTCAGCCACGCTCAGCGCGATATTCTGATTGGCGCTTTGCGAGAAGTCGACACCCTGAGCGTACATGCTGCCCACATCATGGCTGATTTGATAGGCATGTTCGCTTTGGCTGGCATTGTTGGTGACCAGCACGATCCCGATAGAGAGTGGAATCAGAAAAATCGCGCCCAACACATACAGCCGGAGGGACGTAGTGCCAGGATGTTTCGGGCGGCGGAGCATGGGTGAAGCTCCACCTTAAGCGATAGGCGGCGGATTTTCCAGACTGTCTTACCGCCAATTTTCTTGGGATTCTGACTTAGTACTAAACGGAAGGTTAGTTTCACCTCGGTCGATGGTTCCGTACGCCTCCCAGTACCTGAGCGCCCGAGGTCACAAGGTGGAACCCTAAACCCGCATCCAATTACGCACCCAGAACATCAAAGCACGTTAGCGTTCGTGTGCCGGGCCAAGGTCCGGCGAGTGGCGAATGTTATCCTGAAAATAAATGACTTACGACCTGATTGTGATTGGGAGCGGCCCAGGTGGCTACTCCGCGGCGGTTCGAGCCGGTCAATACGGCCTCAAGACCGCGATTGTCGAAAAAGACCCCAAGCTTGGCGGCACCTGCCTGCATGTGGGCTGCATCCCTACAAAGGCTCTGCTTCATACCGCGGATCTTTGGGAGCACTTCGTGAATCCCGGTGACGAGGGCATCTCTTGTGAAAATGCGCGGCTGGATTACACCAAGGTGCTGGACCGCAAAAACAAGATCGTCTCGAAGCACGCCAAGGGCGTCGAGTTCCTGATGAAGAAGAACAAGGTGGATTGGGTGAAGGGCTATGGAACCATCCTGCCACGCTCGGGAAGCGGTCCTCTCCGGGTGGAAGTGAAATCGGAAACGGGCGTCCAAACACTCGAGACCAAGAATGTAATCATCGCCACCGGTTCGGAAGCGCGCATGCTTCCCGGGCTGGAGCCGGATGAGAAGACGATTCTCACCAACATCGAGATCCTGGATCTCCCGGTCATCCCCAAAACGATGCTGATCATCGGAGCGGGGGCGGTGGGTGTGGAGTTCGCGTCCATCTTCAATCGCTTTGGGACAAAGGTGACGGTGCTGGAAATGCTGCCTCGCCTGGTGCCGGTGGAGGATGAGGAAGTTTCGAAAGAACTGGAGCGCGCTTTCAAGAAGACCGGCATCCGCTGCGAAACGGGAGCCAAGGCTGAAAACATCACGCGCACCGAGAACGGTGTCCGCTTGTGCGCCGCGCTCGCCAACGGGAAGCGCGAGGACATGGAGGCCGAGACACTGCTGGTGGCCGTGGGCCGCAAGCCGAATACGGAAAACATCGGTCTCGACAAGTTGAAAGTGCAGTTGGATCGCGGCTTCATTAAGGTGGACGAGCATCAGCTCACCGCTGAGCCGGGCGTCTATGCCATCGGCGACGTGGTGGCTGGAACGCCGCAACTGGCGCATGTCGCGACCATGGAAGGGATGGTGGCGGTGGCCCACATGGCGGGCAAACCATCCAAGCCGATCAATCGCAATCGCATTCCGGGCTGCACCTATACCGAGCCGGGAATCGGCAGCGTCGGCCTAACCGAGGCTCAGGCGCGCGCGCAGGGATTCGCTGTGAAGGTGGGTAAGTTCCCATTCGTGGCTAACAGCAAGGCCACCATTCTGGGACAGCACGATGGCTTCGTCAAAGTGGTGGCTGAGGAGAAGTATGGCGAGATCCTGGGTGTTCACATCATTGGGCCGGAAGCCTACGAACTGGTGGCGGAAGCGGTGCTGGCCATGGAAGCCGAAGCGACGGTGGAAACGTTGATGGGCACCATCCACGCGCATCCGACGTTGTACGAAGCGATGGGCGAGGCGTTCAACAACGTCTACGGGCTCACCATTAATGCTTGAAATTCGTGACCTCGGGCGGGTGCGCTACGGGGACGCGCTCGCCATCCAGCAAGAACTGGTCGAAAAACGTAAACGAGGACTGATCGGCGATCAGCTTCTGTTCGTCGAGCATCCGCACGTGATCACGCAGGGCCGCAATGGCCATGCCGAAAACCTGCTGGCGAGCGAAGCTGCGCTGCGCAGTGCGGGAATCGAATTTTATCCCACCAATCGCGGCGGCGACATCACTTATCACGGGACAGGCCAGATCGTCGGTTATCCCATCTTGGATTTGCGAGAATGGAAGCGCGACGTAGTAGCTTACGTCCGGGCCATCGAGCAAGTAATCATCGATGCTCTTGCGGAGTTCGGCCTGGTGGCCGGGCGCGTGCCAGGCTGCACGGGAGTATGGATAGACGGCAAGAAAGTGGCCGCCATCGGCGTGCATATCAGCCGCTGGGTCACTTCACACGGTTTTGCATTGAATCATACGACTGATTTGCGCTACTTTCAGTACATCGTTCCCTGTGGGCTAACCAAGCCGGTCACATCCATGCAGGAGTTGGGATCGGGATCGAGCCGCGCAGAAGTGATCGCCCGGTTGTCGAATCACTTCGCGCAACAATTTCAGCCGAGCCGCGACCATGAGGAAGCGCGCGTTTCATATACGGAGACATATTCATGACTGACGTAGTAATGCCTCAAATGGGCGAAAGCATTGTGGAGGGCACCCTGACCAAGTGGCTGAAGAAGGCCGGGGAGCACGTGGATCGCGATGAGCCGCTTTTTGAAATTTCCACCGACAAAGTGGATACCGAGATTCCCTCGCCGACCGCCGGCGTATTGAAAGAAGTGCTGGTGGAAGAAGGCAAGACCGTAGCCATCAGCACCGTGGTGGGCCGTATTGAAGAAGGCGCGGGAAATGGCGCGTCGGCTCCGGCAGCTGCCAAAGCGGCGCCAGCTCCTGCACAG
This sequence comes from Bryobacterales bacterium, assembly GCA_963725455.1. GTDB lineage: Bacteria > Acidobacteriota > Terriglobia > Bryobacterales > Bryobacteraceae > Palsa-89. The sequence continues at coordinate 20,655 of CAVRZH010000212.1, forward strand.
CCTGCGCCCCCTGCGCCGAAAGCAGCTCCCGCTCCGCCGGCTCCTGCCGCCAAAGCTCCAGAACCCGACCCCTTGCCCGAGCCCGTGGCATATTCGGCTGGTCCCTATCCGATTCCCGTCGAAGAACCCGCGCCGGCCATGGAAGCCGAGTCGCCCGCGGGGCCGCTTTCACCGCTGGTTCGTAAGATGGCGCGAGAGTACGGCATCGATCTGAAGCAGGTTCGCGGCAGTGGCGCCGGCGGACGCATCACCAAGCAGGATCTGGAAGCATATATGTCGGCGCAAGGCGCGCGGACCATGGCCCAAGCCAGCGCCCCGCCCACCGCCGTCGCGACGACCGCGTCTTCCACGCCGACTGTTTATACTCCAGCGGTACCAACAGCGCCGCCTTCACCCGCCCCTCCTGCGATCATGCCGCGAGCCGAGGCTCCGCGCGCCCGCGTAGAACCCATGAGCGTGATGCGCCAGCGCATCGCCGAGCACATGGTGATGAGCAAGCGCATTTCGGCGCACGTCACCACGGTTCACAAAACCGACATGACCAAGATCGCGAAGATGCGCGAGCGCAACAAAGCTGAATTCCAGGCGCGCTACGGCTATTCGCTCACCTTCCTGCCGTTTGTCGCCAAGGCGGCGGCGGAAGCCATCCGGCATTTCCCGATCCTCAACGCGTCCATCGAAGGGACCAACATCATCTATCACAACGAAATCAATATCGGGATCGCGGTGGCGCTCGAAAACGGGCTGATTGTGCCGGTGATTCGCAACGCCGACGAGAAAAATGTGGTGGGATTGCAGCGCTCCATCGTGGACTTGTCCACGCGCGCCCGCTCGCGCCAGCTGAAGCCCGATGAAGTGCAGGGCGGAACGTTCTCCATCACCAATTTCGGTAGCTTCGGCAGTGTTTTTGCGACGCCCGTGATTAACCAGCCCCAGGTGGCCATTCTGGGCGTGGGCGCCGTGGAGAAGGTTCCCGTGGTGGTGGACGATGCGATCGCGATTCGCTCCATCGCTTATCTCGCGCTCACCTTCGATCATCGCTTGATTGACGGCGCGCTGGCCGATCAGTTCACCGCCAAGGTGAAATCGATTCTCGAGAATTGGTCTGAAGAAGTTTTGTGACGTCTGACGAAATATTTCTGAAGTTCTCGGCCGAGAAGTTGGAGCAGCTTCACGGCCGCATCCAGGATTGCCTGGGGCGGCTGACACCTGAGCAGATCTGGACGCGCAATTCGGAAAACGAAAATGCGGTTGGCAATCTGGTGCTGCATCTCTCGGGAAATGTCCGTCAATGGATCGGATCGGGAGTGGCCGGATTACCGGATCATCGGCAGCGCGACACCGAGTTTGATGCGCGCGGCGGCAAATCGCATGAAGAGCTGGCCGAGCTTCTGAAGACACGCGTGGGCGAAGCGGCGTCCATCATTCGCGCCGTACCCGCCGGTCGCTTGACCGATCGCATCACGCCGCAAGGCCACGATGTCACGGTGCTGGAAGCGATCGCCCACGTTGTGGAGCATTTTTCCATGCACGCCGGCCAGATCATTCTTATCACCAAGATGCTGACCGGCGAGGATTTAGGCTATTATCAACATCTTCGCGGCTCGGGCCGGGCAGCCGGCGCGCGGCTTCCGTAAGAGCCTTGATTTATGCCATACTTATATGGCATAATCGTACATATGAAGAAGACGCTCAATATCGACGAGGTTCTGTTCGAGCAGGCCAAGGCGGCTTGTGGAGCCACTACCGATACGGAAACTGTGCGGTTAGGGTTGGAGTCGCTCGTGCGCCATGGTGCTTACCGGCGCTTGCGTGCTCTTCTTGGGACTGAGCCGGATGCGCAGGATGTACCCCGGCGCCGTGAAGAACCGGCGGCAAAACATCACGTGGCGTAGATGGTTCTGGTAGACACCTCGGTCTGGATCAGGGCCCTTTCCAACCGAGCGCCGTTCGTGGCGGAATTGGACAGGCTACTTGATCGCGATGAAGTTGCCGGGCATGATTTGATCTACGGCGAGCTTCTGATCGGTGATTGCGGCGGCCGCAAAAAGCTGCTGATCGAGTACCGGCACATGTTTCAAGCCGCCACCATCCCGCACTCTGAGGTAGTCACTTTCGTCGAACATCGTCGCATTCATGGCCGCGGGGTCGGTTGGATCGATATCCACCTCCTGGCGTCCGCCATCGTCGATGGACTGACATTGTGGACCGCCGATCCGAGCTTATCAATCCTGGCTGATGAATTTGGCGTGGGGCATCGAATCTCCAGTTAATCCCGCGGCTTCCCTGAGCTGAACCCCGGATACTTTCAATCGCCGCGATTCGTTCATCAGGAACAGCAGCTTATGCGCAGCGGCCGCGTAGCTTAAACCTTCCGCTCGGACGTTTGAGACGCAGTTGCGCTCCGCATCGGTCCGTCCGGCGCGCGGTTGCCAGGTGAGATAAGCGCCCAGGCTGTCGGGCGAACTGAGGCCGGGCCGCTCGCCGATCAGAACCACGGTCAGTTGCGCTCCGAGTAGCTCGCCGATCTGGTCGCCGATGGCCACCCGCCCCTGTTCGACAATCGCGACGGGTGCGATGCGCCATTCCAAATGACTCAGCAGAAGGTCGATCAAACGCACTGCATGCCGATGCACAGCTAGTGCCGACAGCCCGTCGGCTATTACGAAGGCGGCGTCGTATCCTCCTTCGGCGGGCAGCGCAGCCAATCGTTCGCGCGATTTTTCGCTTAAGCGCCGTCCCAGGTCGGGACGCTTCAAATACTCATCGCGATCGCGCGCGGCGCTCTTCAGCGTAATCACATCCATTCCCTTCTGTTTCAGTTCAACCAGCAGAGAATTGACGGCCAGCGGCAAATAGACCGCGTCGCGCGCTTTGGCATGCGCGAGTTGAAAATCGAGCAGTGCCCCTGTGGGAAGGCTGACTCCCGAGCGTCCAAGCGCTACTCGCGCGGGAGTGTAATCACGCAGTGGTCTCATGCTCCCAAAAGCAGCCCCGCCATCCGCGGCAGCTCCGGCTCAACCCGCTCCAGCCAGGCTTCGAACTCGGGCGCTGGCCGCAGGCCGAATACCTGGCGCAAATACAGCGCGTCATGAAAGGAGGTGCTTTGATAATTCAGCATTACGTCGTCGGCGCCCGGCACGCCCATGATGTAGTTGACGCCGGCCGCGCCCAACATCGTCAGCAGCGCGTCCATGTCGTCTTGATCGGCCTCGGCATGGTTGGTGTAGCAGATGTCGCAACCCATGGGAAGGCCCAGCAGCTTGCCGCAAAAATGATCCTCTAAACCCGCTCGTAGAATCTGCTTGCCGTTGTACAGGTATTCAGGGCCGATAAATCCGACCACGGTATTCACCAGCAGCGGCTCAAAATGCCGAGCGACAGCATAGGCGCGAGCCTCGCACGTCTGCTGATCCACACCTTGGTGCGCGTTCGCCGATAGAGCGCTGCCCTGGCCGGTCTCGAAATACATGACGTTGTCGCCAATGGCGCCGCGATGCAGTTCCAGCGCCTGTTCGCGCGCTTCACCGATCATCGCGATGTTCACGCCGAACGATGTATTGGCCGCTTCGGTGCCGGCGATGGATTGAAACACCAGATCCACGGGAGCGCCGCGCCGCATGGCGTCCATGGTTGTGGTGATGTGCGCCAGCACGCAGCTTTGTGTTGGAATGCGGTACGACTCACGCACGTGATCCAGCAGCCGCAGTAGCGTCTCCACGCTCTGCAAATTATCCGACACCGGATTGATTCCGATCACCGCGTCGCCGCTGCCGTAGAGCAAACCGTCGATGATGCTGGCCGCGATGCCCTTGGGATCGTCGGTGGGATGATTGGGCTGCAAACGCGTCGAAAGCCGGCCGGCCAGGCCGAGCGTGTTGCGGAACCTGGTGACCACTCGAATCCTGGCCGCCACCGTGACCAAATCCTGGAGCCGCATGATTTTCGAGACTGCAGCGGCCATTTCGGGCGTCAGACCGGGAGCTAGCGCCGCCAAAATCTCACCAGTGGCATTTTCGCTGAGCAGCCAGTCGCGAAAGTCGCCAATCGTAAGATGGGCCACAGGCGCGAACGCCGCCTGGTCGTGCCGGTCAGCGATCAATCGCGTAACTTCATCCGATTCATAGGGGATGACGGGCTCTGTGAGGAATGTCTTTAGGGGGATATCACTCAGGGCTATCTGGGCAGCCACGCGTTCCTCCGCACGTGAGGCGGAGAGCCCGGCTAAGTCATCGCCGGAGCGGCCAGGCGACGCTTTGGCGAGAAGTGTCTTCAGATCGTCAAACTGATAGACAACATTGCCGATGGTGCTTCGGTATCCGCTCACGGCTGGTTGGTCCGGGCCTAAATGCAGTTGTTCAATCCAGTGTAGACTGGATTGGCTCGTCGATTGCTAAAAAGGCGGATGAAACCTCGCCCCGTGTTCGTCCTAAGTGTGCGACGGGCTAGCGGCGCTATACTATTAGTTTCAGGAGCTGCTCATGAATACGTACTGGAAATTCGGCGCCATCGTGGCCGTCATCGTTGGTGTGCTGGTATGGCTCGCGATGGGCGGAGTCACCGAAAGCAAGACGTACTATAAGGAAATTAAGGAAGTGAAGCAGATGGGCGCTCAAGCCCAGGCCGAGAAACTTCGCGTGAACGGTTACGTGGAACAAGGCTCCATTGTGCGCAACGGCGCCTCGGTCAGCTTCATCCTGCATCAGACGCCCGGTATGCTCCAGAAGGATCCCGTGCGGCTGGCGGTAGTGTACACCGGGATTGATCCGCTGCCCGACACATTTAAGGACAACGCGCAGGCTCTGGCGGACGGAAGATTAGGGCAGGATGGCGTGTTTCATGCTAGCAAAGTGCAAGCGAAATGCGCGTCCAAGTACGAAGCCAAGCCCCAGATGAAGACGGACTCGAAGCCGGCTGTAACACAGATCAGAACGCAAGCCTCAAGCTAACTCCGCGCGCTCCCGTTCGCATAAGCCCGGTGGCCCAGGCCGCCAGGAGGACTGAAAAAGCTCGAAATGGAAAATATCGGCGCTCTCTCGATTCTGCTCGCCTTCTGCTTCGCCGTCTACGCGGTGGTCGCGTCGGTGACCGGCAAGCTCAAGAAAAGTTCCTTCCTGATCGTGAGCGGACAGCGCGCGGTCTACTCGGTCTGGCTGCTGCTTACGGTTGCGTCCGGGCTGCTCATCTACTCTCTCCTCACTGGCGATTTCCGGCTGGCCTATGTGGCGGCGCACACCGATTCGTCCATGAAGGCCATCTACAAGTTCACCGCATGGTGGGGCGGACAGCAAGGCTCGCTGCTGTTGTGGGCATGGCTGCTCTCGACATATTCGGCCGTCGTAGTTTTCATGAACCGGCGCAAGTTCCGCGACATGATGCCATGGGTAACGTCGGTGCTGATGGTTACCGAGACCTTCTTCTTGATGCTGATCGCATTTGTGCTCAGCCCCTTCAGTATCCTGGAGGCGGGCCGCGGCAACATCGTGGAAGGCGTGGGCCAGGGTCTGAATCCGCTGCTGCAGTATTGGACCATGGTGATCCATCCGCCTATGCTGTATCTGGGCTACGTCGGGTTCACCGTGCCCTTCGCGTTTGCAATGGGTTCGCTGATCACCAAACAGCCGGGCGACGCGTGGATTCATACCACCAGGCGTTGGACCATTGTGACTTGGCTTTTCCAGAGCGCGGGCATCCTGTTGGGACAAGGCTGGGCTTACGCGGTACTGGGCTGGGGCGGATACTGGGCCTGGGATCCGGTGGAGAACGCGTCCCTGCTGCCCTGGATCACCGCTACGGCGTTCCTGCACTCGGTGATGATGCAGGAAAAGAAGGGCATGATGAAGGTGTGGAACATGGTCCTGATTTCGGGGACCTTTTTCCTGTGCATCTTCGGAACGTTTCTGACGCGCTCGGGCGTGGTCAGCTCGGTGCATGCCTTCGCGCAGTCGCCCATCGGTAAGTACTTTGTGATGTTCCTGGCCGTGGGCATCGCTGCTACGGTGATTCTGATCCTGGAACGCTTGAAATATCTGAAGAGTGAAGCGCGCCTGGAGAGCGTGGTGTCGCGCGAATCCAGCTTCATGTTCAACAACCTGATCCTGGTGGCCAGCTGCTTCGCGGTACTGTGGGGCACCATGTTCCCGGTGATTTCAGAAGCTTTGACGGGCGAGAAGATCAGCGTGGATGCGCCGTTCTTCAATCGCATCAATGTTCCGATCGGCTTGGCGCTGATGTTTCTCACCGGCATTGGCCCGCTGATCGCGTGGCGCAGAAGCTCGGTCGAAAGCTTGAAGCGCGCGTTTTTGATACCGACGATCGCCGGCGTGGTGCTCATGGTGGTGCTTGGAATTCTGGGTGCTTATGAGCATCCCTACGCGCTGGTGTCGTTCGGGCTATGCATGTTTGTGACGGCCACCATCGCCATCGAGTTTTGGAAGGGCGCTTCGGCCATACGCGCCAAGAACGGTGTCGGGTTCATCCCGGCAGCCATTGAACTGACGCACCGCAATACGCGGCGCTACGGCGGATACCTGGTTCACATGGGCATCGTGTTCATGTTCATCGGCTACACCGGCGCAGCGTTCGACCTGGATGTCACCAAGGAAGTGGCGCCGGGAGGCAGCTTCCAGCTCGGCCATTACAGTATCCACGTGGCGAATATCGAGCAAGGTGAAAACGATACCTATGCCTGGCAGCGGCTGGGCGCGGATATCTCCCGCAACGGCAGCGCCTTGGGCACGCTCTATCCGGAACGGCGCCTCTACAAAGCCAGCCAGCAGCCGACTTCCGAGGTGTCTATCCGGAGACGCCTGAACGAGGATTTCTACATTAATTTCGCGGGACTTTCAGCCGACAACCGGCGCGCCGTGATTCAAGCTTATGTGTTCCCGTTGGTTTCGTGGATCTGGATCGGATTCTGGGTGCTGGCGTTCGGCACCATCGTCTGCCTGATCCCCAATAAAGTTCGTTTGTCTTATGCCAGAACGCAAGTAGTAGGAGTTGCCGAGAAACATGCGACGGTTGAGAATTAGCCGACTGGCTATTGGCTTTTTGGCCTTTGGCTTGTTGGCGGGGGCCTGCGCGGCCCAGTCAGCGGAACAGTTGGAAAGCCCGGCGGTGAATCGCATCGCCGATCGCTTGAATTGCCAGTGCGGCTGCAAGACCAACATGGCTTGCCGTATGGATCCGTATCCATGCCAAATGTGCTGGGCGAACAAGAAAAAGATCCTCAAGATGGAACAGGCCGGAATGTCGGATCAGGCCATCCTAGCCTCATTTGCCAGCGAAATGGGGCCGAATGTGATCATCGTGCCGCCCGGTATCCTGGGTTCGCTTTCGTTCTACACCGCTGCCGCCCTCGGCTTGATTCTGGTCGTCTTTGTGATTCGGAAGCTTAGGCGCAAGGAAGCTGCGGTTGCAGCCGATGGGCCGCCGCACGATCCTTTATTGGATCGCTATCACGATCAAATCGAGAAGGAAGTGGAAAAGCTGGATTGATGGTTCTTTCCGCAGCTGTTGTCCTGGTGGTGGGGACCCTTCTGTTCACGCTGTTCGTGCGCTTCGAAGACATTCCCGAGGCTCCCGCCGCGTCGCCCACCGCGCATCTGGAAGAGCGCAAGGCGCAGATCTACGAGAACCTGCGCGATCTCCAGTTTGAATTTCGCCTCGGCAAATTGTCGGATGCCGATTACCAAAAAACCAAGGTGGATCTGCAGCGCGAACTGGCGAAAGTGCTGGCGGAGATCGATACTGTGGCGCCTGCGGAACCAGTGCGGGCTAAAGCCGCAAAAGCCGCCGCTGAAGCAACCGCTAAGGTCTCCGACAAATGTCCCCACTGCGGCGCCAAGTTCCCGCAACCTTTGAAATTCTGCGGCGAATGCGGAAAGGCGATGGCATGAAAAGCCTGGCAGTTTGTTTCCTGCTCGCGGTCGCGCCGGCCTTCGCTGCTGTCGACGGCACCATCGTGAACGGCACCACCGGCAAGCCGGAGCCCAACACCGTGGTCATGCTGATCCAGCCGACGCAGGCTGGGATGCAGACCCTGGGCACTACGAAATCCGACGCCGAGGGCAAATTCAGCTTCGACAATAACGACGCTCAGGGCCCTCGCCTGATACAGGCGATTTTTCAGGGCGTGCAATATAACAAGATGGTGCCGCCCGGCATGCCATCCACCGGGGTTCAGATTCCGGTGTTTGCTTCCACCAACAAAGCCGGCACCGCCAAGGAGACACAGCACTTCATCGTGCTGCAACCAGGCGACAAAGAAATGAACGTCAGCGAGGGGCTGCTATACGTTGGCGATCCAAGCTTAACCTACTACGATCCGGTGAACGGCTCGGTACGGTTTTATGTTCCGCCCGAAGCCAAAGGGCCGATCGCCGTCACAGTGAACCCAGCCGGCGGAATGCCCATCCAGCGGCCTGCATTGAAGACCAAAGAACCCAACATCTACAAAGTCGACTATCCCATCCATCCCGGTGAGACCCGCTTCGACCTGAACTACACGGTTCCGACTACTAATCCCATGATCTTCACCGACAAGGAAATCCATCCCGAGGCCGCATCGAACCTGGTGGTTCCCAACGGCGTTACGGTGAAGAGCGACGATCTGGAACTGGCCGGGACGGAGCCAAAGACCCAAGCCAGCATCTACCGCATCAAGGACGCCAGCTTCAAAGTGGAAGTAAACGGAACGGGTCTGATCCAGGATCAATCCGAAGGTTCGGGCGACGACAACGGCCAGCCGCAAGTCCAGGAAGTGAAGCCGCGAATCTATGAGAGCATGTACTGGATTTTAGGAATGGCGTTCGCGATCCTGGGCTTGGGATCGGTGCTCCTGGCGAGAAACACCGCGAAGTAGTCTAGGTTCCCGGCGTGGGCCGGCGGCGAGGGCGATTCAAGATTGCGGAGTCGTCACCTGGAAGCGGGTGAGACGGCGGCCGAGGTCCGCCATGCAACAGATCCCTGATCGCCGGCCCGAGTTTCCCTCCGCCGCCGCCAAAGATCAGCAAGGCAACTACGAGAATAACGACAAGCTCGGGAAATCCCACAGTCAACCTCCGGGTAGCTTATTTGGGCGGACGAACGTCGAACATCACCATCTCTTTTCCGTCCGGCAAAGTGCAGTGCAGGAACGTCCCGCCGAGTTTTCCTTCTTTCAACGGATAAATAGTGACGGTGACCTTGTCGCCCGGATTCAAGGTGTGCTTGGTCCAGCCACGCCTTCCGAGAAAATTGGGGCTCATGCCTTCGATGGCCCAGGTATCCACTCCACCTTTGTCGTTGGGAACGTCAACCCACGTGAAAGTGTGGGGATTGGTCCATTGAAATTCTTTGATCGTCCCGGTAATGGTGACCTGCTTCGTCATGTCGAACATGTCGAAGGAATGGTGCGCCATGGCCGGCGTCACGGCAAATAAGAGCGCGAGCGCCAACGGAGCAAGAGCGGTGTGGATGGAGTTAATTTTCATTCGATATCTCGTTACTGTTTCGGTACCGTGAGATTGATTCCCGCTTTGCCTGAGGCGTCCACGAAGTTGCGGTTATTCTGCTGGCAGATGTACTCGGCCAGAGTCCAGTCGGGGTGGCGGGCATAGGTAATGGTTCTGGAAAAAGGCTTGGTCAGCGCCTCCGGATCGTCAATGGTGGTGGTGATATTGAGAGTCTTCGGATCTTTCAGCTGGAAGCGTTCCACGATGTGCATCTTCTCGCTGTGCCGCGTGCCCATGTTCATTCCCAGCGGCGTATCCTTGGTGAATCCAACCGAATCCACAACCAGAGTGTCACCATCCCAGTGACCGATGGAGTTGCCATTGTAGGTCAAGTCGGGATCGTCGGGATGTGGCCGGCCGTCGGTGTAGATGTGCCGGACCTGCATGTACGCTTCGGCGATCACCGTGACCATGCCTGGGGTGTAGAGGATCTCGATGGGATAGGGTTGGCTCATGATGCCCGGCATGCCGGGAGGCACGCAGTTCGCCTGCGGTGAATCGTGCGGCGGATTGGCCTGGAAAGTTTTGAGGATGTCCTGGTATGCGGGTGTGAGCGAGGGCTGTTCCGGCCGGACGCCCGGAGTGCCTCTCCGGCCGCCGAAAGTCATCTCCCACACTCCGTCCATATCGGGCAGTCTGCGCGATGGAGGCCCAGGTTCCGCCGGGCAATTTGCTGGCATCGGCGGCGAAGCACAGGGGGGCGGCGAGTGCGATGAACCCAAGGCTGAGGGCGGGAAGAACGAAAGCACTCTGATGCAATATCCGCATGTAGATGAACGGTTTTCCCTTCAACCGTTTACTATATACCATTGGCCAATATCGGTCGATGTCGCTTGCTTCGCAGCCCACCCAGTGTGAAAATGGTATTGGGAATCCACTTCGAAATTACATAAGAAATGGACCAGCAAGACACGCCTTCCGCAGTCAACACGGCTCCCAGCGTAAGTCCTCCGGTACCCGTCAAGCGTTCGGTTTTGGGTTCCATCGGACATTGGGCTCGGGACCTGATGATCTCGGTGATCCTGGCCATTTTCGTCATTCTGTTCATCTACCAGCCGGTGAAAGTGGAAGGCACCAGCATGATGCCCACGCTCGACGATCAGGAGCGCATCTTCATCAACAAGTTTGTTTATCGCTTTCACTTCGGCAATATCGATCGCGGAGACACGGTGGTGTTCTGGTTTCCAGGGGATCCCACCAAGTCCTACATCAAGCGGGTAATCGGAATGCCGGGTGACCGTGTCGAGGTGGACGACGGACAGGTAATTGTTAATGGGCAGGCCTTGGTGGAGAATTACGTGCCTCCCGAGTATCGCGACCAGAGTTCCATGCCGGCGCGCATGGTTCCCGAAGACGAATACTTCGTTCTGGGCGACCATCGCAGTTCATCCAACGACAGCCGGGCCTGGGGGATGGTCCCGCGCCGCTACATCTACGGCAAGGCCGTATTCATTTACTGGCCACTGGACAAGATGGGTCTCCTGCACTAACTTCCTGCTTTCGGCTCTGCCTCTCACCGCTAGCTGGGTTATTCTGAGTTCATTCCTATGAAGAAGGAATCCTTCGATCCCGGCTTAACCACTCAGTTCAGCGGCGATCTGCGGCGAACCATCAACGCCGACGGCTCGTTTAATGTGAAGCGCACCGGATTGCGGTGGCGCGACGCCAATCCGTATCTCATGCTGATCGATACCACCTGGCCGCGATTCCTGCTGGTTGTGGCGCTGGGTTTCCTGGTCATCAACATTACCTTTGCGAGCCTCTATCTCCTGATCGGCGTCCAAAGTCTTAAGGGACTGGAATCCGACATGGGATCTTTTGCCAACGCGTTCTTCTTTAGCGTCCATACTCTCACCACTGTCGGGTACGGAAATGTCTATCCGGAAGGCCCGTGGGCCAACACCATCTCGTCGCTCGAAGCCGCCACCGGCTTGATGGTTTTTGCGATCGCCACCGGACTGCTGTATGGGCGCTTTTCGAGGCCCTCGGCGCGCATCGTCTACAGCAAGAAGGCGATCGTCGCTCCCTACCAGGATGGAACCAGTTTGCAGTTTCGCGTCGCAAACGCTCGCAGCAACACATTAATGAACATGGAGGCGCGAGTGTTGCTGATGACGGTGGACATGAAGGACGGTGAACTGAAACGGAACTTCATCGATCTTTCGCTGGAGCGTCCGCGGATCTATTTCTTCGCGCTGACCTGGACCATCGTGCATCCGATCGACGAGTCCAGCCCGTTATTCGGAAAAAGCCGCGAGGAATTGGCCAATCTCTCGGGAGAGCTGTTGATTCTGATCCAGGGATTCGACGACACGTTTAGCCAGGTGGTCCACTCGCGTTACTCCTATCGCCACGACGAGATCATCTGGGGCGCGAAGTTCAACCCGGCGTTCAAGGTGGATACCAATGGCGACCTGATTGTTCAGGTGGACCGCATCGATGAAATGAGGATGGTGAGCTGAGCCGGTGGAAACCGTGTTTGCGAAGGATCGCGGCGAATGGCGCCGCTGGCTAGGGAAGAACTTCGCTCGGGCGTACGAGATTTGGCTGGTCTTCTATAAGAAGGCTTCGGGCAAGCCGACAGTCTCCTACGAGCATGCGCTGGAAGAGGGGCTGTGTTTCGGCTGGATTGACGGCATGATCAGGAAGTTGGACGAAGAATGCTACGCGCAGCGTTTTACGGCGAGGAAGGCCAAGAGCCCTTGGTCGAAATCGAATGTAGCGAGAGCGGCTGATTGCCGGAGGCAGAATGATGCCGGCGGGATTGAAGGCGTATCATTCACCCGATCGCCGCGATGTGCCGTCGATGCCGATTGAAATGCCCAAGGCGCTGGAGGACCTATTTCGCAAACAACGCGCGGCGTGGGCCAACTACGAGAAATTTCCAGGGGGCTACCGGCGCATAACGGCCGGATGGGTAGCCAGCGCGAAGCGGGACGAAACGCGAGTCAAGCGTTTGGAGAAACTGATCGAATTGTCGGCGCGGAACGAGCGGATAGAGTTTATGTGACTGGTAGCAGCGGCGCGACTTGTTCCCACACCTGGGCTGCGATGGCTTCTGGCGTGCCGCGCCCGTCAATCAATCGAAACCGTTGCGGCTCGCATCGGGCCAGTTCGTGATAAGCCTCGCGGACTTTGTGATGAAATTCGATGGCCTGTTCTTCGAGGCGCGTTTCCACGCCTCCTCGCGCCAGGGCGCGGGCCAATCCTGTTTCCGTATCGATATCGATGCAAATGGTCAAATCTGGAACCAGGCCACGGCATGCGATGCGATCGAGATCCAGCACCGTGCTGGTTCCCAACCCGCGGCCCGCGCCTTGGTAGGCGATGGAGGAATCCGTGAAGCGATCCGAGATCACAATCTCACCCTGCTGCAGCGCCGGCAAAATCCATTGTTCGACATTTTGCGCGCGTGCGGCGAACATCAGCAGAAGTTCCGCGGTCGGTGCTAATTCTTGGTTGGCCGGATCGAGCAAAATACGCCGGATTTGCTGGCCAATCGGCGTGCCCCCGGGCTCTGCGCTTTCCAGCACCGCGTGCCCGTCGCCGCGCAGACGCTCGGCCAGCAGGCGAGCTTGCGTGCTTTTGCCGCTGCCGTCGGGACCTTCAAAGGTGATGAAGAGGCCGCCTCCTTTGGGGCCGCAGGGGCTGCTAGTCGTAGACATAGTGCAGGACCTTCTTCAGATCCTCCCACGCTTCCTTCTTGGCGCTTTGATTGTAAGCCCGCAATAAGTACGACGGATGGTAGGTGACCATCACGGGAATGTCGCGCCACTTGTGCCATTTTCCGCGCATTCCGGTGACGCTCTCTTTCGTGTTGAGCACAGCCTTGGCGGCGGTGCCTCCCAACAGGCAGATCGCCTTGGGGCGGATGGTCTGCAGTTGCCGGTAAAGGAACTGGCCGCAAATTTCCATTTCGTCGGGCTGGGGCGTGCGATTTTCCGGCGGCCGGCACTTCACCACGTTGCAGATATAGACGTCGGAGCGCTTGATGGGAATGCCTTCCTTCGCGGCGGTCCCCTCGATCATCTGGGTGAGCAGTTGTCCCGCGCGGCCGACGAACGGCAGGCCCTGCGCATCTTCATCAGCGCCAGGTCCTTCGCCGACGAATACCAGGCCGGATTGCTCGTTGCCCGATCCGAAGACAATCTTGTGGCGCGCTTCGTGCAAACGGCAGCGTTTGCAGTCGCCAATGTCGGCGAGGATCGTTAACAGACTATCTTGCGCGGGCTCGATGGTCGGTAGGGACAGAACTGGGGTTGGGGGTTGGGGATTAGGGGGCACAGGAACGTTGGTGGTTGGTCGGCGATATATCGTTTTGATGCCGAGGTCCTGGTAGAACTCCAGGCGCTGGCGAAGTTCGTCCTTTGTCATTGGGCGAGGGTCATTGAGCGGCGTGGAGGGCCAGACGAAGCTTCAGCACTTGATCGAAGATGCGATCGGCGATCACGCGTTTGGGGGCGCGCGACAGCGGGATGGTTTCGCCGGTGCTCAATACCAGCACCACTTCGTTTTCGTCGGCTTCAAAGCCGGTGGCTTCCTGATTCACCAGATTCGCCACCACCATATCGCAGTTCTTGGATTCCAGCTTCTGGCGGGCGCTTTCGATCAGATTCTGGGTTTCAGCGGCGAACCCGATCAGCAGACGGTCGCCCTTCTTGCGGCCGAGTTCGGCCAGAATGTCGAGCGTGGGATCTAAATCGAGCGACATTCGCATCGCGGTCTTTTTGATCTTGTGGCGGGGCACCTGCGCAAGGTGGTAATCGGCTACCGCGGCCGCCTTCACAATAATGCTGGCTTCGTTTAAGTTTGCGATCACCGCGTCGTGCATTTCAAGAGCGGTGCGCACCTGCAATACGCGTACACCACGCGGTTCGGAAAGTTGGACCGGGCCTGAAATCAGAATTACCTGGGCGCCACGCTGGGCTGCTGCTTCGGCCAGCGCATAGCCCATCTTTCCGCTGGAACGGTTGGAGATGAAGCGCACCGGATCGAGCGGCTCCTGTGTAGGACCGGCAGTGATCAGGACGGTCTCGCCTTCCAGATCGCGCGGTCCAAAAGCCAAGCCTGCGACCACATCGGCGATTTTCTCGGGCTCGGCCAGGCGCCCTGGACCGGTGGTTCCGCAAGCCAGCAAGCCTTGTTCCGGTTCGACGACTATGTGGCCGCGCTTGCGCAGCGCCGCGAGATTCTCCTCGGTGGCCGGATGCGTCCACATGTTGTTGTTCATCGCTGGCGCCAGCACTACCCGGCCGGTGAACGCCAGATACATGGTGGTGAGGAAATCGTCCGCCAAGCCATGCGCCAGGCGGGCCAGCAGATCGGCGGTAGCCGGCGCGATTACCAGGATTTCGTTATCTTGGGCGACCGCGATGTGCTCAACGGCGCTCGAAAGTGTCTCGTCTGAGCTACCCGAAGCAAACAAACCGGTGATGACTTTATGTCCCGTCAGGCTGGCAAACGTCAGAGGCGTGATGAACTCCTGAGCTGCGTCCGTCATCACCACCTGGACGCGCATGCCGCGCTCCATCAGGGCTCTGGCCAGTTCCGCGGATTTGTAAGCGGCGATTCCGCCGCCCACGCCGAGAACTACGTTCATCTTTATTCTTCTGCTACGAGCTCTTCCGGCACGACGCGCAGCGAGTCAGTATATTTCACCAAACCGCGACGGACCTCTTCCATGGAAGTGACCGTCGGCTTCTTCGATGTGGTGGGGAGAAATGGACGGGCGCCATTCTGCAATTGCCGCGCGCGCTTGGCAGCCACGATGATAAAGCGATAGGTGCTCTGCTCATTGTCATCGGGGATGGAGTACATCGCGTTGTTTCTCATTCTCTCAGCCATACGGTGGTTACTCTCCTGAATTAATCGTGGGACTTTCCATTGTTCTTGAAGCTGTCGAGGATGGGCCTTACTTCCTCTTCCATGCGAGCTTTGCGCAACCGCTCAGCTTTCACGATAGTCGCCAAGCGGCCCGAAGCTTCTTCGATATCGCGGTTGATCAGAACAAAATCATATTGCGTGTAGTTCTGAACTTCTTCCGCCGCTCCCCGCAACCGCCGCTGAATCACTTCTTCGCTGTCTTGCGATCGCGAGCGAAGCCTCTGCTCCAGAACATCCCGCGATGGCGGCAGCACAAAAATACTGATCGCCCGCGGAATTGCCACCTTCAATTGTCTCGCACCCTGGACATCGATGTCGAGTACCAGATCCTTGCCTTCACGCGTGGCAGCTTCAAACGTCTCGCGGTTGGTTCCGTAGTAATTGCCGAAGACCTCGGCGTATTCCAGGAACTCGCCGCGTGCCAAGCGATCCAGGAAGTCCTTGCGGCTCACGAAGATATAGTCCACATCGGGGATTTCGCTGGGACGCGGCTGGCGCGTTGTATAGGAGATGGAAAAGGCCAGGTTCGGGACCGTTTTGAGCAGCCGGTGAACCAGTGTGGATTTGCCGGAGCCGGAGGGCGCCGAGATGATGAAGACCGTTGTCATTCGAGATTAAGCGCCTGTTCGCGGATTTTTTCGATGGCGGCCTTGGATGCCAGCGCCAGTTCCGTGATGCGCAGGCCCAGGTCGCCGAGGCCGCTGGTCTTGGAGAGAATCGTGTTGGTCTCGCGGTTCAGCTCTTGCAGCAGAAAATCGAGGCGCTTGCCGACCTCGCCGCCCGAGTTGAGGATCTCATCCAACTGGCGGGAGTGAATCTGCAGGCGCGAGATTTCTTCGCCGATATCGCCGCGGTCGGCCAGCAGCGCGGCTTCCTGCGCCAGGCGCTGCGGATCGATCATGGTATTGCCCAGTAGTTCCTGCAGCTTTTCGAGCAGGCGCTTCTGGAAGGCGGGAACCGCTTGGGCACGGATGCGCTGCATTTCCTCGGAGCCCGTACGAATGGCCGCATTTTGTTCGCGGATCAAGGCCGCCAGCTCCGTGCCTTCCCGTGCTCGAAACTGGTTGAGAATTTCCACTGCTTCTTCGAGCGCCGTCAGGATGTCCGTTTCACCGGCCGCGTCCAGGGCCATTTGGTCCGAACCGCCGAGGATCCCGGGCAGCAACAGGATTCGATTCAGATCCGGCTGCGCCTCCATGCCTTCTTCGGCGGCCGCTTTGCGAAAAGCCGCCAGGTAAGAACGAAACAGCGGCAGATTGAGGGCGCCCGAAGATCCGTCGGCGGCGCGCAGCAGGGAACAGCGCACGTCGACATGTCCACGCAGAACGGAGCGCTTCAGCGCCGCGCGCATGACATGCTCTAACGAGTCCAGTTCGGCGCCCAAATGAAAATGCAGATCCAGGCCGCGATGGTTGACGCTCTTCAACGTCATCAGGATGTCGCCATGCTCGGCGGTTTTCTGGACACGGGCGAAGCCGGTCATGCTGCGGACGGGGCCGCTCATGGATTTACCAGGGGATCCGACAGGAATTGCAGCTCGTGGAGGCGCTGGTAGATTCCGCCGTGGCTGATCAATTCTTCGTGGGTTCCAACTTCAGAGATGCGGCCGCGATCCACGACCACGATTTTGTCCGCTCGCCGGATGGTGGAGAGCCGGTGCGCGATCACAATGACGGTGCGGTTGCTCATCAGCGTCTGCAGCGCTTTCTGTACCAGTATTTCCGATTCGGTGTCCAGATGCGACGTGGCTTCGTCCAAAATCAGGATGGGCGCGTTCTTGAGCAGAGCCCGGGCGATGGCCAACCGCTGCCGCTGTCCTCCGCTCAGCTTGGTGCCGCGCTCGCCGATCACGGTATCGTACCCCTCGTGCATTCGCTCAATGAACTCTTCGGCCAGCGCATTGCGCGCAGCCTCGCGCACTTCTTCTTCCTTAGCCTTAGGCCTGCCATAGCGGATGTTGTTGGCCACGGTGTCGTTGAAAAGAAAAGTTTCCTGGGCAACGATGCCGATCAGGTTGCGGAGCGAGGCGATCTGGAGATCGCGAACGTCCACGCCATCGATGCGGACGGCGCCGCCGGTAACTTCGTAGAAGCGCGGAACCAGGTTGGCCAGCGTAGTTTTTCCCGCGCCACTGGGGCCTACCAGAGCGACTACTTCACCCGCGCGCACTTCCAGGCGAACGCCGCGCACCGCGAATCCGTTGGGCGCGTTTTGATAATGGAAGTCGACGTTATCGAGCAGAATGGCGTGCTGAAACTTACTGAGCTTGGCCGCGTTCGGCTTTTCGACAATCTGCTGATCGCGATCCAGGTATTCAAATACCTTTTGCGACGCGCCCAAAGCCTGCTGGAAGATGTTATGAATTCCGGTGAGGCGCTTCACGGGCTCATAGAGCATCAGCAGCGCGATGACGAAGCTGGTGAACTCGCCCGCCGTCAAGCTGCCGCTCTTGATCTGGATGCGCGCGTAGCTGAGCAGGCCGACAATAGTGAGAGCGCCGAAACATTCAATGAGTGGCGAAGAGATGGCTTGTTGGGCGATGTAGCGCAGGTTGCTCGATTTGAATCGCGCGGCCGCCAGCGCAAAGCGATTGGACTCAACATCCTCCGCTCCAAACGATTTCACCACCTGGTGCCCGCTAATGGTTTCCTGCAGAATTTGATTCAGGTCGGCTGCCTCATCCTGCGCTTTGCGGGTGGTCCGGCGGATGCGGCGTCCGATGCGCATGGTGGGCACCAGCACGAAAGGCAACAGCGTGAGGCTGACCAGAGCGAGCCGCCAGTCCTTTTGGATCACTACGCACAGCAAAAAGACCACGGTGAAGGTCTGGCGCATCCAATCCGCCAGCATGTGCGAGGTGGCAACCTGGATCTTTTCGATATCGTTCATGATGGACGACATCACGCGGCCGGTGGAGTTGGACTCGAAAAAGTGAGCGTCCTGCCGGAGCACTTTATCGAAAATGGTCTGGCGCAAATCCGTGACGGCCGAGAAGCCGACATAGTTGATGAAATAGTTCCCGAAGTAATCGCAGGTGCCTTTGATGAAGAACGTGGCGACGATGGCCACGGCCACCATGGTCCAGACGTTATGAATGGCAGCCGGCAGAAAATCCTGAAGATAGACGGTGTGCTGAAATAGCGGAATGGTGAATAGCGGGACCAGCGTATCGGCGGACGCGGGATTCAGCACGCGGTCGAAAACCGGGGTAATCAGAATGGCCGTGAAGCCTTGCGTGGCTCCCACCAGCGCCATCAGGAGCACCGATAGCAGCAGCGGCGCAACGTATGGCCGGACGTAGTGCAGCAGGCGCCGTAGCTCTGTCATACGGGTTGGCGGGCCAGCGTCTCGATGGCGCCCAGGGCTTGGGAGACTTCGATGGACTGGATGCCGTTTTCGTTCGAGAGCACGGCGTTCTCGGTGCGCCAGGGGCGCCAGTTGTCCAGATCCGACGAACCCCAGAGCACCACCACCGGACGGCCGAATGCCGCGGCGATGTGGGCGGGTCCGCTATCGTTTCCAATGAACACGGACGCTCCGGCGACTAGCGATTTCACTTCTTCGAGCGGCGCTCCTTGCATACAAGTATGTTCACCAAAGTCGGACAGATCTTCGTGCGTGCCGGCAATAAACAGCGGCTCGATGCCGAGATCGACTGCCAGATGCCTGGCGACCGCGAGGAAGTTTTCCTTCGGCCAGGTTTTCCCGGGCTCGGAAGCGAAGGGATGCAGGACGGCGTAAGGACGCATGCGCGAATGAGGCTCGGCGAACAATCGCGCGCGCGGGATTTCGGACTGGGGCACGCCCAGATAAAACATCGCGGAAGCGAGATGTTCGGCGGTGTGGACCTTGCGATCCACGCCCAAAATCTCTTGCGCGCGCGGGATGCGCACGTTATACATCGGCTGGAAGCGGAAATGGCCGAACCCGGCGCGCAGGCCCGACGCGGCTGCCAGCATCAGGCGAACGCTGGTGGCGCCGCCATGAAAATTGAGCGCAAATTGCGGACGAAACCGCGACACGCTGCCGGCGTTGGGGGCAAGGATCTGATCGACATCCGGATTCCCGGCGAACACCGGTGCGAAGCGATCCTCTACCACAACGGCGATCTGCAAATCCGGCCGGGCTTGCTTCAGCAGTGCAAGCGCGGGCGTGGTGAGCACCGAATCGCCCAGCGACCGCAAACGGATGATGGCCACCCGTGCGCCGGACGGAAGGCGGTCTAGCACATTGGTCATCTCAGCAGGTCAGCCTACTCCTCGACCTTGGCTTCGTCGATCAGCATGACGGGGATGTCGTCGCGAATAGGATATACGCGCTTGCACTGGACGCATTTCAAACCGCTCTGATCCGGCTTCATTTCCAGTTCCGCTTTGTCCAACGGACAGACCAGGATGTCGAGCAAATCCTTGCTGATCGGCATGGTTTCGATTTAGTTTAACGCTTCTGGGCCGCGTACGTTGAGCATGCTGGTGAAACCAGTTTCAAAACGTGAATCGCGCCTGCAAATCGATGCGCCGGTTCAGGCCGCTCTGGGCGAAGGCGCCTACGCCGCCCGCCAGCGTATTCGACTCGCCAAACAGCGGAGAGTCGATAATGCCGTTGATTGGGCCTGGATTCACGTGGTTGAGCAGATTGCGAGCCTGCACCGATATGGTCAGATTGTAGCGCTGGCCGGTGGATCCTCCATTCAGGCCGCGGAAGAATCCGCCAGGACCGCCTCCTGGACCGCCTCCAAAACCGCCCCCCGGTCCCCCGCGCCCACCTCCGGGCCCGCCTCCCGGAAATCCTCCGCCATTCTGGTTATTGCGGTTGGCGGCAGACTCGCGGGACCCACCGAATCCGAATGTTTTCGCCAGCCGGAAGTTGAGGCTGACACTGCCGGGGCTGCGCCCAAAATTGCGAGGCAAAAGAGTTTCGCCCGGCTTCAGCTGGCCATTCACGAAGGGATTGGGATCTAAGCACGGATAGCCCTTCAAGCACACGATCCCCGATCCCGGTCCTGGAGCAATCGCGGGCCGCGCGGTGAACAGCGTGGAGTTGAGCGCGGTGCCATACAGGTCCGTGCCGGTGATGATGTTAAATGGCGCGCCCGAATTCGCGGTGAAGAAGGGAGCCGCCAGGATGTTCCACCAAGTGTTAATCGTGCCGCCGACGAACACGCGATTGCGCTCATCGAGTGCGGAAGGCCCATACTCGCCGACCCCGGCGTAAGGGCCGTTCGGGATGGCAGGCAGAGTATTGACGCCGTCAGTATTGCTGTAAGCGCGCCCGTACATATAAAAGCCGTTGAGCGAAATTCGCTTATTCAACTGCGAGCGTACATTGGTGATCAATTGCCACTGGTTAAAAATCCCCGACGATTCCATCAACACTACCGGATCGGTTTGGTACAGTTCACCGGTCAAAGGATTCCTGGTGCTATACAGGGGGTAGGCAGATACCGGATATGCGCCATTTGCCGCGGGAGTTGCGCCGAACTCCGGTGCGTTAATGTCCGACGATTGCAGCTCGTGCAGACCGTGCGAATTCACGTAGGACTCCGACAGCGTGGTGTTCTTCGGCAACTGGCGCTCCACCGTCATAGCTTCCTGCAGGATATAAGGAGCGTGGAGATGTGAATCCAGGAGTTGGATGGTGTGCGCCGGCTGGGCTTCAGCTAAGAGGGTTTGCACATCCGAAGGGGCCAGGGGGCCGGGGAAACCGGGCGCTGTTCCCAGCACCGGCGTAGGTATCGGATAAGGAATCGGATAAGTAGATCCGGTGATTACATACTGCTGTTGTTCGCTCGAATAGCGCTGGGCGGTTTCGATGAGTTGTTCACTCACGCGATCATAGAAGATGCCGAAGCCGCCGCGAAACACGGTCTTGGGACGCGGATTCGTCTTGCTCTGGCCGGGCGCCCAGGCGAATCCGACGCGCGGGGCCCAATCGTGCCAGTCGTGAATGTCGGTCTGGGTTTCGAAGCGCAGGCCCAGGCTGAGTGTGAAGTTCGGTTTCACTCGCCAGTCGTCGCCAACGAAAGCGCCGACATCCACCATGTTCACGTTGGCTAGAACAGATCCCTGAGTGAAGGTCAACTGCGACGGACCCAGGCCGCGCCCCTGCAGCGCGGAAGCTAGAGCCAGGCCGGTCAACGAAGGATTCTGCTGCATGTACAGCAAGGTATCGCTGTACTGCTCAATGGATGTCAGTGGACTGCAACCGGCTTCGGTAGCTACCTCGCACTCCAAGCCGCCGGAGCCTCCGCTGAAGTAGTAGCTGCCGCCGAAATTCTGCGGCGAAAAATTGTTGATCGTGACAGCGCGAGTACGGACGCCAAATTTCCAGGTATGTGCTCCGCCGGAAACGGTGGTGTAATTCTGCAGTTCGTAATGATTTTCGGTATCGGTGGTACGTCCCACCTGCGCGCCGCCCCCGTTGAACGATCCAAGCACCGTCACGGCCGCCAGGTTGTTGTTGGCCATTTCGTCGTCTTCGGTGTGATACAACTGAAACCTTGTTTCGTTGATGATCTTGGTGCTTAAAACGGCCGTCTCGATAATTTGCAGCGTGTGGTCGGTATCCAGCGCGTGATAGGCGTTGGTCAAAAGGCTGAAATTTCCCGCCCCCTGATTTTGAAGATCGTTGCGCGTGTAACCGTAGCGCAAGGTCAGCGTGTTGTTCTGGCTGAGCTGGTAATCCACGCGCGGGCTGATCCGCAAACGGTTCTGGGGAGCCGAGAAGACGTTGTTGAAAGGCGTAGGGAGCAGCGTGCCGGGATCCACAGTGAAGCCATTGATGATGTTTCCGTTGTCGATATCGCGATCCTGAACGTCTAAAAAGAACGAAGCTTTCTTGCCCAGGGCGCCGCTGACAGAGCCACCGAAATTCCGCTGCAGGAAGGGAGCTTTTTGGGCGGCGTAGGGATTCCGGGCGTCCCAGATGCCGTCGCCGATGTCCGCGAAAACATTTCCGTGCAATTTGTCGGTACCGGGCTTAGTGAGGATCTCGATGCGGCCGTAGCCCAGCTTGTCATACTCTGGCGAAAACGGATTCTGGTTGATGCGAACTTCGCGAATGGCGTCTTTCGACGGCAGCGTACCACCGGTAAAGCCGTCAATGTAGATCTGGCCCCCGCTCGGTCCGGCGGATGGTCCTGCCAGCGCCTGCAAATCCGCTTGCAGATCATCGGGGTCGTCGGACAGCGCTTGCAAATCCGTTCCTCGCAGCACCAGGGCGCCCGCGTTCTGGGAAGGATCCACGCTTACCGCAGGTCCGGCATTTTCCTGCACGGTGACTTCCTGCTTTTCCGCTACCACTTGGACTTGCAGATTGGCTGTGGCGGACGGCGACGCACTCAAGTCCAGCTGCGTCGGTTGAGTTTGTTTCAAGCCGGGCGCCGAAGCCTGGATAGTGTACTTGCCGGCCGGAACGCCGCTAATGGAGTAAGTGCCATCATCGCCCGAGGTCGCCGATTTCACCGGGCCGGAAGCATTGGACACCGTAACGGTGGCATGCGGCACCAGCGCGCCGGATTCGTCGGTAACCACACCGTGTACGGTACCGGGGGTTTGGGCATACGTCGCCGGCAAGAAAGTCAGTAGTAGCAACAGGAGCAGCAGTAGGGATTTCATTTCGTGCCTTTGTTTAGCGACGTTGTGAGCGGACCCGCATCATTCTTCGGGCCCGCCGCCCAGATCGAGATTCCAAGATCCTAAATTCACCTGTCCGGCGGAACGCGGCGCCGCTGCCAGAAAAGGCTCCACGCCGGCGACGAAGGAGAAGGCTGTGATCGCGGAATCGCCGGGGGCTTTCGAACTGGAGACGATCACCGCGTCGCCCTTCTTTAATTCCGAAAGCGACAGTTGCGGCATGCGTTCCAGCACCTGTTGGAGATCGCCGTTACCCGCGCCGCCGGGACCGCCGCCTGCTCCACCAAATCCGCCACGAAACTGGCCCTGTCCACGCGCTTCACCGGGTCCGCCTGGGGGCGGGCCATTTTCTCCAGATCTGCTTCCGCCGCCAGGCGCGGCAGCCCCACCGGAGGAGGAGCCGGGACGGAGCCGCCGCGCCAGCATCGCCGCGACTTGCGGATCCAGCCGTCGCAACAATGTACCTTGGTTGGTTCGAACCACCACCGGCATCTTGGTCTGCAGGTTGGTGATGCGTACTTCACCCGTTGCCGCGTCCACGGAATCTACTGTCCCGGCAATGGTCTGGAAAGCCCCAGAGACCAGCTCCTCGGCTTTCAAGTGCGTGCCATCTTCGTTTTTGTCGCCCAGAGCGCGCACCGTATCGCCAGGTTGGAGATCGGTAAAAGTACTGGCTTTGGCATCCGCGAACCGCACCGAATCGGGCGCATAACGCCGGAAGGTAGCCGCGGAGGCGTCAATTGTCACGGTCTTGGAATCGCGCCCGCGCGTCGTGATGGTCACTTCCTTGTTGTCCGCATTGAGAGCGGTAACCACGCCCATAATTCCGCGCCGCTGCCACTCTTCGCGATCCTTCTCATGCTTCTGGGCCAGATCGCCCTTCGTCATGATGACCACTATCCGCGCCGGGACTGTCTTGCCGTCTCCTTCAAGCGGTCCGCGAGCCAAAGCCCGGTCGCCCACGGTTACGTCAGAAAAAGCGATTTTGGTGGCCTTTTTGACATCCGTCTCGCCCGGAGGAACGCGGAGGAAGGAGGTCTTGTCTTGCAGCGTGACGGTATACGTCGTGCCGTCATCGCCTTTCAGGGTAATTTGTTTGGCTGTGGAATCAACGGCCGTGACTTCGCCGATTATCGACTTCAACGCCGGCGGAGCTTGCGCGCAGCACATAGCGCAGTACAACACGGCAGCAACAAGGCCGACCCACAATTTCATCATCTAAGTTGGGCGAACAGGAACTTACGGCGGTTACTCGCAAAGTGTCAAGAAACGTAAAAGCGCCCGTCGTTCAAGCACTTTCAGGGTAATGCTTATTCCGGACTTACCACCAGTTTATCGTCTACTCCGGTAACTCCCTTTACTTTCTTGGCCAGTTTTTCGACCCTCGATTTTAGTTTGTCGTTGGTAATCTTACCGGTGAGCACCACCACCCCGTTGTGAGCGTCCACCTGAATGGGCTGGCCACCCACTTCGGAATCGTCGGCAATTCTCACGCGGACCTGATCGACAATGACATCGTCGGTAACCGGCGTTTTGTCCTTGTCCTTTTCGGCAAACACCGGCGGCAGGACCAGAGTGAACAACAGTGCAGTGCAGATGAGTCGCATTAAGGCACGGGACCTTCGCCCGAATCCAATTCTCCTCCCCGCATGGATCGCCAGTCAATGGCATTCAGAAATTCGGGATTTTCACGCCAATCCTTCTGGACCTTGACGAACAGCTCCAAAAAGACCTTGTGCCCTACCATTTTTTCAATTTCATAGCGCGCAAGCGTTCCGATCTTCTTCAGCGCGGCGCCCCCTGCTCCGATCACGATAGCCTTTTGTCCATCCCGTTCGACGTAGATGGTGGCGGCGATTTTCGTGAGCTGTTTGGTCGATCGGGCTGATTCCTCCCAACGGTCGATCAGCACAGCTACCGAGTGGGGCACTTCCTGGCGAGTATGGCGCAGGATTTGCTCGCGAATCATTTCGCCGGCCAGGAATCGCTCGGGTTGATCGGTCAAATGGCTGGTCGGAAAATAGGCGGGCCCTTCCGGAAGGCGCGAAACGATGGCGTCGCGTACGCGGTCCAAGCCTTCGCCAGTGGTGGCCGACAGCGGGATGTATTCATCAAACTCGCGCACTGCTTTATATTGCTCGATGAACGGCAGAAGCCGGCGTTTATCCTGCACACGATCAATCTTGTTCACCAGCAGCAGGACGGGCGTCGACAGCTCCTTCAGTACCGAGACTGCCTCCGTATCTTCGGCGGAAAAGGGCAGTGACGCGTCGGTGACAAACAGCAGCACGTCGCGATCGGCCAGCGCCGCGCGCACCGTCTCCATCATGCGCTTGTTAAATAAAGTGGTCGACTTATGAATTCCGGGCGTGTCGATGAAGACGATTTGAGCGCCGGGCAGGTTCACCACGCCTTGAATGGTGGTGCGAGTGGTCTGCGGTTTATCCGAAACGATAGCCAGCTTTTCGCCCGTGAGCGCGTTCAAAAGCGTCGATTTTCCCGCGTTCGGCCGGCCGATCAGCGAAGCGAATCCGGAATGAAAGATCGGAGCCTTACTCATGAATGCGTCTCGGGCACAGTTTCGTGCGCCACTTTCGACACGCGCACCTGCTCCACCTTCAACTCGTCCCCGGCCAGCACCTCCAGCCGGATACCGTTACGCTCAATCACCTCGCCGACGTGCGGCACGTGTCCCAGCCATTCGGTCACTAAGCCTCCAATTGTTGTGGACTCGGTTTCTTCCGGGGGCCGGAACTCCAGCAGGTCGTGCAAACGGTCCAGGTCCACACTGCCCGACACCACAAAACTGCCGTCGGGTTGCTTTAGAACATCTCGCTCGGGCTCATGCTCGTCGTGAATTTCACCCAGGATTTCCTCCACCATGTCTTCCATGGTGGCGAGCCCGGCCGTGTTGCCGTACTCGTCGATGACGATAGCCATGTGCGCGCCGTCCTGCTGCATCTCGCGCAGCAGATCGTTCACCGGCTTGGTTTCCGGAACAAAGCGGATGGGACGCGTCAGTTCCTTCACCCGGCGTCCCTGGCGGTCGGCTTCGTCCAGCTCGAACATGTCGCGCACGTGCACGAAACCGACCACGTTATCGATGGTCCGTTCATACACCGGAATACGCGAGAATTGCTCGTGAATTACCAGCTCGCGCAAATCTTCGAGCGAGCGGTTGGCTTCGATGGCTATGATCTTGGGACGCGGCGTCATCACTTCGCGAACAGTCTTGTCGCCGAACGCCACCACCGATTCGATCAGTTTGCGGTCGTCCTTCTCGATGATGCCTTCTTCTTCACCAGCCGAGATGAGCGCCTCAATGTCGCCGGAGGGACCGGGTCCTTCTTCGTTGGGGTTGGCCGGCTCGGATAGTTCCACCAGCGACTGGAAGAAGCCGAGAATCGCAGTCAGCGGCCGTGCCAACAGCGCGAACAAGCGCAGGACAGGCGCGAACGGCAGCAGCCAGTGCCCGCTAGTTTTGCGATATAAGACCTGGGCCAGTACGTAGGTCGAGACCAGCATGGTGAGCCAGGCGAAAAGCGCCGCTTCAAACAGGTTCTGCCAGGCGTGGCTTCCATCACCGGTCTCGGTGGCGAGGAAACAAACCCCCAACAATACCACCAGCGTATGTTTGATCAGAGAGAACGCGAGCACGCCGTCGTCGCTCTTCACGCCGATACGGTGCTCCAGGGCGTCCTTGAAGAACTGCAGAGCGGGCAGGTCGCGCGAGCGCAGACGCAGGGATTCCATGTAGAGGATCTGAACCACGGTGATCAGGCACAACAGCACCGCAAAAACGATGGTGGCGCCTACCGCAAACCAGGTCATGACGAAACTCGCCCAATCAGACCGTGCGGCAATCCAAAAGTAGCGCGCCATTTGTTCTCGGCTCGCGCCATCCTTCCGCCGTCCTTTTCGTGATCCATGCCGAGCAAATGGAGCACGCCGTGCAGCATCAGGATCTCAACTTCCTGGCCGATGTCGTGGTTGTACTCGCCGGCCTGGCGACGGGCGTGAGGGAACGAGATGGCCACGTCGCCCAGGAAGCCGAGGGTCTGAGCCGACGGGAACGAGAGCACATCGGTGGCGTAGTCTTTCTTGAGAAACTCGCGGTTCAGCCGGCGCAATTCCGGCTCGCCCGCGATCAGACAGGTGAACGGGCGTCCGCCGGTCACTTCCGCTTGCAAGCGCCTGGCGAACACGTGCAACGGCCGGCGGGAAAGGCCCGGAGTGGCCGAATGGAATAGCAGAGTAGTCTGCTCAGCAGGCATGGCCGATCTTAGACCAGTGGGATCTCGCGGTTTTCCGCTGGCGCGACGGGGAGCGGTTGGCCGGCGGCCTGGGACGCCGCTTCGGCCGCGGAGTCAGTCAGCTTCAACGCGAGCTGCCGTCCGCCGATGGCTTCCTGATGCCGTTCGTAAGCCTTTACGATCTTCTGCACCAGGGGATGGCGAACGACGTCGCGTTCGTCGAAATAGACAAAGCTGATTCCCTCGATACCGCGCAGCACTTCCACGGCATCGTTCAGGCCGCTGCGCTTGCCGGTGGGCAGGTCCACCTGCGTGAGGTCGCCGGTGACCACCATTTTCGAATTAAAACCCTGGCGCGTCAGCACCATCTTCATCTGCTCGGCGGTGCTGTTCTGCGCTTCGTCCAGAATGATGAAGCTGTCGTTGAGCGTGCGGCCGCGCATAAACGCGATGGGCGCCACTTCGATCACCGCGCGCTCCAGCAGTTTCTCCACTTTGTCGGCGTCCAGCATGTCGTATAGCGCGTCGTAGAGCGGGCGCAGATACGGGTCCACTTTTTCCTGCAGGTTGCCGGGTAGGAATCCGAGGCGCTCTCCGGCTTCCACCGCCGGCCGCGTCAGCACGATGCGAGCCACGCGCTTGTTGATCAAAGCCGAAACAGCCATCGCCACGGCGAGATATGTCTTCCCGGTACCCGCGGGTCCCACGCCGAACACCAGATCATTGCGCTCGATAGCGTCCACATAGCGGCGCTGGTTGACGGTTTTGGGCGCCAGGGTTTTCTTTCCGAAATTGCGCTGCCGGCCGCTGTGAACCAGGCTACGGAGGGTGACCTCGGGGTCGGCTGTGACCACGCGCAGGTAGCTGTTCAAGTCTCCGTTGGCGAAGGTCTGGCCCTCTTTCACCAGACTGACATAGTCTTCCAGGATACTCGCGGCGCGAATCACGTCCGGTTCAGCGCCCTCGATCTCCAGCGAATCGTTCATCAGGCTGGCCGTAACGTTCAGGCCGTTTTCGAGTACACGGATATTTTCGTCGCGGGTGCCGAACAGGGACTCAATACCGCGGGTGATCTGAACGCTAAGTTTCATTCCAGGTTCATGTGGCTTAGTTGCATGGGGCAAGAACAGCAGAGGCCTGAGTACAATGCGAGCAGGGATCGGCGGTAGCGGGAATTTTCATCCGCGAGTGCGGAGGAAAAGCAAACATCTGTGCTTGATTATACCAGAGCCCGCAAGGGATCACGTGGCCACCACGAGGCCCAAGTCTCAGGACTCGGACTCGCCGCCTTCGCCTTCGGTCATTTCAGCAAGTTTCTTCCGCAGCTTCGCAATGATTTCCTTAGCGTGGAGAATGTCACTCTTTAAACTCTTCGCTTCGGGCTTGGACAGGATGTCACGCAGAACGACGGCGAGCGCCTCGTGCTTTGATGCAGCGCTGGCCCCACGGGAGTGCGCACCCATCCAAATGCGAAAATGGAAGGCGCCGGCAATGCACTACCTGACGCACGTCCCGCGGCCGCCGCTTTCCGAGTTCATACACTTCCTGTGGCTCTACGCAGGGTACACGCAACCTCACGCCAAAGAGCGGGTTTTGCCCACCGGCGAAATGCAGCTTGTCATCAACCTGCTGGAAGACAAAGCCTGCATCTACGACCGCGACAATCCGGATCGCTGCCAGACCTTCCGGGGAGCCTTGCTCTCGGGCGCGCATTCGGAATACCAGGTGATCAGCACGGCGATGCAAGCCTTCGTCATCGGCGTGCATTTCAGGCCGGGCGGCGCATTTCCATTTCTGCGGATGCCGGCTGGAGAATTGCGGGACACCACCGTCTCGCTGGACACGCTGTGGGGCTCACTGGCGGTGGATCTGCGAGATCAACTGCTGGAGGCGCCCACTCATCAGGCTCGGTTCCAGATTCTGGAGCGAGCATTATTGGCAGAATTCGGGCGAGGCTCCGATCATCATCAGGCCGTGGGATTCGCGCTCGGCCGATTCCTGGCCGAACCGCACGTGTTGACAATTGCGGGCGTGACGGATCAAATCGGCTTGAGCGCCAAACGATTCATCCAGCTCTTCCGCGATCAAACCGGATTCACGCCCAAGATATTTTGCCGCATCCGGCGGTTTCAGCAGGCGCTGGAACGCATGGAAGGCCAAGAAAGTATCGCCTGGACCAAGGTCGCGCTGGATTGCGGTTACTTCGATCAGGCGCATTTCATTCACGATTTCCGCGCCTTCTCGGGCATCAATCCCACCGCCTATCTGGCGCATCGGACGCCGCATCGCAACCACGTCCCGTTGGTGGATTGAACTGCCGGGCGGCGGGCAAATTTCACAATACGGCCAAATTTTTACAATACGGGCCACGATGTTTTGGTACAGAATTGCTGCATGGCAACTAAAGTAAAAGCCGTTCCCGAGGGCTATCACACGGTAAGCCCGTACATCGTTGTTTCAGGCGTGGACAAGCTCATTGATTTCGCCAAGCAGGTGTTTGACGCCACGGAGGTCTTCGTATCCAAGCGCCCGGATGGAAGCGTGCAGCACGCCGAAATCAAAATCGGCGATTCCATCATCATGCTGGGTGAAGGGCAGGACATCAAGAAATTTCCCGCCATGCTGCACCTCTATTTAGAGGATGCGGATGCGGTTTACCAGCGTGCACTTCACGCGGGCGCGAAATCGCTGCGGGAGCCGACCGATCAGCCTTATGGCGACCGCTCCGGCGGCGTGGAGGACGCGTTCGGCAATCAGTGGTGGATCTCCACTCATATCGAAGATGTAACGTCCGAGGAGATGGAGCGCCGGGCGAAAGCGGCCAAGGGTTAGGCCGGTTTTCAGAACGTAAACCGGCTGGGATGTTTCAGCGCGCCCTGCGCTAACATGAGATATCTCCATGCCCCCCAGCTCGCCCATTGACTGGTTTCCGCTGTGGCTCAGCTTGCGCGTGGCGGCCATTTCCACCGCAATCGCGCTGGCCATCGGGCTGTGGCTGGCATGGACTCTGGCGAACCGGACCTTCCGGGGGAAAGAAGTTTTAGACGCAGCCGTCACCCTGCCGCTGGTGCTTCCACCCACCGTACTCGGTTACTATCTCCTGATCGCGCTGGGCGGAGCCAGCCCGGTGGGTCATCTTTATGAATGGCTGTTCGGAGGGCCGCTGGTCTTCACCTGGCAGGCCGCGGTGGTGGCGTCGTTATTTCATTCCACACCGCTGCTGGTGAAGTCGGCACGAGCGGCTTTTGAAAGCGTCGATCGATCCTATGAACGCGCCGGGCGCAACCTGGGAGCCACCGAGCTGCGGTTGTTCTGGCGCGTGACTTTGCCGCTGGTCCGGCGTTCCATCCTGGCGGCTACCGCGCTCGCCTTTGCCCGATCGCTGGGCGATTTCGGGGTCACGCTGATGATCGCCGGTGACATTCCAGGCCGCACTCAAACCCTCTCTATCGCGATCTTCGACGCAGTGGAAGGAAGCAACGGGGCTACCGCGCGCGTGCTGGTGCTCATTATTTCCGGGGTCGCGCTGGTGATCCTGACGCTGGCGAATCGCCTCACCACCAATCCTTTTGGGCCTCGCCAAACAGCGTTATGATCCAGGCGCGTATTCGTAAGCAGTACGCGGGCGGTCCAGATGCCGCCGGCTTTTCGCTGGATATCGAGTTCCGCGCGGCCGCGGGAGTAACGGTGCTGTTTGGTTCGAGCGGGGCAGGGAAAACGCTCACGCTCGATTCCATCGCCGGATTTGTGCGTCCCGATGAAGGCCGTATTTTGCTGGACGATCAGATTCTGTTCGATGGCGCTGCAGGCGTGCATGTGGCGGCGCGGGCGCGGCAGTGCGGATACGTTTTCCAAAATTATGCCCTGTTTCCGCACATGACGCTGCGGCAAAACCTGGAGTTCGCGGCGGAACGCGCGCCGCGTTTGGGAAGGCATCGTAAGGTGACCGAGATGCTGGAGAAGTTCCATCTGGCGGACGTCGCCGGACGTCGCCCGTATCAGCTTTCCGGGGGCCAAAAGCAGCGCTGCTCCATCGCGCGCGCGTTGATCGGTGCGCCGCGCGTCCTGTTGCTGGATGAACCCGGGCGCGGCCTGGACGCTCCGCTGCGGGCCGAGTTTTATGCGGTGCTCCGGCGCGTACGGCAGGAGTTCGGAACGCCCATGCTGCTGGTGACGCACGACACCGAAGAGTGCTTCGCTTTGGCGGACGAAATGGTGGTGATGCGGGAAGGCCGCGCGGTGCAAAGCGGAACACCGCGTAAGGTGTTTGAGCAGCCGGCGAAT
This sequence comes from Bryobacterales bacterium, assembly GCA_963725455.1. Classification (GTDB taxonomy): domain Bacteria; phylum Acidobacteriota; class Terriglobia; order Bryobacterales; family Bryobacteraceae; genus Palsa-89. Next base: position 52,203 of record CAVRZH010000212.1, read on the forward strand.
GTGGATGTGGCGCGATTACTCGGGGTCTACAATGTTCTGCCGGCGGAGATCCGCGCGCTCGATCCCAGCCGCAACGCCAGCCGATTGCGCTACCAGGATTTTGAGCTGGCAGGTCCATATTTTCCGGGCAAACTGATTGGCGATCAGGTCTGGGTATTTATCCGGCCGGATCAGCTCTCGGCCGCGCCCCGCAATGGCCGGCCGGCATTCAACCAGATTCCGGCCACGTTGCTTCGAACGGTGGAGAAGCCAGAGCGCCTGAGGCTCGAATTTTCAGGCGACATCGCCGTCGAATTGCCGGGCGGAGTATCCGAGAAATACAGCGGCGTGAAGGAATGGGTGGTGGAGTTCCCGAGCCGAGATCTACGGATCCTTTGAAGTGGCACAAAGTGTGAATCGGTATTGTATTACTCACTCTCTCGACGTTGCCGCGCCGGCCGCCGCTGACGGTGTGGAGATGATTCAGATTCGCGCCAAGGATCTATCGGCGCGCGAGCTGAGCAGTTTGGTGCGAGCGTCTTTGCAAGTTGCAGGCGAGAGCAAAATTCTGGTGAACACTCGCACCGATGTGGCGCTGGCCTGTGGCGCGCATGGCGTTCATCTGCCTGCCGGATCGATGTCGCCCGATACCCTTCGCCGGATTGCGCCTCCAGGCTTTCTGATCGGCGTCTCTTGCCACACCATCGACGAACTGCGCGCGGCCGAGCGCGAGGGCGCCGATTTCGCGGTTTACGGTCCCGTGTTTCCGAGCATCACCAAATCGCTGACGCCCATCGGCATCGATGCGTTTCGTGAGGCCGCAGCCAGCGTTCGTCTGCCGGTCTACGCGTTGGGTGGTGTCACGGCGAAGAACGCGCCGCAGTGCCTGGAAGCAGGTGCAGCCGGGGTCGCGGGCATATCGCTATTCACCTAACATCTTTCTTCAATTACCATGAGGATTGTTGCCTTCGCCGCCAGTCTCGACCGCGGATCAGCGCAAGAAACTCCTCGGCGTACTGCTGCGCGTGGGCGTGTTTGCGCTCATCGCTGCGCTTGGATACTATTTCGTTTTCCCGCTCATCATTGCTTTTCTCGGCGCGCCAGTCTTCGTGATCTCCACGCTCGGAACCTTCGGGGCGGCAGCCGTCGCCAACACGCTGGCGCTGCGCATCTATGAACGCGGCAAGCTAGCCGACATCGGCCTGGGCTGGACCGCCGCATCGCGCCGTAATTTGTCGTTCGGATTACTGGGAGGCATTGGCGCCGCGCTGGTGGTGGTGCTGCTACCCCTGGTGCTGCGCCTGGCCGATTATGAGCCGGTTCCGAATGAGCACCTGAGTTGGCCGTCTTTGCTATTCGTCTCCATCCTGCTGTTATTTGGCGCGGTCGGCGAAGAAATGCTGTTCCGCGGCTACGGTTTTCAGGTGCTGGTGCGGGGCATTGGCGCCTTCGCGACCATTCTGCCCGTCGCCGTGCTGTTCGGCCTGGCGCACTCGCAAAATCTGAACTTCGGCCCGCTCGCTCTTTTGAACACCATCCTGTGGGGCGTTGTGCTCGGATACGCTTATATTCGCAGCGGCGATCTTTGGCTGCCCATCGGCTTGCACTTCGGCTGGAACTGGGCCCTACCCATGCTGGGCGTGAATCTCAGCGGGTTTACAATGGATGTCACGGGGTACGCGATGCACTGGAAAATAGGAGGGCTCCTGAGTGGAGGCGCTTATGGCCCGGAAGGCGGCTTGCTCACCACCGCCGTAGCCATCGGGTTGTTCTTCTACCTTGGAAAGGCTCCGATCCAGAACCAGCAAGGTAGCCCGGAGGAGGAGACATGATTCGGAAACGTCTCGCCACCTACGTCGTTGTGCCCTCCGCCGCCTGTCTTTTGTTCTCCGCTCTTGTACCTCCGGCCGCCCGCGCCCAAAAGGAGAAACTGACCGAAGATGACCGTGTCGAGATCCTGCGCGGCATATTGTCCGAGTACGCCACGGTGAAGGCTTATCTTCCGCGCTCGAAGAAACCGCTGCCGTTCTTTGCCAGCGGCCAATGGGACAAGCAGTTGTGGGCCCAAACCGGCCAACAATTCGGTCCGGCCGCGCGCGTGGGCGATCTGGTTCAGATTACGCACGTTGACATCGAAAACAACCAGATCGTGCTTGAGATCAACAACGGCATGAAAGGCGAGAAGGGCAACTGGCGCAATCACGTGCAGATCGGCATGGGACCCACCATGTCGCCCATCAACCGGCAGCAGAATTCCAATGCGCCCAGCGGCACCTCCATAGCGCTGTTGTTCGGGGGACCCGTTCCTGAATTGAAGGCGGACGAGATCAAGAAGATGATGACGCCGGTGCTGGATTTCGACAAGGACAGCGCCACCAGCAACTACGTCGAAAAGCTGCCTGAGCCGATCCAGAAGGCGATTAAGTCGAACAAAGTGATCGTGGGCATGACTCGCGACGAGGTGATACTCGCGATGGGCAAGCCCCGCCACAAGGAACGCAACGTCAGTAACGACGGCGATGAAACCGAGGACTGGATCTATGGCGATCCGCCCGGTAAGATTACTTTTGTGACCTTTGGTGGGGCGAAGGTGACGCGCGTCAAGGAAGACTACGCCGACATCGGCGGGTCCACGGCGCCGCCGCTGGTTGCAAAATAGAATAGCCTGGTAATGCCGTTACCGTTGCGCTGCCGCCGGTACGTGCGATCATCATTACAAACAAGCAAGAAGCCCTGGAGGGACATGTCCATCAAAGTAGGCATTAACGGTTTTGGCCGCATTGGCCGCAATGTGGTGCGCGCGGGCTTGCACGATCCGAACATCGAATTTGTAGCGGCTAACGATTTAACCGACACGAAAACTCTGGCGCATTTGTTGAAGTACGACTCCATCCTCGGCCAGTTGCACGAAGACGTGAAGGTAGATGGCGATTCGATCACCGTGGCTGGGAAGCGCATCAAAATTTTCGCGGTGAAAGATCCCGCCGAGTTGGATTGGAGTTCTCTCGGCGTGCAGGTGGTGGTGGAATCCACCGGCAAATTTACCGACAAGAAAGACGCCTCCAAGCATCTGCGCGGCACGGTGAAGAAGGTCATCATTACGGCGCCCGCCAAGGAAGAAGACATTACCATCGTTCTGGGCGTCAACGAAAATGCGTACGACCCGGCTAAGCACAACGTTATTTCGAACGCCTCCTGCACCACCAATTGCCTGGCGCCTGTGGTGAAAGTGCTGCACGAAAAGTTCGGCATCGAAAAGGGATCGATGACCACCATCCACAGCTATACCAACGATCAGAACGTGCTCGATTTTCCGCACAAAGACCTGCGCCGAGCGCGCGCCGCTGCGTTGAACATGATCCCGACCACCACCGGCGCCGCGAAGGCCATCGCGCTGGTGATGCCGGAATTGAAAGGCAAACTGGACGGCTACGCGATGCGGGTGCCCACGCCCGATGTTTCGGTGGTGGATCTGGTGGTTCTGACGTCCAAAAACACGACGGTCGAAGAGGTGAACAAGGCGCTGGAGGACGCAGCTAATGGCCCGCTCAAGGGCATTCTGGCTTATACCTCGGACCCGGTGGTTTCCACCGATATGCTGCATAACCCGAATAGTTCAATCGTTGACGCGGGACTGACCAAGGTGTTGGGCGGCAATCTGGTCCATGTCATTTCCTGGTATGACAACGAATGGGGCTATTCGATGCGCGTGGTGGACCTGATCGACTTTCTCGGCAAAAAGGGCTTGAACTAGCGGGCCTTGCTCGACATGGCGTCCGCCCAGTTCGCGTCCCAGCCCGAGACCATGCCATAAGGCACATCGTTCAACACCGCTTCCACCTGGTGGATCTTGTTGCCGCTGACCTTGAACATCTCGCCTATCTCCCAGGTGAATGGCCTGGTGGGGCCGGTGGTAATATCGCGGCCATCCGACAACTTAAACGTTCGCGCGCTGCCGGCCGCGTGATCGAAGAAGACGAACGCGAACGCGATGCCTTTTTGCCGGTCCACCACCAGCCAGCGGCGATCCCGAATGCGCGTGACGAAGTGGAAATATCCGGTGCGAAACTGCTCCAGGCATCCCATGCTCGCCGGATTAATGGGGGATGCGGTCTGCGCGGCGCTGTTGGGCGTTGCCGAGAAACCGGAGCCGGTCACGAAATTCTTATTGTTGGTGGTGTGCGTTCCGTTCTCGATACGGTCGCAATCGCCGGCGAAAGGATAGTCGCCCTTGCCGTCGTTGCGCTCCAGGCCTGAAAAATACATGTTCGCGACGTGGACCAGGTCCTCGCGAGACGATCGCTCGGATTGGGGAACGTCATCGAGGAACGCCTGGCGCGGACCGCCCATTTTCTCCAGATTCTCCGCCGCCTTCGGATTCCGCGACACCTCAGTTTCGATCTCGGTGATCTTGCCCCTCTCCACTTTCAAGCGCGCCAGCAGAAGCGCACCCACGCCGGCTTCGCGAATCGTCGAATACAGCAGAGTTTCACCGTCTTCCGGGTCGTCGACGTGCAGCGTATAAGTGCCTTTGCCGGTGGCCGTGTTCCATAGCCCGTCACCCACCTCTAAGCGCTGCGCGTTCTCGGTGAACTTAGCGGTCTTCGCGATGGGCGCCTGGGATGGAGTGTGCGCCACCACGGCGTCCAAATATTGATCCGCGATTTTGTCCAGGCACGCCCGGTCGCACGACGGCTTCTCCGCCGCGAGCAATGGCAGCGCCATCGCGCCGAGTATCAACCACAACTTCATCCGCATCACGAGACGATTTTATCAGCCCTTCCGCAGCACCCATGTGGTCATCGAGCGCTGATTGTGAACTACCGTGGTCTTGATCGGGTCTTCCATATGTCCGCCTAGCTCTTTGGTCGAGCTGCATAAGCAGAGCCGCATCCACCAGGTATCGTTCGGAACCATCGGGCAACAGGAACCGGCGTCCAGAGACCGGCTTCACCTGGTTCTCGATCCCAATCGTCGAAGCCAACCTGCAGAAAAACAGGCCGCCCGGTTTCAACACCCGCCAGGTGCCACGCAGCATGGCATTGAAATGGTCGTCGTCGCGGGCGAAATGCAGGACGGCGCTGCTCAGCACTACGTCGGCGAAAGCATCGGGGAAGGACATTGCTTCGACGGCCTCCACGCGAAAGTTGTCCGTCTTCGACAATTGCCGGACGGCGTGAACCGCGCGCGGATCCTGGTCGGCGCCGAAGATTTCGTAGCCCTCCCGAAATAAATAGACCAGATTGCGCCCGAAGCCGCAGCCCGCGTCGAAGATTCGCATGCCGGGCGCGATCCGTCCCCGTAGCAGCTGATCGAAGAGGTAAATGTCGATCTGTCCGAACTGTTGTTGAAGATCGGTCATGAAGTTTCAACTCGCCCCGAGTCAATTTTCCGCTGCAAGTACCAGGAGAACATGCCCCGATACTTTTGCCGCAGGTCTTTCCTCTGCCAATCTTTCCCTGTAATCGTTCCGCGGCAACCGGCCGCCCCGCAGCGGCAGGTGATGCTGTAATCGTCATCGTCGGTGGTGGCCCAGTCGTGCGTCAGTTCCTCTCCGATTGCGATCTGCCGCAGTGCGATAAACACGATCTGCCCTTGCACTCCGATGTTCGGATCGCACGAATGATTGCTGAAGAGCATGCCTCCTTCGCGTTCTTCGATGTGTCTGGGCCCGATAAAAAGGTCGTCCGCGATTTGGATTTCCGCCGGCCCTAGCACGGGCGCAATGTCGCGCAGAGCCGCCCGCGTGAAGATGTAGCCGCCTTTTACGCAGACGATCTCGCCGGGCTGAAACGCCCCAATTGCAAATAGCCCGCGACCGTGGATGGGGCTCTTTTGAACCGCCGCTTTGGGCGACAGATAAGAGAGTGCGATCACGCGCGGGTTTCTCGATTCCTGGTCTGGGAACGATCCGCTATTCATATATGGAAGAGTACCCGTGAAGCCTTCCTCCTGGGGCTTGACTCCGATGCAAAGTCATTATTCAATGTCTCCCAAGGAGACCACGTATGCCGACTTTGTCACTGCTTACTATTTTGACGATTGCTTGGGCAGCCGTCACCATCATCTTCCTTTCCTTGTTACTCTATCGTTCCCTGGTTGGAATGAAGGAGGAAGACGTACTTGTTCTGAGCGCGGGCGAATCCAAGCTGGAGGCAGAGCAAAAGGAGATTCAGGCTCGCCTGCACCATATACAGCCATACCTGCGCGGGTTCGGTTGGACATCCGCGGCGCTGCTAGTAGTGCTGGCGGGAATCTGGATCTATCGCGGTATAAAAGATTTCGTCTGATCGGCGCCGCGGCGATTGGAGCGCTGCGGCAATTGAGTGTTGATTTTAGTTCAAAATTCGGCGCCGAGGGGCTAAGATAAAGTCAGAGTGCGAAACCGATGGCCGATCCTGCTCGCCGTAGCTCTGTGGCCGATAGCGGGAGTGCTCTATAGCGCTGCGATCAACGCGTTGCCCGGCATGCCGCCGGTTGTTGATCCCAACGACATCTACTCGGAAACGCATGTTGGAAAGCTGAGTCCCACGGTCAAGAAATTTCGGGAGCTGGTTTATGTCCCGAACAGCGACAGCAACTCAGTGGATGTAATCGATCCGCACACGTACCGCATTGTAGATCACTTCAAGGTGAGACGGCAGCCGCAGCATGTCACGCCTTCTTACGATTTGAAGACCCTCTGGGTTCTGTGCGATTTGGGTGACAACCTGACCAAAATCGATCCGGTGACGGGCAAGAAGGGCGAGACCGTCCGCGTTAAGGACCCCTACAACATGTACTACACGCCCGATGGCAAATACGCCATTGTGGTGGCCGAGCGCGTCCATCGCCTGGACTTTCGAAATCCCAGCACGATGGAACTGGTTGATTCTGTTCCGGTCCCTTGCCGGGGTGTGGATCACATGGATTTTTCCGCGGACGGGCGGTATCTGATCGCAAGCTGCGAATTCTCGGGAACGATCGTTAAGTTGGATGTTGAGAAGCGGACCGTGGTCGGGACGTTATCGTTGGCGGGCCCTGAAAACGGGGGCGCGAAGCTCCTCCCGACGGCCGCGGCAACGCGGGGCATGTCGATGAGACGGGCCTATGATCTGAAGCACTCGCCGAGCGGCAGCATGCCCCAGGACGTGAAAACCTCTCCGGACGGCAAAGTCTTTTATGTCGCTGACATGCTGGAGAATGGCGTACACCTGATTGACGGCGACAAATTCGTGTCGATTGGCTTTATTCCCACGGGGCGTGGCGCCCACGGCCTGTACCCCAGCCGCGATTCCAAGGTGCTTTACTGCTCCAATCGCGATGAGGGCACCATTTCGGTGATTAGCTTCGCCGAACGCAAAGTGGTTCAGAAGTGGACCATTCCACACGGGAGCCCCGACATGGGCGGAGTTTCGGCGGATGGAAAAGTGCTTTGGCTTTCCGGCCGCTACACCAGTGAAGTTTATGCCATCGACACCGGTGATGGGCACTTATTAGCGCGCATCCCCGTCGGCAAAGGGCCGCACGGCTTGTGCGTCTACCCGCAGCCTGGCCGTTACTCGCTAGGTCACACCGGCATTCTTCGGTAGTACCGGCACTATAATAGAAGCAGGGTGCTCGAAACAAAATCAAGCCGCCGCAAGTTGGTTCAATATCTGCTTTTCGGCGTCGCCGTTCTGTGGATGGCGTTCTTCTGGCAGAGCTGGAGCGATCAGAAGGCCGGCGTCAGGCCGGTGAAAGATCGAGCGCGAGTTGCCGATCTCACGTTCCCGGAATTAAACGGGGGGCCGTGGCGACTTTCCGAGCATCGGGGTGAAGTGGTCCTCATCAACTATTGGGCTAGCTGGTGCGCTCCCTGCCGGCAAGAAACGCCGGGATTGATCGATCTGGCGCGCGACTACCGCTACAAAGGCCTCGCAATCGTCGGCATCTCCATGGATGAGGGCGGCAAGCCGGCCGTCGAATCCTTCTTGCGCGAATTTCACTTGCCCTATCCGGTGCTCATGCCCAATCTCGCCTCGCCGTCGGTGCCCGCCATCGAAGCCTTGCCGACCACGGTGCTGGTGGATCGCAGCGGCCGCGCCGCCAAGTCCTACGTCGGAGCGGTGCAGGAGACTGTGTTTCGTGCCGATATAGACCGGCTTCTGGCGGAGAAGGCAGCGCCGCCCTCTTCGAATATCAGGGACTAAACCCGGCCGAAGCGGGACGCCTCGGAAAAATTGGCCGCAGGCAGGCTCGCTGCCTGAGCGGCCGCTGAAAGAATCGCGAGCGCCGCCACAAGCCGGTTGGAGGGATTACTCCTTCACTGGCCAGCCGGACGGCATCCCGTAAGGCACCGGTAGCAGCACGGCCTCGATCCGTGTGATTTTGCCGTTCTTGATCTTGAACAATTCTCCAATCTCGAACGTGTAGGGCGTGTCGAATGGAGGGCCCACTTTATGCACTGTGCCGTCGGTCCACTTGACACTAGTGATGGTGCCGGCGTGATCGAAAAAGATGACGGCGTAAACCAAGCCGCGCTCTTGGTCGACAATCGGGAAGCGGCGCTCGCGCACGTGCGTGATAAACGGCGAAAAGCCGGTGTCGAACTGTTCTCCGCAGGTCATCTTCGCCATGCCTTTTCCGTCGGGATTGTTGGCCGTCACGGCGCCGTTTTCTATGCGCGTGCATTGCGGGTCAAAGGGGGTAAGCTTGCCCGTGGCTTTCTCGAGCCCCTCGAAATACGAGTTCGCGATGCGCACCAACTCCTCGCGCGACGGTTGGTCGTTGGCGGCGAGCGCTTCATGGAAGATCGGTTTATCCACCAGGTCCTGCGGACGCGCAAAGCCACCGCCGCCCGAGCGGGCGACAATCGCTTCCATTTCACTTATTTTGCGATTCTCGATCTTCAACCGCAGCGCCAGGATTTCCGGATGGCCGTTCTCGTTGACTACTCCCATGAATCCCACCTGCCCAGCCTTCGGATCGGCGAAGTACAGCTTGTAGCTCCCGATGGTCACCTTAGGCCCCCACATGCCGTCGGTGAGCTTCAGGGTCTGGCCGTTCTCGGTGTAGCGCGCGTTTCTGGCCAACGGTAGCTTGGAGGCATCATGCGCGGCCAGGGCATCCAGGTATTGATTGACGAACCCTTCCAGGCACGCCCGATCGCATGCTTCGGCGGCTTGCGCTCTCGATAGAACCCCGATACCGCTTAGCATCAGAATTCCAACACATCCAATGGCCCGCGGAATCATCTGTCAAATTGTATACTAAGAGCTGCCAAATCGCCGTTTCACGCAAGGAGCGAACATGAAACTAAAGTTCTTCGCTGCTCTCCTTCTCGCCATCGCGCCGGCCGCGCTGGCCCAGTCCAATACGCCTCAGTCCTTGACGGGTCTTTGGGACGCCACCATCACCTTTAATGGCCAGGACATTCCGTTCCGGCTGCAAATCGCAGGCGATGGGTCGAACGTTCAGGGTTGGTTCTTTAACGGCAACGAGAAAGAGATCTCAAACGCGGGCAGCTTCCAAAATGGGAATCTGGTGCTGAACTTCGATTCCTACGCCGCAAAACTTGAGGCCAAACTGCAGGATGGCGCGCTGGTGGGGGAGTACGGGCCGATGTTGAAAAAGAATTATCCGGTAACGGCGCACCGCCACAAAGCTGAGGCCAGCACGAGCGCCAAGGCCCCCTCGATCGACGGTCTTTGGGAAGTGGCCGTGAAAAGCTCCAAGGGCGAGAAAGCCTGGCGGCTGATTGTGCAGGAGAAAAGTGCTTCGAACGTGGAGGCCGCGATTCTGCGAGTGGATGGTGACACCGGAGCGCTGACTGGCAGTTATAAAGATGGCCACTTCGTGCTGAGCCACTTCTCCGGCGGCCGGCCATCGCTGATGATCCTGACGCCCGCTGCCGATGGGACGCTCGCCATCGATATGACCGATCTGCACGGCAAGAGCCAGCTCATCGCCACGCGGCCCGACGTCGCGCGCGCCAAGGGGCTGCCGCCGCCCACCGACCCGGATCATCATACGTCGGTGAAAGATCCGTCTGAGCCGTTCCGATTCAGTGCGCCTGATCTGAACGGCAAAATCGTCTCGAATACCGACGCGCGCTTTCAGGGCAAGGTGGTGCTGGTGAACATCACGGGCAGCTGGTGCCCCAACTGTCATGACGAAGCTCCGTTCCTGGCGGAGCTATACCGCAAATACCGTAGCCAGGGCCTGGAAGTTGTAGCGCTTTCATTTGAGGAAGAGGATCAACTCAAGAATCCCACCCGTCTGCGCGCTTTCATGAAGGAGTACGGGATTGAGTACACCGTGCTGCTCCCAGGGACAACGGACGAGCGCGATGCCAAACTGCCTCAGGCCGTGAATCTAAATTCCTGGCCAACGACCTTCTTCCTTGGCCGCGATGGGCGCGTGCGGTTTGTACATGCCGGGTTCCCGGGGCCAGCCAGTGGAAGCCTATATCATCAGGCCGTCAAGGAATTTTACGCGCAGGTGGACAGCTTGCTGGCGGAAAAACCGGCTACATCCACAGCCAGCCTTCGTTAAAGCGGCACGCGCCACTGTAGTCCATCGAAGCGCGCGTAGTCGCGATCGTTGGTGATCCATTCGCAGCCAGATTCGATGGCCAAGGCGGCCAGCCAGGCGTCCTGGACCAGGTTTCCGTACGCTTTCGCGCCGTGGCACAGGCGAGCGAAGATACTCCAGTGGCGTGGTCCCGGCTGAATAATTTGGCAATGTGGTTGATTCATGACCACTGAGGCGAACTCCGTAGCGTCGGCCAATCGGCTAGGATGGACGAAAATGCGCGGATGGGTTGCCACTCGGATCACGCTGGCCAGCACCTGCGGCGACATTCCATACGCGGCGTCGCCATTGATTACCGCTTCCAGCCAGGCGCGATGTGCAGCATGGCTCTCCGTGTCCGGGCGGAACGCATAGAGCAGCACGTTCACATCGGGAAGAATCACCCACGGCCTTCCATCATTTCTTCGAGCGCCGCGCCGTTGTCCAGATCAACTCCGGGAAGCACGCCGCCAACTGCTTTGGAAACCGGGCCAATTTGACAACCGTTCGTTGCTTCTGTATTCTTATAAAGGTTTGGCGAGTTGTGTCTTCTGCTCCCGTGCTACCGCTCTTTAGTTAGAGAGCCCGGCCGGGGGCCGGCCCCGATGTCCTAGCGGTTTTTCAGCCATTTGGGATATGGGCTAGTCCAAAGCATGTACCCTCGCAGCGTTTTTAGTTCAAGCAGCCGATAGTTTTCGCGGTTTGGCTTTTAGCCGGCCGTTGTGTTTCAACGAACAACATAACTTCTGAAGGGAAGATTCGTGCCGACGTTTAATCAACTCGTGCGAAAAGGGCGGAGACCGCCACGTTATAAGACCGCCAGTCCGGCGCTGCAGGCTTGCCCGCAGAAGCGCGGCGTGTGTACGCGCGTGTACACTACCACCCCCAAGAAGCCGAATTCGGCGCTGCGGAAAGTGGCGCGCGTGCGCCTGACCAATGGGATCGAAGTGACCACTTATATCCCCGGCGTTGGCCACAATTTGCAGGAGCACTCCATCGTATTGATCCGCGGCGGCCGTGTGAAGGATCTGCCTGGTGTTCGCTATCACGTGGTGCGCGGGACATTGGATGCGGCCGGCGTTGCCGACCGTAAACAGGGGCGATCGAAGTACGGAGCCAAACGGCCTAAAGGGCCTTCGAAATAAGCTATGCCACGCAGACGCAGACCTGAGCCTCGCGAGATCCTGCCGGATCCGATTTACAACTCCACGCTGGCGGAGAAGTTCATCAATTCCATGATGTGGGACGGGAAGAAAAACACCTCCCAACGGATTTTCTACGGAGCGATGGACAAGATCAAGGAGCGTACCGCCGACGATCCTTTGAAGCTTTTCAAGAAGGCCGTTGAGAATGCCAAACCGTTGCTGGAAGTGAAGACGCGGCGCGTAGGCGGCGCCAACTATCAGGTGCCGGTGGAAGTTTCGCAGAATCGCCGGGTGAGTTTGGCGATTCGCTGGATTTTGCAGAACGCCCGCAGCCGGCCCGATAAAGGTATGCCGGACAAGCTGGCGAACGAATTGACGGATGCCGCGAACATGCGCGGTGGAGCGATTAAGAAAAAGGACGACGTTCACAGAATGGCGGAGGCGAATAAGGCTTTCGCGCATTACCGTTGGTAGTTGATTTGTAGCTTTAACGACGCAAGGTTTTATTTATGGCACGCACAGTACCGATCGAAAAAATGAGGAACATCGGCATCATGGCCCACATTGATGCCGGTAAAACCACCACTACCGAGCGTGTGCTCTATTACACCGGTCGTACTCATAAGATCGGTGAGGTTCATGAAGGCACGGCCATCATGGACTGGATGGAGCAGGAGCAGGAGCGGGGCATCACCATCACGTCAGCCGCCACCACGTGCCAGTGGCGCGACATTACGATTAACATCATCGATACACCTGGCCACGTGGATTTTACGGCCGAGGTGGAGCGCAGTCTGCGTGTGTTGGACGGCGCGGTGGCGGTATTTGACGCCGTGGCCGGCGTGCAGCCGCAATCGGAAACCGTATGGCGCCAAGCCGACAAGTACGGTGTTCCGCGCATTTGCTTCATCAACAAAATGGATCGTGTGGGCGCGGATTTTTACCACGCCATCGATACCATCGTGGATCGGCTGAAGTGCCGCCCGGTTGCGATCCAGCTTCCGGTGGGCGCCGAAGATCAGTTCAAAGGCACCATCGACCTGGTGACGATGAGAGCGCGTATCTGGCGTGACGAGACGCTGGGCGCGCAGTACGATGACGTCGAAATTCCTGCCGATCTGCTCGAAAAGGCCAAGTCCTATCGTGAGCAGATGATCGAAGCCATTGCTGAATCCGACGATCATTTGTTTGCCAAGTTCGTGGAGGGCACTCCGATCTCCGAGAAAGAGATTATGGAGGGCATCCGCAAAGCCACCATCGCGCAGAAAATTTTCCCGGTGATCTGCGGCTCGGCGTTCAAGAACAAGGGAGTCCAGAACCTGCTGGATTCGGTGGTCGACTACCTGCCTTCGCCGGTAGACATTCCTCCGGTGCAGGGCGTGCTGCCGGACAATCCGGAAAAAACCGAAGAGCTTCCGCCTTCAGACACCGCGCCGTTTTCGGCCCTGGTGTTCAAGATCATGACCGACCCGTTCGTGGGCCAGCTGGCGTTCATCCGTGTGTATTCGGGCCGGCTGGCCGCGGGCGAATCGGTGTTCAACGTCGCGAAGAATCGCAAGGAACGCGTGGGTCGTCTGGTGAAGATGCACGCCAACAAGCGCGAAGATATCCAGGAAATTCTGGCCGGCGACATCTGCGCCGCCGTGCTGAAGAACGTTTCGACGGGCGATACCATCTGCGATGAGGATCACCCGATTCTGCTTGAAAATATCGATTTCCCCGAGCCGGTCATCCAGCTTGCGATCGAGCCCAAGACCAAGGCCGATCAAGAGAAGCTCGGCATGGCCATCCAGAAGCTGGTGCAGGAAGATCCCACCCTGCGCGTGAATACGGACCCCGACACCGGGCAGACCATCCTGGCGGGGATGGGCGAGCTGCATCTGGAGATCATCGTGGACCGCATGCAGCGCGAGTTCAATGTTGGCGCGAACGTCGGCAAGCCGCAGGTGGCTTATCGCGAGACCATCCGCGCCCGAGCCGAGTACGATTACACGCACAAGAAGCAGACTGGTGGCAGCGGCCAATATGCCCGCACCAAGCTGACGGTCGAGCCGAATCCCGGCAAGGCCTTCGAATTCGACAACGCCATCAAGGGCGGTTCGGTCCCGAAGGAATTTATTCCGGCGGTTGAAAAGGGTGTCCGCGAGTCGCTCGAAGGCGGCATTCTGGCCGGATATCCGATGGTGGATATTAAGGTGGAGCTGATCGACGGCGCCTACCACGATGTGGATTCGTCGGAGATGGCGTTCAAGATCTGCAGTTCCATTTGTTTCAAAGAGGCCTGCAGGAAAGCCAAGCCGGTATTGCTGGAGCCGGTGATGCGCGTTGAGGTGGTGGTGCCCGAAGAGTACATGGGCACCGTCAATGGCGATCTTAGTTCCAGGCGCGGCCGTTTGGAAGGCACTGAGATCCGGGGCACTACCCAGCTCATCAAAGCGATGGTTCCGCTGTCGGAGATGTTCGGCTATGCGACGGAATTGCGTTCGCGAACGCAGGGCCGCGGCAGCTTCACCATGCACTTCGGGCAGTACGAGGAAGTTCCTAGGAACCTGTCGGAAGAGATTGTGGCGAAAGTTCAGGGAAAGGTAATTAAGTAGGAATTCAGAATCTAGAATTCAGAATTCAGAACCGCAAGGAGATCCATGGCGAAGGAAAAATTTGACCGCAGCAAGCCGCATGTGAACATCGGGACGATCGGGCACATCGATCACGGCAAGACCACGTTGACGGCGGCGATCACCAAGGTGTTGGCCAAGCACAATCCGAAGAACAAGTTCCGCTCGTTCGATTCGATCGACAACGCGCCGGAAGAAAAAGCGCGTGGAATCACGATCGCGGTGGCGCACGTGGAATATGAGACGCCCAACCGGCATTACGCGCACGTGGATTGCCCGGGCCATGCCGACTACATCAAGAACATGATCACGGGAGCGGCGCAGATGGATGGCGCCATCCTGGTTGTCGCGGCGACGGATGGTCCCATGCCGCAAACGCGCGAGCATATTCTGCTGGCCCGCCAGGTGGGCGTGCCTTCCATCGTGGTGGCGCTGAACAAAGTGGACATGGTGGACGATGCGGAGCTGCTGGAACTGGTGGAGCTGGAAGTACGCGAGTTGCTCAGTAAGTACGAGTTTCCGGGCGACGATCTGCCGGTGGTGAAGGTGAGCGCGCTGGGAGCGTTGAACGGGGAAGAGAAGTGGGAAAAGTCGGTGGACGAGCTGATGGCGAAGGTGGATGAGTACATTCCGCTGCCGGCGCGCGACATCGACAAGCCGTTCCTGATGCCGATTGAAGACATTTTCTCGATCCAAGGCCGTGGAACTGTAGTGACCGGGAGAATCGAGAAGGGGATCTGCAAGGTCGGCGAAGAAATGGAAATCGTGGGCTTCAAGGACACGCGCAAGACGGTGGTGACGGGCGTGGAAATGTTCAAGAAGCTGCTGGACGAAGGGCGCGCGGGGGATAACGTCGGGTTGTTGTTGCGCGGAATTGAAAAAGACGACGTGGAGCGCGGGCAGGTAATCGCGAAGCCGGGGTCGATTAAGCCGCACAAGCGGTTCAAGGGCGAGATCGTCGTTCTGACCAAGGAAGAGGGCGGGCGGCACACGCCGTTCTTCAAGGGATACCGGCCGCAGTTTTATTTCCGGACCACCGACGTGACGGGCGTGGCGGAGTTGCCGGAAGGCACCGAGATGGTGATGCCGGGCGACAACGTGGGACTGGTGATCGAATTGATTACGCCGGTGGCCATGGACAAGGGATTGCGTTTTGCGATCCGCGAGGGCGGCCGGACGGTGGGTGCGGGAACGGTAACGGAGATATTGGAATAACGACGGAATACGAGGGAGACAAGAAGACGGGGGAATGGTCTGCATTCCTGGTCTCCACTGTATTCCTGGTATTCGCGGCCGATAGGGAGCAAAATGGCCTTACAAGAACGAATTCGCATCCGCCTCAAGGCGTACGATCACCGCATCCTGGACCAGTCGACGACTGAAATCGCCACGACGGCCGAGCGCACCGGCGCGAAGATCGCGGGGCCGATTCCGCTGCCGACCATCAAGAATCGCTACACTGTGTTGCGATCGCCGCACGTGGACAAGAAATCGCGCGAGCAGTTCGAAATCCGGACGCACAAGCGGCTGCTTGACATTCTTGAGCCGACCCAGGACACCGTGGACGCTTTGATGAAGTTGGATCTGCCGGCGGGTGTGGATGTGGAAATTAAGGCCTTCGGGCGTGGAAAGTAGCTGGATGAAATTCAGGAATACAAGGAATACCAGGAAGACGAGGAATGCTGACTATTCCCTGTTTTCATTGTCTTCCCCGTATTCCAAAAGGTGTTTATGAGCCCAGGAATTTTAGGCAAAAAGATCGGGATGAGCCAGGTGTTCCGCGCCGACGGGCAGGTTGTTCCTGTCACGCTGTTGAAGGCCGGACCGTGCGTGGTGGTGCAGCGCAAGACCCCGACCACCGATGGTTACGACGCGGTTCAACTCGGATTGGTGGAGTTCGCGAAGGCATCGCGCGCCACCAAACCCATGGCCGGGCATCTGAAAAAAGCCAGCGCTGACGGCGTGAAGTTTCTGCGCGAAGTTCGCATGCGCCCGGGCGACGACGATTTGAAACAGGGCGACCGCGTGCTGGTGGACCAGTTCAAACCTGCCGACAAGGTGGACGTGATCGGCGTCAGCAAGGGCCGCGGCTTCACCAGTATCATCAAACGGCACCACTTCCGTGGTGGTCCAGGCAGCCATGGATCGATGTTTAATCGCGCGCCTGGGTCCATTGGAGCATCCAGCTTTCCTTCGCGCGTCTTTCCCGGCACCCGCATGGCCGGCCACTCGGGCGACCAGCAGGTGACCATTCGGAATCTGGAAGTAGTGGACGTCGTGGCTGAGGACAACGTGCTGGTGATCAAAGGCGCCGTCCCTGGCCCCAATGGCGGCTATGTGCTGGTGAGAAGGGCCAAAAGGTAAGCGGAGACGTAAGCCATGCCGAGTGTAGACGTTGTCGATTTAAATAACGCGGTGGTCGGTACGCTGGAATTGTCCGACGAGGTTTTCGGCGCGCCGGTGAATAAAGATCTGCTCTATGAAGCGGTCCGGCATTCGCAAGCCGTGCGCCGGGGCGGAAACGCGAAGACCAAAACGCGTCACGAGGTTTCAGGATCCGGTAAGAAGCTGTGGCGCCAAAAGGGCACGGGCCGGGCGCGCATGGGCTCTATCCGGTCGCCTTTGTGGCGGCATGGCGGCACCACGCACGGTCCGCAACCCCGCGACTATAGCTACAAGCTGCCCCGCAAGATGCAACTGGGCGCGTTGCGCTCTGCCTTGTCGGCTAAGTTGAGGGACGGTGAGTTGCGAGTGGTGCAGGATTTTGCGCTGGCCGATCACAAGACCAAGGCCATGCGCGCGGTGCTGGACGTCTTGGGAGCGCCCAAGACCGTTCTGGTGGTCGATAACGGTGAAAACCGCAATCTGGCTCTGGGCGCCCGGAACCTAAAAGGCGTCACGCTGGTTTCGACTAAAGAGGTTGACGTTTACTCGCTCTTGGGCCACGCCGGAGTGCTGCTCTCGCAGGCCGCGGCGCAGAAGCTTTCGGAGGCGCTCGCGAAATGACGATTTACGAAGTAATCAAGCGGCCCATCGTGACCGAAAAAGGCGTCGCCAAAAAAGATAGCGAACGTACGCTCTGTTTTGAGGTGGCGCCGGACGCCAACAAGACCTTGGTGAAAGCCGCCGTGGAGCAGTTGTTCAAGGTGAAGGTAGAGGATGTTCGCACCGTCAGCCAGACCGGGAAGCTGCGGCGCCGGGGAAAATTTTCCGGATACCGTTCGGATTGGAAAAAAGCCTACGTCCGCTTGAAGCCGGGGCAAAAGGTTCCCGAGTACGCGGAAATTTAGGATGAAGGGTTAGGGAGTTCACGTTATGCCGATGAAGAGCTACAATCCGACGACGCCGTCCCGGCGCTTCATGAGCGTCGTTTCTCGCGACGAGATCACCAAGCAGACTCCCGAGAAGTCGCTGGTGGTGGGAAAGAAGCGGTCGGGCGGGCGCAACAGCGAAGGCCTGGTGTCGTCGCGATTTCGCGGAGGTGGGGCCAAGAAGGCGTATCGCGCCATCGATTTTAAGCGGGACAAGTTTGGCATTCCGGCCAAGGTTGCGGCTATCGAGTACGATCCTAACCGGACCGCGCGCATCGCGCTGCTCAATTACGCAGACGGCGAGAAGCGCTACATTATTTGTCCGGTGGGTCTGGAAGTAGGCCGCACCGTGAACTCGGGCGCCGAAGCTGACATCCTGGTTGGAAATGCGCTGCCGCTGAAAAATATTCCGGCCGGCACCGTGGTGCACAATATCGAATTGCGGCCGGGCAAAGGCGCTCAGATGGCGCGCTCGGCCGGCGCCCAAGCTCAGCTGGTCTCGCGCGAAGGCGGGATCGCGCTGCTGAAGTTGCCTTCCGGTGAAATTCGCCGGGTGCTGGTGGAATGCATGGCCACCATCGGGCAGGTGGGCAATGTCGAGCACGAAAACGAGTCGCACGGAAAAGCGGGCAAGACCCGCTGGCTGGGCAAGCGGCCGCACAACCGCGGCGTGTCTATGAACCCGGTGGACCATCCGCACGGCGGTGGCGAAGGTAAGACGTCGGGCGGCCGGCATCCGGTCACGCCGTGGGGCCAGCCGACGCGCGGATTCAAAACGCGCAATAACAAGCGCACGGATAAGTGGATTGTGAGCCGGAAGGCGAAAAAGAGGGGCTAGGAATTAGCTGTTGGCAGTTAGCTTTTGGCCAAGAGCCAATGGCAAATAGCTAACGGCAGGCGGGGATATAAGGATGAGTCGATCATTAAAAAAAGGGCCGTTTACCGATGACCACCTGGCGAAGAAGGTGGCCGACATGAACGCGAAGAACGAGAAGAAAGTGCTACGGACGTGGTCGCGGCGTTCCACCATCGTTCCGGATTTCATCGGTCACACGCTCGGGGTTCATAACGGCAAGAAGTTCATCCCGGTCTACATCACCGAAAACATGGTGGGCCACAAGTTGGGCGAGTTTTCTCCGACGCGTGTGTTCAAGGGGCACTCGGTGAAGGCCGCCTCATCCACGGAGAAAACGGCCAAGCCGGCCTAGGGTTTTAAAGGAACAACGATGCAAGCCAGAGCAGAAGCCCGATACATTCGATCCTCGCCGCAGAAGGCGCGGCTGGTGGTGGACCTGATCCGCGGCCGTTCCGCCAACGAAGCGCGCATTATTCTGCGCCAGACCAACAAGCGCATGGCGCCAACCGTGCTGAAGGTGCTGGATTCAGCCATCGCCAATGCCGAGAACCGCAACAACGACGTGGATGTGGATGAGCTGGTGGTGAGCGAGGCTTACGTCAACGAAGGACCGCGTCAGAAACGCATCCGGCCCGCGCCCATGGGCCGGGCCTACCGCTATCAGCGGCGCACTTCGCATATCGCGGTAGTCGTGAGCGATAAGGCCGGGGCCGCGCCAGTGGCAGCCGAGGAGAACGCATAGTGGGACAGAAAGTACATCCGTACGGGTTTCGTCTGGGCGTCACCAAGACCTGGCGATCACGCTGGTTCGCCAAAGCGGACTATGCCAAGCTGTTGCGCGAAGACCTGGAGTTGAAAGGCGCGCTACGCGAGCGGTTGAAATCGGCCGGCGTCAGTTCCATTGAAGTGGACCGGCCCGGCAACAAGCTGCGCGTCACCATTCGCACCTCGCGCCCCGGAATTATCATCGGACGCAAGGGAGCGGAAATCGAGAAGCTGAAAGGCGATCTCGCGAAGAAAACCAAGCGCGAGGTTTTCATCGACATTCAGGAAGTGCACAAGCCCGAGCTGGACGCGCAACTGGTGGCCGAGTCCATCGCGCTGCAGCTCGAAAAGCGCGTGGCGTTTCGGAGAGCCATGAGAAAAGCGGTCGATTCGGCGCTGCGCTTCGGCTGCAAGGGTATCAAGGTTCGCGTATCGGGCCGCTTGAACGGCGCGGAGATCGCCCGCAGCGAATGGTATTTGCAGGGCCAGCTGCCGCTGCACACTTTGCGCGCCGATCTGGATTACGGCTTTGCGCAGGCCTACACCACCTACGGCGTCATCGGGATCAAGTGCTGGACCTACAAGGGCGAGATCCTGGACAGTGGGCGCCGGGATTCCATGCGGAACGATCCCGAGCCGCGGCGTCAGCCATTGCGAGACCGGCGTGAACGGCGTCCCGGGAGCGCTTTTGCGCCTCCCACGCCTGAACCGAGCGGACCAGTGGTACAGGCACCTCCTGATCCAGGCGCCACCCCTCGCGTTGCGCCCATTCTGCCGCCACTCGCTCCGCCGCAGCCGAGCTGGAAGCAGGAATCCAAAGAAACCACCACTGAATCGAATGGCGGGCCAAGTTCAGAGCCGCCCAAGCAAGGATAGCGGAGACCCAACGTCATGTTGATGCCAAAGAAGGTCAAGTACAGGAAACAGCAGCGCGGCCGCATGACCGGCAAAGCCTGGCGCGGCTCTAGTCTCGCGTTTGGCGAGTTCGGGTTGAAAGCTATGCGCTGCGGCTGGATCACGTCCCGGCAAATTGAGGCGGCCCGCATCGCTATGACGCGCTTCATCAAGCGTGGCGGCAAGGTTTGGATCCGGCTGTTTCCCGACAAGCCGATTACGAAGAAGCCGGCTGAAACTCGTATGGGTAAGGGTAAAGGCGCGCCGGAAGAGTGGGTGGCGGTGATTCGTCCCGGCAAGATCCTGTTTGAAATGGAAGGCGTTCCGAAAGCCACCGCGCAGGAGGCATTCCGGCTGGCCGCCGGCAAACTGCCGCTGCCGACCAAACTGGTGAGCCGCGAAGATAACACTGGGGTGTAGCTGGGTAGCGCGGAGAATAACGATGAGAGCAGATAAAATACGGGAACTCGACAGCGACGAGCTGCGTAGGCAAGTAGCGGAAATCGGCGAACAGAATTTCCGTCTTCGTTTTCAGTTGAGCATGGGCCAGACCGACGGACTGAAGAAGGTGCGGAATTTGCGCAAGGACCGCGCGCGCATTCTCACTATCCTGCGCGATCGGGAGCTGCATCCGGATACCGCGCCGGAGCCGGTGGCCAAGAAAAAGAAGAAGGGGAAGTAAGCCATGGCCGACAGCGCGACAGTCAAGAACGCCGCAGTCAAGAAGAAGATTGGCAACAAGAACGAGAAGGTGGGCGAGGTGGTTTCCGCCAAAATGACCAAGACCATCGTGGTCGAAGTCACTAGGCGCGTTCCGCATCCCATCTACAAGCGCATCATCAATAAGCGCAGCAAGTTTTACGCCCACGACGAAGAGCGCAGGGCGCAGGTCGGCGACACGGTGCGGATCATCGAGTGCCGTCCGATGAGCAAGCTGAAGCGCTGGCGATT
The DNA here is from genome assembly GCA_963725455.1 of Bryobacterales bacterium. Taxonomy (GTDB): domain Bacteria; phylum Acidobacteriota; class Terriglobia; order Bryobacterales; family Bryobacteraceae; genus Palsa-89. The sequence goes on from CAVRZH010000212.1 coordinate 73,252, forward strand.
GGGCGAGGTGCTGCGGAAAGCAGTGCAAGTGGCGGTTGAGCCGACTGCCGTCGATCTGGACACCACGCAGCCCACCGCCGGTTCTAAGTCGCCGAAGACCAAATCTTCGCTCAAGGGTTCTGGGAGGAAGTCATGATTGGGATGCGCACCATCCTGGAGGTGGCCGACAACAGCGGCGCCCGGAAATTGCAGTGCATTCTTCCGCGTGGTGGAGATCTGGGGCTGCGCGCGGGACTCGGTGATGTGATCACCGCCAGCGTCCGGGAAGCGACGCCCGAATCGCCCATCAAAAAAGGCAAAGTGGTGCGCTGCGTGATCGTCCGCATGCGCAAGGAATCTCGCCGCAAGGATGGCACCTACATCCGTTTCGACTCCAACGCCGCCGTGCTAATCAACGAAGTGGGCGAGCCGGTGGGCACGCGCGTGTTTGGTCCGGTGGCGCGCGAGCTGCGCGACAAACGCTTCATGAAGATCGTTTCGCTCGCGCCGGAGGTGATCTGATGCCCAAGCGGCCGGTGGAAAAGACGTTCCATAAAACCAAAATTAAGAAGGACGACCAGGTGAAGGTGATTGCCGGGCGCGACAAAGGCAAGACCGGTAAGGTGATTTCGGTGGATCGCTGGCGCGGTAAGCTGATTGTGGAAGGCGTGTCGATGATCAAGCGGCACACCCGTCCCAACCCCCAGCAGCAAATTAAGGGCGGCATCGCGGAGAAGGAAAGCGGTATCGCGATTTCGAATGTGATGCTGCTCACCTCCGGCGGCATTCCCACGCGCGTGGGTTATAAGCTCGAATCCAGCGGCACTTCCACGCACCGCGTCCGCATCGCAAAGAAAAGCGGCGAGCTGCTGGACACCAAAGGGTAGAGGATTTTAGAGATGGCAGAAGCAAGACTTAGGCAACATTATTTGAAGAGCGTGATCCCGGCGCTTACCAAAGAGTTCGGCTATAAGAACGTGATGGCGGTGCCCAAGATTCAGAAGGTGTCGGTGAATATCGGCATGGGCGAAGCCACGCAGAACGCCAAGCTGATGGATGGCGCGGTGAACGAGCTGGGCCAGATCGCGGGACAAAAGCCGGTGGTGACCAAGGCCAAGAAATCGATCGCGGCGTTCAAGCTGCGCGAAGGGATGGCGATCGGCGCCATGGTGACCCTGCGTGGCGACCGCATGTACGAATTCCTGGACCGGCTGATGAACGTCGCTCTGCCGCGCGTCCGCGATTTTCGCGGCGTGTCGTCGAAGAGCTTCGATGGGCGCGGCAATTACACGCTGGGCGTGCGCGACCAGTTGATTTTTCCCGAGATCGACTACAACAAGGTGGAGAAGGTCAAGGGCATGAACATTTCGATCACCACCAGCGCCAAAACGGACGCGGAAGGTCTGGCGTTGCTCAAGCACATGGGGATGCCGTTTCGACAGTAGGAAGAAGAATTCAGAAGACAGAATTCAGGATTCAGAATACACAGGAATACATGGCAACTACAGCGAAGATCGCGAAAGAAGACGCAACCAGAGCCAGGATAGCGGCCGACAAGAGTGCGAACAAGACCACCCCGGCGCGGGTGAAAATCCGCCTGCGCAACCGCTGTTTCCGTTGCGGCCGGCCACGCGGCTACATCCGGAAATTCAATCTATGCCGGATCTGCTTCCGTCAGCTTGCTCTGGCTGGCGAGGTTCCCGGCGTGATCAAAGCGAGCTGGTAAGGAAAGGAGCCCCGGAGTAGAAAAATGGCCATTACCGATCCCATCGCCGACATGCTGACGCGTATTCGCAATGCGCAGTCGGCGCGCCATCCCAAGGTGGACGTACCTGCCTCCAAGCTCAAAATGGAGATCGCGCGCATCTTGAAGGAAGAGGGCTTCATCGTCAACTTCAAGGTGGCCGAAGAAGGCGCCAAGCGCAGCATCCGCATCTATCTGAAGTACACCCCCGGAAACGTGCCGGTGATTTCGCGGATCGAGCGCGTGTCGCGGCCCGGGTGCCGCGTGTACGTCGGCAGCGCGGAAGTTCCCAAGGTGCTGGGCGGTCTCGGCATCAATATTTTGACTACGGCCCGGGGCGTGATGACCGGCAGTACGGCGCGCAAAGAACGCGTCGGCGGAGAGGTCCTGTGCCAGCTGTGGTAATTAGCGTTCACACGAGTGTGAACGCGGCACGCAAGAGTGCGTGCGCCACCAGGGAGTTGAAACTATGTCGCGAGTAGGCAAAAAAATCATTCCTCTGCCCAAGGGCGTGAAGATCACGATGGGCAAAGAGCTGCTGGTGGAAGGCCCCAAGGGCAAGCTCAATGTGCCGATGCCGGATGGCATTGAAGCCCGGCAGGCGGACGGTCATCTCGAATTTTCGCGCGATTCCGATCAGCGCGCCGCGCTGCATGGGCTCACCCGCGCGCTGGCCGCCGCCGCGGTGCAAGGCGTTTCCACCGGCTTTACGCGCGAGCTCGATATCACCGGCACCGGCTATCGCGCCGACGTCAAGGGTAAGGTGGCGACGTTTACGCTCGGGTACTCGCACCCCATCGAGTTGCTTTTGCCCGATGGCGTGGAGCTGAAGATCGACAAGCAGACCCACTTGGTCCTGAGCGGCTACGACAAGCAAATGGTGGGACAGGTGGCCGCGAACATTCGCGCGCTGCGTCCGCCCGATCCGTACAAGAACAAAGGCGTCCGCTACACCGGTGAAGCGCTCCGCAAAAAGGCCGGCAAGACCGCGGGAGCAGGAGCGAAGTAAATGGCCAAATCTTCTAAGAACGACGTTCGGGTTCGAGTTCATAGCCGCATCCGGCTCAAGCTCAAAGGCAGCCAGGAACGGCCGCGCCTGGCGGTGTTCCGCAGCTTGAAACATATTTACGCGCAGGTGATCGACGACAAGCAGGGCAAAACGCTGGCCGCTGCGTCGTCGGGCGAAAAGAATTCGGCGGTGGCGAGCGGCGGCAATCTGGCCGGCGCCAAGGAAGTAGGCAAGCTGATTGCCGAACGCGCCAAGACCAAAGGCATCAGCAAAGTTGTGTTCGATCGCGGAGGCTACCTGTACCATGGGCGCGTGAAGGCCTTGGCGGATGCCGCGCGAGCAGCAGGATTGGAGTTTTAATCATGGCGGCAACACCCACGGCGAAAAGGATCGATGCCAACACCTTGAACCTCAAGGAGAATGTGGTCTCGATCAATCGCGTCACGAAGGTCGTAAAGGGCGGTAAGAATCTGAGCTTTTCGGCGCTGGTGGTCATTGGCGATCCCGGCGCGAAGATCGTCGGCTTTGGCACCGGCAAGGCCAAGGAAGTTCCGGCCGCGATCAAGAAGGGCATCGAAGCGGCCAAGAAGAATCTGCGCAAAATCAACGTGCTCGAGACCACCATTCTGCATATGGTGCTCGGCCGCTTCGGCAGCGGACTGGTGCTGTTGAAGCCGGCGCCCGAAGGCACGGGCGTCATCGCCGGCGGTCCGGTGCGCGCGGTGATCCAGGCGGTCGGTATTACGAATGTGCTGACAAAATCCATTGGTTCGCGCAATCCGCACAATGTCGTCAAAGCCACCATCAACGCGCTCGAACAGTTGCGCGATCGGGCGCAGACGTCGGACATGCGCGGTCTGGCGCAGGAGAAGGTGGGTTAGTATGGCCGGCACTATTAAAATTAAGCTGATTGGCAGCCCCATCTGCTGCCCGGAGAAGCACAAGGTGATTGTGCGGTCGCTCGGCTTGAAGAAGATGAACCGCATCGTGGTGCGGCCGGACGATGCCGTGTTTCGCGGCATGGTGGCCAAGATCCCGCACCTGCTGGCGATCGTCAAGGATTGATGATCGTAAAGGACCGATGATCTTAAAGGACCGATGATCTTAAAGGACTGATAAGGACCCGTCATGAATCTCAGCGATCTTCGCCCGCCCAAAGGGCAAAAACAAAAGAACCAGCGCATCGGCCAAGGCATGGGCACGGGCCGCGGAAAATATTCCGGCCGGGGCGCGAAAGGCGCGCGATCCATTTCCGGCTACAGCATCATGCGTGGCTTTGAGGGCGGACAGATGCCGCTGCATCGTCGCCTGCCCAAGCGCGGGTTCACCAACATTTTTAAGAAAGAGTATGCCATCGTGAATGTAGGGCGTCTGGAACAGTTGGATGGCAGCGCCTTCGATCCGGGACGGTTGCTGGAACTCGGCGTCATCAAGAAACTCGGCGCCGGGCTCAAAGTGCTGGGCTCGGGCGACATCACCCGCAAAATTGAAGTGCGGGCGCACGTATTTTCGAAGTCGGCTCTGGAGAAAATTCAGAAGGCCGGGGGCAGTGGAAACGTGATCGGGAGCGAGTAGTTCAGCGAGATCATGAGTTGAACGAGATCATCAGTTCATTGAGATCATCGAGGTAGGTCAAAGATGAAGTTCTTCGACACCATCGCCAATATGTTCCGGATTCCGGACCTGCGGAAGCGCATTTTCTTCACGCTGGGTTTATTGGCCGTGTACCGCTTCGGCGGGCACATCCCCACTCCGGGGATCGATGCCAACCGCCTGGCGGAGTTCTTCCAGCAGAATTCGGGTTCGCTGTTTGGGTTTATCGATCTGTTCAGCGGCGGCATGTTCCGCCGGCTGACCGTCTTCGCCCTGGGCATCATGCCCTACATCACCGCGTCCATTATTTTGCAGCTGCTGCAGGTGGTGGTGCCGACGCTCGAAAAACTCCAGAAGGAAGGCGAACTGGGACGCCGCAAGATCACGCAGTGGACGCGCTATCTCACCATTATCCTGGCTGTGGTGCAGTCCTTCGGTATCGCGCTAACGCTCGAGAAATCGGGCGGCGGTTTCGTTTTAAATCCTGGGCTCGCATTCCTTTCAATGACCGTTCTGACGTTGACCGCGGGAACCACATTCATCATGTGGCTGGGCGAGCAGATTACCGAGCGCGGCATCGGCAACGGAATGTCGCTGCTGATTTTCGCCGGTATCGTGGTCGGTCTTCCGCGCGCCATCGACAATATTTACGATCACGTGTTCCGCGTACGAGACTGGACGCCCATCCACCTGATCATCATTTTGGCGGTCATGCTGGCGGTGGTCGCCTTTATCGTCCTGGTGGAACGCGGCGAGCGCCGGATTCCGGTGCAATACGCCAAGCGGATCCAGGGCCGCAAGATGATGGGCGGACAATCCACGCACCTTCCCTTGAAGGTGAACGCGGGCGGCGTGATCCCGGTGATCTTCGCCTCCTCCCTGTTGGCCTTCCCGCAGACGCTCACCAACTGGCAAGTGGTGAAGAACAGCCCGATCCTCAGCGGTATGCTGGATTCCATCGGCGGCAATCAGCCGCTGTACTACTTGCTCTTCTGCGTCCTGATTATTTTCTTCTGTTTTTTCTACGTGTCCATCATCTTCAATCCCAATGAAGCAGCGGACAACATGCGCAAGTACGGCGGTTTCATCCCCGGCATTCGTCCCGGCAAGAACACCGCTGAATACATGAACAAGATCCTGACCAGGATCACCGTGGTGGGCGGCTTGTACCTGTCGGTGCTGTCGCTGATTCCGCAGATCATGATCGCCGGCATCAAGCTGCAGCGGCTGCCTTTGGTCGGCAACTTTATCGACGCCCATTTCCCGCGCTGGCTGCTGGATGGGCTGAACGTGAACTTCTTTTTTGGCGGCACTTCGCTGCTGATTGTAGTGGGTGTGGCCATGGATACCGTCAACCAGGTGGAAGCTCAGTTGATCATGCGGCATTACGAAGGCTTTACGCCGCGCTCGGGCCGGATTCGGGGCCGCCGCAGCAGTGTGTCCTAAACGCATGATTTTGCTCTATAATGGATTTATCAGTCGTTTCCGTGGAGAGGGCCGATGTGCGCCTACCCACGGAAATTTTTGTCATCGGAGATGATTATCCGTAAGAACCGCAGCGAGTTGGACCAGATGCGCAAAAGCGGGATGCTGGTCTGGCAGATCCTCCAGGATCTTTCGAAAATGGTGGAAGAGGGCGTTACCACCCACGATCTGGAAGTTGCGGCGGAAAAAATGATGAAGGATGCGGGCGCGAAGCCGGCCTTCAAGGGTTATTACACGGCATCGGCCGGCAGCAAATATCCGTACGTGCTGTGCACGTCGGTGAACGACCAGATCGTGCATGGGATGCCGTCGGCGAAGACGAAATTGAAGAAGGGCGACATCGTTTCCATCGACACAGGCGTCCAGTTGAACGGTTATTTCGGCGATTCGGCCATCACGGTACCGGTGGGTGAGATTAACGAGTCGGTCAAGAAGCTGCTGGAAGTGACCAAGGAATCGCTGGAACTGGCCATCGACAAGGCGCGGCCGGGCAACCGGCTGTTCGATATTTGCGGAACGGTGGAGCAGCACGTGGTGGAAAACGGATTCTCGGTGGTTCGCGAAATGGTTGGGCACGGCATCGGCACCAAGCTGCACGAGGAGCCGCAGGTGCCCAATTACGTGGATCGCCGAAACGAGAATCCGAGGTTGAAAGAAGGCATGGTGCTGGCCATTGAGCCGATGGTCAACGCGGGCGCAGCGGATATGCGAGTTTTGTCCGACAAATGGACGGCCGTCACCAAGGATCATTCGTTGTCGGCGCATTTTGAGCACTGCGTGGCGGTTACGTCGGATGGTCCGTGGGTTTTGACGCGGCCGTGACGTCAGTAGAGGCGGTTGTCATAGAGTTGATGCCGAGCGCCATAGTGAAGGTGAAGTTGGAGAACGAAGCCGTGGTTCTGGTCCATGCGGCCGGAGCGGCGAAGACGAATTTTGTGAGAGTTCGGCCAGGAGATCGGGTGCAGGTTGAGTTATCGCCGCAGGATCCGGGCCGTGGAAGAATTATTAGATTGCTATCGTAGCGCACGCTTTAAGCGTGCCGCGTCGCCACTCATGGCGAGGCAAGGGAGAAAGAAATGAAAGTCCGGGCGTCCGTCAAGAAGATGTGCGACAAGTGCAAAGTGATCCACCGCGAGGGCGTGGTGCGGGTCATCTGTTCGAATCCCAAGCATAAGCAGCGGCAGGGTTAAGGTAAGGAGCCAAAGGAAACATACATGGCGCGTATTGCAGGTGTCGATTTACCAGCCAAGAAGCGGGCCGAGATCGGTCTGACGTATATCTACGGAATCGGGCGCACTCGCGCTCTCTCGCTGCTTTATCGAGCGAACGTCGACCCGGCCAAGAAGATTGCCGACCTCGGGGAAGACGAAATCAACCGCGTTCGAACCCTGATCGAGAACGAAGGATCGGTGGAGGGCGACCTCCGCAAGGAACTTTCGATGAACATCAAGCGCCTCATCGAAATGGGTTCCTATCGCGGGTTGCGGCATCGCCGCGGGCTGCCGGTACGCGGACAGCGCACCCACACCAACGCCCGCACACGGAAAGGACCGCGGCGCGGAACCGTCGCCAATAAGAAGAAGGCGACCGGTAAGACCTAGGACGACAAATGGCCAAAGCACCCGCAAAAACTACCAAGAAGAAGACCTTCAAGAAGAAGGAAAAGAAGGTTGTGTCGAATGGCCTGGTGCACGTCCAGGCTTCCTTCAACAACACCATCGTGACCTTTACCGACATGGTGGGCAACGTTCTGGCTTGGTCCAGTTCCGGCTCGCTCGGATTTCGGGGCTCCCGCAAGGGCACTCCCTTTGCCGCGCAGCAGGCCTCGCTGACGGCCGCCAATAAGGCCAAGGAATATGGGCTGCGCTCAGTAGAAGTCCGAGTGTCGGGCCCGGGGCCGGGAGGGAATCCGCGGTGCGCGCGCTCGCGACCGTGGGAATTGAAGTGAAGTCGATTAAGGATCGGACACCGATCCCGCATAACGGCTGCCGTCCGCCAAAACGCCGTAGAGTTTGATCGAAACTGAGCCGCGACCGTGAGGCAGCGGTTGTTCGTGAAGTAAGCAGGACGAAGGCGCGCCAAGCGCGCTGTAAACTGCACCTTTGGAAGCATCCGCGCATAGCGTGGAGGAAGGTAATTAAGGAATGGCGAGATACAATGGCCCCGTTTGCCGGCTGTGCCGGCGCGAGGGCATGAAGTTGTTTTTGAAAGGGGAGCGCTGCCACACCGAAAAGTGCGCCATCGAGAAGCGCAACTTCGCTCCCGGCCAGCACGGCAAGGATCGCAAGCCGAAGCTGGTTAATTATGGTCTCCAATTGCGTGAGAAACAGAAGGCCCGCCGTTATTACGGCCTCATGGAAGGCCAGTTCCGCAATCTGTTTGAGCGCGCTTTCCGCACCAAGGGCGTCACCGGCGACAACATGCTCAACTCGCTGGAGCGCCGGCTCGACAACGTGATCTACCGCATGGGCCTCGGGACCAGCCGCAGCCAGGCGCGCCAGTTGGTCCGCCACGGGCACCTGATGGTGAACGGCCGCAAGGTGAATATCCCTTCGTTTGAAGTCCGGTTGAACGATGTCATCGAAGTTCGCGAGAAGAGCAAAAATAATCCCACCATTCTGGCGGCCCGCGATGCCACCGCGCACGCGCCGTCACCCAATTGGCTGGAGGTGGACCGCGATAATCTCAAGGGCCGGATGATCGCGCAGCCCAAAAGAGAAGAACTCGTCCAGATCCAGCTGAACGAGCAGCTCATCGTCGAGTTGTACTCCAAGTAAGATCGAAAGAATTGAGGAAACTGAATTATGTTTAAAGGTTTTCAAAAGCCGAAAAGGCTGATCGCCAACACCGAAACTCTCACCGAACGCTACGGCATGTTTACCGCGCAGCCGTTCGAGCGCGGCTTTGGAGCCACCATCGGCACCGGCCTGCGCCGCGTGCTGCTCAGCTCCATTGAAGGCGCCGCCATCACCTCCATCCGCATCGAAGGCGTGGCTCACGAATTCAGCCCCATCCCGGGCGTAGTGGAAGACGCCACCGACATCATCCTCAACCTGAAACAGGTGCCGTTCAAGATGAGCGGTGAAGGCATCCGCATCGCGCGCCTTCGCGTGGACCGTCCCGGCCAGGTGCTGAGCGGCCAGATCGAGACCGATGCCGACGTGGAAGTGCTGGACCGTAACTTGCCCATCGCCACCGTAGGAGAAGGCGGCAAGCTCAACATCGAAATGCGGCTTAAGACCGGCCGTGGCTATGTGGCTGCCGACCGTAACTACGACGAAGACCTGGCGCTCGGTTACATCCCGATCGATTCGGTGCATTCGCCCGTGCGCAAAGTGAACTTCGCCGTGGAAGCGGCCCGCTTGGGCCAGATGACCGACTATGACAAGCTGACGCTCGAAGTCTGGACCAACGGCGCTATTTCGCCGCAGGACGCCATCGGCCAGGCCGCCAAGCTGCTCAAGGATCACATGGCGATCTTCATCAACTTTGAAGAGCTGCCGGAGACCGCCGAGGAGCCCGCCGAGCGCGGCGCCAGCCAGATGAACGAAGTGCTCAACCGTTCCGTCGAGGAACTGGAGTTGAGCGTCCGTTCTTACAATTGCCTGAAGAACGCCAACATCCAGACCATTGGCGACCTGGTGCAGAAGACCGAAGCCGAAATGTTGCGCACCAAGAACTTCGGGCGTAAATCGCTCAACGAGATCAAGGAAATTCTTTCCAACCTGGGCCTCACTTTCGGAATGAAGTTCGATGCGCAGGGCCGGTTAGTTGCACCGCCGCCTTCGCTGCCGCACTATGGCGCCGAAGACGAACTGGCGGGGCTGGACGAGGTAGCGGAGTAAGCCATGCGCCACGGGGTTGCCGGATTTAAACTCAAACGCAATGTCGCCGCGCGCAATTCGCTGTTGCGCGGCCTGGTGACCAGCGTCATCGAAAGCGATTTCGTCATCACCACCGTTCCCAAGGCCAAAGCGGTGCGGCCTTTGGTGGACAAGATGATCACGCTTGCCAAGGAAGACACGCTGCATTCGCGCCGTCAGGCCGCGGCTTTCCTGCGCACGCCGGCTTCGGTACAGAAGCTGTTCGATAAACTCGGCACCAAATTCGGCCAGCGCAACGGGGGCTATACCCGCATCGTTCGCTTGGGCTGGCGCAAAGGCGACGGCGCCGAACTCGCCAAGCTCGAATTGGTGGGCACCGAGCTCGTCAAGCGCGCGGCCGAACGGGCCAAGCGCCGCGAAGAGCGCCTCAAGGCAGTTCAAGAAGGCCGTGAGCACGAAGGCGGCGACGAGCCAGAAGAATCATAGCCGCTGGGATCAGGCTGATAGCGATTCCCGCCCCCACATCCGCGGCATAGTGGTAGCGTCCATAAACCGTCGCTACCGCAACGCTTGCGGCGTACACTAGCATTCCCCAGCCGTAGCGCTTGCGTTCCGGCAGAAAAGCGAAAAGCGCCCAGGCGGCTGAAAAAACCGACGACACGTGCGCGCTCGGAAACACGCTGGAGTGTATGCCGTACCCGTTCACCAGCCATAAATTCAACTGGCGTAGCGCCGTGATGACGTTCGGCATATCGGTGCCCCCGAACGCGATGCGCGGCGGATCCGAAGGAAAATACGGAAAAAGCGCATAGGCCGCCAGCGTTCCCAGCAGATACAAAAACAGCGCGCCGTTCACGCGCGAGCGCCGGTGTTGCAAATATAAAATGGCCACCAGGAACGGCGCCACCGCGTACACCAGCAGGTAGCAAAGCTCCAGGTACATCGGCGCCAGCGCGCCCAGCCATTCAATCACGCGCTGCAAGTGCCATTGGTAAAGGACCGTCCGGTCCCACTCCACCCAGCGCAGCTCCAAATCGAAGTCGCGCGCCATGGACGAGAACCAATCCATTTCGCGATACGCCAGCAGCAGCAAAGCGACGGGAGCCCAATCCCGCAGGATGCTGAATAACTCGGCGTGCTCGCGCGATTCACCGTAAGCCAGCGCCAGAAACAGGGCGCAAACCAGCAGCTCCACCAGGAAGGGCCGCCAGATGAGCTGCTGCTCCAGCGGAAATCGCGGTGCGATGGCGGCGACGTAGCCGAAATAAATTACCAGCAGCCACTCCGCCGACCGCAGGTGCAAGGCTCTCCCGCCGCGCTGCGCCGCCGGGCTTTCGGGCGCCGGGCTCACCGCCGCGCCGCACCCAGGCGAATCAATTGTTCGGCATGCTTCAAGGCTTCGGGCGTCACCTTCTGGCCGGACAGCATCCGGCCGATTTCCCGCGTGCGTGCTTCGCCTGTCAATTCTTCGAGCTCGGCCACGGTGCGGCCCTTCACCTCGCGCTTTTCAACAGAATAGTGGTGATCGGCGAACCCGGCCACTTGTGCCAGGTGGGTAACGCACAACACTTGATTCGAAGTGGAAAGCTTCTTCAGCCTGCGTCCCACGGCCTCGGCCACGCCGCCGCCGATGCCGGTATCGATCTCGTCGAACACCAGAGTTCGCTGCACTCCGTTTCCGCGCGTATGTCCGAATGAAGTTTTCAACGCCAGCGCGATGCGCGAAAGCTCGCCGCCGGAGGCCACTTTGTCCAGCGCCCTGGGCTCTTCGCCCGCATTCGCCGAGATAAGAAACTCTACCCGGTCCGCGCCTTGTTGGGACCAATTCGCCTCCTGCACCTCTATGCGAAACCGGGCGCTTTCGAGCGCCAGCGAATCCAACTCGTTTTCCACTTTCTTCGCCAGTTTGTCGGCCGCCGCGCGGCGCGCGTTGGTCAGCCGAGCGGCGCGTTCCCGATATAAGGCGCTGGCAGCGGCCAGATCCTGCTCCAGCCGGACCCTCCGATCACCAGCCGTTTCAATAGCCTCCATCTTTGTTCGAACGTCCTCCAGAAACGCGAGCACATCGTCCAAGTTCGACCCGTACTTACGTTTTAGACGCTCAATCAATGCCAGGCGGGACTCGATTTCATCCAGCCGCTTGGGATCCGCCTCCAGCTTGTCGAGATAATCCCGGATGGCATCCGACGCGTCATCGATCCCAATGGCCGCGCTCTTGAGCGTCTCCACCACGCGCTCGAAACTGCCGTCGATCCTGGCCAGTTCCTCCACTTTTTTCAGCGCGGCACGAAGCTGCGTGGAAACGCTCTCCTGTTCTTCGTACAACGCGGCATAGGCGGCATTGGCGTTGTCTTGAAGCTTGGCGACGTTGCGCAGCACCACTCTTTCCTGTTCCAGTCGCGTATCTTCGCCCGGCACCAGCGCGGCCGCGTCGATTTCCTTGCACTGGAAGCTCCACAGGTCCGCCATTCTGAGCTTCTCCTGTTCCGATCGGTTCAGCTCCTCCAGCTCGTTCCCGATATTCCTCCAGCTCCGAAACAATCTGCCAACCTCTTCCACCTGAGGGCCTATTCCGCCGAAATCATCCAGGGATTGCAATTGCGCTTCGCTCGAAAATAGCTGTTGCTGCTCATGCTGCCCGTGAATATCACCCAGAAACGGAGCGATCTCGCGCAACAGCGCCATTGTTACGGGCCGGTTTCCGAGAAATGCCCGCGACTTGCCGCCGGCCAGGATCTCACGCTCGATTAAAAGTTCGCCATCTTCCACCGGCGTACCCGCCTGCTCCAGAATTTCCAGCAATGCCGGGTCCCCGGGAACCTCGAAAATGGCCGCCACGCGCGCCCGCTCGGCCGACGAGCGCACCAGATCGGCCGAGGCGCGCCCTCCTAAAATCAGCCCAAGTGCATCCACCACAATGGATTTGCCGCTGCCGGTCTCACCCGTCAGCAGGTTCAATCCGGCGTGAAATCGCGCCCGCACGCGTTCCACCACGGCGTAGTTCTCGACCACCAGCTCCAGCAACACTCGATGAAATTATACGAGGTTTTCGTCCGTCTAAATCACGGTAGAGCTGTCCATCGCCGAGTTCTGACGAGAAACCTGGGGCGGTTTGCGTCATACTGTCAAACAGGGTGATTGTAAAACAGAATGCTGCTGTTTTGTTTTTTAGTGGATGGAGAAACGGCGGCGGCGCGATATCATGGTTTTAGAGGCTAAGGTAGTGGCATCATGCTAAGCCGGAAGGAGCCTGGTTGATACCTTTGTGTTTGGGCGGTCTGTTCCTGCAATTGGAAGTTTGGGACCTGGTACAAAGCTCCGGTCCGATACCCAAGGCGGTGATGGTGATCCTGCTCTGTTTCTCGCTGGTGTCCTGGGCCGTGATCTTGTCGAAATGGGCATCTTTCCGCCGGGCGCGGTCCGCCAACCGGTCCTTCCTGCGTGCATTCCGCAAGGCGCCGGCGCTCGACACGATCGCGGCCGCGAGCGAGCAATTCAGTCGCTCGCCTCTGGTGACGGTCTTCGACTTCGGCTATAGCGAAGTGTCGCGGCAGATGAAATCGCGCGGCAGCGTGACGAATCCCCTGGCGCTGGAGCGCACTTTGCAACTCGGAATGAGCGAAGAACTGACGCGCCTGGAGCGCAACATGAGCATTCTCGCCACCACCGCCGGCGTTTCGCCATTCATCGGATTGTTCGGGACGGTGTGGGGTATTATCGACGCGTTTCAACAGTTGAGCACCGCGGGCGCGGCCAGTCTCAGGGCCGTGGCGCCCGGTATTTCCGAAGCGCTCATCACCACCGCGATCGGCCTGTTCGCGGCTATCCCGGCGTACATTTTCTACAACATTTTCGGTAGCGCGGTTAAGGAATTCGCCGCGCGCATGGAAGATTTTCAGCTCGAGTTCCTGAACCTCACCGAGCGCAGTTTAGAGCGGTAACGCGAGGGACATAACATGGCTTTCTCAATGAACGGTTCCGGCGGGCTTGGACGCGGGCGCTATCGCGGCAGCCCAGCCATGGCTGAAATCAACATCATCCCGTTGGTGGACGTGGTGCTGGTGCTGCTGATCATCTTCATGCTGACGGCGCACGTGATGGAGTTCGGCTTACAGGTGGAGGTTCCCAAGGTAAAGCCGGTGAAGGAAAACGTCCAGGACCTGCCGGTGATTTCCATCACCAAGGAAGGGACTACCTACCTGAACGACAGGCCTGTGAATATCAACCTGCTGGCTGACGGGATCCATAAACGTTTTCATAATGCCTCATCAGTCTACGTACGGGCCGACCGCCGCACAACCTTTGATGTCTTCGCGCAAGTAGTGGCCACGCTGGGCGAAGCCAAACTGGCAGTGAACATCGTTACGCAGCCTGAAGACAAATCCGACCGACGCCGATAAGCAAGAACCATGCGCCAGCACGCCGACATCCTCGATCAGCCGGAATCGTTGGGAGGGCCATTTGTTCAATCGGTGCTGCTGCACGCCGCCATTGCGGGAGCGCTGGTCATCTCCAGCATCAGCTTCGAGCATTCGCACCAGGTATGGGGATCCACCAATACCAGCGCCGGCAGCGCCGTCGCGGTTACCGCGGTAAAAAGCATTCCGCTTCCCTCCCATCAAGGCGAACTGAATCCGGTGGCCAATGACACCGACTCGCAAGTGCCGCAGCCGGTTGCGAAGCCGCAACCCAGAACGCAGGTGGCTGTTCCGGAAAAGGCCATTCCACTTCCCAGTAGGCTTGCCAAGAGACAACCCAAGCCCGAAGTCACGCAACACTATCACCCGAAGCCGATATCGGAGAACCAGCTGCTGAGCCACATTGGACAGGCCGCCGTCTCACCGATGTTCCAGAAGCCAGGCGCCGGCGGGGTGGGTGTGGGAGCCGACAGCACGTTCGGAAACCAGTTTGGCGGTTATGCCGACCTAGTGGTGCAGCGCGTCACCAACGCGTGGCAGACCAACGGACTGGCCGGTCAGAATCTACCAGTGGCAGTGATTACCTTCGACATCATGCGCAACGGGACTGTGACCAACGCCAAAATTGCGCAGAGCAGCGGCAACTCAATACTCGACCTTTCGGCGCTCCGCGCCGTTACGGACGCGGCACCGTTTCCGCCTCTTCCCCCTAACTACAGTGGCAGCTCCACCAGCGTGGAACTCCGATTTCAACTACAGCGATGAAACGAATTATTCTGTTTAGCTCAGTCCTCTTCGGCTTTGCCGCATTCACCGGTGCCCAGCAGATCAGCGCGCCGGTCGTCAAGACGGGGGAAAAGCCCTCTATCGCCGTGCCCGATTTTCGCGGCGCCGGCGATGCGCAGAACTTCATGGGTGTCTTCAACAGCACTCTCTTTAACGACCTGTCGACATCCGGCCAGTTGAAGATGATCCCCAAGACGCTCTACCCGGTTCAAGTTCCGCAGCGTCCATCCGACTTCCGTCCGCCGGTGAATGGGCAAAGCCAGGGACCCTGGCTTGCCGATTGGTCCGGACCGCCGCCCAACGCCAATTACCTCGCGTTCGGCTACACCGCCGTGCAGAACAACCAGATCGTTCTCTACGGTTGGCTGTTCGATGTCCGCCAAGCCAATATCGGCTCCGCGCAGCTCATCGGCAAAGTGTATCTTGGCTCGCTCGACCAAGCGGGCTCGCGGAGCGTGGCCCAGCAGTTCGCGGCCGATATCCTGAAGCAGTTCGGTGCCACCAGTCTGATCGGAACCCGGATCTATTTTGTTTCCGATCGCACCGGCCACAAAGAGATCTGGTCCATGAATTATGATGGCTCCGATCAAAAGCAGTTCACTAATTACCGTTCCATTACAACTTTCCCCGCCGTTTCTCCGGATGGAACCAAGATCGCCTTCACCAGTTACCCGGTGCTGCCTTCTTCCCGCAGCGCGAACGCGTCGCAGTTCGGCCTGCAGAAGGAGAATCTGGGACAGCCTCAAATCTACGTTCATTCACTGGAAACCGGACGCAAGTTGGTCTACTATAACCAACAGGCTTCCATGAACGCGGCTTCCGACTTTCTGCCCGACAGCCGCCACTTACTGATTTACTCCACGGCGAATGGCGGTTTCTCGCAGATCTATGAGACCGATCTGGACGGCGGCGACCTGCATCGCATTACTCACTCGGGGTCTTTGGAAGTGGAACCTAAGGTAAATCCCCGGACCGGCATGGATCTGGTGTTCGTCTCCGGGCGCGGCGGCACGCCGCAAGTATATAGAATGAATATTGACGGAACGGATGTGAGCCGCTTGACTACTGGCGAAGGTGACGCCGTGAATCCTGCGTGGAGCCCGGATGGCCAGCACATCGCGTTTGCGTGGACACGGGGATTTGAACCGGGAAATTTTAATATCTTCATCATGGACGTTGCCAGCCGCAACGTGGTGCAACTAACTCATGGCGCGGGACGAAACGAAAATCCTAGCTGGGCCCCGGATGGCGTTCACATCGTGTTTTCCTCCACACGCCGGGGGAAAACGCAGATTTACACCATGACTGCCGACGGTGAAAATGTTGAGCAGCTCACAACGCAAGGAAACAACGAAAAGCCTGTTTGGAGTAAAGCAACACAATAGCAAGATCAATGAATCCAGAAGAGGAGATTGTCAGGATGAGCGATAGTTCGAGATTGCACGCGTCACTCCAGTCAAGAGCGGGGCAGTCGTCCCGGACCGGCATGTTGGTGTTACTGTCGGTGCTGGTGTTGTTCGCGGTGGGTTGCAAAAAGAAGATTCCACCGCCACCACCGCCACCGCCTCCCACGCCTACCACTACCGCACCGCCAGCCCCGGCGGCGCCCGTGATCAACAGTTTCACCGCCGAGCCCTCGACTGTCGAGGCGGGACAATCCTCCACCTTGCGCTGGTCCATTACGGGCGCCACTGACATGTCCATCGACCAAGGGGTGGGCGCGGTGCAAAGCAGCGGGCAGCGTCAGGTTTTTCCGCGGGCTAGCACCAGCTACACGCTGAGCGTGCGCGGTCCCGGTGGCATGGACTCGCGTTCCGTTACCGTGGAAGTGTCCAGCGCTCCGCCGCCTCCGCCACCCACCAGCACTCCGCGCCTGTCGAGCGCCGACTTGCTGCAGCAACAGGCGCAGGATGCCTTCTTCGATTTCGATATGAGCGAGATTCGCGCCGATGGTCGGGACGCGCTCACGCACGACGCCGCCTTGTTGAAGCAGATCTTCCAGCAGGATCCGAATTTCTCGGTGGTGGTGGAAGGCCATTGCGACGAACGCGGATCGGCTGAGTACAATCTGGCCCTCGGCGATCGTCGCGCTACCGCCGCCAAGGATATGCTGGTGCAACTGGGAGTCCCGGCGGATCGCTTGAAGACCATTAGCTACGGCAAGGAACGGCCGCAATGCACGGAGGCGACCGAGGATTGCTGGCAAAAGAATCGCCGCGCGCATTTGTCGCCCGGCCAGTAGGCTGAATGTAAGTGCGGGGCGTTACCCAAGCGCCCCGCGCAACAACAGGAGTTGCTTATGAGCTTGTCTCGTATCGCTATCGTATTTTTCGCGCTGTCACCTTTTGCGTTCGGCGCAAGCAAAGAGATTATGGAACTGCAGCGCGACGTCGCTTTGTTGCAGGACCAGGTGCGCAACCTGCAGAGCACGCTGGATCAAAAAGTGGCCGCCATCCAGGCTCTTACACAGCAGACGTTGGACAGCGTGAACCGCACCAACACTACCGTGGCCATCATGCAAAACGGCTTTAACGACGCCATGAAGCAGCAACAGTTGAGCCTGAACGGCCCGGTTGCCAACGTCGGCCAAAAGCTGGATCAGATGTCGGAGGATTTCCGCGCGGTACGTGAATCCGTGCTGGATATGAATACGCGCATGGGCAAGCTGGACGCGAAGATCGCGGACCTGGAAAATCTCATCAACACGGTTCGCACGCCGGCTGCTCCCCCGCCCGCGAGCGGAACCCCGGGTGATTCGAACGGCAATCCCGCGCCAGGAGCTGCCCTTAGCCCGGCCAACGGCGCCGGCGCGCCTCCCCAAGGTCTGCAAGCCGGAACGCTCTACACCAGCGCCTACAGCGACCAATTAGCTGGGAAATACGATATCGCGTTTCAGGAGTTCAGCGACTATCTGAAGTACTACAGCAACACGGACCTGGCGCCGAATGCCCAATACTACCTGGCCGATATTTACTATCGGAAGGCCGATTATGAGAATGCGCTCACAGCTTTCGACGCCGTGCTGGAGAAGTTCGCCAACAATCCCAAAACCCCCGACGCGCGCTACATGAAAGCGATGTGTCTGGTCAAGCTGGGCAAGAACGATTCGGCGGCGCGTGAATTTCGCGATATTTACACGCTCTATGCCACGGATCATCCCGATATCGCCGCCAAGGCCAAGGCGCAGTTGCGCGAAATGGGTCTGCCGGTATCGTCGGCCAAGCGGCGCAGATCAACAAATTGAGCCCACTCCGGGATCGACCTGCGGTCACCACCTCAATTCTTAATCGCTAACGGCTAATCGCCAACAGCCATCCCCAATCCCCAATCCCGGCCACAGGCCCCCTGTGTTATGCTGTTTCCTCCCGCGCTCATGTCGCATCCATCATCGCTACCCCGGATTTGCATTGCCATGGGTTTTCCCGACGCGCAGAAACTGTTGGAGAACGCTCGCCGAGAAGTCAATGCGGGAGAGTCCTTTTTCGAATTTCGGCTGGACTACCTGCCGGCTCCTGAACAAGGCATCGCGGTGATCCGCAAGTTTGTCGCCGCGCATCCGGAGTGCTGCATCCTGGCAACCTGCCGCCGCCATCAGAATCAAGGAAAATTCAATGGCAGCGTGGAGGATCAGATTCGCGTTCTGGACGCCGCGATGGGCGCGGGCGCTCGTGCCGTGGATATCGAAATCGAGAGTGCCGAGAATTGCATCCCGCGCCTGGAAACACTGCGGGGCAAGGGCATGCTGATGATTTCGTACCACAACTACGACGGCACGCCCTCGCCCGAAGTGGTATTGCGCCGCATGCTGCGAATTCCAGCGGATGGTTATAAGATTGTCACCACCGCGCGCAAGCCTTCCGATAATTCGCGCATTCTGGCGCTCACCAAATCGCACCCGCGCACGCCGCTGATTGTGCTGGCCATGGGCGAGACCGGATTTCCCACCCGCGTGCTGGCTACCGCTTGGGGTGGGATGTTTACTTACGCCGCGCCCAATGCCTGGGAGGGGACGGCCTCCGGCCAGGTGAGCGCTCGCGTGCTGCGCCATCTTTATCGCGCCGAAAAATTTTCGCGCGCCGCCAAGATATACGGTGTGATTGCCGATCCGGTTCGCCACTCCATCTCCCCGGCGGTGCACAATCGCGCGTTTCAGGCTCATCGCATCGACGCGGTGTATCTTCCATTTCTGGTGCAGCCGGCGCAGTTGAAGGATTTTTTTATCATGGCCGAGTCGCTACCGGTGGCCGGCTTCAGCGTTACCATCCCGCACAAGCAGAAGATTATCCGCTACCTGGACGTGATCGATCCTTTGGCGCGGCGCATCGGGGCCGTAAACACCGTCTGGAAAAAAGCCGGTAAGTGGCGCGGCACCAACACCGATGCGGACGCGGTCACCGTTCCGCTGTCCCGTAAGCTGCGCCTGTCAAAATCGTCGGTGCTGGTGGTGGGCAACGGTGGCGCGGCTCGCAGCGCGGCGTACGCATTGATCGGCAGCGGCGCAAAGGTTTCCATCGTCGGGCGCAATCCCGATCGTGTTCGTTCGCTGGCCCGCGCTTGCGGCGCCGAGTCCCTGCTGCGCGAACAGCTCAATGGGCGAAAATTCGACGCGCTGGTCCACGCCACGCCGCTCGGCATGTCCCCTCACCCGGAAGCTTGTTTCTTTCCCGGCGCCATTCCGGCGGAACTGGTCTTCGATATGGTGTACAACCCGCTTGAAACCACGCTTCTGCGCCATGCCGCATCGCAAGGTTCCACGGTGATCTCCGGCCTGCAGATGTTTCTGGAGCAGGCCACCCGCCAGTTTGAGATATGGACCGGCGGCGCTGCGCCGCGCTCCGTGATGGAGAAGGCTGCTCTAGAGGCTCTAGCACCGGCCTGCTGACGGCTGAACTACACTTAAGTTGTATGAGTAAGCTCACGCGCCGTGAACTCGCCGCGGTGCTGTCCACATCCGCGATTTTGCTGGGTCAGCCACCGGCTAATTCTCCCGCGGGTCCGCCATCGAGTCCAGATGACGAGCTGAAAGCCGCCCAAGCCCAGCTCCGCGATAATGCTGAGGCGCTCGACAAATTCGCGTTGCCCATGGCTACCGAGCCCGCCACCATGTTTAAGCCCTAAGGGACGCTATGAGCTCGATCCCGGACGACATCTTCTTCGCCAGCATTACCGAAATAAACCAGAAGCTGACGAAGCGGGAATTTTCCGCGGTAGAGCTGGCGCGCGCCTTTTGCAATCGTTTGGAGAGCATCGGGCCGCGCTACAACGCCCTCGCGCTGCTGCTGCGCAAGGATGCTGTTCGCGACGCCAAGGACGTGGAAGGCGATATCAAACGCGAGCGTCTGCGCGGTCCTTTGCAGGGGGTTCCTTTCGGCGCCAAGGATCTGTTGGCCTATGCCAAACATCCCACCACGTGGGGCGCGCAACCGTATGCCGATCAGGTTTTCGATTACACCGCCACCGCGCTGAAGCGCATTCTGAAACACGGCGGTTTGCTGACGGGCAAGCTGGCGATGGTGGAATTGGCCGGCGGCCCCGGTTATCGATATGCCAGCGCCTCCATGACTGGCCCGGGTTTGAATCCTTGGGACCCCACGCGTTGGTCCGGCGGCTCGTCCAGTGGCTCGGCTATCGCAGTGTCCGCGGGCCTGGTCACCTACGCGCTCGGCTCGGAAACATCCGGCTCCATTCTCACGCCCAGCGCATACTGCGGCGTCACGGGATTGCGTCCCACCTACGGATTGGTGTCGCGACATGGCGCTATGGCGCTCTCGTGGACGCTCGATAAGATTGGACCGATCTGCCGCTCGGCGGAGGAGTGCGGCCTGGTGCTGGAGGCGATCGCGGGGGCCGATGCTGACGATCCGTCATCCGCCCACAAGAGCTTTTACTATACGCCGCAGTTCGCGCGCGATCTGAAGGACGTCCGCGTGGGCTATGCGCCGGTGGACTTCAACGAAGGGGTGGACCCCGCCGCCCGCGCCGACTACGCGAAGGCTCTGGAAACCATCCGGTCCCTGGGCGTGCAAATCACCGAAGCTAAAATGCCCGACTTTCCGTATAGCCCCGTCATCTCCACCATCGTCTCCTCGGAAGGCTCCGCGGTCTTCGAGCCGCTTATCCAAAGCGGTAAAGTGGGTCAGCTCGCTGACCAGCATCAGATTGCGGGGCTGAAAGCGGGATTGGAGATTACGGCCAGCGAGTATTTGAAGGCCATGCGCGTTCGTGCGCTGATTCAGGAAGCCTTCCGCGACTTACTCTCTACTGTCGACGTGCTCGTCGCTCCCACGCGTTTTGCTCCGGCGCCGAAGATCACCGAACCGCTCGATCGCCGCGCGGGGGATCGACCCACGCCCACCGCGCCCGGCCTCACTACATTGATTCCAGCAGGAAATCTGTGCGGTTTGCCGGCGCTATCGCTGCCCTGTGGGTTCGCCAACGGTATGCCGATGGGCCTGCAACTGATGGGGTCGCCGTTTTCGGAGAACATGCTGCTGGCAATCGGAAAAACATTTCAGGACCGCACGGATTGGCATAAGCGCCGCCCACCGGTGGCGACGTCATAGCTTAAGAGCGGCTCAAGACCCTCAGGGCGCGCTCGGCCGCCTCCACGCCGCGGTATTGCGCTTCTTCGAAGATCGAAAATCCGCTGAGGTCTGAGTTCGCGAAGAAGATATTGCCGAGAGGGTTCAGCCAGCGTGTGCGCTCGTCTGAAAAGATGAATCCGGGCGATGGGCGCGCCATGGCATGGCCGATGCGCATGATGTCCACGTGAGCCACGCACTGCCGGATGCCGGGATGGGCGCGCGCCAGGTCATTCAGAATCGCTTCTTTCCAGTAACTCCAATCTTGCGCGAGCAACAGCCGGCGCCCGTCTTCGGGAGTGTGCTCGGCAAGCGACCAATAAAACGTCCAGACAGTTTTATCGATGTGCGTGGCCAGGCTCATGTGCGTTGCGTTGACATAGCCGAGCGTGGGCGAATCGTAAATCACGTTATCCCAAGCCGGCTCGTCATTGTTCTGATCGGGAATTCGATCGAGAGTCAGGTTGGCAGTGAGCCAGGGCGAATATTGAAAGCCCTCCGCGCGCGGCGCACCTTCGATGATGTATGACGCTATAAACGTAGGAGCGGCCCAGATGACGGCGTCCGCGATGTATTCCGTTTGCTCAGTAAGAACGCGAATTCGGTTGCCGCTGCGCGCCACACGATAAACCACATCGCCGGTGCGCAAATATTTCTTCAGCTTTTCGATCAGCCGCGCAGCGATCCATCCGTTGCCTTCGGGCCAGGTGAGCGGGCCTTTTTCTTCGGGCTCGCGCGACGCAAAATATTGCACGCCCGCCCACGCCGATGTGTCTTTCGCCAGAGCACCATAGTCGTCGCGGCAAGCGTAGTTGATGTACCAGCGCAGAGGCGCGGAATCGAAGCCTTGCCGGGAGAGCCAATCGGACATGGAGAGTTGGTCGAGTGGCGATAGCCTGAGACCGCGCTCCATCGGAACAGTGAATTGCCCGGTGGCGCGAAACCCGTTGATCATTTCCTGGAAGCGGCGGAACTGCGCGCGATCTCTCGTCGCGGCGCCGTCCTCGGGCTCAATACCCTCCTGCCAATGGCCATTGATGAACAAACGTTCCTGCGGGTCGAAGCACAGCGCCCGTTCATCCCATTTACCATCGCGAAAAAGGCCGAGCTCTTCGAACAGCTCCCGCGCCAGCGATTCGCCTTTGGCCGGCACCGGAACATAGTGCGCGGCCCAGGGAAATCTCGAGATTTCGTTTTGGCCCGAGCGCGAATTCCCGCCGGCCTGATGTTCCATTTCAAGCAGCACGAAATCGCGAAAGCCGCGCTTGTCCAGGTGCCAGGCAGCATTTAATCCGGCCATGCCGCCGCCGACGATTACGATAGGAACGCGCAGTTGCTGAGCGGGCGCATGAAATGCGGCATGATCTCGCAGGCGGTGTCCCAGGGGAAATGCATCGTTGACGAATCCGCCCGTGATCTTGCGGTCACTTTTCCTCCAGAGTCCGACCAATGCCGGTGCGCCGAAAAACTCGCGCCTCGAGAGCATTAATGCGCCACGTCCTTCCATTCCTGTTCGTAATAGCGAACCAGAACCTGGTCGTTCAGCCGGTTCGGCTCAGCGGGCACCGGCTGCATGTCTACCGGAAAAATGAAGAGCTCGCCGACGTTGGTGGTGGAGAGGAATCGCAATCCGGAAGGCAGTTGGCGCGGAGGCTCGTAAGGCGCGAAGCTGCCGATCACGTATCCCCATTCGCCGAAAGACGGCACGTACACGTGGTACGGATAAACGCGCAATCCGGCTTGTTTCACCGATTCAACAATGCACCAATACGATTGCCGTGCGAACAGCGGCGAAGTGCTTTGCACTACGATCAATCCGCCGCTGGCGAGATGCTTCGCGGCCAGCCGATAGAATGCGGTGGTGAACAGCTTGCCGAGGGCGTAACTGGTAGGATCGGGAAAATCGGCCACGATGAAATCGTATTGCTCCTCGTTGTGGTCCAGCCACTGCATCGCATCGGCATTGATGACGTGAACGCGCGGGTTCGTCAGCGAGTGCTGGTTCAGCGCGGACATCACCGGATGTGTGGAGAACAGATGTGTCATCTCCGGATCAAGATCCACTAACGTGATGCTTTGCACCGGAGGATATTTGAGGATTTCGCGCACGGCCAGCCCGTCGCCGCCGCCCAGCACCAAAACACGATGCGCACCGGGAAGGGCAGCGAGTCCCGGATGGACCAGAGCTTCGTGATAGCGATATTCATCGCGCGAGCTAAACTGCAAATGCGAATTCAGGAAGAGGCGCAGGTCATCTTTCCACTTCGTCAATACGATCCGCTGGTATGGTGTGTTGCGGCTGAAGATCACTTCGTCGGCATACAGGCTGTTGTCCGCGGCGGACGAGATTCGGTCGGCAAAGATCATTCCTGTCCCGAGAAGCGCTAACACCACCAACGATCCGGCGCGCAGAACATGAGCGCGGCCGATCTGTTCACGAAACAAGTAAGTGGACCAGAGCGCGACGGCAACATTGAAGATTCCAAAAACCAACGCCGAACGAACCAGGCCCAGCTTGGGAACCAGCAATATCGGAAACAGCAGCGATGCGCCCAATGCGCCCAGATAGTCGAATGTCAGGACGTGCGAAACTAACTCCCGAAACTGGAAGCGCTCTTTCAATATGCGCATCAGCAGCGGGATTTCGAGACCCACCAGCGTTCCTACCAGGATAACGACGGCGTACAAGACAAAGCGAAACGCCTCCGTATAGGCGAAGGCGAGAAACAGCATCGACGACGAGAATCCCCCGACTACTCCCACCATCAGTTCGATCGAGACAAAGCGCGCCACTAACCCGCGATGCAGGAATCGCGATAAGTAACTTCCGATGCCCATCGCGAACAAGTAACAACCGATGATAGTGGAAAATTGAAAGACCGTGTCGCCGAGTAAGTAACTGGCCAGCGTTCCGGCGATCAGCTCATAAATGAGGCCGCAGGCGGCGATCAGAAAAACCGAAAGGAATAGAGCGATGGACACCTAGTGCACGCTTTTTAATGCACTGCCGCCGCGATGATGATGCACATGCCAATGGACAGCGCGCCGATCAGAATAGCGAGCGCGACATTTTTGTCGTCGACGATTTCCTTCCACAGATGATAAGGAGTCAGCTTGTCGATTAATACGAATGCGATCGCAAAGATTACGATCCCGAGCGCCGCGTAGACCACGGCATTCAAAAGAGCATGTGTGTCCACGTTCACTTACCTCCGATGTATCGGGAATAGCCGCCGTAAGACGAGCGATACGCGCCCGGGTTATCGCGGATCGACTTAGGCAGAACGCGTTGCTGATTGATGCGGTTCCAGCTCCAGCCGCGGTATTCGGCCACGCCCGTCACTCCCAGCAGCAGAACGCCATAAATCACGAACAAAGGAGTATTCAATCGTCACCTCCACTGCTAGAACTCACGGGTGCGTAATCGCTCTCGCGCCAGCGCGCTGCCTCAAAACTGCCTTTTCGAAACGTGGTTAGAACCGGTGGAATGAGCAACAGCAACGCCGCGATTCCGAAGAAACCATAGTTGGGGACGTTGCGGCGCAGTTCCAGATCGTAGCTCACGTAGGGCGATCCAAAGGCCATCTCCGGCTCCACGCGCAGGTAATATTGGCCCGACGGCACGGACGGAATGATCACGCTGTTGTTGCGGCTCCCATCGCTTCCATCGGAGTCATGATAGTAACTCACTTCGCGCGCGAAGTCGAAGGTCTGGCCGGTTTTATCGTTGATTAAGGCGAAGTTGAAGTAGGCCCAATTATTGTCGAGATCGGTGTGGATGGAAAGCTCGACGTTCGAATCGCGGCCGCTCAGTTGAAACGGTGAAGTTACGAAAGCCTTGTCGCCGTTGACGCCCTGAGGGTAACCAAAATGATCGTTGAAGGCGACGCGGCCGGGCGAGATGATCATGAACAGGAACACCAGCGTGACGAGGGCGACGTTGAGCCATAGCCAGGTCCGCCAGGACGAGCCGACGTCGCCGCTATAGGGCGACGGCTGATTCGCGAAGATGCCGTATGCGGGCGGAGGAGATCCGGGGAGTTTAAACGCCTGCCAGACTTGCGATCCCGGCATGTACTCGGCGCGCGACCAGGTGATTTCGCCGCCGGTGGCTTCCGAAGACAGCATGGAAGGTGGCGCGACGAAGTCCTGGCAGGCCACCGAATCGCCCGTTTTGACCCTCCAAGGAAATTCGCCTAGAACATAAACGGTGCTCGCCGTCATCGAGTCGAAGGCCAGATACGTTTTCCCGCCGTAGCGCATCGCGATTCTGCCGCGTCCCAGCGTTTGCTCGGGAAGCGCGCTTTCCACGTGAACGAAATTCCAGTGCCCGTTGTATGCGGTGAGATAGCGGAAGCCTTTGTAGGGGTTGAACAGCAGATATTCATCCCACTGATAGGTGTCCTCGCCGGAGTGAACCCGCCGGATCTGGAATCCGATGACTTCGTACTGCGTGTCCAAGATTTTGCCGCGTGCGCCAAGCGGGATGGTTGGCTGGGTGCGTGTTTTCCCTTGGAACGTTTGCAAGATCTGGACTTCGGGGGTGGAGGCGTCGAGCACCGTCAGGCACTGCGGGCACACGACACTGAGCGTGTGCGCGAACCCGCGCAATTGCACCGGGCCCCCGCAGTTGGGGCACGAGATCGACTTGGCTTGAACGGCCGGCATCAGGTCCAGCCCTCGAACTCACGCAGGTTTTTCAGATGCAGATCGTCGAATTCCACCGCCTGGCCAAGAAACAGCAGCGCTGGATTTTCGCTGTAATCGATGGTCGCAAAATCGCCGCTGGTGGTCCTGAGATCGGCAAAGAGCAGATCGGACTTGTCCCAATACTGGAAAGGCAACTCGCCTTGCACGCCCTTGTAGTGGGCGTGAGTGCGCGAAGTGACGTGATAGCTTTTGCTGTTCCACTGAAAATCCTGACCCTGCCGGATTTCGTCGGGACCAGGCAACGGCGTCGGAGGTGGAGTGGCCCACGACAGGTCATATTCCAGCTGCGCATCCGCCAGCCAGCCGCTCGAGCCATCGTTATAGACGATGTGCCATTCGTTCCAGCCCCCTTGCTCGTATTCGTAGATGATGCGGCCGACGACAACGAAGCTTTTGTTCTGGTAAGCGCCTTCAGTTCCAATCTGGATGGGCGAGGCGTCGGGCGGAAGGTCGGCAACTTCGCCGACCTTTTTCAAATCGACGTCTGTGCGAACCAAAATAGAATGGCAGAATTCGCAGGTGGTCTGGACGGCGCTGGACCAGAGAAACTTCACCGGCGCGCCGCAGCTGGGGCAGTTCGCAACCGGTCCGCTCATGGCTGGTAGGGTCGTTCCAGTTGGCGCACGGACACACTTGCCGCGCCAAATTCTTTCTTCAGCAACGCATCGAAATCCGCCGCCGGGCGTGGCCGGCAGCAGAAGATATTCAGGCAAAGCGAGCCGTACTCAGGAAATGTATGACAGGCCAGGTGGGACTCAGTGAGCAGCGTTACTCCCGTGACCCCGCCGGTTACCGGAAACTGGTGCCAGTTCGATTTGCCGAGCGGATGCAGGTCAAGCGCCTGAACGAGCGAGCGAAGCAAATCTTCGAGACGGCGAACGTCGGCCAACGCGGCCGAGTCGCAACCATGCGCCTCGACAATCCATTCCAGACCGGACATTTATTCTACTGTTGAGCGGTGCCGCACTCCGGGCAGAACTTCGACGCTCGCGGAATCTTGTTCCCGCAGTTAGTGCAGAACTTGGTATCGGTGGCGGGCGCAGCAGGAGCGGCGGGAGCAACGGGACCCGCACCAGGCGTTGGACCACCTGCCGGCGGCGGAGCTTGTTCTCCAGGCTTCATGGCGTTCATCACACTCTGGGCCATGGTCAGGCCGGCGCCCAATCCGACGCCAATGCCCGCGATCCCGCCTCCGCCTTCATTTGCGGCAGCGATGGGAAGCGATTGCGCCACCTGGAACTGCGTGTACTTGCCCATGTCGCCCAGCATGTTCATGCTGATGCGCTGGTCCAGCATTTTCTGCAGCTCGTCGGGCAGCGAGATGTTTTCCACCACGAAGTTTTCAAGCGAAAGACCCAGCTCGGCGAAGGACGGCTTCACCGCGTCGATGATCTTCTGCCCCAGCGCTGCCTGATTGGCCGCCATGTCCAGAAACGGTACGGAGCTTTGCGCGAAACTATCGGTCATGCGTGCGACGATGGTGTTGCGCAACTGCCCTTCCAGATCGGGCACATGGTAGATGTCACGCGTGCCGCTGACTTTTTGATAGAACAGCTTGGGATCGGCGATCCGGTATGCATAGATCCCGTAGCCGCGCACGCGAATGGCGCCAAATTCCTTGTCGCGGATGGTGATCGGCGTGGCGGTGCCCCAGCGCTGGTCGGTTTGCAGCCGTGTGGAAAAATAATAAACGTCCGATTTGAACGGGGACTTGAAGGCTTTGTCCCAATTCATCAGGTACGTGAGAATCGGCAGCGTGTTGGTGCTCAGCGTGTAGAGGCCGGGTGCGAAAACATCCGCGATGCGCCCCTCATTGACGAAGACCGCCAGTTGGGAATCGCGAACCGTGAGCTTGCCGCCGTTCTGGATTTCCATGTCTTCCATCGGGTAGCGATAGGCCAGGATTCCATCTTCCGGTTCGGTCCACTGGATAACATCGATGAACTGCTTGGAAAGGAAACTCATACGCGTCTAGCTGAGTATACGGCAGAAATAGCCGGTTTGTTCAACAAACCGGCGGGATTGGGGGTTAGGGATTGGGGATTCAGGCACTTACCTTAGGGACGGGCGGCTGGTTGACGGGCGGCCTGTAAGGCGGCAAGGCGTCTCTTTGCATAGGGGTCGTCCGGGTTGATCGCCAGCACCTTCCGCAGGTTATCCATGGCTTCGTCTATGCGGCCAGACTTAGCCAGGGCATTGGCTAGGTTGAAGAGCGCGCTAAGGTAATCCGGGCGGCCTTTGAGAGCCAGCTCAAATTGCGGGATGGCGTCCGCGTTTCGATTCAGTGTGGCCAGCGCGAGGCCCAGCATATTGTGAACTTCCGGCTGTTTCGGTTCCAGGCGTGCCGCCGCCTGGAGCTCGGTGACGGCCTCTTGCGGGTCCAGACGCGACAGCAAAATCGCGCCCAGGTTCATATGGGCAGTGGCATCGTTGGGATCTTTTTCCAGACGATGGCGCATCACAGCTTCCTGCAATTCGCGGCGGCGATCGCCCGGGCCGCGCGGCAGCATCTGCAGCCACAGATGGCCCATTTCGTCGGTAGCGTGGTTGCCTGATCGCACACGCTTAGGAGGATGATTCGGGTTGCGCGGATTGGCCGACGAATTGTCGTAGTGATAGCGCATATGAATCACGGAATCCTTCGGGAGAAACAATGGCTCGCGATAATAATAGACCGCTTGCCAGTTGGTGTCCCACTCCGGGATTCTGATCAGCCACTTTCTTGCATTGTCCGGTAGCGTGGCATAAGCTTCCAGCAGCTTGCCGAGGTAATGCGCATGCGGATAAATGGCCAGGATGTCGGCATCCATGGGCAGCTTGAAATCGTCCGCGATGGGGAAGTCGCGATCGCCGGCCGGAATGTCGAGCGCCTCATCATTCTCAAGTTGAACCAGCAGCGGGAATTTCGTCTGGGGTTTGTCGGTGAAATATAGCCCGATCGATGGCCGCACTTGCTCTGGCTTCCCCGAAGGCTGGAGATGCATATTAAGCACCAGTTCGTTCCCCGGATCCAGGCGCCATGCGAAACCGTCCGGCTCGATGTGCGGCCTTCCACCGGGCTTCCAAAACAGGAAATTGCCGTCGGGATCGAAAGGGCTGCGACCGATCACCAGGTCCATTCCGGGGAAACCTTTGCCCGGCGCAACTTCGTGCAGGTGGGCCGTTCCAGCGCGATCGATGAGCAGGTTGGCATGATGGACCACGCGCGGCTGGCCAGGTCGGATCTCGATGGCGCGGACCCAGCGGCGAGCGCTTAGGTTGGGCGTGAAGATGACATTCCAATAGATGTCCGGGCCCGAAGCGGGCAACTGCACCGAACTCTGCGCTTCCAGGATCAAGTCAGGTGGGCCAAGCTGCCATCCGGGGGTGAAGCTTGGTGGGGGCGGGATCTCCGTGGCAGGACCTTCGGGTGCACCAGCGGTCGCCCAGGCGGCAATAGTAGCAATCTGCGCCGGTGTCAGGCGGAGATCGCCCATGAAATCGCCAAAGCCCTGCTCCGGCAACCATGGAGGCATAAAGCCCGACTTCGTGGCCGCCGCGATCTGGGCGGCGCGCTTCTTCGCGTCATTGTAGGTGAGCAACGAGAACGGCGCCACTCCGCCGGGGTGATGGCAGGCCGCGCATTTTTCGTACACGATGGGAGCGATATCGTGCGCGAACGTTGGAGGTTCAGCGGCGCAGGCCAGAGGCAGGACAATGGCCCCAGAGAAACATAATGATAAACACAGATAAACACGGATGGAAAAAAAGCGCTTCATCGGCGTTGATCTGCGTTCATCTGCGGCCAGAATTACCTCACTCGTATCGTAACGCTACGAGCGGGCCGCTGCAGTTTAACTCGCCGCGTTGTTCATCACGGACGTTATCTGGCTGAATATAGTGCTGATACTGCTCATGACGCCAGGCATAATAGCGCCGCAAGCCACCGCGACAAATCCCGCCATGAGGGCATATTCGATGAGATCCTGGCCCCGGCGATCCCGCCAGATCCGAATCAGAAGATTCAAAGCTTGAGTACCGATCATTTGGATTCTCCTTGAGTATTTTGCGTTCGCTGTGCATTGATTTTCGATGAGTTAATGAAGTTCGGCAACACGGTCGATAGATCAGGGGGGTCTAGTACCGACCCCGGGTCAGGAGTACCGTGTCGATGCGAGTACCTAAGTGAAAAACGTTCCCCAAAGCATTTGGCCAGTGTCCGTGTTCGGCCTGGGATTTCTCTTAATTATCATGGGGTTATCCGGCGTGGCCAGCATCCAGGAGACCCGCCGGATTCACCAGCAGATCCTGGCGGTGGAGGACACTTACCGCCATATCGAGAACGTGGTGGAAAGCATCCGCTCGGACACTTCTCGGGTGGCGGTGCTGCGTCGTGACCGTTTACTGGAGCGGAACGCGTCCAATAGCGCTTATGCCATCCAACTGGCCGCTCTGCGCAGCAAAACCGAACAGAGCCTGGCGCAATTGAAGTCCCTGCGTCCGCAGCATAGCAGCGGGCCTGTGGAACGCTTGGAGACCGCCCTGGGAGCATATCTGAAGACCGTGGGGGACGAGTTCCAGCAACCCCCGGCTCAAACCAAAGCGCACTTCATGGACGACGGCTTTGGTTCGGAGACCATGCCGATCTTTGCGATCGCCGAGGAACTGGGGAAACTGAACGAAGAGAATTTCGAATCGCGCCGGCGGGACTTGAGCCAATCTGTGGTGAACCTGCAGAACGACATCTGGGAAACGATGTTGACGGCGTTGGTGCTGGGGGTGATCATTGCGGGCGCCAGCGTGTTCCGGATATCATCGCTCGAGCAGGAATCCGCCACGCATCAGAAGGCCAGCGAACTGGCCGAAGAACGCTTGCGGCATCTTTCACAGCAGTTGGTCTCGTCCCAGGAGCAGGAACGAAAGGCGCTATCACGGGAGCTGCACGATGAAATCGGGCAGTTGCTCACGGCTCTGCGTATGGAGCTGGGAAATATGGAGCGGGGGCGAGGGGGACAGACGGACCCGCACCTGGACCAGGCCAAGAAACTGGCGGAGAGCACGCTGCGGACTACGCGCGACATCGCCATGGGATTGCGGCCGGCCATGTTGGATATTTTAGGGCTGGGGCCGGCGCTGGAATGGCAGACGCGGGAATATTCCAGGCGCTATAACACACCCATTCGGCTGGAAGTGGACGGGGATCTGCGCGACGTACCGGACCCGCACCGCACCTACCTCTATCGCATCGTGCAGGAAGGGCTCACCAACTGCGCGCGCCACGCGCAAGCCAAGAACATCCATGTGAAGCTGGAGGATTCCAGCAGCAAACTGTCGGTGTTGGTGGAAGATGATGGCGTTGGTTTCGATCAGCACAGCGGCGTAGCGTATGGCTTAGGCCTGTTGGGGATGACCGAGCGGGTGCGTGAATTAAGCGGCCAGTTGTCCATTCAATCCGAGCCGGGCAAAGGGACCCGCATCTCAGTGGTTCTTCCGCTGAAACGCGAAGCTATCGAGAACGATAAAGTTCCGAGCCACACTGGTTAATTGGTCGCCGCTGAGTTGGTGGTCGCCACTTGACGCAACTGCGCAAGCACAGCGCGGGCTTTCATCGAGGCAGGATTTTCCGAGGCGCCGTAAAACATCAATACGTTCGATCGCATTTGATCGGACACGTCGTTGAGGCGGCCGTCAAAACGTTCCAGCAGCTTGGCGTAGGTTTCATCCGCCAGATGATAATCGCCGATGTGGGTGGGGCGACCAGTGTCGAAATTCTCGTTGGCGAGCCGCAGCCGGTTGTCACTTACGTTCGCGAGCAAGGCCTGATAGCGCCGGATGCTGTCGTCCAGGCTGGCCAGGAACATCTTCTCCGCGGCGGGCGGCGGCACTTTAAAGGCGAACGCTTTGAAAGGACCGATCTTGGGAACCAAACGGAACAGAAACGCCAGGAACCGTGCGCCCGGGCCAGGCCGGCGGTATTGATTGTCCCAATCCTTTTGGTAGGCGGCGATCGAAATGCGATATACATAGCGGCGCCGCGTCATACCAGCCTGCAGCTTCTTAATATCCTTTTTCTTGGCTGCCCAAGCCGCCTTGGTCATTTCCGGAATAGCCTGGCTTACCGAGAACCGGTAGGTGCCGAGGGCCAGATCCAGGCTGGTAAACAGATTCTTGAGCGGGACGCAGTAGGTCTCCTCGAATGCACGCTCCAGCAACGGCTTGGCCACTTTGAACCCTATGAAGTCGTGATAGGCCTCGTCGGCATATTGCCCGCGAGCCACTTCAATGACATCGAAACCGAACTCGGTTTTGAGATGGTCGGCCGGATTGTCTTCGTAGGTGACCTCCGGGCCGAACTTTGCCCGCAGCCTGGGATAGACCATCGGCACCGTGCGATTCACTGCCACCGGATGGCCGAGATTGTCCGCCGCATAATGAGCTAAGGCGCCCAGCGCGAAAGCGTAGTCATTTAAATCGTTGGATTCCCGAGCATCGTTCAGCAGAGCGACTACAAAATCGCCGCTGCGGGTGTAATGGACCAGGTCGCTGAAAAACTTGCTGCCGAACGGATAATAGCCCATATCTTGGATGATCGCGCCGCCATAGGCGTAGGCATGGGCTTCCCGCAATTGGTCGTCGGTGGCGTTGGGAAAGCGCTTGAGCAGCAGCGGACGCAAGTCGTGCGGCCAGGCCGAATCGACGATCGCCTCATGGGTGAGCACCGAATACGCCCCGGCAGGGGCGGGCGGTAGAACGGCGATAACCGACAAGACGGCGAACCAACGCACTCCTTGTTGTGACCCGAAATTCAGGCCGATTGTTTCCTCCGGCGAAAATAACATTCCCTGTCACGAATGTTTTTTCCACAATTCAACTGATTGTAACGTAAAGCAGTATACAAAGAGGCATGCGATGCGACCTACACGTCCATACGCGGCATTCGGGCATGTGCAACATCCCCGGATTTCATCGTATCTGCCGCGAAAGCTACAACGATCCCGAGGCGGTGTATGAGACCTTGAAGCGGCGCGGCATGGATCTGGTGACCGTCACCGATCACGATTCCATCGACGCCGCCGAGCATCTCCGCCACCATCCCGATTTCTTCCTCAGCGAAGAAGTCACCTGCACTACGCCGTCGGGTACCGAGATCCACGTCGGCGTGTACGGTATCGAAGAGCGGCACCATATCGAGCTACAGCGGCGGCGCAGCGATGTGCCCGCTCTGGCCGCCTATCTCGATGAACAGAAGATTCTGTTCAGCATCAACCATGTTTTCTCCAGCCTTACCGGCCGGCGCACGGAGCTGGATTTCGAAATGTTCGAAGACCTGTTCCCCGCGATGGAGACATTGAACGGCCACATCCCCGCTATCAATAACCGCGCCGCCACGCGTTTGGCGCAGGATTGGCAAAAGGCGCCCATGGGCGGCAGTGACGCCCACACCCTCGGCACTCTCGCGCTCACCTATACCGAAGTTTCCGGCGCGGATGGCATTCGTTCTTTCCTCGAAGCGGTGCGCCAAGGCCATGGACAAGTGGCCGGCGCGTCGGGCAACTACGCCAAGCTGACCCAGGCTGTCCTCGGCATCGGATCCAGTTTGGTGGGTGAGCGGCCCTGGGCAGTGGTACTCACTCCGCTGATGCTGGCCGTGCCTCTGGTAACGCTGGTCAACTACTTCTGTGAATTGGGTTTCCACTCGCGCTGGTCGCGCGCTTTGTGGCCCGCCGCGCTATCCGAACCCGGTTGCACGGAAGCCGCTGAGAGCTAGAGCCCTATCTTGCATGCAAGCAGCCGGGTTGATATATTGAGACCACGCGCGCGGTTTTGTGGTGCCACATCACACTTGATATAATCGCGCCGGAGGTAAAGGAACATGTCCCTGGTATCGGGTTTCCACCACGTCACCGTTTGTGCATCTGGAGCCCAAGAAGACGTAGATTTCCTGACGCAAGTCTTTGGGCAGCGGCTGATTAAACAGACCGTTCTTTTTGACGGACGGTATGCCCATTACCACTTGTATTACTCAAATGCCGGCGCGGAGCCGGGTTCGGTTTATACCACCTTCCCCTACAAGCGGGTGCCGGGCCGTCCGGGATCGGGCCAGATCCAGTCCACCGCGTACACGGTGAAGAAGGGCGCCACCAAGTTCTGGGACGAGCACCTGACGCACCACAAGGTGAAGCACACCGGCATTCAGGAGCGGTTCGGCCAGAAGTTCGTCCGGTTTGACCATCCTTCCGGATTGCAGCTGGAAGTGATCGAGGATTCCACCGACGAGCGCAAGCCCTGGACCGTCGGTGAGGTCACCGCCGATGTCGCCACCCACGGATTCCACGGCCCGGTGCTGTCGGTTCGCGAGATTCCCGAGACCGAGCGATTCTTCGTGGAAGCGCTGGGATTCAAGAAGACCGGCGTGGAAGGCAACCTTCATCGCTTGGAGCTGAACGGCGGTGGCGCGAACAGGACCATCGTCCTGCAGCACGATCCGGACCGTCCTTCGGGAAGCTGGGGATTCGGCGCCGGCTGCGCCCATCACGTTGCTCTGGACGCCGGCACTGACGCGGGCCTGGCCGAGCAAAAGGGCGTTTACGAAGAACTGGGTTACACCGATTGCTCCGAGATCAAGGATCGCAATTACTTCCATTCCATTTATTGCCGCGCTCCAGGCGGAATTCTGGTGGAATGCGCCGCCACGGCCGAAGGTGGATTCGCGCGCGATGAGCCTTACGACGCTTTGGGACATGCGATGCTGCTGCCGCCCTGGTTTGAAGAACGCCGCGACGAGATCATGGCCATGCTGGAACCCATCACGATTCCGGAAAACAACTTCCCGACGCATCTGGAGGCCATCGCTGTGAGCACCTCGACTCCCGGGGGAACTCCTTCCGCCGCGGATGCCGTGGGCATCGGGCCTTCCCGCCGCCAAGCCGTGTTTATTAGCGGGGAGAGTACTCAGAAGAAGTAAGCAAGCTGCCGAGCCGCAACCGCAAGGAAGCGGGTAGTAAATTAGTAGTGTGAGTATCGATCAACCGCGACCCCGCGTGCGAGCAGTCGGCTCGGCGCGGGGTTCGTCGCAATTTGGGGGCGTTTTGCTGCATGGCCGGGGCAAAACGCCGGAAGAAAAAATTGATTTAGCCGCGCGCTTTGGCAACATCGAAGGCATCCGCTGGGTGGTTCCGGAAGCCGAGACGCCCGGCAGTTGGTATCCGGGGCGCTTTTTCGATCCGCGCGAGACCAATGAGCCTTTCCTCACCGAAGCGGTGGAGCGATGCCACGAAGCGGTGTTGGAAGCTGGTGAATACGGCCGGCTGGGGCCGGAACGGCTGGTGATCGTCGGCTTCTCGCAAGGCGCTTCCCTGGCGCTCGACTACGCGCTTCGTCATCCCACGCGCATAGGCGCGCTGATTGTTCTGACCGGCGGCTTGATGGGTGTTCCGGGGTCAGACTGGAAGGCCATAGCGCCGCGCTCTCTAGCCGGCTTGCGGATGTTGCTCACCGGCAGCGACGTAGACGAATGGATTCCGGAAGCGTCCACACACGAAGCTGCGAATTTGTTTCGGGAGCTCGGTGCGGACGTTCAGCTCCGCATCTACCGAGGCCGGCCGCATATCGTCAGCGAGGAAGAGATCGGAGATGCGCGCAGCTTTCTGAGCTGGGTTCAGATGACTGCGGGGGTCCGCCAATAGTTCACCTGCTTCCCTGATAAAGTAAGTGGACATGAAGCTGCTTGTTACCGCTTTTGTCCCGGCTCTTCTATCACTCGGCCAAGTTTACGCGCAGACCGGTCCCGAGCACTGGGTGAGCACCTGGGCCACGTCGCCGCAACAACCGCGGGCTTTTCTGCCACCCCGTCCGGCCGCGGGCGCGGCCCCAGCCAGGCCTGCTGCTCCTCAGCCCCAGCCCATCACAAGTTTTCACGATCAGACGGTCCGAATGATCGCTCACACCAGCATCGGCGGGCGCGGCGTGCGCATTGAGCTTTCCAATACATTCGGTAGCACGCCGCTGGTCATCGGGGAAGCGCACATCGCGCTGCGCGGCAAGGAATCGGTCATTATTCCATCCTCCGATCGAACGGTGCGGTTCGGCGGCCAGCCGGCGTGCTGGATTCCTCCGGGCGCGACGGAGATCAGCGACCCGGTGGACCTGGATGTTCCAGCCGAGAGCGATCTCGCGGTTAGTATCTACATCCCCGAAACCGCCGCCACGGACACCATGCACGCAGTTGGATTGCACACGACTTACATCTCCAAGGAAGGCAACGCAACCGCGCAGGCGAGTATCCCAGACGCCACTACGACGCAAGCCTATTACTGGCTGACGAACATCGACGTGGCGGCTGCTCCGAATGCGGCCGCCGTCGTCACCTTCGGCGATTCCATTACCGACGGCGCTACTTCCACTCCCGATACAGACCACAGCTGGCCGGCTCTTCTGGCGCGGCGTCTGGCGGCTAGTGGTGGCGCCCATATCGCGGTGCTGAATGAGGGCATTTCCGGCAACCGGCTGCTGCGCGATGGCGCCGGCGTGAATGCGCTGGCCCGCTTCGATCGCGATGTGCTGGCGCAACCGGGCATCAAGTGGATGACGATTCTCGAGGGTATCAACGACATTGGGTTTACTTCATTGCCCGGCGCGTCTCCCAGCGACGCCGTGACGTCGGAGGAGCTGATCGGTGCGCTGAAGCAATTGATCGACCGGGCGCATGAGCACGGAATTAAGGTGCTCGGCGGTACGCTGACGCCCTACGAAGGTGCGCTCTACTATAGCGAGGCAGGCGAGCAGATGCGCGAGCAGGTGAATCAGTGGATCCGCTCCAGCGGCGCGTTCGACGCCGTGGTGGATTTCGACGCCGTAACTCGAGACCCCGAACATCCCAAGCGAATTCGTCCCGATTTCAACAAAAGCGATCACTTGCATCCCAACGACGTTGGCTATCAGGCCATGGCCGATGCGATCGATCTCTCGTTTTTCGGATTGAAGCCGGCTGCGACTGCTGCGAAATAATCGCGCTACACGCGCTCTAACAGCGTCGCCATGCCCTGGCCCACGCCGATGCACATGGAAGCGATGGCGTAACGCTTTCCGGTGTTCTGCAATTGATGCGTCGCGGTCAGAATCAGCCGCGCGCCACTCATGCCGAGGGGATGACCAAGTGCGATAGCGCCGCCATTGGGGTTCACCTTTTCCGAGTCGTCCCGCAATCCGAAAGCGCGCGTCACAGCCACGGCTTGCGCGGCGAATGCTTCGTTCAGTTCCAGGATGTCGATTTCATCCATGGACATCTTCAGGCGGGCGAGCAGCTTTTGAATCGCCGGGATCGGGCCCACGCCCATCACGCGCGGCTCTACGCCCGCAGCGGCCGCGCCAACCACACGCGCCAGCGGAGTGAGTCCAAACTTCGCGGCGGCTTCTTCGGAAGCCACGAACAGCGCGCACGCACCGTCATTGATGCCGGACGCGTTTCCGGCGGTCACCGTGCCGCCTTTGCGGAACGGCGTGGGTAACTTCGCCAAGCCTTCGAGCGTAGTGTCCGGCCGGATGTGTTCGTCCTCGCAGACAGTTTTTGAGGTGCCTTTCGGCCCGGGAATGATGACGGGCGCGATCTCTTCAGCGAAGAACCCGGCCTTTTGCGCGGCCGCGGCCTTTTGCTGGGACCATAGCGCGAACTTGTCCTGCGTTTCGCGATCGATCTTGTAATCCTCGGCGACGTTCTCGCCCGTCTCGGCCATCGAATCGGTCCCGTAATGTTTCTGCAGCAGCGGATTAATGAAGCGCCAGCCGAGGGTTGTATCGAAAATCTCGGCATTGCGCGCAAACGGCGTGGTGGCCTTGCCCATCACGAAAGGCGCGCGGCTCATGCTCTCGACGCCACCGGCGATGGCGAGCGACATCTCGCCGGCCACAATCGCGCGTGAGGCCTGGGCCACTGCCTCCATTCCGGAAGCGCACAAACGATTCACGGTTACGCCGGGCACGGTATGCGGGATTCCGGAGATCAACAGCGCCATCCGCGCCACGTTGCGATTGTCCTCGCCCGATTGATTGGCGCAGCCCATAATCACTTCGTCGACCGTCGCGAAGTCGCTCTTGGGGAACTTGGCTCGCAGAGTGGCGAGCGTATGGGCGGCTAGATCATCCGGGCGTACCGCGGATAGCGATCCGGCATAGCGGCCGATGGGCGTTCGCACGCCCTGGCAAATGTAAGCATTTTGCATGGTTGTTTGAAAGGGTTTCTGTTTTGATTTTACCAGTAGCCTACGCCGCGGCCACTGAGATGGAATACACCGGAGGCAGGCTGTCAGCCATGCTCTCCCAGGTATCCCCGGCGTCGCGTGTGTAGAAGACATGGCCGGAGCTGGTCCCGACATAAACGCCCGCCGGGTCCATTTCGTCCGACGTCATCGCTTCGCGCAAAACCAAAAGATGAGCATTGTGTTGCGGCAGTCCGCGAGACAGCAGCTTCCAGGTTTTCCCGCCGTCGCGGCTGCGCGCCACGCGAAATTTACCCTCGGGATTGCAACGGTACTCGGCCGAATCGATGGGCACCGTAAACATAGTGTTAGTTTCCGCCGCTGGTACCGCTAATCCAAAGCCGAAGCGCGAAGGCAGGCCGCGCGAGATATCGGTCCAGCGATTGCCATGCAGCTTTCCGCGATAGATGCCGCAATGGTTTTGCTGATAGAGCGCCTCGGGATCGCGCGGATGCGCCAGCAATTTGTGTACGCACTGGCCGACCTCGGGAAGTTTGTTCGGCAGAAAATCGGCGCGTACTCCGCCATTGTGAGGCGACCAGGTGGCCCCGTCGTCAGACGTGCGAAAGACCCCCGCGGCCGAAATCGCCACTACCATCCGGCCTTTCCCCAGGCACTGGATCGAATGCAGGCACATGCCTCCCGCGCCCGGGTTCCATTGCGCGCGCGTCGGATGATTCGTGAGCGATGACAACTCTTCCCAGCTCTCACCCCAGTCGCCGCTGCGGAACAGCGCGCCCGGATCGGCGCCCGCGTAGACCACGCCCGGCTGGTCGGCATGCCCGGCCCGGATGTGCCAGATCCGCTTTACGGATTGATCCGGGACGCACTTCAGATCCAGACCCTTTTCCGATAGCCTCCAGCTCTTGCCGCCGTTGGTGCTGGCATGGATATGCGGGCCGAACCATGCGCTGTTCACCGCGGCATACAGACGATTGGGCTGGCGCGGGTCCTGGGAGACATGATTCACTTCCAGGCCGCGAAAATGCGGACCGTCCACGCGCCAGGTTTTGCGATTGTGAGTGGAAAAAGCAAAGGCACCCTTGCGAGTGCCAATCCAGACGGTGAGCTTGGGCGTAGCCATTCGCCCATTCTAAGCCGAAAACAGGCCCGTGGATTCGGGTGCTACTTCGCTTTCTTCTGCTTCTGTTGGCCGACGCGGATCTTGAAGTGCTGCAGCTTGGCTTCCTGGAACGCTTTGTGATCGTGGCGCGCCACGACGTCGTTCAGATAAGCATCCACGCTGGCGTCCTTGGGCAGGACGGCCATTACCGTGAAGTTCTCGTTGCAGGATGGGCAGAAGGGGCGAAAGCGTTTAACGTTGGGGATTGCCATACGTTTTTAGTTTATCATGGTGACCTTACGCGAGAATAGGGACATGCTCGCGCGCTCGGCTGCCGTGGAAAGCGCCAAACAGGCCATCAAAACGGCCGTCGCGGCCGTGATTTCGCTTTACGCTACCGGTTTCTTCCATTTGCCCCAGGGTTACTGGGCGGCGATTACGGCCCTTATCGTGATGCAATCCAACGTTGGCGCGACACTGAATGCCTCGCGAACGCGCCTGGCAGGCACGGTCGTCGGCGCGCTGGTGGGCGGACTTTTTGCCGCCCTGTTCGGGATGAATATGCTGGGCTTCGCGCTGGCTGTTACCATCGCTTTTTTTATCTGCGATCTGTTGCATCTCGCCGAGAGCCAGCGGCTGGCAACCGTGACCGTCGCCATCATCATGCTGATTGGCCATACCAGCTCGGCGTGGGTCATCGCGCTGCATCGTTTCACCGAAGTGGCGCTCGGCATTCTGGTGGCGCTGCTCGTTTCCTTGACGCTATGGCCAAATCATGCCCGGCGCAGTGTCCGGCAAGGGCTGGCTGGTACCCTGCTGAAGCTAAGCGCACTGTATCGGGCAGTTATGGGACGGTATCTCGGAGAGGAGACCGCTTCCACGGAGGGGCTGAAGTCCGAAGTCTCCGCGGCCATCCGAAAGAATAGCGACCTGTTGCAATTCGCGCTGCAAGAATCCTTCGGGCCGATGAAAGAGCGGGAATCTCTCGCCGTATTGGCGCAGTTGGTGGAGCGGATATTTCAAGCTATGGAAACCTTGGAGTCTGCCGTGCGCGATAGCTCATCGGACACCTACTTTCGCGACTTTGAGACTGGGCTGCGGCGATTAGAGCAGGCTATCGCAGCGGCGCTGGATGGACTCTCGAAAAGCGTCGCCGCCGGGAAGCTTTGCTCCGATTGGCCGGATCTGCCGGCGGTCATCGCTTCCCTGGATGAGCAGGCCGCTCAGGCGCGCGCCGAAGGCGCAACCATGGACCATCCCCTGGACGAGATTCTGCGCTTCTACTCCTTGCTGCTGACCTCTCGGAGCCTGGTAACGGAGCTGGAGATGGCCCATGCGTTCGCCGCCGCGCGGCTGCCGGCGAAGACGAACTGATTCGCTGGTCCTAAGCCTTGGCTGCCTTGGCCACTTTGCCCGCTCCGGGAGCGCGATAACCTGCCTTCATGGCCAGAGCACGGTCGGTTTCTTCCACCGTCATGAGCGAAATGGTTCTGGTGCGGACCAGGCCGCTCGCCGAGACTGCGAGCGATAATGCCGCGACGCTGACATGGTCAGGGCAATCGCACAGAACGTAGACGTCGGAATCGCCCAGCGCGAAATAGACGCCCTCCAGCTTGCCGCCTACAGAGGCAAGCGCCTCTTTGACGAAGGCTTGCCGTCCCGAGGCTTTATCTTTGGTAAGTCCGCGTAAACCCTCGGCGGAGTAAGAACCTTCAATGAGAAACTTAGGCATTGGGAAAACCTCCTTCTTGGCTCCAAATCATGTTGGCGCTAATCATATACAACTTGGCGACCGGGCGGAAGGTGGGGTGGTCCCAAAGACGGCGGAATTTGACACGTGCGTAAATCGCGTGCTAGCATGCCTCGTCGACTCAGTTAAGAGGCGAGAGAGGGGTAATTCTCGCAAGCGATTGCAAGCTGAGTTCCCGCGTCGCATTCATCCTTGTTGATCAGAACGTCGGCGTTGATCAAGAACGTCGGTCCAGGCTAGCCGTTCAACAGCTTTCTAACCGGTGCCTGATAACTTCTGATTATGCTTACTAAGTATTGCCTTCTCCTGGTAACGTTGGCCGCCTTGGAAGCCGGTTGCTCACGGGCGCCGGCCACCATGTCATCCAACGGAGAAAGTGCTTCGCAAGCAGCCATGGATCACGACCTGATGGAGGTCACCATCCCGCAGTTGGAGCAGTTCTACAGCAGCCACAAGTACACCGTCACCGATGTCGTGCGCTGGCACCTGGCGCGCGTCGCGAAGTACAACGGGATCTATCGCGCGGTGCAGAATACCGATGAGAAGGCCGCTCTCGCGGTCGCCGCACGGGAAGATTCGGATGCCGCCGCGGGTGGCGCCGGATTTGCGCGGGGTCCCATGTGGGGCGTTCCCATTGTTACCAAAGCCAACACCAGCCTGAAGGGGCTGATCACCACGGACGGCTGGAAAGGCTACAAGCTGCCCGGCCATGAATTGATCGCGCCCAAAGACGCGACCATCGTGGCGAAGCTTCGCGCGGCGGGAGCCATCATCATCGGGCAGACCAACATGCCGGATTTTGCGGCTAGCGATACCAATCGCAGCACCGCGTTCGGGCGCACCGGCAACGCCTATGACGTGCGATTCAGCCCCGGTGGATCGTCGGGAGGCACGGTGACGGCCGTTACTTCCAACTACGCCATTCTCGGCAATGGAACAGACACCGGCAACTCCATCCGCATGCCCTCCTCCACCAGCTCTGTCGTCGGTGTCTTTCCGACGCGCGGCCTGGTGAGTATCGCGGGTATCGCGCCGCTGGACTGGCTGCTCGACAACACCGGTCCCATTGCGCGGGACGTCACCGACGCGGCCATCGCGCTGGGTGTGATGGCGGGAGAAGATCCCCTGGACCCCGTCACCGTTGGTTCCGCGGCCAAGGCGCAGCCTGGCCCCTACACGCAGTATCTGAAAACGGACGCGCTCAAAGGGAAACGCTTCGGCGTTCCCGCCTTCATCATGCAAGGAGCGGGCATTCCATTTCAGGGCATGCCTGAATCCGAGACGCCTGCTCAGGTGAAGGAGGATACGGACGCCGCAAAGCTTCCGCTGCGGCCGGAGACGCGCGATGCTTTTCTGAAGGCGATTCAAGGGCTGCGCGCCGCGGGCGCCACCGTGGTCTTCGACGATTCCATCCTGCCCGCCAGCTTTGCGGTGACTGTCGCCCGCGTCGGGACCGTTCCTTACGTCCGCGAAGGTACGGAAAAATTCCTCGCCGAGTTTGGCCCGGCGCAGTACCATTCTGCCGACGAATACCAGAAGGTGGTGGGATCTCCGTTGCCGCCGACCATCATCGGCGGGAAGGATAAGACCTTGCCGAAGAATCGTCCGCAGGTGACGCAAGCCATATTCGAGACCGATCCGCACGCCGATGCCAACGTCCGCCTCCCTCGCAAAAAAGCTATTGAGGCGTATAACGAAGCGTTGGATCGGCTGCACCTGGATGGGTACGTTTATCCGGCGGCGCAGATGCCGCCGCCCGATGAGACCATGCCCCAGGACGGGGCGATTAGTGGTGGCCCGCACAGCGATACAGGCTGGGTCAATATGATCGGCGTTCCGGCCATCGTTGTTCCCGGCGGATTCTATCCGGATGGTCTTCCGTTCGGAATGGAGATATCCACGCGGTTCTGGAGAGACGGTGACTTACTCGGCTGGGCTTACGCTTATGAGCAAGCCACGCATCATCGCAAGCCGCCTGTGCTGGTCGAAAAGGGCCTGCTCCCCAACGCGCGATAGTCTTCAGGCGAGTAACATTCTTCTTCGCGACTCCGCGCAGCAAGCTCTCCGTATTCCGCGGAATAATCCGTATAAATTCACCTTCGATAAGCGTCCGCGATAGCCAACCCCAAATCAGGCGAAGCCGCGCGATGTAGCCGTGACACGCGGGCGGGGCTTGTAACAGAAGCTGGTGTGAATTGATCCATAGCGTGAATGCGGTATTTACCAACAAATCAGGAGAAAAGAATGAAATCCACGTGGATGATCACGTTATGCCTCCCTTCCCTCGGCCTCTTGTGTAGCTCTTTGGCCCAGGCTCAGTTCTGTTCAGTTACGAACGCGAGTTTGACCGGGTCCTATGGATATGTGGCAAGCCAGGGCGGAACGGTGGCGACGACAACTTCAGGGACCGGCACCACCACGACCGGCACAACTACAACTGGCACGACGGGAACAACGGGAACAGGGACGACAGGTTCCGGCTCCACAGCCACGAACACCTACAGCGGCACTAACATCGGACAGTTACTGGGTGGAATCGCGGCGGGGAATCAGTTCGCTTTCTCCGGCGTTTGGAACTTCGATGGATCGGGTAACATCACGGCGACTTCAGCGCCCGTGGGCACCACAGTTCAGCGAATTGGAACCTACAACGTAAATTCGGACTGCTCTCTTACCGTCTCGCTCACCGACGTGTTCGGGTCAAATACAACAGCGACCGAGTTAGTCGGAGTTGTTTTGGGGCGCGGTTCGGAGATAGACCTTACCTCCACAGCCAATATCCAAACGCAGGCTGGCACCGGGAGCACTTCGAGCACGACCACCGGAACGGGCACAACCACCGGAACGGGCACGACTACCGGAACAACT
Organism: Bryobacterales bacterium; assembly: GCA_963725455.1. GTDB lineage: Bacteria > Acidobacteriota > Terriglobia > Bryobacterales > Bryobacteraceae > Palsa-89. The sequence goes on from CAVRZH010000212.1 coordinate 117,295, forward strand.
ACTACTAGCAGCACTCAATCCGCATCGGGATTGTCCATTAAGTTGGTCCGAACGCTTTATCAAAGTGGATGTTCGGTATCTAATCTCAATGGGCTTTACGGCTTTGTCCTGACGCCGCTTTCGCTGCAGACCAGCACTTCCGGAACGACGGGCACCACCACTGGAACCGGCACCACCACTACCGGCACCACCACTACCACTACCTCGACAACCAGCTTGTCCCAGCCGGCTGCGGTGATTGGATACCTCGATTTCAACGGGGCCGGCCAAATCGTCGCGCAGACTTCGGCGTCCACAACAGCCGGGTCCACTTACAGCACGCTGCAGTTCACCGGGACTTACACGGTAAATTCGGATTGCTCCGGCAGTATGACGATCAATAATTCTTCTGCCTCTTCGACCACCACCGCAACCGGAACTACCACCGGCACCACGACAACTTCTACGGGCACCACGACGGGTTCCACCGGCACGACCAGTACTTCCACCAAGGGCGAATCCTTCACACTGAATTTTGTGATTACTCCTCCCATGACCGCCAGCGGATCGCAAGCGCCTGGCCTCGACTTGAGTTTTTCCACCGCGGAAGAGTCCGGTTCAGGTTACGCAGTCGCCCAGTAGCTGGTAACTGCCTGCTGTCAACGATGGCGCCGTGCTGCCAGCCGCGAAGCGATTCCTTCCGGTTGGCACGCGGCGCTTTTTTGCGACCCGCTCGAATTTGTGCCCGCGTGATAAAATCAGCTTTCTTTCCGCATGGACACCATCAAGCCGGACACGCTCGACATTTCAGGGCTGGAATATGAACCCTATCAAGAAAACACGCAGCTCGCGCGTTATATCGACAATTATCCGCGCAGTTTCACTCGCAACCCGTCGCAGCCTCTGATCGATCGGCCTCTGACACTGTCGGAGCTGACCGGGCCTTTGGGGCTCGAACAGCGGCTCCCGATCAGCGGTGAAGACATGGCGCGCCTCAGCGCCAATGGCCCCAGAGCCATCGGACAATACATCGAAGTAACGGGCCGCGTGGTGGATGAAGATGGCGCGCCGCTGGCTGGATCGATGGTCGAAATCTGGCAGGCTAATTCCGCCGGCAAGTACGTTCATGAACTGGACCGGCATGAGGCCCCGATCGATCCCAACTTCACGGGAAATGGCCGCTTCATCACCGACTCCGAGGGCCGCTACAAGTTCCGCTCCATCAAGCCGGGCGGTTATCCAGTGACCGAATCGAAGTGGTGGTGGCGTCCGCCGCACATTCACTTTTCGATTTTTGGCCCAAGTTGGATGAACCGGTTCATCACCCAGATTTTCTTCCCGGGCGAGCCGCTGAACGAGACCGATCTTTTGCTCAACGCGGTGCGGGATCCTGAAGCGCGCGACCGGCTGATTTTCGAACCTACGCCTACGGTGGTGGGCGCCATCAACTTTCTGACGTTTCACCGCGACTTCGTGCTGCGCGGGAAGCATCGCACGCCGGAACTGGATTAAGCGTCGAGTAAAGCATGAGCATTACCTTACCGACTTCACCCTACTGTACGATCGGCCCGTTCTTCCCGGGCGAGTTTGTCACGGGCTGCGAAGATCTGACCAGCTTTCAGGGCAAGCAGGCGCGTGGGCAGCATATTCTGCTCACAGGCCGTGTATTTGAGGAAGGGAATCGGCCGATACTGAACGCGATTATTGAGATCTGGCAGCCGGATGCGAACGGAGTGTTTCGCCATCCCTTGGATCCCCGTTTTCAGGATGCCGACCCGGGCTTCTTTGGCTGGGGTCGCGCGCGGACCGACGCCGAGGGCCGATACTCTTTTCGGACCGTGATGCCCGGTGCAAGTAACGGTTACGGAGAGCCGCGCTTGCCTCACTTGAATCTTATGATCCTGGCAATTGGGGTGACCCGTCGCTTGGTAACCACGGTTTTCTTCGCTCAAACACCAGATTCGGTTCGCGATCCGGTGCTCGAGTGCGTCCCCGATCCCGCCGCCCGAGCGCGCATGTTCGCGAGATTGGAAGCGGAGAGTAACGTCTCCGCCAGCCTACCCGTCTACCGCTACGATATCGTTACCCGGGGCGAATCGGAAACGCCTTTCTTTGTGGACTGACGTTCCTCTAACTGGCGCGTAACAGTTAGGCCAAGTTCTGCATCTATGGTGAGAACGGTAGATCCAGGTGAAACGTTAGATCCAGCTTTCCGCAGGGAGGAACGAATTTGAGCGAGAAACATCCGAGTCCCGCGAAGATCGTGGTTGTAGAAGATAATTCCGCTGACGTGTTTCTATTGCGTCACGCTTTGGATCAGCATGCCGAGCGATACGTTCTGGATGTCCTTCGCGATGGCGAGGAAGCCATCGACTTCGTGACTCGGCACCGCTTGGCCGGTCCCCACGCCGAACCTTGCGTGATTGTCCTGGATTTGCACCTGCCCAAGCACGATGGGACCGCGGTTTTAAAGGTGATCCGGCAGGAACCGGCTTTGGCGATGGTGCATGTCGTGGCGCTCACTACCTTGGCCAGCCCAAAGGACGAACAAGAGGTTCGCGACTTGGGTGTGCGGCTGTACAAGGCCAAGCCGACCCTGGTCGAAGAATGGGTCAAGCTGGCGGGCGAGATTTTGGACCTGTGCCACGAGCAGGCGCGCGCAGTTTACGTTTAGTCTGACGCTGCCGGATTCGCCCTGGTTCAGAAAATCCACCACCGCAGGGAGTCCGAGGCGGCGGTGAAAAACTCCTCCTTGGAACTGGCCGGGTCCGCATTGGTCCAGTTGCCCGCGGGTTTGTAGTTCGCATCGTGATATATCCATACCTGCCCGCGATCGGCGTGGACCAGAATCGGTTCGCTCGCAGTGCAATCGTACATCTCGTTCTCGATGGTAAACGTTAAATGCTTGCCATCCACGACACCAACGTCCGGGAACACCGGCTGATTGACGGGCTCCGTGGAAAAGAAATAACCGCCGTGACCCGGGATGAAGAACATCGCGTACTGTCCCGCCACGTCAGTGCCCGCGCCCGAGGGTGATGCCGGTTGCCCGTGAATGGAAACCTTGAGCCCGGAGAACCGGATCTTCGCTGAACCGGCGACGCCTTCATTCCCGCCTCCGCGCTGGCCCATCAGAATTTGGACTCTGTCGGTCAGGGTCTGTCCCAACTCGGGAGCCGTGGGGATAGGGATGGTGAAGCCTTCGCCCGAACTCAGCACCGGCGATTGCAACGGCGCGGACAGGGTGGGAGCAGGCTTGCCACCGTCGGCATCCGGGAACCGGGCCGCGAACGCTTCGGTGGCCGGCTTGGCGGTAATCCGAAAGTTCTCTCCGTCCGCGGTGCGCGCCACTTCCAGTTCATAGACGAAAACGGCCAGATCGTTATCATCGCGAAAGATCCGATAGAAGCTGTCGCCGGATGCGGGCTCCAGACTGATCTTCAATTTAGGCGCTCCGTTGTCGGACTGGGTTGTAATGGTAACCCGGACGCCGTTGCTCAACGCCACCTGCGCCGAGACTTGGGCGTAACAGGCAGCAGCGGCGGCCAGCAACATCAATGGAATGCGCACTATTCGGTCCCGTGCACTCCAAGGGCCAGACGGACGGATTGGACCGGCATATCTTTCCAGTGCCTGCTCAGATTCTCGATGCTCATGAAGGATCGCGACTCCATCCGATCGATATACAGCCGGCCGTATAGATGATCAATCTCATGTTGCAGAATGCGCGCATACCAGCCCTGCGCCTCAATGCGGCGTGGCTGCCCCCGCTCATCGAAATATTCGACGGCCACTTGCCGCGAACGTTTCACCAGCGCGCTGAATCCGCCCAGGCTCAGGCAGCCTTCGAAGAACTCCACCTGCTCTTCGGACTGTTCTACGATGCGGGGGTTGATGAGGACCTGGAAGGGTACCGCCTGGCGTTCGCGTTCCGCCAAACGGTCGGCCGCGATGTCTCTGGAGTATTCGGGGCGGTCTTCGATCACCGCGAGTTGGAGCGGCAAACCGACCTGAGGGGCGGCCAAGCCGACGCCCGGAGCGTCGCGCATGGTCTCGTGCATCCAGACGATGAGTTGCTGCGTTTCCGGTAGGACAATCTCTTCCTGCAATAAGGGGCGGGCGCGTTGCCGCAGGACTGGCTCCCCCACTTGAACGATCTTCAGCCGCACGTTTTGATTCTAGCGGCTCGCCGCGAAGGGAGAGGTTTCGCGGCCAAGGCGCGCCAGAGTACGGAATGTTTAGCCGCCGGGCGCCGTGTCGGTGCCGGTGCCGGTCAGCATGAACATCACTTTCGAAAACACGCTGGCAATGTCCACTGCCACGGCGGGCAGTGTATATGCGGAGGCCGCACCCAGGAATCCGGCCATGAGCGCGTATTCCACCAAATCCTGCCCATGGTTGTCCTTCCAGATCTTCAGTTTCAAGGCTGTGTTTATAATCTTCGTCATCACTTTTTCCTCCTCGGCACGTCATGATTCTCGCATCGCGCCGGACTTGATCCAAGGCCCGAATGTACCTATTTTGTTGAGTCATTAGAACTAGTCGACGAGGTGTACTAGAGGCTGATTTGAACTAGTACTCAATGAGAACATAGGAGTCAGAATCCAGGAATCAGAATAAAAGACGGGGAATACAAGGAAGACCAGGAATACGGATGGGAACCGGGGACGTGATTATCTCGGACGTGGGGAACGAGCGCGATATTCAGGCCGTGCGGGATTTGTGGCGTGAATACTGGGAGTCCTTCGGATTGCCCTTGAATTTTCAAGGATTTGGCGAGGAGTTGCAAGGATTGCCGGGGGTCTACGGGGCAGCGGGCGGTGCGCTGCTGCTGGCTCTGGATAACGATGAGCCCGCCGGAACCATCGCTCTGCGCCATCTGGACCCGACTAGCGGTGAGGTAAAACGGTTGTATCTGCGGCCGAAATATCGCGGGCAGGGCTTGGGACGGCGCCTGTTAGGGGCTGTGATGCAACGCGCAGTCACAATAGGGTATGAAAGGCTGTACGCCGACACGCTGCCCCAGATGTTGGAAGCTCTAATCTTGTACCAGCGCGCCGGGTTTGAACGTATCGAGGCTTATGCCGGCAATCCCACTCCGGGCGCCATCTATTTGAAACGAGAGCTAAAGACTTTCTTGTGATCCGCCGATCTTCTTACCGTGGCCGGAGTGTATCTTGAATCTCGTCTGGAGTTTCTGCGCGCCAGCCAGAACTCGGACGGAGGTTGGAGTTACTTCCCCGGCAAAGGGTCCTGGCTGGAGCCTACCTTCTACGCGATGCTTGCGCTGCATGGCACTGGATACGACCCTGCCTTAGATCGCGCCTGGAAACTGGTGCGCTCCTGGCAACATGCGGACGGAAGCTTCCAGCCCAGCGGAGAAGTAAAGGACGGAACCTGGGTCACCGCGCAAGCAGTTACTTTGGCCAGTCTGCGAGGAATCGATGACGCAAGCGTGCACGCCTCCGTGGATTGGCTGCTGCAGGTGGTGGGCGCCGAACACAACATCTATACGCGGGTGGGTTCGTTTTTGCACCTGATCAAGGCGCGGCTGGATGTTTCGCACGAGGGTTGGCCGTGGCGCGAGGGCAACGCAACCTGGATTGAGCCTACGGCGCATACTCTGGTTGCATTGAAAAAGGTCGCGCTGAAAAAAGTCGCTTATCGCAAGACGGAAGTGGACCGGCGTGTGCGGGACGGCGAGGATTTAATCCTGAGCCGCCGTTGCACCGATGGCGGATGGAACTACGGGACGCCAAACATGCTGTACGTCGATCTGCCTTCCTATCCTGAAACCACGGCGCTGGCTTTGTTGGGCGTGCTCGGGCGGAACGAGCAGGAATATCCGGGCGCTCTCGAATTCGCCGAGCGATTCCATGACGAGACGAAATCCTCGCTGGGCAGAGCCTGGCTCCAAATCGCGCTGCGCTGTCATAGCAGGAACATAGCGGCGCCTGCGGAAGGCGCCTGGGCATCGCACGACGTGATGCTGGCGTCACTGGAAGCGTTGGGACACCCGGAAGGGAACTACAAATTGTTCTGTGCGGGAGGGCAAGCCATGGGAGAAAAAGGATGACCCGGCGTAAATTCGCATTGCTCTCGGGCGCCGCGGCCGTGGGAGCATACGGCAGCATCAAGCTGCAGAAGTCGGCGCCACCTCCGAAACTGGGCGATGGTCCGGCGGGCGAATCCGCGGTGGCGATTGTCCGGGCGCGGTCTTATTCCGACGACCTGGCCGGCCGCATGCTCGAAGGCATCCGGCAATGCGGCCTGGATGTCCGCGGCAAGCGAGTATTATTGAAGCCCAATCTGGTGGAGTTCGACCCGGCCACGGTGATCAATACAAATGCCGCGGTCATCGCCGCCGCGGTGGAGGTTTTTCACCAATTAGGAGCGGCGGAAGTGAAGATCGGCGAAGGGCCAGGCCATCGCCGCGACACGCTGGATATGGCCGACGACGCCCGCTATCGAGAGGCGATACCAAAATTCGAGAGCATCTTTACCGATCTGAATCGCGACGATGTTTCGCCGGTAAAAAGCTTCGCCGGTGAGCAGCAGTTCTATTTTCCGAATACTGTTCTGGGTGCGGATCTGATCGTATCCCTGGCCAAGATGAAGACGCATCATTGGGCGGGAGCGACCCTTTCGATGAAGAATTTCTTTGGCGTCGTGCCGGGATCGGTGTATGGATGGCCGAAGAACAAATTGCACTACTACGGAATTCCGGAATCCATTGTGGCGCTGAATCGCCAATTTGGGCGCAAAGCTTTTGCCATCGTGGATGGCGTGATCGGTATGGAAGGCAATGGGCCAATCCAGGGTACACCCAAATCGGTAGGCGTGCTGGTGATGGGCAGCGATCTGGTGGCGGTGGATTCCACCTGCTGCCGCGTCATGGGCATTAATCCCGAGAAGGTAAGCTACCTGCGCATGGCGGCGGACCTGGGCCACGTGCGTCCGGAACGCATCGAGCAGCGCGGCGAGACCATTGCATCGGTCCAGACCAACTTCGCGCTTCTGAACGATTTTAAAGACCTGCGGCTGGTTTGAGGGGTCGGGCCTGATGCTCACTCGCGTAATCGCGGCGGCCGAAAGCGCCTACGTACGTCTGGCGCAGAAGAAAACCCTCGCGATCCTGGTGGCGGGACTGTCGCCTCTGCTGGCGCGCGCTCTGCTGCTTCCCATCCTGCCCGTGCCGAAGCCCGCCATTCAAGACGAATTCAGTTATCTCCTGGCGAGCGACACTTTCGCTTCCGGACGCCTGGCGAATCCAACACCTGCGTTTGCGGAACATTTCGAAACACCGCAGGAATTGATCCGGCCCACTTACGCATCTAAGTATCCACCGCTCTCAGGTTTGGTGATGGCAGCCGCGCAGAAGCTGACGGGCCAGCCGTGGATCGGTGTGTGGCTCAGCATGGGCGTACTGTGCGCGGCGCTGTGCTGGGCCCTCCAAGGATGGCTTCCGGCGGTGTGGGCTCTGGCTGGAAGTCTGATCGCGGTGCTGCATATCGGGATCGTGAGTTATTGGACCGAGAGTTACTGGGGCGGCACCTGCACGGCCATCGGAGGGGCGTTGTTGATTGGCGCGCTGCCCCGGTTGATCGAAAGGCCGAGGATATCATCGGCGTTGACCTTCGCCTGCGGATTGGCGGTTCTGGCCAATACGCGCCCTTTTGAAGGCGCACTGTTCGCCGCCGTCTGTTGTGGATATTTGGTAGTTGCGTGGGCGCGCGAACACGTCGCTGCTTCGTTGGTCTTGCGGCAAGCCGTTGTGCCGATGGCGCTGCTGCTGATTCCAGTAGCGGCGTTCCTGGCGTATTACAACCATCGCGTGACAGGTCACGCGCTCGAAATGCCTTATGTCGCGCATGATCGCCAGTACGCGCTTCAACCGCCTCTGCTGCTGCCGCCGCTGTTGTGGCGCGCGCAGAAGCAGCCGGCGCCGGTCTATAGCAACGCCTTTTTACGGGATTTTTGGCAGGCCGATAGCGATGCCAAGGAGAAGGCGCACCAAGGGATTTTGCAGACCCATGCCTACGACCTCCTGATGGTGGCCGGATTCTTCGTCGGTTTGCCATTGGTTGTCTGCATGCTTTTGGTGGCGCGTCCGCTATGGCGCGATCGAGTTGCCCGGACCGCGCTGCTGCTCGGCGTGTTGGGATACATTGGTCCGGCCCTAGACACGCGAGTTTGGCCGCACTATGCTGCCACCGAAGCAGTGATCGCTTACATCCTGGCCGCCTGCACATTGCGCGCGCTGCGGAACGCGTGGCCTGGCGTGGACGGCGTGTATTTGATGTGGGGCGCGCTACTCGTTTTCGCGGTGCTCACTGGATTAGGATTGCTCACCCCGGCCAATCGCGGCCTGGCAGGGTCCACTGAATTTCTGAACGCCGAGCACGCTGCCATCGAAGAACAGCTCCGCAGGCAGCCGGGCGAGCACCTGGTGCTGGTGCACTACGGGCCGGCTGCGATGGATGCGGTGAAACATCACAGGATCTATCAGGAGCTGGTGTATAACCACGCCGACATCGACGGATCGAAGATCATTTGGGCGCGGTCTCTGGGCCCCCAAAAAGACGCGGAACTGATCCGCCACTATCCGAATCGCGACGTTTGGATCGTGGAAGAAGAAGGCGGGGTTAAGCTGAGCCGTTACTCGTTTGGTTCAAGAATCTCAAACGTACGTTTGGGCGTTTCGATGGAGCCAACCTGGTGATAGTTCGACGCCAGGTATTTCTCCAGGCTGCGGAAGCGTAGGCGCGCCGGATCGCTGGCGGGCCAGATTCCCAGCAGTTCGCGCTCGTCCAGATTGAAATAAAGCACTCTGGCGGGCGGGCACTGGCGGAGCTCGGCCAGAGCGGCGGCTTCGTCCTGATCGCTCATCATGCCCGGCTGCAAGTAGGAGTATCGCGTGGGGCTTTGGCTGAGGGTCAGGAAGCTCGCGATGGGCAGGTACGGAAACACGAACAGGCTGGACCCGCGCGGTATGGCCCGTTCGAGATCCTCGACGAAAGCTGCATCCGATTTCGCCGCGCGGATGGCGCCCACATTGGTCTCCAGCGCAATTTCAGAGGAATGCTGGGCCAGGGCACTCCATGCGAACACAGCGCCTAATAAAGTAGCGGCGGCGAACATGGCATTACGCGGCTTCGGCCAAGGAATGGAGGCTGCCAGGATGGCTATCAGCGCGTAAAACAGAGGAGCCGCGTAGGTGAGATGCGGAAGATCCATGCGCGGGTACGTTGACGCGGCCAGCGCGGCGCCGCCCAGGAACAAAAGCCGTAGAAATGGCGTCCGGCGCCACCACGGAAAGCATAGGATGGCGAGTGGAGGCAGTAGGATGGGAACGATAATCCCAAAAACAACCAGCGCGCGAATGGGAAGCTCGTAAATGGTGGCTCCCTGGAAGAATTGCGCGTAGCCTTGTCCGAACAAGGTTCCGTAAGGGAGGTAATTGGCGCCCGCATAGTGAGAGCTGTTCCAGAGAAGTTGCGCCAGCATCGGGTGCAGCGCGCCTTGGATCCCCAGGGCAGTGGCGCAGCAGAGGGAAACGACGGCGCCGCCTGCCAGATAGGGCCAGAGTTTCTCTCGATCCTCCAGCCACAGCCAGATCAGAATCACCATGCCAACCAGCGCGACCGGCGGAGTGGACCACGCGGCGAAGGCCGCGCAGCAACCGGCCATGAACACTGCCCAGCGGCGCGGTTGGGAAGCGCAGATGGTGATTGCAACCGCAGTAAGCGCGGCGCTATCCCATCGATGCGACGGGATGGTGATTCCCGGGCTAGCCGTTTCCAGGATCACCATCAGAGCCGCCGTCCAAGCCGCGTAAGCCACGCTGAGCCGGCGGGCGATGAGCCAATAAACGCACGTGGCCAGAATCGATAGATCCAGGATCATAACGGCGCGCGACGCGGCCATCGTCATCCCGAATAAGCGCAATGCCAGCGCCTGGAGCCAGAAGGTGCCGGGCCCCATCACAATGAAGAAATCGCGGTAGGGCGATTGTCCGGCAAGGATCCGACGAGAGCCGTCGACGAAAATGCCTTCGTCGAAAGTGAGCAGGAACCGGTGCCCGATGATCCAGAAGAGCCATAGGCCGGTTAGGACGAACACGACTGCCGCGCCTATAACGTGGGAGCGTTGCGAGTCCGATTTCATCTATATGGATGATCGGCCGGCAGGGGAGGTCCGCTATAGTCCGCAATGGCGGCGCTGGCTGGGTCCCATGCCGGGACGGCGCGAGGCGCAGGCTATGGGGTGGGTGGCGCTCGTGATCGGGGCGATCGTGTGTGCCGTCGCGGTGCTGCTGGGGTTTCAGGGCCGCACCTTCCTAGGACGGCCGCTGGGCGGCGATTTCGTCGAGTTTTACACCATCGGCAAGATCCTCAACCACTACCCGCCGGCCCGTATTTACGACCTTCGGCTAGCAGTCGCATTACAGCACGTGGCGCTTCCGAGCATGCCGGAGACGCAGATGCTGGTCTTTGGGCAGGCTCCTTTCATTGCGTCGCTCTTCCGGCCGTTTGCGCTGCTGCCCTACGCCTGGGCGTACGTTGCCTGGCTGGGGTTCTCGGCGAGCCTTTTCATCGCCGCATTGGCTCTTTTGTTCCGTACCTTGGGCTTGAGCGCTGCTGATCGCAAGACCGGTTTTCTGTTGGCGCTGTCTTCGACCCCGTTTCTGTTCGAAACCTGGATTGGCGGGCAGATGTCGGTGGTTGTGTTCGCGATCTGGGCCCTTTTCTTCTGGTGTTTGGAAGGCAACCGCCGAATGCCGGCTGGCTTCGTTTTGGCATTTTGCCTGTTCAAACCGACCTTGGTCGCGCTTCCGGTGCTTATGCTGTTGTTAGGGCGTCGTTGGCGCGTGCTGGGAGGCTTCACAGTGGGCGGCCTAACGATGGCGTTGCTTTCCATCGCAACGGTCGGTCTGGATGGCTGCCGGGCCTGGCTGAGTGCGCTGGCGATGAACGGAAACAAGGTGGCCGCATCGGGCGAGGTCTGGCATTTGGCCAAATACGTTGATGTGCTTGCCTTTAACCATTTGCTCTTCGCCCATTGGCCGGCAGTAGCGGACGTTACAGCTCTTGCAGCGTCGCTCATTGCCGTGAGTTGTCTAGGCTTAGCGTGGTGGCGATCGAACGGTGAGGCCGACCGGCCTCTTTGGGCGGCGACGTTATGCTTCACCTTGGTGGTCAACCCATATGCGCCGATTTACGACGCCATCCTCGCCGTAGCCGCAGTGGCGCTAGTGGCGGCATCCGGGCAAGCACTGGCCCGGTGGATCCTGCTGCTATACATGGTTCCCTGGGTAACTCAATCATTTGCAGAGTTTTTGCACCTTCAATTGATGACCCTGGCGCTGGCAGGATTCGGTATTTGGGTGATGGAAACAGCTGCAATGCGTACTGTGAGCCGTTTTAAACCCGGGCGGGAAGAAAGTACTATGACAGGCAAACTCGGCACGCCTGCGACGGGGCGATTTCAGGTCCGTTCTAGGGGCTTACCCTGATTTCACGTACCGGCTTCGGGTGATAACTTACCAATAGCGAAGGACGAATCCATCGCAAGGGAGAGGAGAGACAATGACACGGATCACCAATTTGATTTTGAAACTGAAGGTAATGAAAGATACTCGAGGCCAGGACCTGATCGAGTATGCATTGATGGCTGGTTTCGTAGCGGTTGCCGCAGGCGCGATTATGCCGGGCGTTTCATCCAGCATCAGCACCATCTTCAGCAAAATTACCAGTGTTATGGCCAACGCCGCCAGCTAAAACAACCTTTTGGCGGGTAGGCGAGGGGATTACCCTCTGCCTCGCCTATCCTCCTCAAGTTAACCACTAACCGGGCTCCAGTGGGCCCACAACAAGCTAACCTGTTGAATCGTCGGCACCTTCACAAGGCTGGGCTAATGGGTCAGCGTGCCGGCCGGATTCTCTATGTTTGCGAATCCGGTGAAATTACCTCCAAAGTCGGCCTCTATTTCTTCCGCCGGCCCCACGATTTCCAGTGTCGAATTCTCGACGATTTTATCCTTCAGATTCTCGCTCAACCGCAGAAATCCTAGCTCCATCGAGTTTCTAATCCAACCATAAGTCACTTCCGACAGATCCACCCGGCCCACCACCGTGGAAATGCGTTCCAGGCACTCCCGATCGCTCGGAAAATGGATTGGGGTGCGTATCTCTGTAGGCGTGTTCGCGGTGAGAGAATTGATCAGCGTGGCCTCCCAGTCAATTTTGGCGAGCAGCCGGTCATGCACCACATCCGCCATGCCGACGCCCATGGCGTTGCCATATGTGTGCGGGCTCAGATCGCGAATGAAGATGCGCTCCATGCGATGCTGATCGGGCCAGGGGTTGGAGTCGCCATGCACACTGCGGTTCACTACTTTCGTGTCCATTCCGGATCCGCTGATATTCTTGCCGATTTCATCGACGATCAGCACGTCCAGCGGCAGGGGAATTCGGCCCATCCAGCCGCGGACTTCAAGCAGCAGCTCCTCATCGGTCCGTTCCATCTCGTCAGCGGGGACCGCGGCGATGCGGCCGGTGTTGTGATTGGCGTCTTCTAAGATCGCCAGGCCGCCGATAATCTTTCCTGAGGTGAGCACCTGGCGGCCCACCGTGCGGATGACGTGCTCTAGCCCAAGCTTGTACGCGTAGGTGTGATAGCGCTGCGCACCGGCGAACTTGCCCAATCCGATAGCGGTCATTTTGAACAGCCCGCTTTCGAGCTTGCCAGAGAAGTCGGTGTGCCATTTCACGCGCGCGACTAGCATGACTCCGTCGCTCTCAAAGGCCGTGCGATCCATGAACGTCTCGATGCCCTCGGGCGTGCGGCCCGTGGAAACTACATCCAGCGAGCTGACTATCGGACAGCCCATGGTGGCTTCGTGAATGCCATAGTGCGCCAGCACATCGGCCTGGCCTTCCGCGGTTGCGCCTCCGTGGCTGCCCATGGCCGGAAAGATGAATGGCCGCGCCCCTTGCGATTTCCAGTAATCCACGGCCGCGCGTGTGATGGTGGCGATATTCGAAATGCCCCGGCTTCCGACGCCGATGGCAATGCGAGCTCCTGAGGGTACGCGCGAAGCCAATTGTCGCGCCGTGAGTTGGCGCAAAACTTCGCCGCGAACATCGGGTATGGAGCGATCGGGGAAGTGTTGGCGCACGGGGAGCATGCGGGGTAGGGGCATGCTTTCAGGATACCTTTTTGCGTTTCTTGCGAACCAGAACGCGGGTTTCGAAATCGTGTTGATGTTGTTCCATCCACACGCGGGATCCGTGGAAGACAACGCCCTCGGACTCCAGTCGGAAGCGCTGCTCCAGGCCGTTTTCGCCCGGTAGCGAGATTTTTCCTTTGGCTCCCACCACGCGATGCCAGGGCAGACCGCGCGCTGCGCCACGCAGGGCCCAAACTACTTGCCGGGCACAACCGGGAAAGCCGGCTGCGCGTGCGACATCGCCGTAGGTGGACACTTTGCCTTTGGGGATTTTCCGGATGGTGTCGCGAATGATATCCAGCACGGCGTTCTTAGTGGGCTCGATACCAAGCCAGCGTCCGGCGCAGGCCCTCTTCGAGCGAATATTTGGGGTTCTGGCCCAGATCGCGGCGGACGGCGGCGGTGTCCGCTTGAGAATCGCGGACGTCGCCCTCACGCGGCGGACCGTAGCGCGCGGGAAGCGTCACGCCTTCGATCTTTTGCAGCAGATCCCAAACATAGTTCAACGAGTAGCGGTTCCCGTTTCCCGCGTTGTACATTTTGCCCGCTACTCCCGGCGCGTCCGCCGCTTTCAGGCACAACGCGGCTACGTCCTCCACATAGGTGAAGTCTCTGCTCTGTTCGCCGTCGCCGAAGATTGTCGGAGAACTCCGCTCTATTAAAGCTTTCAAAAACAGCGAGAGCACGCCGGAGTAAGGGCTGGTGGGATCCTGCCGCTCGCCATAGACATTGAAGAATCGCAATGCGACAGTCTCGAGGTGGAAGCAGGAATGAAACGCACTGGCGTAATGTTCGCCCATGAGCTTTTGCACCGCATAGGGGGACTTGGGGCGGGGCAGCATGGTTTCCACTTTGGGAAGCACCTCGGTGTCGCCATAGGCCGATGAGGATGCCGCATAGACTACTCGCCGGACCTGGGCGTCCACCGCGGCACTCAGGACGTTGAAAGTGCCATCGATATTCACTTCGTGCGACGGAACCGGATCTATGATGGAACGCGGAACGGAAGGAATGGCGGCTAAGTGAAACACGACGTCGGCGCCGCGAACGGCGGATTGCATGGCCGTGGCGTCGCGGATATCGGATTGGTTCCACTCAATTTGCGAGAGGACTTCCTGGAGGTTTGATTCACGACCGGTGAGCAGGTTGTCGACGACGCGCACCTGGCTGTCCCCGCGGGCGAGTAAAGAGCGCACCAGCGCGGAGCCAATAAATCCCGCGCCGCCCGTAACCACGGCAAGCTTCATGTCTGGATTCAATCCCCCGATTTGGTGGCCACGGCCACCAGCGATAATGCGCTCCACGGCAGCAAGCCGTCCAAATGCCGCCAGATCCACACGGTTTTGTCGAAGATCTTGAGCGTCACCTTGCTAATGTGTTTTCGACGCAGAACTTTGCCGTACAACCACCAACCCACCGCGCCAATTTTATTCAGTTGACGCATGTCGCGAACGGCAAAGCCGTGCTGTTCGAGTAAAGCGCGGAGCTGAGCTTGCGAAAAACGGCGGCGATGCCCCAACGCCTGATCCAGAGTTCCGAAGAGGGCCGGGCTTTGCGGCGCAAGAACGATCAGTGAGCCGCCGGGGTTCAACACGGTGGCCGCGGCCTGAATGACAACGGCGGGATCTTGGACATACTCCAGAACATTCACACAGAGCACGGTATCGAACGGACCGCCTGCGCGTTCGAAATCGTGGGGGCACTCGGGATCAAGTTGCAGCACCGCGACGTTGGGCGTGCGCAGGAATCGATTGCGGAGCGCATGCAAATACAACGGATCCTTTTCGGCGGCCACATAGTGCAGCCGGCGCCCCATCAGATGGCTGGCGATGTTGCCGATGCCGGCGCCCAGTTCAAGCACGGTGTCGCCCAGGTAAGGACGCAACACGCGGGCCAGCCAGTTCAGGTACTGCGGCGTGCCGGTGAGGTTGTTGAGAAAAGCGCGGCCGTACGGTTCAACGTACAAATCGTCAATAAGCCAGAACCGCAGAATCACTCCCAGAGCCTTGACGCCGTCCTTCCAGCCGATCTTCTTCCCCTCCTCGTAAGTGCGGCCGTGATAGCTGATGGGGACTTCGTAAATGCGCAGCTTGCGTTTGGCGCATTTCATCGTGATCTCCGGCTCGAAACCGAATCGATCGGAGCGGATGGGAATACTCTTGAGCAGATCGGTGCGAAAGACTTTGTAACACGTTTCCATGTCGGTCAGGTTCAGGTTGCAGAACATGTTCGACAGCAGCGTCAAGGTTTTGTTGATCATCGAGTGCCAGAACGGCAAAATGCGCGTTTGCTCGCGAACCAAGTAGCGTGAGCCGAACACAGCGTCGGCGTGGCCAGCGAGCAATGGGCGGAGCAGCGTGGGATATTCGGATGGATCGTATTCCAGATCCGCATCCTGAACCAGGCAGAAATCGCCTTGCGCCTCGCGAATGGCGGTGCGGACCGCCGCGCCCTTGCCCTCGTTCACTTTCTTACGAAACAGCCGGATGCAGGGTTCCGCGGCAGCCAGCCGGTCCAGAATTTCCGAGGTGCCATCGGTGGAGCAATCGTCGACAATGATCAGTTCCCGCTCAAGATTCTCGGGTAGCGGAGCGTTCAAAACCTGAGCAAGGCTGCGCTCCACCATGGTGCGTTCATTGTAGACAGGAATGAGGATGGAGAGGCGCAACTCCCTTAGTATAAGCGTGCCCGGTATAAGCGCCGCCGCAACGCGAAAAAGCCGCCCCGCGCACGAAAACCCGTGGCGGGAGCGGCTTATCGGATCTAGTCCTCAGGTCTTGAGTCTGCTAGCGCTTCACTGTTTCTCTGTCTCTTTGCTGTTCGCGCTGTTTATTCTGCTCATGCTGTCTTTGCTGCTCGTGCGCGACATCGGCTTGCGCCATGTCGGCCTGCGTGCGCGCCCACTCATCGGCTTGTTTCTGCGCTTCATCCTTGGAGATGCCGTAGCGTTCTTGGATGCGGCCGACCAACTGGTCTTTCTTTCCGGCGATCTGGTCCCAGTCGCTATCGGTAAGCTTGCCCCACTGTTCACGAGCCTTGCCCTTCATCTGTTTCCAGTTGCCTTCAATTCTGTCCCAATTCATAGGGGTCTGTTTCTCCTTCAGCGTTACATTCAGCACGCTCAAAGCCACTCGCTCAATCCCCCAAGGCACTGATTCCACAATGAATCACGAACACGTAACGCAGAAAAACTTACGAACGCCGCTTGTCACTGTTCAGTCCCCTCATAGAAAATTTGCCTGTGTCGTGATACCAGTAGAGTTTGACACCCAAACCATTGGCTCCTATTTTTGAAACCAATCTGCCGGGCGTGGAGCGCTATGCCCGCGGCAAAGTGCGAGATGTCTATTCGGCCGGAGAATATCTGGTGATTGTCGCCACCGATCGGCTGTCTGCGTTCGACTATGTCCTCCCGACTCCCATTCCGGACAAGGGCCGCGTGCTCACGGCGATGACGCTCTTCTGGCTGGACCAGCTTCGCGACGTGGTGCCGAATCATTTCGTCTCGGCGAACGTTTCGGATTATCCGCCTGAGTTTCATGACTACCGGGATCAATTGGAAGGCCGGTCGATGCTGGTACACCGCGCCAAGATGGTGGACGTGGAGTGCGTGGCGCGCGGTTATGTTTCCGGGTCGGGCTGGAAGGATTACCGGCGGGAGGGTCGGATCTGCGGCATCCAGTTGCCCGCCGGATTGCGCGAGAGCGACCAGCTTCCCGAGCCTATCTTCACGCCTGCATCGAAAGCTCAATCGGGGCACGACGAGAACATTTCGTTTGAGACCGTCGCGGTCCAGATAGGCGAGCCTTTAACGGCCCAGCTTCGCGACCTGACGCTCGCCATCTACAAACGGGCCGCCGAGTACGCCGCAACGCGCGGGATCATCATTGCCGATACCAAGTTCGAGTTCGGATTCGCCGGCGATCGGCTGGTGCTGGCCGATGAAGTGCTCACGCCCGATTCTTCGCGCTTCTGGCCGCGCTCCAGCTATCAGCCCGGCGGCCCGCAGCCATCCTTCGACAAGCAATACGTGCGGGACTATCTGGAATCCATCCACTGGGACAAGCGGCCTCCGGCGCCGGCCTTGCCGCCCGAGGTGATGGAGCGGACCAGCGAAAAATACCGTGAGGCTTATCGCGTCCTGACAGGAAAGTCGCTTTGAGAATATTCATAAGGGCGACGCCGGAGAGGTTAGCTTGAGCCCGGAGAGGGTATTTTGAGCTGGATGGATCTGGTGTTGATCCTGGTAATCGCGAGCTCGGTAATAGCGGGCTTCGCAGCCGGATTCGCGCGTGTGGGCGTGGGCTTCGCCGCGATGATTGTGGGGATGTTTTGCGGGTTCTGGTTCTATGGAATTGTAGCGGGGTACGTGATCGATTACGTCAGCTCGCGCGCGATCGCCAATCTGATCGGATTCTTCGTGATCCTGGTGGGAGTTCTGATCGTGGGCGCGATCGTGGGCCGCATCCTGGCGAAGTTTTTCAAATGGGCCGGACTGTCCTGGCTGGACCGGCTTCTAGGCGGCGCTTTCGGGGTGGTGCGGGGCTTTTTCATCGCTGCCGCCATGGCGACCGTTCTGCTGGCATTCGCGCCCTCGCCGCCGCCGCCCTCCGTAGTGGGCTCCAGGGTGCTGCCTTACGTGATCACTGTGTCGGATGTGCTGGCGGCCGTGACTCCGCATGAGATTAAGGATTCGTTTTACGCCACCAAAGACAAAGTGAAAGCGGATTGGTCCGCACGCAAATTGAGCAAGCCGGAAGGGCTTCGGCACGAATGAACTTACTGATTTTTGACCTGGATGGAACTCTCATTGATTCCAAGCTGGACCTGGTGCACTCCGTCAACGCCGCTCGCGCGCTGATGAATCTGGGGCCGCTTTCCGAAGAGCTGGTCTCTTCCTATGTCGGCAACGGGGCACCGATTCTGATGCGGCGAGCGCTTGGCCCGGATGCGAGCGAAGCCGACGTTGCGCGTCCCCGCCCCTACTACTGGTGCCCGGACTGTCACGCTGGCCAATCTCCCGCCGATGTCGAACTGGACATCGAGAACACGGAATTCTCTCCCGGGGTACGGCGCATGCAGGCGCTGGTGGGCCAAGAGGCTCCCTTCGATCAGGGCCGTGAACAGATGAAAGTTCTCGCGGGCTTGGAGGTGACCGCCAAATCGGTAGAGCGTACCGCCGAGGCCCTCGGTGCCGATATCGCGCAGCGCGAGCAAACCCCGAAAGCCCTGCCGTTGGACCTTCCCGTCGTCGCCGGGGAGCCGATTCCCATCCTCTACGTGCAAATGGATGGGACGGGAGTGCCGGTGGTGAAGAAAGAGACGGTGGGTCGGCAAGGCAAAATCGAGGGTCAACCGGCCCATACGCGGGAAGTCAAGTTGGGGTGCGTCTTCACCCAAACGACGTGGGATCGGGAGGGCTACCCGATCCGTGCTCCCGATTCCACCACCTATACCGGCGCGGTGGAAACCGCCGAGGAGTTCGGCCCACGCCTTTATCGAGAAGCCTGGAAACGGGGCTGGAGCCGCGCCCTCCTCCGGGTGGTGATGGGCGATGGCGCCGAATGGATTTGGAATCTGGCCGCCCTCCATTTTCCCGACGCGATTCACATTGTCGATCTTTACCATGCTCGTCAGCACCTGTGGGAGTTGGCGCGCCGACTCTACCCTCAGGACGAAGGGAAACTGAGGGCCTGGATGAAGGCCCATCAGAAGCGCCTGTTGGACAAGGGGAAAATCGAGAAGCTGGTAGGCGCGCTCCGCGCCATCCCATCGAGCAACGCCGAAGTCGCCGAGAAGATTCGCACCGAGGCAGACTACTTCGAGAGGAATACCGAGCGTATGCGCTACCCCCAATTCCGCCGCCAGCACCTCTTCGTGGGCTCGGGCGTCATCGAAGCCGGATGCAAAACCGTGGTCGCTCACCGTCTCAAGCGCTCGGGAATGTTCTGGACTATCCGCGGCGCCAACGCCATCCTGGCCCTCCGCTGCGCTTGTCTCAATGGCCGCTTTGAGGACTACTGGGAAGACCGCCCGACAGGTTTGGCCGCTTAACGTCAACTTCTATGTCGCA
>CAVRZH010000213.1:0-22834 GCA_963725455.1 Bryobacterales bacterium
TCGATACGGCGTTACTGACAAGCTCTCCGTCAGCGTCCTAAGGTCACCATCACTGATCGGGCGTCCCATCCAACTGATGGCAGCGTACAACATCCTGGACGAGCATCACGAAGATCCCCTGAACATCGCGGTGCGCGTTTCCATTGAAGGCCAGAATAACTTCCAGAAGAACTATACGCAAAACATCGAGGGTGTCTTCTCGCGCAGCATCACTTCCAAGGCGCAGTTCTATGTGGTTCCGACCTTTTCGTTCGATGCCCGGCCTCTGGTCCAGGCGTCCGGCTTTCTCTCTTCGGACATTCCGGATCTTCCCGGGGTAGATACGTTCTCGATCGGAGTGGGCGCGGCTTACGATATCCGTCCGACAGTAGCACTCATTGCGGAGGTGATTCCAACTTTGCTAAACGCGGGCGAGCTCGGTATTCATCGGCCGGCATATTCGTTCGGCATCCAGAAGAAGATATTTCGCCACGCCTTTACGCTTGGGCTGACGACCAGTCCCGGCGTCACGGTCTCCCAACGCGCGGGGACGCGGGCGGAGTTCCTGGGAGAACCGTCGGCGGACACGCCTGGGGGGCTATTCTTTGGCTTCGATCTCACGCGCCAGATACACTAGCGCTCGCGACCCAGACGGCTCCAAGTCCACGCCACCCCACCCCACAACGCAGGAACCAGCGACCGTGCGTGATGCCATATTCGCGACGTTAGATACAGCGAGTAGAGCCAGGCCCTTCGCCAACGGATTCGCCAGCCGATGGTTTGGTCAGGCAAATACACCGCGTCCACGGGCCCGGGGAGTTGCAGCGGCAGCAAACGCCGCCGCAGGAGCTGAAGCCGCGAAGTGCCGCGATCCAGCAGGCTGACATGAAGCCATAACTCGTCCTTCCTGGAATGAAAGAGATTTTCCGCCGGCGTATGCGCATATGCCGCAAGCCAAGCATGCACCGGCCCCGGCAACTGCCTTATCTCTTCTTGCACGCTGGCGGGTAGATGGCAGCCAAACCATTCGTGGGCGATAGCGAAGCAGATGGCCTCCACCCGACGCAGCGGCTTATCGTGGGCATCGCGCCACACGCGCCAGAACGCGGCATCGGAACTGTGCGCCAGAAAATATGCGATTTCGTAAAAGTGCGATGGCCGCGAGTCCCCCCGCAGCAAGTGGCGCAGAGCATGCGCCGAAGCATAGCCCGGCAAATCGAAGGCCGCCAGCGATGTGAACTCAACATCCTCGATTGTTCGCCGCTCACGACGTTCCCAGAAATGCTGAAAGCCAGGAACAGCGAAGCCCTCCGTGCCCGCGTCCCACAGGCGAAAGTGCAGCTCCAGCGCCGGAGGATGGTCTGGATCGAAGTAATCGCCGCGCCACTCCCATCCGGTCTTGCGGATCAGCGTAGGCAAATGATCCACCGGATGCCCGTTCAAGCCGCCCAATGGTTCATAGCCGAGCCCGAGAGCGACATCGTACGCGGCCCGGACTTGCTCGCGCGGGAATAGTAAATCCAGATCGTACTGGACGCGCAAGCGTGGATCAGCCACGAAGCCGGGAACATGAGTGAACCCCTTGAGCGTAATGAAATCGAATCCCGCGACTTGGAACGCGCAGCTCGACTTCGCGATACACCACTTTCAACCGCCGCCAGCGTTCCGCGTTGTTTACCAGATTCCGATTGAAGCAGTCCGCAACCCATCCCGGCAGGCGATCGGGGCAACGAAGCGCAAATGGAATGGCCAACTGGGTACGCTGGCAGAAGTCGATGAGGCGGCGCCATTCGTTATCGGACAAAATGCGCAACGCGTCAAAACGCGGCGTTGAAAAATGCAGTGCATCGAAAACCGCTTGGGCGTAGACGGGAATGTGCCGGGATGCCCTCAAAATGCACCCCGCACCATATCCAAGACTTCCGAGCGGTAGCGCTCCAAAGTAAAGCGGGCTTGGAATGCCGCTTGTGCGCGGACGGCGATGCCATCGAGTAAGGCGTCGCCGCGGGAGTAAAGCTCCAAAAGCTTGGAAGCCAGATCCAGGGGTGTGGGAGCGCACAGCACGCCTGTCACGCCGTCTTCGATAATCTCCGGTATCCCGCCCGACCGAAAAGCCACCACGGGAACTCCAGCCGAGAACGCTTCCAGGATCACGCGGGTGGTCGCTTCGAATTCTGCCGATGGGACCACTACCAGATCCAGCCCGGACAAAACTGCGCCGATGTCATCGCGCCATCCGGTGAACTCGATCGGCAATCCTTCTGCTTCCGCGCGCACGCGCAGCGTATATTCGGGACTTGAAAAAATTGCGTCTCCGCATACCACAAATTCGCAATTCTCTTGCCTGGACATGCGCGACAACAGCAGGGGTACTGCCCGAACGAATTCCAACTGGCCTTTCTCCGGAGCGATACGGCCGATCACGCCAACCCGCCAAGGATCGCCACGCTCCCGTTGCCGGCGCACACAGCGCACGGCTGCAACTCCGTTGTAGATCACGCGGGCACGTCCAGCATCCACGACCCCCGCCAGCGGCGCCAGAACGAACCGGCACGCGGCAATTACGCGTGCGTTTGTCGATCGGATGGCCCAGCGGACCAGTCGAGCGGCGGCTTGCTGGGTCACCACGCTATGCGCGTGGAAGATCACCTGGCGCTGATGCGCTCCCATAGCGGAAGCCGGTAGTAATCGCGGACCATTTACGTAAATCAGATCCACTCCGGCCGTCGACGCCACCTGTTCTATGCGCATGGCCTGACGCGGAAGATCGATGCTATATCGACCGGCATCGGTCCAGCTCTTGCGTCCGGAAGTGTAGTCGCCGGAAGGAATCCGGTGCACCACGGCTCCGCACTTTCGCGCACTCTCCGACAATGGTCCGTCGCCCGGAACTGCCAGGTGCGTAGCGTAGCCGGATTCAACAAAAGCCGGCAACAAATCGAGCAGGCAGCGTTGGGCGCCGCCCAGTTGATTGAATTGGTCCAAGAAAAGCAGGCTGCGGCCCATCACATTGCCATCGCCAGAACCCAGAAGTACAACGGAAGCACGCGCCAATAGGTAAACAGGTCGCCCGATAACATCTGGAACATCTGCCCGATCCAGAAGCAAAAGATCCAGGTTCCGAAAAACGACGCTCGTGAATCGTCACGGAATGCGGCGCGCCAAGACGTGCGAAGGATCGCGAAATTAAGCAGCAGGAAGGCCGCTAAGCCAACCACTCCGGTCTCCACCAGCAGGCTGAGATACATGTTGTCGGCGACGATATTCGGTCCGATGAAGTCGGAATAGGGCAGCGTCTTGAAGCCGATGCCGAGAATCGCGTGGTATGGATGGGCCCAGAGGAAAGCCGCGATTGTCTGCCAACTGGCGAGCCGCCCGGAAAGTACGCTGTCCGGTTGTGCGAAGAAAAACTGCGAGTGCAACAGGTGCTGCCAATAGTTCCACGCAGCCTCTGGAAACACTTGCCACGCCACCAGCGCGCCGGCGGCCACGCAACTGGCTGCCACCGACAACAGCCGCCCGATCCGAATTCGCGAGCGTTCCAGGCAGAGTAGCGCTATGAGAGCGACGAGCAAACTGAGCAACGAGGCGCGCGAATAAGACAACACCAAAGCCGCGAATAGAACCGGTGCGCCCAACCACAACGCCCATCCCGGCAGCACGCGCTTCTTCGGCCCGCGCAACAGCGCGACGGCGATCATCACCAGAAAGAACGTGCATACATTTCCCAGAGTGCTGGCCTCATAGAAAACGCCTTGGGCCCGGCGATACACTCCCGAGTCGAGCCAGATGAACTGCGCCCCGTATCCGGCCGGTGCGGGAAGCTGGTAGTAGAAGTCGAAGCAGGCGAAAACCGCCGACACTACGCCGAACCAATACAGTCTGCGCGCACCAACGAACTGGTCTGCCCGCTGTTGCGCCCCAGGCCCGAATGCGGAGTAAAAGAATACATAAACCGGGATTCCGAATAAAAGCACCCGCATGAAACTGCCGGCGGCCACGCTGAGCCCGGAATAAAACACTGCCAGCGCCGAGCTACCAAGCAGCACCAGGAAAAATACAGCCATCGCGAAAGCCAGCAAGCTCCTGGTGAAGCGCCATTCGCCGATCCGCAGGGCGCCGGAGGCCAGACCAAGTCCAGCCAACGCCACTCCCACGTGCGGCCCTGAGTTGCCAACTGCAATAGGAAGCGGGGGTAGCACAAGCGCCGCGAAAAAGAAGCACCAGAGCCAACGTCCCGCGGATTGGAGGGCCCACAGCACCAACGGAATCGCCACCAGAGGGATGCTCAAGACAGCAGCGACCGCCGGATTCGGGGATACCGCGATTAGGCAGCCATAAGCACCCAGCAATCCCGCGATCCAGTAATTCCGCGGCAATTCACGGGCGCGGAAGTCAATCGGCGCCATGGGTGGCCATGCGCAAAGGCGGATCGTACCGCCGACGCCCGCGCGTCAAGCTGAACGACACCGTCAGATATAACAGCGAGCCGAACAGCGCGAACATCAGCGTTCCGATGAGAATCAGCGGAGCATTGGGAGAGCTGGGTTTCTGGGGAATTATTCCGGGATCCACCAGGCGCAGCCACTCCGATCGCGCCCCTTGGCTGACT
The DNA here is from genome assembly GCA_963725455.1 of Bryobacterales bacterium. Taxonomy (GTDB): domain Bacteria; phylum Acidobacteriota; class Terriglobia; order Bryobacterales; family Bryobacteraceae; genus Palsa-89. Next base: position 4,592 of record CAVRZH010000213.1, read on the forward strand.
TCCAGATCCGCCAGCCGCTGCTCGGACGTTGCATAGGACGCGCGAGCAGCATTTAGCACCGCCTGGAGATCCTGTTCGCGAGCGCTTTGCTGAGCCAGCGCCTTGCTGTTTTGATCGATACTCCGGGTGAGTTCGGCAATTCGCCGCTGCCACAGGTCCACTCGTGCACGCGACGCGCCAACGTCTTTTGCGTCGCTCGCAAGGCCGCTTTGTTCCTCCAGAAGCTGCTCCTCGACGCGCGATTTCAGATAACCATCGTCAGAAACCTTCGAGCGCAACTCTTCCGCGGAGTGGGCTCCCGCAGCCTTTTGCCAGGCAGCTTCAGCGTCGTTCAGCTGGGCCTTCGTGATCCTAACCGCTTGGGACGCGTCCACGATCCTACTCTCGTCGGCTTCGCGTCCCCCAATCCGATTGAGCTCCACCGCGCCTTCGGCGATAAACTGCACCACGGACTGGGCCGTCCTTGGATCCGGAAGTGTGACGCTGATCTGGAGCGCTCGTGTGTCGCGGAGTTTATCCACCTTCAGCACCCGCCGTTTCAGCGATTCGATGGGTGATCCGTCGTGGTCGCGCAAGTGAAACCGCGTGGCGGCGCGCACGAAGAGTTGGTCGTTCGACGCCAGGAGTTCATAGGTCTTCAAGGACTCCAGATACACCGTGCTCACAGCGGTAGCGATACGCGGGTCGCCACCAGCCGGAGGATCGATCAGAATGGTCGCCGTTGCCGTGTATCGCTTGGGAAGCAGCAGGCAGGTTGCGAGCGCGAGCACGATGGCCACGCCACACGCGAACGCCATGAACTTCCAGCGAGCGCGCAGGAAATCGATGTATTCGAAGATGTCGAACGAATCGTACATTCGGACCGATCCCTGCGCTGCTCCGAGTAGTCCTCGCTATTGAATCGCGACCACCACTTGGTTCGCGCTAGTGAAGCCGTTGACCTTGATCTGCAATGGTACGGCGTTGCCAGCCGTCACGCCGGTGGGCACTTGCACATTCAATTGATTTACCCCCACAAACTGGGGCGCCAGTCCTGAGAACTCGACGCCTCCCGCCACGCCGCCAAACAGAACGGTGGGCGTTGCGATAGTAGTAGCGAGAGCGCTGGGTATGCCGCCGTCGACGGGCTGATGGTCCACCGCACCCAGGCCGGTAGCGTAGATGATCAGAACATCGCCCGCCTTCGCTGCATGCGAACCACTGGACGCCAGGCCCTGCGGCCACGCAAGCGAAGAGTCGGAGCTATTCACGGCGATCGCATACTGTTGCCCGCCCGCCGAGGATGAGAAGATGCCAGGCATGGAAGGCGCAAAATTGACCGCCACCGGCGCCGACGTGCCATTCGCCGTGGTCACCATTACGTTCACTACACCCGTTCCTGAGCCGACCTCCCAAGGCAGCTGGACATTAATCTGATCGTCGGATTGGCCGGGGACACCGGGCACGACGGCCAGCAGTGGGGCAGGCGGCAGATCGGCAAAAGTCACGGTGACACCACCCAGATTGGTGGACAGCGGGATGCTGTCAGCCGTGGCGAGCTTGCTCGCAAGTCCAGTGCCGAAGATCGAAACCAGGCTGCCCGGCGCCACCGGTTGTCCCTTCGAGAAACTAGCCCCATTCAGGACGCCGCCGTCTAGTACAGTCGGGGTCTGCGCAAACGAACTCGTCGCGCCAGCCAATGCAAGTAAAAGAAGGGATAGTAGCTTCATAGTTGGACTCGTTTCCTCTCGTACCGTTCTATTCTGGCTTCCGGGAATCGATAGAGTCGTGAACACGATGTAAAAACTTTGCAATTTCGGCGTCCTTGCCTCCATCCAGGTCGGAAGCAAGTTGCGCTTCGGCAGTCGCCTCCTGGCTCCGCCCCGCGAGCAGAAGCAATTGCGCTAAGGCCCAGTGTGATTTGAACCAGGTTGGCGAGGCCTTCATCGAACGGCGCAAACACGCTTCCACTTCTGGGGGGTTATTCCGCGCGGCGAAGAATTCGGCCAGATTGTACCAGGCGTTTTGCCGCTCTTCGGAGTTTTGAGTGGCGCGCTGGGCTGCGTTGAAAGCCGCTTGCGATGCCAAGCGCGCGAGCCTTGGATCAGACGCCCTTCGCGACGCGGCCAACCTTTGTGACGCAGCCAACAAGACGCGTGAGAAATAGAGATCGTCGCTCGAGCCGGCCAGATGCCATCGTTGCGACCAGTGGAAAGCGCTTAGCGAGTCTTCGACGCGTCCAGCGTCCAGATCGCGCTTGGCTCGCTCGAGTGTCAGGTCGGCCGCAGTAAGCCGAACGCTGAAGTACAGAAATATTGCGACGGCCGTCAGAGCCAGCGCAAACGAGGGAACCCGCGCCCACCAGGATAGCGGCTCGGCCACGCTTGCCTCCCGCGGAATCGCGAGGCCGGTTAACAGCGCAACGGTGGCATAGAAGTAAAGAGCACCGGGCAGGGTAAAGCAGACGAACAGACCGGCGGTGAGTCCCGCCCCGAGCCCGGACGCCAGATAGGGCGCGGCCCTTTGCCCCTGGCCGGAGGCACTTCGAGCAGCGAACCACGCCATCACCGCGAATCCAGCCAGTATCGCGAATCCAGGGATGCCCTCCGACACCAACGCGTCGAGAAAAATGTTATGCGGCGACTCATGATAAAAATCCGGGTAGGCTCGCGAGAGCCCTACGGACTGGTAGCGTGGAAATTCGGCCCCGAATGTTTCGGGACCAAAGCCGATGATCAGGTGGTGGCTCGCCATGCGGAGCGAATCGCGCCAGAGCCAAAGCCGCGCACCTCCGCGCAGGTCTTCGAGCACCCATTGCTTGCGCGCGCGAAGCTTTAACCCGGCCGGCGAAGAGTAGAACAAGAGCCCCATGGTACACAGCGCCAGCGCGACGATTGCGTGCCGAGGCCTTAACCTGGGGCGCTTCCAAATCCACAGCGACACCACGCCAACCACGAGCCCGAGGAGCGCACCACGCGTTCCACTCAAGATAATTGCCGAAGATCCAGCGATGGCGGTCGTGATCCCCAAAGCCTTCCAGGAAGTTCTCGATTCCGTCGCGACGAGAGCAGCGCCGCCGAAAACCACATAGAGTAAGTATCCAGCGAAGTAATCTGCGTGCCCCAGGGTGGACGGTGGCCGAACAATGGCCAGTACGCCTTCACCGACCTGATAGTCGGACGAAGGCAGAATCGGGTCCATGCCAAAGTACTGGAGGATCCCATAGAGTGCCGCGGCTGCGCCTGCCACCGTAATGGTGCGAAGCAGAATGCGCAATCCGATCCGTGATCTCGACGCGGCTATCAGAAATGCGAGCGCAACTACCGCCGACTGCGAAACCAGGCCTAGGCGCCGCCAGTTCCCTCCGTTCCATGAAAGCGCCGGATCACGGGAGAAGAAAGCGGAGACGAGCAAACAGATGAATTGCGCCGCGGTCAGTAGACAAAAGCGCCGGCCTATCGGATCGAACCATAGCCGGCGAGCCTGGCCGAGCGCCGAACCGCGAAGGGATAGAACAAGAGCAATGGCTGTCCCGATCAGGACCACGGCAATTTTGGGCGTGACGTCGTAATAGAAGAAACAGCCCGGCAGAATCAGGAGCGGCGTGAGAGCCAGTACCGCGGCGATGGTATAGTGCACCCTCACAACGTTCCTCGACGATCGATTACCCCCCATCCTGCAAGGCACACCCGATTTCGCGGGCTGAAGGACGGGGGGGCAACTCGAAGTCGAGTGCAACTAGTTCCAATTGTTGGCGAAAACTCACCACCAGTGGTTAGTTAGTTGTAAAAGAGTTGTAAAAGCCGGTGTTGGCTCCGCCGGGATGTCCCGCTGTTGCGTATACTTCGATCAGAACACCAGTGATTACTATCTTAATTGTCGATGACGACGAGAGCCTTGGCGACACGATCAGCGTTCTGCTGGAGCAGGAAGGATTTCGCGCGGTTCACGCCGCGGACGGGCGCTCTGGGTTCGAAAAAGCGTTGAGCCTCAAGCCGCAACTCATCCTGGCGGATCTGCGGTTGCCCGAGATGAGCGGTATCGAGCTTTGCAAACAATTGCGGGCCTCCCATGTCAAAACGCCCATCATTGTGCTCAGCGCGATCGGCGAGGAGATGGACAAGGTTTTGTTGCTCGAGATCGGCGCAGACGACTATATCGTGAAGCCGTTCGGCACGCGCGAACTCCTGGCCAGGATCCGCGCCGTGTTGCGGCGGACAGCATCGGACTCACATCAAGTGATTGCGTTCGCCGATACGCGAGTGGATCTCAATCGCCGGGTAGTGACGCGGCGCGGCGAAGAACTTAGATTCACACCCGCCGAATACAACCTGCTTACATTTTTCCTCCAGAACCCGGACCGCGCACTCACCCGCGACGTGATTTTAAACTCCGTGTGGGGTTACGAGTCTTTTCCAAACACGCGAACAGTGGACGCTCATATCGTGCGGCTGCGGCAAAAACTGGAGCCGGATCCAGGCATTCCACGGCATTTCCTGACGGTGCATGGGGTTGGATACCGGTTTATCCCGTAGCCCGCATGCCGCGCATTGTTTTGATTGTGGAAGATAACGCCTTGTGCGTGGAGCCGCTTGAGGTAGCGCTGCTGCCGCGGGTGGATCTGGAGGTGAAGGTGGTCTCCACCGCTCAGGAAGCCCTTCAATTTCTTGCCGCCTCGGAGACGCCGGTCGCGGCCCTGGTCACCGATTTGCATCTGCGTCTTTCGCGTATCGACGGTTTCGAACTGATAGAGCGCGTGCGCGCCCAACCCTGCCTGGCCCGGCTTCCAATCATCGTGATCAGCGGCGACAGCGAACCGGAGACGCCACGCCGCGTGCAGGCTTTGGGGGCGGCGTATTTCAGTAAGCCTTATTCGCCTGGCGCCGTGCGGCAGGCTCTGGAGCAATTGCTGGATGTTCACTAAACGCCCCCACAAACTGTTGGTTCCAATTCTCGCTGTTCTGCTTGTGCCACCGCTGCTCCGCGCGCAGGACAAGACGGAATTGCAGCAAATTCTAGACCGCCTGGATCGCCTGGAGCGGGAGAACCACCAGTTGGCCGACGAGGTTCATGCGCTACGAACAGAATTGGCGGCAGCCAGGGGCCAGACGACAAGCGCGCAGCCTGCGCAGCCGCAAGAAGCACGGACGCCCTCGCCGGCCCCGCCATCAACGCCTACGGCGCCACTGGAGGAGCAGGTGCAAGTGGCCGAGCAGCGTGTTGCCGATCTTAGTCAGGAGAAGGTGGAGGCCTCCCAGCGGTTTCCCATTTCGATCACGGGCATGATGCTATTCAACGCGTTTCTCAACGGCAAGAACGCTGCTGGAGACGAAGATCCGACCACCGTCTCCGCTACTTCCGGGCAGACCACGAATGGGGCTACCGTCGGGCAAACCACGCTTGGTCTTCGCTATGAAAGTCCCAAGGCTCTGTGGGGCGCGGCGGTCAACGGTTCGGTATTTTTCGATTTCTACGGCGGCGATGGAACGTCGCTCGGCCATGTCGCGCGCTTACGCACAGCCGATATTCAGTTCGACTGGACAAACACCAGCGTCATGGTGGGCCAGGACAAGCCGTTGATCGCTCCACGCGATCCGTTCTCACTGGCGCAAGTGGGTGTCTCGCCGTTTACCGGCGCGGGGAATTTGTGGCTGTGGAGTCCACAGGCTCGAGTGGAGGAGCGTTTCAAGCTGGGCGACAATACCGGGCTGCGCGCGCAACTCGGTTTATACGAGATGGGCGGAATGTACGGGGGCAGTACGGGCTATTCGAGCGAATACGGACTATCGAGCGCGGGCCCGGCGCTGGAGGGACGCTTTGAATTCTGGCACAAGTTCGGAGAGCATACCCGTATCGAACTGGCGCCCGGCTTCCATACTGCGCATACCGCGGAAGATGGGGTTTCGGTGCCGTCGCGCCTTTTCAGTTTCGACTGGTTTGCGAATCCGTGGGAGAGAATTGAGTTTAGCGGCGCATTTTATGACGGAGAGAACATCGCCGGGCTGGGAACAATCGGACCGGGCTATTTCGTTTTTGGGCCGGAGTTGGTCCGCCCAGTGCCGTCCATCGGTGGTTGGACACAGTTGGCATGGCTGGCGACTCCGAAACTGACTTTTCATCTGATCGCGGGCCAGCACAACAACCAGGCGCCGGACGTAGCCGAAGGGATGATTTACAAAAACCAAGGTTATGCCGCGAATTTGGTGTATCGTCTCGCACCGAACGTACTATTGAGCTTGGAGGGAATGCAGACTGCGCACGTCGTATTTGGGGAGCGGGACGCGTCTCAACAACCACTATGATCTGGGGGTGGCGTATTTGTTTTAAGAACGGGTTTAACAACCGGCTCCCTTACCGTCGCGGCTCGGTAAAAGCGGCGGTTGCCATCTCTATCCTGGCGATCGCGCTCGGGACGCCTCTGGCTGGCGGATCCGTTACAGGCCGCGTGGAGTTAAAAGATTCCCACGTTGCCTCGGTCCGCAAGAGCCGGGACTATTCCGGCGTGGTGGTCTGGTTTCTGCCGGCGGCCGGAGTTCCGGCGCCGCGTGCCGGGAGCAAACACGCCCGCCTGATCCAGAAGGACAAAACTTTCACGCCGCACGTGCTGGCGATCCAGACCGGAACAACCGTCGATTTTCCGAATTACGACCCCATCTTTCACAATGCTTTCTCAAATTTTAGCGGCCAGTTGTTCGACATCGGCCTGTATGCGCCGGGCTCCAGCCGCAGCTTCCGCTTTCAACGCTCCGGTACCGTGCGAATCTTCTGCAATATTCATCCGGCGATGAGCGCCGTGATCCTGGTGGTGGACACGCCGTATTTCGCCGTCAGCGGCAAGGACGGCGCCTTTGAAATCGACCAGGTACCGGCGGGAGAATATAGACTTAAGATCTTTCACGAACGTGCTACGGACAGCGTATTAGAAGCGCTGGAACGCAGCGTTACCGTGGACGGGGCAGGCTTAACGCTGCCGCCGATCGAAATATCCGAGAGTGGCTATTTGCCGGCTTCGCACAAAAACAAGTACGGTAAAGACTATCCGAAGGTAACCGACGATGGAGTGCCTTACTCGGATTCGGCAAAATGATGGCCGGACTTTCTAAATTATCGTTGCTCTGGAAAACCCTGCTATCCACCTCCATTGCCATCACACTGCTCTTCGCCGTAACGGTCTGGATTGTCCAACACCACGTGGTGGAAAGCACCTCCGAGAGCCTGGAGGACGAAGTACGAGCGAGCTTCCGCGCTTATGAATCGCTGTGGCGCGCCCATGCCGACAAGCTCGCGTCCATCAGTCTTATTCTCAGCACGATGTCGGACGTACGGGCTGCGTTCACCACGGGCGACGAAGCCACCATTCGCGACACCGCGGCGGAGTTGTGGAATCGAGTATCGGAAGACAATGCGATATTTCTGGTAACCGATCCGAACGGCAGATTGATTACATCGCTGGGCGGCAACCCGCGCATCCCTTTGCCTCGTACCATGCCGCTGGTGCAGCAAGCATCCGCACATTTCCCGCGGCCCTCCCAGGGCTTTCTCGTGCTGCAAGGGCATTTGTATCAGATGATCGTGACGCCGGTGTATGTGCAATCTTCGGGCGGCCCTGGCTTGATCGACGTCCTGGTGGCGGGCTACGAAGTGAACAACCTCACGGCAGGCCAGCTGAAGGAAGCCACAGGAGGCAGCGACTTCACGTTTGTCGCCGGCTCGAGCGTAGTGGCCTCCACGCTGACCGGCGGAGCGTCGAGCGCCCTTTTGCAGGCGGCCAATCGGTACTCGCAACGGCCGGGACGAATCACCGAGGGACACAACGAATATATGGCGTTGACCACGCCGCTCATGGATGTGCTCGGCCATCCCATCGGAACGCTGAGCATTTTTCGTTCGTTCGCGACTGCCGACCAGCGGCTGGAATCGCTGCGCTGGAACATCCTGTTCACGTGGATGGCGGCGGTTTTGGCCGGCCTGGCGCTGACGTACCTGCTGGCACGACGCATTTTGGCGCCGGTTAAGCGGTTGGACCGGGCGGCGGAAGCGATCGCGCGCGGCGATTATGATATCCGGCTTCCGGTAAAGAGCCGGGATGAATTGGGACGCCTGACGGAAACGTTCAACAACATGTGCAGCTCCATCCAAAGCGCGCGGCGAGAGCTGATTCAGAAGGAGCAGATCGCGACCATTGGCAGGCTGTCCACGTCGATTGTGCACGACCTGCGGAATCCGCTGGCGGCGATTTATGGCGGCGCGGAGATGCTGGTGGATTCCGATTTGCCCCCGTCGCAGATCAAGCGCCTGGCTCAGAACATCTATCGAGCCTCGCGGCGCATCCAGGAACTGCTGCAGGATCTGGCCTCCGTTTCGCGGGGCAAACAGAAGGCGGTGGAAGTATGCCGGCTGCGCGACGTAATCGCAGCGGCCTGGGATGTGCTTGCCGGCACCGCGGAGAGGCAATTGGTAACCGCCTCTCTGAATGTCCCGGAGGAGATCGAACTTCCCCTGGAACGCTCGCGCATGGAGCGCGTATTCGTGAACCTGTTCAGCAATTCGCTGGACGCCATGCCGGAGGGCGGACGTATTGAGATTACCGCCCGGCGCGACGAATCGATAGTCCTGATAGAGGTGCTGGACACGGGGCCGGGAATCTCAACCGAATTGCGCGCTTCACTATTCCAGCCGTTCCACTCCAGCAAACGGAACGGGCTTGGGCTTGGCCTGGCCCTGTCACGGCAAACCGTGCTCGACCATGGCGGCGACATGTGGGCGGACGGCAACGGTTCCGGCGGAGCTCGCTTCTGCCTGCGGCTGTAGTGGTCCTTTCCAATTCAACGAACACACGCAACGCCGGCAAACCGGGTTGGAGGAAACGTCCAGGCCCATGCGAAAGCTGACCGCCCCCCGCGAGTTCAGAACTTCCGCGAGCGAGGCACCGTTCGCGACCGTGCCAATCGGCGGATGAAAGAAGCAGGGACGAACCACACCATCGCTTTCGAGGACTGCCGAGACCCACGGTGCGTTGCAGCGCGGCGCCACTGGGGAGTGCAGGCCCAGATGCGCGCGAAAATGATCGACGATGCGTCGCAGCTTTTCAGCGGACTCGACGACGAAGTTGCCACACTCGCCCGTGTCAATTAACGCTTCCACTTCGGCTTCCATCGTCGAAATCTGCTCTGAGGTCAGCGCCACCTGGTTCTGGCGTTCCAAATTCCAAACGTCCGGGCGATTGAATGCCACCGACGAAACGTCGGTCGCGAGAAATGAGATGGACTTCAATCCCAGAGCGCGAGCGGCGTCCACGGTAGCGCGCAGATGCCCGCAGTTGCGACTTTGAACGGTGGAACGAGCCGACACTGCAAATCCCGGACTCCTTTGATGTAAAGCGGCTACACCAGATGCCAGAAGCTCAAAAGCTCGCGGGACTCGGCGAATCGCATCGTGAATATTGGGCGGACCATCCAGCGAGACAATCACGTCGTCCAGACAATCGACGATCTGGTTCGCGTACCGCTCGAGCAGGAGCCCCGTGCTGAGCAAAGTGGTGCGAATCATCCTTTCTCGTAAGAACCGGCACAAGCGAAAAGGATCGGAGTGCATAAGCGGCTCTCCGCCGGAGAAGACTACCCATTCCACGCGCAATCGAGCTATATCCTCACCATGACGCTCCAATTCAGCGGCACTGATTTCCCGCGTCGAATCCGTCTTCCAGATGTCGCACATCACGCAGCGGCAGTTGCAGCGGCTATGCGGGTACAAAATCAAAACGGGCAAGGATTCGAGGACGGGGTTCATATTCGCGCCAGCCTTCCCGCAAGCTGGAAGCCGGTTCCCAGGAGTGATTCCGTAACCGCGCGGAGGACAGAAATGTCCACGTTCACAAGCCAGGCGCCCCGGCCTTCAAGTTCAATTCTCTGCAAGTGACGAGTAAGCAGAGAGTCGATCCGCCGGGCGAGTTTCGTGGAGACCAGCTGGATTCGTCCTCCAAGTATGACGAGTGATGGGATGAATTGCTGCAGAGCGTCGGCCGGATCCTGGCCGAAATCGGACACGGCCAGTAAATCTGCAATGCCATGTTCCCGTATTTCTCCTTCGCCGCGATTGAGATGAAGCACGCGCGCGGCCTGGGTGGTCACCATGGGATAGATGTCCGCGGCGGTAAGGCTACCGGCCTGGCGCGCCACCGCGATCTCACTGGCCAGATCGTCCGCACACGTTAAAGCGGAGTCTGTTCCCAGGCAGATGGGAAGGCCTGAACGCAACGCTTCGGGCCGCAATGTTTGGGAGAACATAAACAGGTTCGAACTCGGGCACCAGACCAGGGAGGCCCGCCGCCGCAGGAGAACTTCCAAGGAATCGCAGGCGATCCCCACACCATGAATTAGAACTGTGCGGCTGCTGAGAACTCCAGCCCGCTCCAGTTCCTGGATCTCGTCGGCGGCAATCGCGTCCGTTCCTTCGGCGGCATGGATCAGGAAGGGCCAGCGCCTGGAAGTCGATCGATAACGGCTGACCAGATCCGGTGAAAAGTGCAGCGAGTGAGCCCATCCAAATCGCTTGAGCACGCGGACCGGAAAACCATTTTCGAAGACCGCGGGCTCATAAGGGTTGTGGTGCGCCACGGTGGTGACCCCGCTCAACAGGTTCTTCAGTCCACCCCAAGCCAAACGCACCGCCTTGGGAATCGCCAGATGTTGTTTCACGGGCGAAAAATTCGGATGGTAAATATCCTCCGCCCAGGCTGTTGCGTTTGGATACGGACCTCGGCCAAGGCGGGGAAACAGATTGAACTCTAGATGGTCGTGACAGTTGATCAGTCCCGGAACAATCAGATAGCCGTCGAGATCCAGCTCGGGTCCCCGGCCAGTAGAGCTTCCAAACGGCTGGATACGGCCACGCCGGATCTCAAGATCGATGTGCTCAGCGGACATGGCGCCGAGAGCCACTCTGGCGCCGGTCAATTTCATGAGTTTATCCTCATAGTTTTGTCCAGGCCAGAGCCAACAGCGCGGGAATGCGACTCAAGTCCGCAAACAAGTCGTCCTTACCCGCTTCACGGAAGATCTGTCGTTCCGGTTCGCCAAAGGGGGCTTCCAGAACCCAGTCGAGTGCTAAGCCCGCCGACTCGGCAGCAGCTTCCCAAGCCGCGATCGCATGATGATGGTGATCTATCGCATAAACCGTGCCATCTGACCGGAAGGACCGCGTCCAGCCCGCGGATAGCGCGCACGGGTGCAGATCGGTAACCACGACATGGCCACCTTTGCGCGAGACCCTGGCCATCTCCGCGATGGCCTGATACGGAGAGGCGATGTAGCCCGACGCAAAAGAGCAGAGCGTGAGATCGGCCGCGCTATCGGCGATTGGAATGCGGCAGGCGTCAGCTAGACTGAGACGTCCGACCAGCCCCGGCTTGCGCGTGGCTTCGAGCAGCATCTCCGGGCAGAAGTCCACGCCGAAGACCTGCGATCCGGGCTGCATGATAAACTGCCGGGCTAGCAGCATCCAGCGGCCGGTCCCACAGGCCACGTCAACAAAGCGAGAAGGCCGGAGCCGACTCAACCGCTCCACGAGAAGCCGGATTTCGAGCGCCAGCAGCGGATTCGGTCCGGCGTCATAGCTGGCCGCCCAGATCCGGTGACCCTCCATAGATGTCACGCGTCGCTCAAAGACCGTCACCTTCACTTAAAGGCTTTCTAGCCGTGGTTTTCGCAGCGACACCAATCGCTGCGCCCACTGCAACTCAAACGGGAATTTGTAGACGCCCAAAGCGTACCGCCACAAGCTCAGAGAGCGGAGCATATTGCGGCCCCAGCGCGGCAAGTGAATGTCCTGGATAGTGGGCCAGCGCGAATTGACGACTAGTTCGAAATTATCAATCTGCTCTTTGACGGGCTTCGGAAGCCAGGGGAGATTCGGATCGCGCCGGACGGTGAAGTTGTACCAACGCTCGCTGGCCCATTCTTCGGGCGTCTTGGGAAATTCGATCTTGCCTTCCACTTCGCCGTACATCCCGTCGGGATGCGGAGTGGGAATGTAATGCTGCACGATGATCTCGGCGTCCGGATTCAGCTTCTTGATGCGCCGGATAAATTGAATAGTGTCGCGCGTATCGCCCGCCGGGTCCGCCGGATTCCCGAATACGAATGAAAATTCCGGAACAATGCCGAACTGGCGTATGCGCGCGGCAAGCTCCAGAGTTTGTGAGCTGGTGATGCGCTTATTCATCTCCGCCAGCACCTTGTCGGAGCCAGATTCGGCGCCGAAGAAAATCATGCTGGCTCCCGAGCGGCGCAGAGCTCGCATGGTCTGGTCCGAATATCGCAGCATGGCATCTACGCGGCCCTCTGCCCACCAGCGCAGACCCAAGGGGATAAGGCGCTCCGCCTGTTCGAGAGCATGGCTCTCACTCAGGAAAAAGTTATTGTCGTAGAACTGGACTGAATCGATATCGTACTCGTGCTTTAAATGCGCGAGAATGGCAGCGGTGCGCTCCGGACCTTCCATTTTTTGCCGGCCTTCATGAACCGGAACCACTCCGCAGAATTTGCATCGAAACGGACAGCCGATGCTGGCATGATGGACGGCCGTCCGGCGTCCAAGAAAGGTCGGAAGGATATATTTCTCCGGGTTCGCCAGACGATGATACGGCGGCCAGGGAAAATCATCGGGTGAGCGCATTGGCCGTTCGGCATTGTGCACACGCAGACCAAAAGCGTCCTTATAAGACAAGCCGCGAATTCCTGCAAAGTTGCGCGCCCCACGCAGTGCGGCGAGTAATTCCAGGAACGTGTCCTCGCCTTGCCCACGAACGGCAAAATCTACATAGGAGGCGTTGAGCGTGGCCTCCGCGTAGAGGGATGGAAAATACCCGCCCCATACCACCGGCACGCGTGGGTACTTGCGGCGAAACTCGCGGCACAGCGGCACAGCGGCGGCCATCTGCGGCCCGGGCATCACGGATACGGCCAACATCTCGGCGCCCGTTTCGCACATGATGCGGTCCAGCGTTCGCTCCGGCTGCGGGTCCACGTTGCCGTCCACAATCACGTAGTCTTCTTTGCCTTCAAGAACGGCCGCGATGGCCAACGCAGCGAGCGGGAAGCGGCGGTTCTTCGGCTTGGTGGCGCGCGGGTGGAGGATGATAATCATGGCTTAGGCAAACACTCCCTCCAGAATCCAGAAGCGCGATGGCGGACGGCGCCGGCAAACGCGTGCGCTTTGCCCACATGCCCGACGTGCCGGGAAATTACTTTCTGGTGGAACGCGTGACCCCGGAAGGTATGCTGATTCTGCCCGCCTGGGCGGGCGAGTTCGCGCCCCACATCTTCATCCTGGAGGAGCCGTGAACCGGGACGAAATGACTCAAGTCGCGGAAGTGCTGGTATCGGCGATCATGCAAGCCGACTCGCGCTGGCTCCCCAACATTCGCCAAAGGCTGGCCGAGGGCGAGAATTACGAGGTCTGGCGTGCATCTTTTCAAACCGACATGATCGACCGCTTTCCCCCGCTGCGGGCTGTCCTGGCCAAGCCGGACGCGGAGCAATTGCTGCGCGCCATGTGGGAAGTCTCGCGGGCCAAAGCCGCCGAGGGCAGCGCCTAGCGGCTGGGCCGGCTCCGCAGCGCGATCTCTTTGCTGGCCGTCACCGCCCGCGAGTAAGCCCGGTCCTCGGAAAGCTGGCTCATTTTTACGGCATCCGACTTCCGCATCAGATCGTCAGTCACCACCGCGCCCCGGAAATCATTGTGGACGTAGCTATCTCCGCCGCTGTTCGCCTGCAGCGCATCGTTCGGAATGACTTGGGATCCACGCGGCAGGTTCACCACTTCCGGCCCTTGTTCGCCAACCCAGGTTGACCCGCCAGACCAGGAGTCAGTTCCCGCCGCATTCCCCGGCGTGGCTCCGGGGATCGGGATGGCGCTGGTGCCGGCCTTCGTGCCCAGCGCCGCGGTGTTGGCTCCCAGCGCGGTTGTGTTCGCGGTGATTGCGGTCGTGTTGGCGGGCAGCGCAGCGACTCCGGCGCCCCGGCTTTTCCTAATCCCGAGAACAGCGCCCCCGGCCCTTTGGCGAATTGCTCGGCGCTTCCCGCGCCCAGGTCCACCGTGCCGGCAGCGCTCTGGGGTTTCTTGGCGATTGCCCCGGCGATGGGCGCTAACAGCCCTTGTAGGCCGCGCTGGATCGCCATCTTCGCCAGCCCTGCAAAGAAGCTTTCCCACATCTGGCGCAGTTGGTGGATCAACTTCTGGTGCTGGCCGGCGTGTGTTTCCAGAATCTTCACCAGCGAATCGGCGGCCGTGGACTCAAAGCCTTTGGTGGCTTGGGTGAGCGCGTTGAAGACCGTCGTCCCCTCGCTCTCCACCATGTCGAGGGAATGAAGCCACGCTTGAAACCCGTCATTGATCCCGCCTGTCTTGAGCAGGAGCTTGTCCTCTTCCTCCGTCAGTTCCTGCATCCGGAGGTGCACCGCGGCCAGCGCGTCGGCGGAAAGCGTGCTTTCGGCTCCGCTGTCGTCGCGGACTTTCCCGGTAGTCGCGGCCGAGCGCAGAGTCGCCATTTGCTGCTGCAGCTCATACATCTTGGAGCCGCTGGCGCTCAGCGCATCCGCGCCTTCCCAGGCTTTGCTGGCATTCTGCATGGCCTGCAGTTCGATCAGCCGTTGCCGGACCAGGGAGATCTCGAATGCGGTCATCCCCATTTCGTGCCCAAGTTTCTCCGCTTCCGCAATCGATTTGGCGAACGGCGATCCCGAAGCCAATGCGCCCAGCTCGACGCGCGTCTCGCGGGCCTTCTCCGTGAGCTTGTCGAACTCGGCGCCGATTTTCGAGTGCTGCTCTCCGGAGAGCGCGGCGCGCAACTGCTTAGCCTGATCCGCAACTTCTGTCTCGCTTTGCCCCAGGCCGCGCATGCGTTCGGTCGCGGCCGCGACTTCGGCATTGATCTTCGCCCACGGCGACACTCCGGCCCCGGCGATCTCCGCCGTCCGTTCTTTGACCTTCTTTAGTTCCTCGGCGAAAGCGGCCGCCTGAATCTGCGCGTTCTCGCCGCCGATTTTGCCGCGCAATGCGTCAAGCCCAGACCCGGTGTGGGCGATATCGCCAGCAGTCTTTTGCGCGAATGCCTGCCCCACTGTCGGAGGCCCAACGACGGGGGCAACTTTGTCCGCCGCCGGCAGGCTGGCATAGAGGTCTTTCAGTCCTTGCAGCCTTTGCTCCAGCGGGATGAGCCGTTCGAGATTCTTGGCCTGCTCGATCGACACTTTGTTGTGGCCCGAGGCTTCCTCATTCAGCGAGGAGACGTGCTCATCGGTGCGCGTATTCAGTTCCGCGATCTGCTTGTTGAGTTCGCCGGTCGCTTTGGCGGTTTGTTCAGTGAGCGCGTTCTTGCGCTCCTCGACGGCATATTCCGCCAGCTTGCTTTGCACGCCCTTGTCGTCCCCGATGGAGCGCCCGCTGGGATCGAGCTTGCTGCGCGATTCTGCGATCGCGTCGAGAATTCTCTTTTGCGCCTCGGCTGCAGCCGCATTCCGAATGCTGGCCGCTGTGCCTTTGTCGGTGGCCCCGGCCAAAACTTCCTCGGCGCCGGCGGCCGCGCTCGACGTCGCCATCAGCCGTTGAATGGAGGCGATCTCCTCGCGCACTTCGCGGGCGCGCGTTTCCGCGATGTCCTTGGCCTTGGCCTTGTTCGCTTCGTCGATGTCGGCCTGTTTCTCCGCGTCGGACGCTTTCTTCCGGCGCTCCTCCGAAACCGCGATTTTGTCCATCAAGGCGGCGTAGGCCTTGGCGGCCTCGATCTGTTCCGGAGTGATCCCGTGCTTGCCCATCGACTGGACCGAGAAGCCGTATGGCGTCATGGTGGTCGGTTCCGGCGCGGCATCCTGAGCGGTCTTGGCGTTCTGCAGCTCCGTGACGGCGTCGTGGGCTTCCCTGGTCCGCTGGGTCAGCAGTTCCCATGCGGTTGCAGTGTGGTTAATCTGATCCTCGACCGAGCGCAGGCTGAACTCCTCGCCGAACTTCTGCATCTGGTCGTTGATGGCCTCGATTTTAAGAGTGGAATCGAAGCTGAAAACTTCATGCATGATCTTCCCCGCCGCCGCCCACACCTGCATCTGCGCTTGTTTGGCGCGAGCCTCCTTGACTTCCGCCTCGACCAGCTTTTCCACAGCGCGCGCCGTCGCCCCCACGGCCTCGGACTGGCTCACCAGGCCTTCGTCGAAGGCGGCCGCGTTCTTGTCTCCCTGCGCCCGCATGGAACGGGCCAGGGCACGGTCGAAGCGCATCTCGCTGGCGGCGTCGGCTTCGCCAATCACCATCTTGGTTTTCTGCACCGCCTCCTGGTATTCCAGCTCCTTCTGCTTGGCCTCCTGCATCTTCTGGCCGAGGCGCTCGAAGATGTCGACGACGACTCTGATCCCGACTCCGGCGGCGGTGAATCCGAGGAGCGCCCCGGTGATCTTACTGATGATGGGAAACTGCTGGCTCAGGACGCGGGCCAGGGGCCACGGGATTCCGGCGCCGGCGGCGTTGCTGGCCAGCATCATGCCGGCGAAGCCTCTCTTCGTCTCCGCCATCGTGTTCTCGGAGCGCTGGATATCGGCCTTGCGGTTGATAGCGACCCTCGCCTCCGCCGCCCATTTTTCGTTGGCGATGGTCTGCTCGGCCGTGCAGGGTCGTCGCTTCCATGACCTTGGCTTCCAGAGCATCCGCGCCTCGGCGGATTTCTGCGCGGCCAGGACCTTTTCTTCTTCCACCCACTCGCGTTTGGCCAGTTCTTCGGAGGCGTAGAGGCTGGTGGCCTCCATGATCTTCGCTTCCAGGAGCTTGCGTTGTGCGGCGGACCGGGCGACCGCCACGGCCTTCTCTTCCTCTACCTGCTCGCGTTTGGCAAGTTCTTCGGTGGCGTAGAGGTTGGTGGCCTCCATGATCTGCTCTTCCACCAGGGCGCGCCTGGCGGCCTGCGGCGATGCGGAAAGCGTCTCGCGATCGGCCGCTTGCGCAGTGCTCGTCCCCGCCCCGCGGTCGTGGGCGCGCGTGGCCTCGAGGATTTCCTTTTCCAGCGCTTTGCGTTTGGCGGCGGTTGCGGTGGCGTGCTGCAGGATGGCATCGTCCGCCCACTTGCGATCGGCCACGGTGCGCTCCGCCGATTCCCGCGCGGACTCCGTCATTTCCGCTTCACGCTTTCCGGTCCTTCGCGACGCGCTGCGCCGACGTCAGATTCACCACCACCTTCTGCAGGTCGGCGAGAATCGACGAGGATTCAAGCCCCAGCTTGATGGCGAATTGTGCGACGTTCATGGTCGGCATAGGTTCAGTTTCCAGTGGCCAGTTTCCAGTGGCCAGTTCTAGAATTTCGGAATCATGACGCTAACCAGTGACGACAAGCTTTGGCTGCATCGTTTGGCACAATGCGCGATACAGACTGTAGTCAGCGCGTTGAAGGATGAGGAAGCCGCCGCAAAAGCCGTGCGCGATTTCCGGGAACTATACAGGGACGCGCACCATTCGGGGATCGTTCCAAGCCCGTGACGCCGGACAGCGGCGCGGGCGCGCCAAGAGGCCTGAGTGCTGCCAGCGAGGGCAACGGCCCCAAGCGGTTTTCAAACTAATGCCCTTCGCTGGCTTCCAGACTCTTGCCCAGGCTGAAACCCACTTGCTCCATCGCGGCTTCGCCTTTTTCCTCGGCCGCCGGCAGCAGCCACGATAAGGCGGCGTGCTCAGGTGGCCGTAATCGCGCGAGGACGGGTTGGTGTAGGTGTTCAAGGGCTGGGGCTGCTTGCGCGAGAAACGGGCGGCGCGCTCAGGGTCCCCATTGTGGGCCAGTCCCAGGCCGGCGGCGCGATGGCCCACTTCGAGGAAATAACGAGGCACGCCGGGGTTGGTGGTCTGGTCAGGCTCGGGCGCCGCGTCCCGGTTGCGGGCGCTGCGGTTGGTCACCCGGCGGAACGAAGTCGGATACGTCCCCGGCCGCATGCACCGCATAGCTCACCGAGGCTCTCCTTGAAAATCCGCGCTTCCACGTCGATGTCGGCGGCCAGCGTGCCGGTTAGTTTGTGGACGTTCTCTTTGGCCTGCGCCCGCACTCTCTCGCCACCTCTATTCAAGAGCCTTGCGGACCATGGGCCCGGCCAGCGCCTGCTGCATCTTGTCCAGGCGCGCGGCGACCGCGGGAATGCCTTCGATATCGGCGATGATCAACATGGGTCAGTGCTCCAGTTGCCAGTGGCCAGCCGTCCAGCGCCGGTTTTAGAATGCGCGATATGAGAAGCACGTTCT
>CAVRZH010000214.1:0-37303 GCA_963725455.1 Bryobacterales bacterium
AGATGCGTGTGAAGCACCTGCTCGCCCACCACCCGGGTTAGGTCCATTGGATCGGTTTTTATTTGACTAATTACTTGCACCCGATCCTGGGAGCCCCGAATGCGGACAGTGGTTGGGCTGAATTGCTGGCTCGCAACCCGGTAACCCGCCGGAAGGTTCACATAGACCGGCTGGACAGGCTCTTCCTTGACCACCAGCTCATTGAAATGCAGCGTGAGTTGCGATGGTACCGCGCGATAAAAGACCACTCCCGCCGGCAGATTGAGATTGCGGCCTCGAATGCTGTAAGTGCGTTGGCCCGGGTGCGCGTCGGACAGATCCAGCACCACAGCCACGGTCGACAGATTGTCGCGCGTCAGACTGCCGGAAGGGCCGCGCACCTCAAGACGCACCCGGTCGGGTAAGTTGCCGTCGATATCCAGGTCGTCCCGCATATTCTTGAAGTCCACCGGAACGGAAAGCGAGGTCGCGACTTCCGGCTCTCGCGCTACCGCGACCCACAAGGCAATCGCGATGAGCAGGGAGAGAAGCTTCCAACCCAGATTCCGAGTGAAAAGCTGGATCATAACTGGACCCGCCCGGCAGCCCAGCCACGTGCGTCAGCAAGCGGAAGTCGATCGCGAATCATGGCCGATCCATACTCGATTGGTGCACGGCTGAGGCGCCACGCGCCTGCGGAGCCGGGTTGCGTTTCTCGTCGCGGTCCAGGCGTTCGGAAAGCAGATGTTCCACCCGCTCCAGAGGAACATCCAGCTCGATTTCTCCAAATACCGCGACCGACACCTTGCCGGTTTCTTCGGAGACCACGATCGCGATACAATCCGATTCCTCGCTGATGCCGAGCGCCGCGCGGTGACGTGTGCCGAGTTCGGTGACCAATAGAGGATTCGTCGTCAAGGGCAGGAAGCAGGCGGCGGCGGAAATCCGGTCGCCCTGAATGATCACCGCGCCATCATGCAGGCTTCCGCCGGGATGAAAGATAGAGCACAGCAAATCGCGTGACACCAGCGCGTCCAAACTCACGCCGCTTTCGATAAACGTTCGCAGGCCGATCTTGCGTTCGATGATAATCAAAGCGCCTACTTTGGTCTGCGCCAACCGGCCCACCGCCAACACCACTTCCTGGCTCAGTTCGCGGCGCTCGAGCTGGCTAATGCCGAGAAATGGCCTGCGGCCGAGGCGCGCCAGAGCACGCCGCAGTTCGGCCTGAAACATTACAATCAGGGCGATGGGGGTGTAGGGAAAAAGGGTGGCGAGAATGGTATGCAGCAACTCGAGCTTGGCCCACACCGCCGCGACGTAGATGATTCCGAGCACGCACAGACCCAACAGAACGTGGACGGCGCGGCGGCCGCGGATGATCAAAAGGAACTGATAAACCAGGATCGCGACAATGACAATGTCAAGCGCGGCGGTGATGGTGAGCGGCGGTAAATCCGAGAACGTAGCTGGTAAGTAACGCCCCATGCATCGATCTATATTGTACCAAGCCAGTCAAACAGATACGGCAATTTGTGAAACTATCTTTGGTCTGGTGCTATCAAGATCTTTCAGGATATGTCGATGCTATTTCTTGGAATGCCCACGCTAGGACGGCTGTGCCATTCTTGAGGGAACGACGGTCCTGATCGAGCATGGATACTCACTTTGTGACAAAAGATCCATCGTCCAAATTGGATTTTAGGACCCTATTCGAGTCAGCGCCCGGTCTGTTTCTGGTTCTGACACCGAGTCTCAACATTGTCGCGGTGAGCGACGCTTACCTCCGCGCCACCATGACCCGGCGGGAGCAGATCCTCGGCAAGGGAATCTTCGAAATCTTCCCGGACAATCCCGACGATCCCGCAGCCACTGGCGTTCGAAATCTCAGAGCTTCGCTCGATCGGGTAATCCGAGACCGCAAGGCCGACGTCATGGCCGTGCAGCGTTACGACGTGCGGCGCCCGGAAGATCCGACCGGCCCGTTTGAACACCGCTACTGGAGCCCCTTCAATTCGCCAGTCTTGGGGAGTGGCGGGCAGGTGGAGTTCATCATCCACCGGGTGGAAGACGTCACCGAGTTCGTGCGGCTCCAGCAGGCCCGTCAGCATTGGCAGGAGGAGACGGCGGCTTTGCAGACTCATGCCGCGCAGGTGGAATCCGAGGTCTACTTAAGGTCGCAGGAAGTGGCCGAGAGCAACCGGCGGCTGCGCGCGGTGAACGATCAGCTCGGAAGGCTTTATCGACAAATCAGCCATTTGATGCGCCGCGCGGACGATGAACTGCTGGCCACGGGACAGCAGCGGAGCCCGGGGGAGTTGGGCCCGCAAAAATCAAACTCTTCGCAAGATTTGACTCCGGCGGAAGACGGGAGCCCATCCGGGGATTTAAGCCCAGAAACCATGCTCGCCCGGATTGAGCGTCTCATTGTCGAGCACAATCAGCTTGAGGAGCGTTTGCGCCAGTCGCAGAAGATGGAAGCGGTAGGCCAACTGGCCGGCGGCGTTGCGCACGACTTCAACAATTTGCTTACCGTCATCACGGGGCATAGCGCGATGCTGCAACAGGAGCTTCCAGACGGCCAGACCTGCAAACAGCTCAAGGAGATTGAGGCCGCGGCGCACCGGGCGGCGACGCTCACCGGTCAATTACTGGCCTTTAGCCGCAAGCAGATGGTGCAGCCCCGGATAGTTTCGGTAAACAGCGTAGTCACCGGCATCGAAGAGCTGCTACGGCGCCTACTGGGCGAACATATCCTGGTGCTGGCAGTTACCGGCAGCGGCCTGGGCCCCGTAAAAATAGATCCGACCCAGTTGGAGATGGTCATCATGAATCTGGCCATCAACGCCCGGGACGCCATGCCCGACGGTGGCCGGTTGACCATCGAAACCCGCAGCGTGAATCTGGCGCCGGGACAGGTTTCCTCCCTCGAACCGGGCGCATACATCACGGTTAGCGTGGCCGATACCGGCCACGGGATGGACGCCGCAACTGCCAGCCGCATCTTCGAACCATTCTTTACCACCAAGCCGCCCGGAAAAGGCACGGGGCTGGGCCTGTCCGCGGCGCGCGGCATAGTGGAGCAGGGCGGAGGAATGTTGACGGTGCAGTCCACGCTGGGCCAAGGCACTACATTCCACCTTTATCTTCCTGTTGCCTCCGCTGCTGCCGCCGACAAATCCGAGGATTCGATGACGCAAAAAGCCGACGCTGCTCATCCGCAAACGTCAGGCACAGTTTTGGTGGTAGAAGATCATCCGCCGTTACGGGAATTGATCGCGACGGTTTTGAGCGGCGCCGGATACCATGTGCTGGAGGCCGCGAACGGGACCGAAGCCCTCCGCCTGGCGAACAACGCATTGGTAGACGTGGTTCTTACCGACGTTGTCATGCCGGGCATGAGTGGGCCTGCGCTGATCCAACAGCTTCGCACCCGATGGTCCGAGCTTCGAGCGGTGATCATGTCGGGGCATGATCATGGCCTGCTCAAAACATATGCGGACGGCGCGCTGTATCTCCAGAAGCCTTTCACGCCCAAGGCATTGAAGGCGATCATTTCGGCCGCGCTCGAAACGCCGCGAGAACAGCACGCCGCACCGTCTACTGGAACCTAGCAGCGCTCCAGACTGATCACGTTTCCTTCGACCCCGTCAGGGCTTCTTGGACGCAGATACGCCGACCTCGACGGTGTGCGCGGTTAGTATTTCTCCCTTCTCCGCCGCGTGGATTACCACGCGATCCCCAACTTTCAGATCGGTCTTCTGAATCGGTTTGTCTGCGCGCGCATAAGTAGTCTGCGGATCCAGCAGCACTTCCACAGTCTTACCGGTGGTGGTGGTGACGGTCACGGATTGGTCCGAGACCTTGGCAATCGTGCCGCGGACGTGTTCCAGGCCGCCGTGCGCGAAGACAATCATGGGTGCGATGGTAAGCGCCAGCAACATAATGCGCCTAGTGATGATGTTCGTGTTCAGTTTGTTCATGTGGGTTTTCTCCATTCAAAAAATCTCGCTCTTCCTGCTCTTCTTTCAAATCGTCCGGGGTCTTGGGATTCAAACTTTGCATCTCGCGTTCTTCTTCGACGCTGAGTTGCGGCAGATGGCGGATGAACCGGACCAGTTTCCAGGAGTCCTCTTCGTCGTGTCCTCCTGCGCCGCCCCAGCCGGGCATGCCCGTCATCCGAATACCGTTCTGGATGATGAAGAACAGGTCGCCATCGGTCATCTGTTGCGTTTCATCCTGGCGCATATCCGGCGCGGGCGGATACATGTGCTTGCCCATTTCGGTATCGCCGCTGCCGTTGTTGGCGTGGCATCCGGCGCAGTGGTCGGCCCAATGGGCGCGTGCCTGGGCCAGCACCTCCGGTGAGTTTGCCACCGGATTGGTGCGATTCCGTACGTCCGCAGGCGCAGCCATGGCGCGAACACGGCGAGCCACCCATCGTTCCAACGCGCTGGGGCGTTCGCGGGCGCTGAAACCGCGCGCGCCCATCACAAAGACCCCGCCCGCGGCCATCGCGACGATAAGCACCGCCAAAGCTCCCGCAAGAAAAAGGCTGACCTTATGCATAAACACTCATTATCGTTCGGACGGCCTCAGCCGGAAACGGATAAATACGTTGCCACCGATGGGACGGTCGCCATAGTAAGGCTTGATCGCATCCGGCAATGAATACGTGGTGAAGTTTGCGCCGATCCCGGTTTCGACATGCGCAAATAGATCGATGTCGCGCGTGTAGCCAACAGTGTACGCGCCAATCCGGAATGTGCTTCCATACAAAACATCCAGATTCTGTTGGATCTCCGGCTGGTCTTCGAACAGCTCGTCCTTGTCCACCAGTTCGACGCGGCCGGTAAGCAAATTCTTCCGGCGAATCGGCAGAACAGACTCGGCCAGATACGAATTTACGTTGCGGCCCGTCGCGGTCTCATGATTGCGTCCCCAGATGAGACTGGACGCCCAGCTTCCGCCCGGCAGGGGCTTGGTGTATTCGAGCGATGCCGTGCTGCGCACCTGATCGCCCGGTTCCAGCGCTTCGGGATGGGTGAGCCGTCCCACCGATACTTGGGCCGACCAGTTTTTTGCGGGGAAAAGCCACAATCGCGACGACCACGAATCGATGGCGCCCTGCTGGACGATCCAGCGATTCTCGCCGGGCTCGGCGCCATGGAAGCCGCTGGCTTCGAGCTTCAGCTTTCGGTAGGCCAGCCCAACCGTGACAACATCGTCCGAGATATGCGTGGAATCCTGCCAATGATGCGATATGGGAGCCTGCGGCAGTTCCTCGGCCGATGCGCGATGAGGATATGCAACCGGGCCGAGCGCCGGGTCGCCCACCGGCGCGGCGTAGAACTCCAGCCTGGTGCTCCCGCTCAGCTCTCGAACATAGTGGAAGCCCAGGCCCATGATCAAATTATGCGGATGCTGCCCGTCGACAATCGGTTTGCCGAACGCCGTCTCGCCGGTCTGAAACAGCAGCGGATAGCGGCGACCGGTGATAGTAGCCGGTTCCAGACTGAGCATGAGATCGAATTGGAACGCGCCCTTCTCGCCCACGCGATGCTCCACGGAGCCCATGAACCAATTGGTTGAGTAGAGCTTATCGCCTCCGCGCGGCCCGGATTGCTGGGTGTCCACGACGAACGCGTCGCCCATGAACATTGCGTCCCAGGATCCGAAATGCGTCAGGATCATGGGCATCGGCCACCCGTCCGGATTCAGGGACGTCCCCGAAGAGAGATTCATGAGGTCCATACCGGCGGCATTCATTCCCGCCATGTTTGAACCGGACATGTTCATACCCGGCATGGTGTTTTGGGCGTACGCGCAAATGCACATACCTAGAGACAAAATAAGGACGACACTCCTGGACACGAGACTCCTTCCGCTTGCTAACGCGCGCGGCTCAGAAAGGAGCCGCGACCGTAAGGGAGACGGAAGGGTCAGATCCTCAAGATGCTGGAAGAGTAAAGCGGCGGACTGGGTGGTGAGAAGGCTGGAGCCGCTAACGTGTCTACAACGACTAACGATGGCGTAATCTGGATGCCCGGGGGAAGAAACCCGATGGTCACGACATGCGCGAACGATGATGCCTGCGTATCGGGAATCAGAGAGTCCGGAACACACGAAACGGACGCTTTATGATCCGGAGCTGAATGCCGATGGCAGGGCGGCATGGGGGAACTACAACTTTGCGCCGTGCACGTCGCCATGCACTGAGCGGCGCCGCACACCAGCGCCAGGATAAGCAAAGCTACGAGTTGAAAGCGCCGCGCTCTCATCTAATGCGCATGGTAGCACTAACGAGCACAGTAGCACGCGGACCCGCTTAACGCGTGGATTTCACGTCCGAGTTCTCTACGGCCCGCGAGTAGAAGCTGGCAAGATCGCCCTTCAACTGCTTCAGCGCATCCACGTTGAGATAAATCATGTGGCCGGATGGATAATACCCGAATTCGATGTTGCCGCGCAGCTTTGGTTCAAGCTCGATGTGGGCCAAGTCATATTCGGTGATGAAGAAGGGCGTAGCGAGATCGAAGAGCCCGTTGACGGAGAACACTCGCAAGCGGGGGTTTTTCCGTATCGCATCGGCAATATCGCCCGCGACGTAAGCATCCCGCATAGCCTGCCCCTGTCCGGCTCCCGCAACCGGAAGCGCGGACCCCAGGCGATGGGAGTGATCCCAGGCTTGCAGGATACCGGGGCCGCTCGGCAGGTAAGTTTCCTTGGACGTATATTTCAGCTCCCGGTCCAGATACTCGTGCAACGCCGCGACAAAGGCGCCGGTGATGCCGGCGTCCGACGGATCGTAGCCAGGAGTGTCGCCGGCGGCGTCAACATCGGTACCTGCAAAACGCGCGTCGTAGCGGCCTAGAATCTCACGCTGATCGCGCAGCAGCTCTTTGCGGAAACGAGCGGGACTCACTCGAAGATTTGCATCTTTAATGTATGCCACGCTCAGGCCCGTGTAATTGGAGAGCTTGGCGGCGATGGAGTCCACCTGCGCCTGCGGCAGGTTTTGTCCCTGCGCCAGCGCTTCCGAATAAGGGCCGCGAGCGAAGGCCCGCACCTCATCGAGAAACGCTTTCTGGTCCCTGCCCTTGTGCGCGACCTTTTCGTAGTGCCACGCGATCGCGGCGTAGGAAGGCAGGTTGCCGATGAAGACCGCGTCCGATCCAGGGGCCTGGACGAAGTAATTGAGGATCGAAGACATGAGGATCACGCCGTTGAAGTACATTCCGCTGTTTTGGAGCGCATCCACTAAGGCCGCCGAGCGAGTGGTTCCGTAAGATTCGCCGAACAAAAACTTCGGCGAGTTCCAACGGTGATTCACGCTCACGTATTCGTAGATGAATTTCTGAAACGCGCGCACGTCCTGATCGGTCCCGGCAAAATCCTTAATGGCCCCTTTGCCTACTGGCCGGGAATAGCCTGTACCCACTGCGTCCACGAACACCAGGTCGGAGCTATCCAGCAAACTATACTCGTTCGGAACGATCTGATATGGTCCGGAACCGGTGGATTCCGGGCTCGATGTCACCACCCTCACCGGCCCCACCGATCCCATATGCAGCCACATGCTGGCTGAACCCGGACCACCGTTGTAGAGGAATGTCACCGGCCTGGTTCGCAGGTCAGGGACACCGGATAGCGTGTAGGCGACATAGAACACACTGGCGTTGGGCTGCTCGTCCTCGCCCGCGATCAGGAGATTGCCGGCTGTAGCGGAGTAGCGGATCACTTTACCGCCGATCGAAAGCTCGTGCTCGGTGACCGAATTCTTTACGGGAGGGACAGGCTCGAGAGGCTTTTCCAGATTTGCTGGGTTTATCGGAGGTGTGGGAGTGAGTTGTTGGGCAGGTGCAAGCACAGCGAAGGCGAAGAGGAGTAAGCAGGCCCAAAGCGAGATTCTGCCGAAGAATCGTGGCAAATAGAGGGGCGGTGGCAAAATGGTTGCCCTCCTTTCGGATCATTCTCGCACTTCGGTGAGATTGGCGCACAGATCCGAAGCGTTTGATCGTTAGTCGAGGTTAC
Organism: Bryobacterales bacterium; assembly: GCA_963725455.1. Classification (GTDB taxonomy): domain Bacteria; phylum Acidobacteriota; class Terriglobia; order Bryobacterales; family Bryobacteraceae; genus Palsa-89. The sequence goes on from CAVRZH010000214.1 coordinate 8,014, forward strand.
AACCTGAGAAGCTTTCGAGCCTTTGTGATACGGAATTACCTTAGTACCTATCTTGCGGGTACTCTACCGCCGATCAGGAGATCTGCGAGGGCGTATTGAGTAGTATTTCCATTTTCGTATGTGAGTCGCAGCCGATCGTCATCGAGGGGCTGCAGAAGGTGCTTGCCGAGACCCAGGACCTTTTGTTCGCGGGTGCTGTGGCCCGGCCGGCCGACGCGCTGGACGCGGTCCAACGCATCCACCCGAACGTCGTCCTGATCGACGGCAGCACGGGATTAACGGCGGCGCTTCGGTTGCTCGGACATCTGAAGGCGTCCGGACCCATTCACCCGGTTCTATGGGTGGTTGATCTGCCTGAGATGGATGCCTTCCGGGCGCTGCAGATGGGCGCTCGCGGCATTGTCAAGAAAACTTTGCCAAATGCCACGCTGATCGAGTGCCTGAGAGAAGTGGGGGCCGGCCAAATCTGGATGCAGGAATCCGAGCAAGTGGCCAACTTCCTGCAGCGCAAGGATGCCTCGCGTCTCACGCCTCGGGAAAAGGAAGTGGTGCGCTTGATTTGCCGGGGGCTGCGCAACAAACAGATTGCCGAGAATCTGCATATTACCGCTGGAACGGTGAAGGTACACCTGATGCACATCTTCGAAAAGACGGGGCTGAAGGATCGTCTTGCGCTGGCGGTGCATGGCCGCGATCTGGTGGGAGTGGAAATGCCTTTGAGCGAGAGCGTCAGTAGCTAGCCGCCCTTGACGGCCTCAACTCATCCGCAGGGCAGCTGCTAATTCTTTGTCGCCCCGCACCCGCCAGATCTTGGAGTCCAGCATGTAATGCGTGAAAGGGATTCCCCAGATGGCGGCCGCGAGCCATTGAACAGCTGGAAAATAGGCAGACGGCAGAACGTTGAGGGCGAAATGCAGCGCGAGCGCGATGACAATGTAGTTCCCGAAACTCTTGGCGAAGAAAACCGCCGCGCCGTGCTCTTGGGTCGCGCCGGGCGTGGAATAACGGTTCTTGTTGTGGAACCACATCAGGCGGTGATATTGCAAGGAATGAAACAGGCCGAGCGTGATGCCTGCCCGCAGGATTCCATCGGCTCCAAAACTGGCGGCGTAGAGAAAGGCGATCCATTGGAGCGGCACGAGGACCGCGAGCAGCATCAGCTTGGGAACGTTGAGAGACGCGCCGGCTCGGAATTTTTGTACCTGGCGTGCGACGTAAATCGCGGCGAACACCGCGTACGCCGTAATCCCAGCCCATTCCAGAAACTGCGCCGGACCTGCAATCGGCCGCCAATCCATCAGCCTGGTTTTGATGACGAAGATGGCAAGAGGAAGAACGGTGGATGAAAGGATGAACCAACGGTCCATCTTCAGGTCGAGAGGATCCCGCTCCTTGTTCTTGGCCTTCCACAGCATCATGAAACCCATGTGCTGTTTCGCGATGTGGTAATGCTGCCAGCACACGGCGAAGAGATAGAAGAGCGAGGCTTGTCCCGCCCAAACCATCATCGGGCCAATCAAACAGAACGGAATAATGATCCACAAGAACCAGCCCAGGCGCGCTCGTTCCCGTTTGTCCAGGTAAGTGCGCGTGACGGTGCCCATCACGTGCGGGCCGTCAATGAACAGGAACCAAGTGAGGTAGATGGGCTGGAGTGGGAAGCCGGCAGCCAGCAGACCCAAAGCCAGGTAGCTAATTGCGGCGGGCCCGATAAACCAGAGCAGGTCATCTTTGCGCGATATGATCCAATTCGTGCCCGCGGGCCGGATTCCAACTTGCTGCGGAAAAGCCGGGGTGATGGCGCTGCTGCTCATGAAGGTTCCCTGCATGGTTATCGTCAGGACGGGTGGCTTCTCTGCATAAGGCTTTGCTCTTAGTAAACGGAGACAACGCTAATGCAAGTGGCCCGGGAAGTCGATCACTTTCAAAGGGACAGGGCGTCCCGCTCGGAACGGCGTCATCTTGGCCACCTCCACCCATTCACCGTCATCCACTCAGCCGGTTCGGCCGGAACCGGTATCTGGTCGCGCCGGAATGTTCCTCACGGCGGCGGGACGGGCAGGCGCACGCGTTCTCACGCCATCAGTTTCCGATTGCTTCTTCATCGCGCTGATCGTCTGGTTGTTCATCTGGGGCCCCAGCGGCTGGACATCACTGCTGGGAGACGGCGATACAGGATGGCACATCCGCACCGGCCAGTACATTTTGGAACACCATCGCGTGCCGACTCAGGATCTCTTCTCGTTCTCCCGCCCCGGCGCGCCCTGGTTTGCTTGGGAATGGCTGACGGATGTGACGTATGCCGTCTTATTCCAGATCGGCGGTCTGAAGGCCATCGTGCTGCTTTCAGGTGCATTGATCGCGCTGTTTGCGACCGTGGTTCTGCGCTATACGCTGTGGCGCGGCGCCAATCCTTTAATAGCCGCATTCACCACGTTGCTCGCCGTGGGTGCGTCGTCCATGCACTTTCTGGCGCGTCCGCATCTATTTACGCTGCTTCTGCTGCCGGTCTGCCTATGGATCGTGGAAGCAGACCGGCGGAAAAACACGCGCTGGCTGTGGGCGCTCATTCCCCTGACTGCGCTGTGGACGAATCTGCACGGAGGCTTCGTCATTTTCCTGGCGTGTCTTGGCCTGCTGGTAGTGGCGTGCGCGATCGATCTGGCTCGGGAGCGCTGGAAGGGCCCGGAGGCACGGGACGGAGTCGCCGGTTGGTCCAAAATCCGGCGATACTCCGCGCTCCTGGCTGCCTGCTCGCTGGCATCGCTCGCGAACCCTTATGGAATCCAGTTGCAGGTTCATATCTACGATTACCTGCGCGCCGATTGGATCAGGAACATCGTGCAGGAGTTTCAGGCGCCGACGTTTCGCTCCGAGGGACAGGCTGCAGTATGAAATGCTGCTGCTGGCTGGTCTGATCGCCATCGGGTTCCTGCTCCGCAGGCGGCTTTTCGCCGAGGCCTTATGGGTTCTTTTCCTGGCGCATTCGTCGCTCATCAGCGTGCGCCATGCTCCCCTTTATGCCACCGTGGCCGCGCCGCTCATCGCTTGTGAGATCAGCGAGTGGTGGCGGATTCAAGTGGCGGGGATGAAAAAATCGTCGGTTTTGCGAATCCTCCACCAGCTGGGCGCGGACCTGACCCCGGGCTTTCGGCGGACCAGCTTCTGGCCGGTGGTGCTGATTCTCGCGCTGGCCGCCCTGGACGCGCCCTTGAAGTGGCCGCGTGACTTCCCGGCCGAGGTGTTTCCCACGGCCATGGTCCACCAGCATGCAGACCTGATCGCATCGGGCCGATTGCTGACCCCGGACCAATGGGGGGACTACATCATCTACAGCTTCTACCCGCGCCAGAAGGTCTATGTGGATGGTCGTAGTGATTTCTACGGAGAGAAACTCGGGCAGCAGTATCTACACCTCATGCAAGGGGCTTACGACTGGAAAGCGATCCTGGAGCGAAATGGTTTCGATGTGGCTTTGCTACCTGTGGATTGGCCATTATCATCGATGCTTAAGTTGGACCCTTCCTGGCGCATAGTACAAGACGATACCCGGGTCATACTGTTCCAACGTCTAAGTCGGCAAACCCCACGGAACTAGGTAGTTCGACACCAATCGCTGCATCGCTCGTACTAAAGAAAACCTAGTGTTCAGGCTAATGAAAACCTCCCAGTTTGCCGAAGCTATAAGGCAGGGAGAGCGACCGGCATGAGAAGCAATCAGAACCCGTCAGGTTCAGTCACCCGGAGTGTTGGGGACAGGAGTGCCGCGGCTCGCAGCGAGGTATCCCGGAGTGTGGTGGGCAAGCTAAGCATGCCCCAAATGCCGGTGGAGTGGCTGGATTCAGGAAGCTGGCGTCTGCCCTCGGGTAAAGCGCTCGCGGAATTTGCACTCCAGGCTGGGTTTCTGGCACCGCTGCTGTTTCGGGCGGACCGATTTGGAAAGGGTTCTCCCAAAGGATCGGCGGGAGCAAGCGGGTCAGCGGAAGCAAGTGCGGCCCAGGCGCGGAGCAAACAGTTCGGCAAGGGGGAAGGCCGGTGACGGCACAGGCGCTGCTGGCAGGAGGAGTCGGGATCGCGGCCTGCATCGACGATCTCAGGCGGCGTCAGATCAGCAATTGGATTCCTTGCTCGGCCTTTGCGAGCGGAATGATTTTGCAGACGGTGGAACATGGCTGGCGCGGGAGCGGGTCGGCGCTGCTCGGCACGCTGGCCGGCGCTGGCGTATTTCTGATTTTTTATCTGCTGGGCGGCATGGGCGGAGGAGACGTGAAGTTGATGGCGGGCTTCGGCGCGCTGCTCGGTGCGAAGCAGCTCTTCCAGGCCGCGTTGTGGACGGCCGGCTGCGGTGGCGTAATGGCGCTGGCGGTGATCGCTGGGGGTATGTTCCGAGACCTGTGGGCACGCAGAAAATCGCCGGGAGGCGCGGCTGATTCCCGGCCATTCGTCGGAAAAGCGGACAGCATTCCGTACGCCCCGGCGATCGCTGCCGGAGTGTGGCTGAGCCTGGTGGGAACAACGTGACGGCGCCACGATTCTGCTGATGACGCTGCGGGTGATGGGTATTTGGGGTATTCGGAGTTAATGAGCGAACGCGGGAGAGAGGGATATGGATCGTAGATTTCTGACGGTATTAGGCGTGAGTCTGGTGTTCGCGCTCGTAATATCCAGCGTGTTTTACCAGATGGCGGCTCGCGCCGGCGGCCCGAAGAAGGCGGCCGAGGCGACTGATTTGAAGGACATCGTCCTGGCTGCCAGGCCACTCGCGGTGGGAACCACGGTCAAGCCGGCCGACATCAAACTGGGCAAGACCCCATCGGCTGCCTTCCCCAAAGGCGCGTTCGCCAAGCCCGAGGAAGTGATCGACCGCCCGGTCATCAGCAACATCCTGATGGACGAGCCGGTGCTGGAAGGGCGGCTGGCGGCCCGGGGTAGCGGAGTGGGACTGGCTCCCATCATTCCGGTTGGAATGCGCGCGGTGACGCTGCGCGTAAACGATGTCACCGGCATCGCTGGTTTTGTACTGCCGGGTATGCGCGTCGACGTGCTGGTCACTGGGCATCCTCCCAACTCCGAGAATTCGGTTACCGCCACGCCGGTCCAGTTGCAGGATCTGCTGGTGCTTTCCGCCGGGACAGTGATGCAGCCGGATGCCCGGGGTCAAGCCATGCCGGCCCAGACGGTCACTCTGCTGGGAACACCCGAGCAAGCCGAGACTCTGACTCTGGCGAGTGCCGACGCGCGCATTCAGTTAGTCCTCAGAAACGGCAGCGATCAGACCATCGAAAAAACGCCGGGACATGACATCGCGGAATTGTACGGCGAGCGTTCAGCACGCAAGAAGCCTTCGGACAACAATGCTGCGCCCCGGCCGCGACCCCGGCCAGTGGTGGTAGCCGCAGCCCCTCCCCCTCCCCCGCCACCCGATCAGATCGTGGTGATTCGCGGAACGCAGAAGAGCGTGGAAGTGGTGGGACTCGGCGGAGGCGCCGGAAAGTAAACCATGCGACCAATGAAACGGCTGTACATCCTGTCTGGGCTGCTGGCTTTTGGAACTGCCAATTGGCTGTTCGCCCAGGGCGGCCCGGAAGAAATTCGCTTGACGGTCGGAAAAAGCATTGTTATCGACTATCCGGCTGACATCGCGCGGATATCGACCAGCAATCCGGATATCGCGGACGCTTCGCCGGTCACCGGGCGCGAGGTTCTGGTACATGGCAAGTCTTTCGGAACCGTAACGCTGGTGGTTTGGAGCAAGAGCGGCCAGCGCAACTTCTACAACATCACGGTCGAGCAAAACCTGGAACCGCTTCGCAGGCTGCTCAAAGAAACCTTCCCGGCACAGGATATCCGCGTTCAATCTTCGCGGGATTCGCTTTCTCTGACGGGAAAGGTGGCCAATAAGGACATCGGCGACCGAGCCACTGCGCTTGCGACACCGTTCGCGAAAACCGTGGTCAACGATCTACAAGTGGCCGAGGCGCCGGTGGAGAGGCAGATTCTGCTGCGCATCAAATTCGCCGAACTGGACCGTTCCGCATCTAACCAGTTCGCTGTAAACCTGATCTCGACGGGAGCGACTAACACGATCGGCAGCGTCTCAACCGGCCAAACCGGCTCGACCACCCCACCGAGCGTTGGGGGTGGAACGGCGCCTACCTTCTCGATCACCAATGCATTGAATATCTTCGCGTTTCGCCCCGATCTGAACCTGGGCGCGTTCATCCAGGCTCTCGAACAGCGCAATATTCTGCAGACCCTGGACGAACCCACCCTGATCACCAGCGACGGCAAGGAAGCCAGCTTCCTGGTTGGCGGCGAATTCCCTATCCCGGTCCTGCAGGGGGGAGCCAATTCCGGGGCCGTAACGATTCAGTTTCGTGAATATGGCGTACGCCTGACGTTCACACCCAACATCACCGGGCACAACAACATTCGATTGCACGTGAAGCCGGAAGTTTCCGCGCTCGATTACACCAACGCCCTTTCGTTCAATGGCTTCACCATTCCCGCGCTTTCATCGCGCAAGATGGAAACCAATATCGAGCTGGGCGAGGGGCAAAGCTTCGTGATCGCCGGCCTCATCGATAAGCAGGTCACTGAGACGCTCGCGAAGATTCCCGTATTATCCAGCCTGCCGATTCTCGGAAACCTGTTCAAGAGCAAATCATTCTCGAGCAGCGATACGGAGCTGATCGTAATGGTGACCCCTGAGATTACGATGCCGCTGGAGCCGGGTGACGCCAAGCCCGGCGTTGCGATGCCGCGGCCGTTTCTGGTGCCGGTGACGCCCGGTTCCACCGATGCGTTCCCGTCCAGCACCAAGGGTAAGGCCAAGTAGGAGCGCTGAGGAATGAGAAACGGCAGGGGAGCGTAATGTCGGGACGCGGACCAGTTTTGAGCGCCCTCGCGATCATTCCCGATCGCGAACTCGCGGCGCAGCTCGTGTCCGCCTTGGAGCGCACCCGTTCCTTTCAAGTCCTCTCCGAGTTCAAGTCCTATCCTTCGCTTCAGACGCTCGAGATCCGGGTGCGTCAGACCAAGCCGGACGTCATCCTGCTCGACTTGGCCAGCGACCTGGATCAGGCCTGCGAGTTGATTCGCCTGGTTTCGTCGCTCAACCTGCGGGCGCACGTGGTGGGGCTGCATGTGCGGAACGATTCCGACGCAATCCTGCGCTGCCTGCGGAGCGGCGCGAGCGAGTTTTTGTACGCGCCATTCGACATCCAGACCCAAAATGACGCGGTGGCGCGGCTGCACCGTCTGCTGCAGCCCGGTCCGGTGGAACAAGAGGAGCCCGGAACAATCGTGGCCTTCTCCAGCGCCAAACCAGGCTCAGGTGCTTCGACGCTGGCGGCTCAGGCCGCATTCGCGTTGCGCCGGACCACTTCGCAACGTGTTTTGCTGGCCGACTTCGACCTGATGGGCGGCATGATCGGTTTTTACTTGAAGCTCACTAACACCAAATCCCTGCTGGATGTCCTGCAAATGGCCGAGCGGCTGCAGGACGGCGGATGGGCTTCCTCGGTCGCGGTGGCGGATGGCGTGGATATTCTGCCGGCCCCCGAAACTCCCTACGCGGGCCCGATCGAGGCGGCGCGCCTGCACGCGGTGATGGAATATGCCCGCATGAACTACGACTGGGTGATCATCGATCTCCCCGTGGTTTTTCAGCGCCTGAGCCTGATGACGATTTCCGAAGCGGATCGCGCATACCTGGTCTCGACACCCGAATTGCCGAGCCTGCACCTGGCGCGCAAGGCGGTGAACCTTCTGGATCATCTGGGCTTCCCCAAGGAACGTTTTCAAATTGTGATGAACCGCATCGACCGGCGCGACGAGATCGCCGGATCGGACATCGAGCGGCTATTTAACTGCGCGATCGATGCGCGCATACCAAACGATTATTTCTCGCTTCACCGCGCGGTAACGCTGGGCCAGCCGGTGGATGGGCACTCCGAACTCGGCAAAGCGGTCGAAAGCTTAGCCAACCGGCTGTCGGGGGGTGGGGGCCAGGACCGCAAGCGGACGGCGTTCGCGGACTTGCGAGTCGCGACTTCGCCCGTGTAGCAGGGTCTGTGTAGTGAGGATTGAGTAAGTAAGTGAAGAATTATGTTTCCTAATCTCGACACCAAATCGACGCCGCAAATCGAGCTGGGAGCAACGCCTGTTGAAAAACGGCGGCAAGTCCAAGGGTGCGCTGAAGCCGGAGTATCAGGAGCTCAAGTTCACGCTGCATCGCAAGCTGGTGGACAAGATCAATCTGGAGGCGCTGGCCACCATTGACAACCAGCGGGTCCGAAGTGAAGTGCGGCAGGCGCTGATTTCGCTGATCGATTCCGAGCCTACGCTGCTCAGCTCGCTCGAAAAACAGCAGATCTGCGACGAAGTCCTGGACGAAGTTTTTGGCCTCGGCCCGCTTGAGCCTCTGTTGCAGGATCCCAGCATCTCCGACATTCTGGTCAACACCCACAAACAGGTCTATATCGAGCGCAAGGGCCTGCTCGAGCTGACCACCGTCACCTTCCGCGACGCCCAGCACCTGCTGCGCATCATCGACAAGATCGTGTCGCAGGTGGGACGGCGCGTAGACGAATCCAATCCCATGGTGGACGCGCGGTTGAGCGACGGTTCGCGCGTGAATGCCATCATTCAGCCGTTAGCAGTGGACGGTCCGCTGCTGTCGATCCGCCGTTTCTCGACCGACAAGCTGATGCCGCCCGACCTGGTGGACCGGCGCGCCATGACGCCCGGCATGATGGAACTCCTCGAAGCGGCCGTCAAGGCTCGCATGAACATCATCATCGCGGGTGGAACCGGCGCCGGGAAGACCACGCTGCTGAACGCTCTTTCGGCGTTCATCTCGCCCAAGGAACGCATCGTCACCATTGAAGACGCGGCCGAATTGCAGCTGAAGCAGCCGCACGTGGCGCGGCTCGAAACCCGGCCTCCGAACCTGGAGGGCCATGGCGCGGTGCGGCAGCGCGAATTGCTGGTCAACAGCCTGCGTATGCGTCCGGACCGCATTGTGGTGGGCGAAGTCCGCGGCGAGGAAGCTCTGGACATGCTGCAGGCCATGAACACCGGTCACGATGGATCACTTACCACCGTCCACGCCAACAGCCCGCGCGACGCTATTTCGCGCCTGGAAGTCATGGTTTCGCTGGCCAGCGCCAACATGCAGCTGGTCTCCGTCCGGCAGCAGATCGCGAGCGCGGTGCACCTGCTAGTGCAGGCCTCGCGCATGAGCGACGGTTCGCGCCGGGTAGTCAACCTGACGGAAGTAACCGGAATGGAAGGCGATGTAATTACGCTGCAGGATATTTTCGTTTTCGAAAAGCGCGGTCTGAATCCGGACGGCCGCGTGGTGGGACGCTTTGCAGCCACCGGCATCCGGCCCAAATTCTACGAAAAACTGCTCGCGGCCGGCATCCGGCTCCGCGCGGATTTGTTCGATGAAGTGGTGGAGGTTTGACGCCATGTTTGTAATCATTCTCATCGCAATATGGGCGTGCGCCCTGGTGATCTGGTGGATCTGCTCGAACGCGTTCCGCCATTCGGACCTGGATAAGCTGAAGAGCCGCTTGATCGGCACCAGCAAGACCAAAGCGGTGAAGGTAGCCTCGAGCGGCGGAGGTTCGCTCATCCATACCGAGGAAAAGAACCTGCTGCTGGCCACCAAGTTCCTGAGGCGTTTCCAGCTCCAAAGCAAGTTGCAAGAGATGATCGAGCAAGCCGGGATGAAGTGGAGCACGCACCGGCTGGTGAACACCTGCCTGCTGGCGGTGGTAGCGGTCTGGGCGCTGGCCTGGGTTTTGCTTCCCGATCAGTTTCATCGCTTTTCCTATATTCCCGCGCTGGCCGCGGGTGCGCTGCCGGTGCTCTATGTGATCCGCAAGCGCAAGGCGCGCATGAAACGTTTCGAGGAATTGTTTCCCGACAGCCTGGAGTTCGTATCGCGCTCGATGCGCGCCGGGCATGCTTTCTCGGTGTCGCTCGAAATGATTCACCGCGAGTTTCAGGAACCGCTCGCGGGAGAATTCCGGCGCACCTTCGAAGAGCATAACCTCGGCCTGCCGCTGGATGTCGCGCTGCAGAAGCTGGCCAAGCGGGTCCCTTCGCTCGACGTGCACTTCTTCGTTTCCGCCGTGCTGCTGCAAAAGCGCACGGGGGGAAACCTGGCCGAGATCCTGGACAAACTGGCCTATGTGATCCGGGAGCGCTTCAAGCTGCGCGGCCGCATCCGCGCCATTAGCGCGCACGGCCGCATGACGGGTATCGCTCTCAGTTGCATCCCGATCGGCGTCGCGGTGCTGATGTTCTACACCAACCCGGACTATGTGAAGTTCTTCTTCACCGACGATGTCGGCAATATGATGCTCGGCAGCGCCATTGCACTGCAGGTGGCTGGATTCTTCATCATGAAACAGATCACGAAGATCGAGGTTTAACGCCATGGCACTTGTATTCAGCTTCGTGATCTTCCTGCTGTTCGCGGCGGTGCTTTCGTTTGCCGGCGTCAAGATGTACGTCAAGCCGAAGGAAGCGATCGAGCGCGTCGCGGGCACCGGCATGAGCGCGCATGACGCGGCGCCGGTTCATCCCAGCCTGCTGTTCCACGACTTGGTGAAGCGGCTGGGCAATCTGGTTCCGGCTTCGCCTAAAGACGTCACCGTGATGCAGCGCCGCCTCATACGGGCCGGCTACCGGAATCCCAATGCGCTCAAGGTTCTGTACGGAGCCAAGGCCATTCTGGCGGTTGTGCTGCCGTTGGTGATGACGCTGGCGGTTTTCAATTCCTCGGCGCAGCAGAGCAATAAGATAGTCGCGATTTTGGTGGCGGTAGCGGCGGGGTTCTTCGGACCGAACGAATACGTGCGTATGGCCGCCAAGCGCCGCCAGAAACAGATCCAGCGGGGATTGGCCAATTCGCTCGACTTGATGGTGGTCTGCGTCGAGTCCGGCTTGGGCCTGGATCAAGCCATCATGCAGGTAGCCAAGGAACTAGAGCATGCCCATCCGGAGATCAGCGAGGAATTAGCCATTGTGAATTTGGAGTTGAAGGCCGGCAAGCGGCGCGCCGAGGCCTTGCGAAACTTGGCGGACCGAACCGCGGTGGAGGACCTCAAGAAGCTGGTGGCGGTGCTCATTCAGGCCGACCGCTTCGGGACCGGCGTGGCCCAGAGCTTGCGCGCTCACTCGGACTATATGCGCGTCCAAGCGCGCCAGATTGCCGAAGAGAAGGCCGCCAAGCTGGGCGTAAAACTGATCTTCCCTATATTTTTCTGCATTTTGCCGTCTTTGTTCGTGGTCACGGTTGGACCGATTGTTATGAAAATCATACGGGACTTGATCCCCATGATGCAAAGCATGTAGTGGAATCATTTTTTCGCGGGAAAGGAGAAAGCGATGATGGATAGCTCGATGATTCGCATCGTTTGCGCGGTGCTCGCAGTCCTGTTTCTGGGGCTGATCGTTCTGCGGCGCAAAAAGAGCGCTGAGTAATACGGGGCTAGGGGGCGTCCGGCGCGGGGCGTCAGGGAACAGATCTCCCTGGCGCGCCACGATCTGGCGCGACTTCCTGGCTGAATGCTCGGAATTGGAATGAGTGCGCGGGGCGGGCCGCGCAAAAGTGTCCGTAATTGATTTGAAAAGTTGAAGAATCCGATGTTTTTTTGGAGTGAATCGCTATGCTGAAGTCATATTGGTGGAAGACCGTTTTGGCCGCTTCGCTTGCGGCGGCGGCCTGGGGACAAACCTTCGGAACAGTAGTCTCGATCGGGGGCGAGGCTTCCGATCTGGCGCTCGATCAGACCCGAGGCGTGCTTTACATCGCCAACTTCACGGCGAACCGCATCGACGTGATGTCGCTCGCCACCAACACCATTCAGACTTCGATCAATACGGCCGCGCAGCCCAGTTCCCTCGCTCTGTCGCCGGATGACCGTTACCTGGTGGCTACCAACTTTGGGAACGCGGCCGCTCCCGGCTCTCCCAGCAATGCCCTAACGGTGATCGATCTCACCAACCAACAGACCCAAACGTTCTCGCTTGGCAATCCGCCGATCGGCGTCGCTTTCGGGGCGGATGGCATTGCGCTGGTGGTTACCACCACCGACTTCCTGCTGTTCGATCCTACCACCGGCGCCACGCAAGAGCTCGATACCCTGGCCAACGTGGTGGCCAACACCCTGCCGGTGGCGCCCGCGAACTTCCCCGCGGACATCACCGCGGCGTCGGTAGCGGCCTCGGCGGACGGACTGCAGATCTATGGATTGGGCGGCTCGACTAGCACCGTCACCTTCCGCTATGACGTGAACGCCAAGGCCATTTACAACGGCGGAATCGTAACCAGCACGGGAGTTCTCGGGCCACGTGTGGTCAGTTTGAACCATGACGGTTCGCTGGTCATGGCCGGCTGGGTGATGATCGGGCAGGGCGCGTTCGTTAACTATTTCCCCCAGCATACCAATCAGTTCAGCGTCGGAAGCACCGCGTTTGACGATAGCCGAGGGTTGCTCTACGCACAGATTCCGGCGGTCCAGGGCGAACCGCCCACTCTGATGGTAGTGACCTCCAGCAACCTGACTCTCCAGGAGCGCTTGCAACTGCCAGAGAACCTCACCGGCAAAAGCGTCCTTTCGAGCGACTCCAACACTCTCTACGCCATTTCAGCGAGCGGCGTCACCATACTGCCGGTTGGCAGCCTGGCCCAGCAGCCCCAGGTCGAGGCGCAACAGGAGGATCTGGTCTTCCGGGGCAGCATATGCAATCAGGGGGTTTCTACTCAGCAGCTCACGATCGTCGATCCAGGCGGAAATAACACCCCGTTCAGCCTCAGTTCCGACACGGCTGGCGTTTCGGTTTCCCCAGCGGGTGGCGTCACTCCGGCGGTGGTCAGCGTTTCGGTGGATCCTTCCGCATTCCTGAATCAGACAGGCACCGTGGCCGCGCACCTCACGATCACATCGCCGACCGCAATCAACACCATCCCGAGCGTTCGAGTGCTGGTGAATAATGCCGGACCCAATCAGGTGGGCAGCTTCATCGATGTCCCCGGTACGCTCACCGATATTCTCGCCGACCCGGTATTGAACCAGTTCTATGTCCTGCGCAGCGACAAGAATGAAGTCCTGGTCTTCGACGGGTCCAATTATTCGCAAATCGCAACGCTTCCAACTGGCAACGCACCCACTTCGATGGCCATCTCCTTTGACCAGCAATATCTGCTAGTGGGGAATCAGGGCTCACAGATCGTCAACGTTTACTATACCGACACGCTGCAACCCGCACAGTCCATCGTTCTGCCCTCGGGCTTTGTGGCTTATTCAATCGCTTCTTCGGCCAACGCCACCCTAGCGCAGGGCGGCTACTACGACGGTACATTTCACATCTTGCAGCTCGACATTCCTTCCGGTACGGGAACGGAATTGCCGACTCTCGGCGTCTTCACCAACCTGACCAATGCCAACACGGTGATGACTGCCTCCCAGAACGGTTCTTCCATCCTGATCGCCCAAGCGGACGGCACGGTGTATCTCTACGACGCCACTTCGAACTCGTTCACGGTTTCGCGGAAGGATTTCACGGCCCTGGCCGGACCGTACGCCGCCTCGGCTTACAACCAATATGTGGTCGGAGCCAATCTCCTGAACTCATCGCTGGTCCCGGTGCTGACGTTTGAGACAGGCACGGGCACTCCCTCCGGATTCGCCTTCGTGAATGAGACCGGGTTCCGCACCAACGCGCCAGCGCCGGCATCAGGCGCCACCAGCACCACCGGCACCACGACCTGCACCACAACGACCAGCGCTACCGGAAGCGTTCAAACGTGCGTCAACGGAGCTACCACAACCATCACTACCTGCATCGGCAGTGGCACGACCACCACGTGCACCACGACGAGCGAAGCTACCCCGAACCCCAGCGTCGGCCAAAGCACCGCTCCGGGCGTGATTCAACGGATCGATATGACCAATCCGTCCAGTTCCGTCAGCAGTGCAACCGCAATGGTGGAAGCTCCTCTGCTCGGCAGTACAACCTCGCCTTTCACCCGCACCGTCGCGCCACTGGCGAGCCAAACTGCAATTGCGAACCTGACCATATCGGGCGTCACCATCCTGCCCTGGAACTACGACGCCGCGGTGGCGCCGCCCAACATCACCTCCGTCGTCAACGCCGGCGACGAAGGGACCGATATTGCTCCGGGCGGTTTGATCTCCATCTACGGAACGCAATTGAGCCCCGTCAACATGGCTACTTCCGAAATTCCGTTGCCCACCGCGCTCGCCAACAGCTGCCTGAGCGTCAACGGCCTGGCCGTGCCGATCTTGTATGTCTCGCCCAATCAAGTCAATGCGCAGATGCCGTACCAGGCGATCGGCGACGAAACCCTGATTCTGCGCACGCCCGGCGGCCAAAGCAACAACTACAACCTGGTGATTCAGCCCAATGCGCCCAGCGTGTTTCTGGCCTCGGTGGGCCCGGAGACAAATATTCCCACAGTCATCCGGAACGACGACGGCGAACTGGTTACGCCGTCCCATCCGATTCACCGGGAATCGAATACGGCGTTAGTGATTTACCTCACCGGCATGGGTCCGACTTCGCCCATGGTCGGTACCGGACAACCAGCGCCGTCCAATCCGCTGGCCACCACCACGCTGCAGCCGAACGTGACCTTGGGCGGGGTAGAGCTGCCGGTGCTCTTCTCTGGCTTGGCGCCCGGCTTGGTCGGGGTAGATCAGATCAATGTATCGGTGCCTTTCACGGTCCCCGAAGGAATGTCTGTCCCCCTCGTGATCACCCAGGGAGCGATTTCGACTTCGATCCCGGAACGAGTGGTGGATTAACCGCAAAATCTAAACTAGAATGAGAGACACAATGAAACATTTTCTGTCGCTAATGTTTTTGGCAACCGCTGTGGCCGTTCCGGCGGCGTTTGCCCAGAAGTGGGAGGTGGGTTTTGGGGCTGGCGGCAGTTTTCTAACGTCGGAAACCATCACCAATCCAGCGGGAAATGCCAATGCCACGCGCGATCCTGGTTTAGCCGTGAGCGCCTGGCTGGACAACACTCTGGGCAGCGGGTTGTTCGGCGGCGAACTGCGCTACGACTATGAGATGGGCGATTTGAAGCTTTCCTCCGGCGGCACCAGCGTTAAGTTCGCCAGCCGAAGCAACGCCGTTCACTATGATTTCCTCTACAACTTCACTTCTTCTGAATCGGCGGTGCGGCCTTATATCGCCGCCGGCGGCGGAGTGAAATGGTATTCGGGCACCGGGACCGAGCAGGTTTATCAGCCGCTCTCCAACATCGCGGTATTTAGCGATGTCCGCGACATGCGAGCACTGGTCTCCGTGGGGGCTGGCGTGAAATTCAATATCGCCAAAGCAACCCTGCTGCGTCTTGAGGTTCATGACTACCTGACTCCTTTCCCCAGTACCTTGATCGCGCCGGCGTCGGGATCAAGCGTGGGCGGCTGGCTTCAGGACTTCGTCGTGTCGGCGGGCTTCAGTTTCGGCTTCTAAATTCCTCCCCCGTACCTGAACCCGGCCGGTTCATTCTGGCCGGGTTTCGATCACGAGTTGCGGGTCGTGGCTTATGAACCTTTCCAACGCTGCTTCGGTAACCGCGATTTTGATAATCGCCTTTGGGCTATTCGTGATGTACACCCAATGGAAGAACTGGTTCGACAGTAATCTCCCCATTATCTTCTATGTGGTTTTCTTCGGCTTCATGCAATCCATCGACGGCGGGGTGCCCTTCTGGCTGATCTGCGTCGGCTTTGGCCTGGCCCTGGTGCTCCGATTTGAGTTTATGAACACGGGCTTGACGCGCGTGGTAAAGTTCCTGGAAATGGGTGCCCTAGGCGCTATTCTCTATCTGTCGACCACCATGCTCGTAAGATTTTAGCTGTTTTCCGATCAGGCTATTTCTCGACCGGAAGCCCCGAAGCCTGATAAGCCCGCCATCCCCCGTCGAGCGAAATTGCGTTGGTATAGCCCATCTGCCGCAGCGCGTCGGCGGCCAGAGCCGAGCGATACCCGCCCCCGCAATAAAGCACGAGTTTGCTATCTTTCTGGGGCACTTGCGCTTCGATGTCGCGCTCGATGATTCCCTTCCCCAAGTGAACCGCTCCGGCGGCGTGCCCGGCCGCCCACTCGTCATTCTCGCGGGTGTCGATCAAGATATGCGCTTCGCCCGCCGCGCGCAAGCGCTGATACTCGGCGATATCGATCTCTTGAATTTTGCTTTTGGCCGCGTTCACCAGCGCCAGGAAGCCCGGGTTGTGATGTTTGGGTGCGCTCATATAAGTCCACTCTACTGATTTACGCGCTCGATCCGCGCGCCCACGCGCGCCAATTTTTCTTCGATTTTCTCATAGCCCCGGTCAATGTGATAAACCCGGTCCACCAGCGTTTCGCCACGCGCCATCAGCCCGGCCAGGACCAGCGAAGCGCTGGCTCTAAGGTCGGACGCAATGACCTGCGCTCCGGTAAGCGCGGCTACTCCCGCCACGATGGCCTGCCGCCCTTCCACGCGGATATTCGCGCCCATGCGCGCCAGTTCCTGGGTGTGCATGAAGCGATTTTCGAAGATGGTCTCCGTCACGAACGAGATGCCCTCCGTCAGCGTCATCAGCGCCATATACTGCGCCTGCAGATCGGTGGCGAAACCTGGATATTCTTCCGTCGTAATATCGGCGGCGCGCAATCTTCCCGAAGCTCGAACGCGCAACGCTCCACGGCCCGCTTCGGTCACATCCACGCCCGCTTGCCGCATCTTCAACACCAGCGCATCCACGTGTTCCGGGATAAAGCCGGAAACCACCAAATCGCCGCGCGTGATTGCTCCCGCAATCAGAAACGTTCCGGCCTCAATGCGATCCGGAATGATGGCGTGTTCGGCTCCATGCAGGCTGGCTACGCCCCGCACTCGAATGGTCGCCGTGCCAGCGCCTTCCACACAAGCGCCCATCTTGTTCAAGAGCAGCGCCAGGTCCTGAACTTCCGGTTCGCGCGCAGCGTTCCGGATCACGGTCTCGCCGTCGGCCAGCACCGCCGCCATTAAAACGTCTTCCGTACCGGTGACAGTGATCCGATCGAAACTCACCAGCGCGCCTTTCAACCCTCGCGGGGCCTGCGCTTCCACGTAACCGTGCGAATGATGAATTTCGGCGCCCAGCTGTTCGAGTGCAGCCACGTGCAGATTAATCGGCCGAGCGCCGATGGCGCAGCCGCCCGGCATGGAGACGCGTGCCCGGCCGGTGCGGGCCACCAAGGGCCCCAGCACCAGGCTGGAAGCCCGCATGGTCTTCACCAACTCATAAGGCGCCTCGGGACGATCCAGCTTCGCGGCGTGGACGGTGACAGAGCCGCCCGACACTTCAACTTCGGCCCCGGCGTGTTGCAACAACTGTTGCATGGTCCCGATGTCGCGCACGGGCGGGATGCGCTGCAATTTCACCGGCTCGTTGGTGAGCAGGCAGGCCGCCAGAGCCGGCAGCGCTGAATTTTTTGCACCGCTGACTACGATCTCCCCTTCCAGCGGCACGCCACCTTGAATGCGGAACTTGTCCATACTAAGTCTTCAAAGCCTCAGAAACGTGCCCCCCGGCCGCGGCCAGCCGAGCTTCCGCGGAGCCGCGATCGAGCGACAACCGCGCCATCACAATCGCCACGGGCACTCTATCGCCCGCCTCGCGGAGTAGTTCGCCCGCACGTTGGTAATTCAGTGTGGTGTTTGACACAACAATCCGTGTCGCCCGATCACGCAGTTTCGTATTGCGCGGCTGCACATTCACCATCAGATTGCCGAACACATATCCCAGCCGAATCATCACGGCAGTGCTGAGCATGTTTAAAACCAGCTTCGTCGCCGTGCCCGCCTTCATGCGCGTCGATCCGGCGATGACCTCCGGACCCACCAGCGGCGTAATTGGAATTTGCACGTTGTGTGCCAGCGGCGAATCGGCAGTGCAAGCGATTCCAACGGTCAGCGCGCCTAGCTGGTTCGCGGCCTCGATAGCGCCAAGCACGTAAGGCGTCCGGCCACTGGCGGCGATTCCTACCAACGCATCGTGCCCGTTGAACCCGCGCGCGGCCAGGTCGAGCCCTCCGGATTCCGGGTCGTCTTCAGAAGCCTCGGTCGCCTGCGCCAGCGCCGCTTCTCCCCCGGCCATAATCCCCTGCACCAAATCCGGCGGAACTTGAAACGTAGGCGGACATTCAGCAGCGTCCAAAACGCCTAGCCGGCCGCTGGTTCCCGCGCCGATGTAGAATAGCCGTCCGCCGGCGCGCACCCGTTCCACGATGCGCTCCACCGCATCGGCAATCCGGGGAATTTCAGCTGCTACCGCGGGCGCCACTTTCCGATCTTCCTGGTTCATGATCGCCAGCGCCTCGGCCACCGGCAAGGTGTCAATATGGGTGGACGCCGGGTTAGATTGCTCAGTGAGGAGACCCTCGAGGTTCATGCAGCCGCCGGATACGACAAAGGCGCCGGAGGCAGCAGCCTCACGACGCCCGGGTGGTCTTAAATCTCGATACTAGGCGCTGAAAGAGCTGCCGCAGCCACAGGTGCTCTTCACATTGGGGTTGTTGAACTTAAACCCCGAGCCTTCCATGGTTTCGACGTAATCCACTTCGGCGCCGTCCAGATACAACAGGCTGGCTTGATCGATGAACACCTTCAAATCGTCGAACTTGTAGGTCTTGTCCAACATGTTCGGGGTATTTTCGAACGCCATGGAATAGCTGAATCCGGAGCATCCACCGCCCACCACAGCGATGCGGAGCCCGGCTGGCTTGGGATCCTGGGTCCCCAGAATCTCCTTCACCTTGCTTACGGCTGTCTCGGTCAGTTGAACCATTTCTTGTAGGTCTCCTGTTGGCTGAACTCTCTAGTGTTTATTATCACCTGAATGATTGCCCGTGGCAACACGTCAGTCTCTAACAGGTTAGATGCTAAACTCCGAGTTAGGATGCGATAGGATGCCAGGCTCATATGCGGCCCCGTAAGCGACCCGGCAGCCAACCCACTGGGCTAACCGGGCGGATTCTTGCCGATTTCCCCCAACTGACTGCAACCGCAAGCGGTTGGCATACGTCTGGGTGGGTGTATGAGCGGTCTTGCTGGCACACTTCCCTTACCTGCGGTTGGCACCCGGGTCCAGGCCAAAACCAGAGTGGATCACCGGAATTCTGAAGAAGCCGCCCTGGTCCGGCGCGTTCAGGCCAGAGACGAAATGGCCTTTCGCGAGATCGTGGAGCGCTATCAGGCCAAAGTGTTCTCCATCATCTATGGGATTCTCCGCAATCATAATGATGCCGAAGATATTGCCCAGCAGGTTTTCGCCAAGATTTATTTTTCCATCCAGAGCTTCGACTTTCGCAGTTCTCTGCTGACTTGGATTTACAAGATCACAGTCAACGAGTGCTACGACTACCTGCGGAAGAAGCGAGTCCGGAAACTGGTCTACGAAAGCGACTTTTCCGAAGAAGACGCGCAGCGCATGCAAAATAGCGAGACCGCCACCGGACAGGCTCCGGCCGTGGACACGCAACTGGCGCGCAAGGACCTGGTTTTGAAGTTGCTGGCCAAGCTGTCCAATGAAGACCGGAGTCTGCTGCTGCTCAAGGAAGTGGAAGGCCATTCGGTGGAAGAGCTGTCGCAGATGACGGGTATGAACGAAAATACAATCAAGGTGAAATTGTTTCGGGCCCGGCAGAAACTGTTAAAGGTGGCGCAGCGACTGACGCGCGGCGCCCAGTCGCTCGGTTGAGGCCTGTTCCAGTTGCTGGAACACAAGCCGTGTGATAGAACAGTTGGAACATTGTTTGAGAAGTAAAGTTTGGCAGCGAAACGGACGAATCGATCCGTAAGAGTCAAGAGTTAGCGGTCTTTTTTGAGGGAAGAAGTCATGCATCAGGAAATAAGGCACAACCTTGAAGGTTTGCTGAACAGCGAGGATTCGTTGAAAAGCGATTCGCTGAAAAGCAACGATTATCTGAAGGGGTCGGGCTCGAAGCTTTCCACGGAGTTAGAAGCGCACTTGGGAGAGTGCGCTGAATGCTCCGCCGAGTTTCAGGCGCTGGAGGCCCAATCGCAACTGTTGCGAACGTTGCGCAGCCCCGGGGACATGGAACCGCGGGCCGGCTTCTATGCGCGCGTTATCGAACGGATCGAAGCGCAACCCGCATCCATCTGGTCTGTCTTTCTCGATCGGAAATTCGGGTTGCGGCTGGCGGTGGCTTCGGCTGTGCTGGTAGCGCTGCTCGGAACGTATCTGGTTACCTCAGAGCCGAGCGGCCCTGAGTTCGCCTCCTCGCCGGCGGTAGTGTTGACAGATACACCGCGGGCTACCGAAGCGAGCAATCAGGCACCCGATCAGCCGGCGATAGAACACGAAGACGGCCTGCAACAACGACAGCAGCGCGACGCGGTGCTGGTGGATCTTGCCAGTTACCACCAGTAGCGCCATGTTCGCTTCGGATCAGCCAACCTGGCAAAATCCGCGAATTCTCACGACGCTGGTGCTGGTGTTCCTGGCTGGCGCAATGGCGGGAGCCATCGGCATGCGGGCCGGCCTGCATGAGCAGTTGCATCGTAACGCGGTGTATTGGCGCGGCGATAAGGTTGAATTTTCCTATGATCAACTCCAGAAAGAGTTGAAGCTTACCCCGGATCAGTCGGAACGGCTGAAAACCATCCTGGATGATTTCGTAAAGTACCACCAGGATCTGGAGGCGCAGATTGAGGATGTTCGCGCCACCGGGCGTAACCGCATCGTGCAAATGCTCACACCGGAGCAGCGCAAGCGCTTTGAGCAGCTTTCCAACCAGCTCCCCTCCGAATAGCCAGCGAGATTACCATCGAATTGCCCATTGCATTCAAGTGGCATCCAATGGTAATCTTAAATTGCATCGTGGATTGATTTAAGTCCCACCGCAGGGTGGGGCTGGCTAATTGCAACCACGCTAAAAAGTGCTAAAGGTGAGTCGGTCTTCACGAAACTAAACCCCCTGTGGCACACGCCCAGGGGATTTTTATTTTGGGACCGGGTCGCCGGAGAGGATCACGGCATGACGGCGTCTCTACCTCCCGAGGCCGCTCTATTTGGGCAGCAGGGTGAGCTTATTTCCCTCAGTATTGCAACAGAACCAAAACTCCTGGAGGACCTTTTGGAAGCGCTAGCTTCGCTCGACTTCCCGGTCAATCCCCAGCTTTATCACCGGCCGGCGCAGGTGCTGGTGGAATTTCCGGCGTATTCGAGCCAAGTGGAGCGGGTGCGGAGCTCGCTTCTACGGCAGGGCTTCGACGCCAGCGGCATCCAGGTATCGCGCCCGTTGGCACAGGGCGCTTAGCCCGGCTACCGGTCCTAATGAGCTGCGGTCTTTTTTGCAGCGATTTTTCGCTCTACCGCTTTCATCAACCGGACCTGAACGTCGTCGGGGATCGCTTGTGGCTCCACTCCCTTGTAAACCTTTATGGTTTTCTGAGTAGTGTCCAAAATCACAAAGCAGTTGGGGCACTCGCTGATGTGCGCCTCTAATTTGCGGCGAAGTTCCGCGTCCACGGTCGAATCCATGTAGTCGGTGAGCTCCTGCAAAAACTCTTTACAGGTAAGCAAAAACGTCATCCCCCTTTCGTCGGAAGAATCGCGTCAGCTTCTCACGCAACTGCAGACGCGCACGCAGCAGGCGGCTTTTTACCGCCGGCACCGATATGCCCAAAGCCTGGGCTGCTTCCTCAGTGCTCAGTTCTTCGATGTCTCGCAAAACGAAAACGGTTCGGAAAGCAGGTTTCAGCCCTTCCACGGCCTCGTCCAGTATCCTAGCCAGCTCCTCGCGGGAGTACTGCTGTTCGGGATTTTCATCCCAGACCGCGATTTCGCGTACAACCGTGTCTTCCCCCGTGTCGAGGGGCTCATCGAGCGGTACCGTCCGGTCGGACTTCCGCTTGCGCAGTTTCATGAGGGATTCGTTGACGGCAATCCGCACAATCCAGGTATAAAACTTAGATTGCCCCTGGAAATCCCCTAAGTGTTCGAACGCCTTCATAAACGTCTCTTGTAGCACGTCTTCGGCGTCCGTATCGTTCTGTGTAATGTGTTTGGCCAGGCGGTAGATCTTGCGTGAGTACCGGTTCACCAGCTCATTGAAGGCCCCGACATCGCCCTCGCGAGCCTTCGCCAGTAAGCCGGACTCGTCGAA
Source organism: Bryobacterales bacterium (assembly GCA_963725455.1). GTDB lineage: Bacteria > Acidobacteriota > Terriglobia > Bryobacterales > Bryobacteraceae > Palsa-89. Next base: position 30,226 of record CAVRZH010000214.1, read on the forward strand.
CACCCCTGCTTCAGTGGTGGCAGGCATTCTGGTTCAATGGTACCACCCGTGGCAAACAGAGCTTTTCGCCAAGCTGCCTTCGCCAAGCCACGTCGGCAGCCCCGCGTCTCGCCTTCAGGGCTCAGTGTGCGCCCCAAATGCTAAGCCGTGGTTGCTTCCTTTTCCGCCAGGAACTCGGCGTAGGGGCCCTTGAAGTCCTCAATCTCCCGGTGCTCGAAATTCCAGATGCGGGTGGCAACCTCATCCACCACATCGTGATCGTGAGTCACCAGCAACACGGTGCCGTCGTATTTCTGGAGCGCGATGTTCAGGGCGTTGATGGATTCCAGGTCCAGGTGGTTGGTGGGTTCGTCCAGCAGCAGGAAATTGGGCTTTTGCAGCATCAAGCGGCAGAAGACAATGCGCGCGGCTTCTCCGCCCGAAAGGTTTTCGGTCCGTTTTGTGGCATCTTCACCGCTGAATAGCATCTGGCCCAGCAGACCACGCAGCTCCTGCTGCCCGGCGCTGGGGTCGAACTCATTCAGCCATTCCAGCAACGTGAGGCCCGGCTGGATGGACTCTTTGTGATCCTGCGAAAAATATCCGACGGCAACCTCATGCCCCCACGTCACCACGCCGCCGTCGACCGGAAATTCGCGATCCGGAGCGTCCACGAAACCGGTCGCGTTGCGGAGCAGGGACCGTAGCATGGTTGTCTTTCCAGCTCCGTTTCGGCCCAGCAGCGCGATCTTTTCGCCGCGCGCGATGGACGCACTGAAGTCCCGAATCACCTGCAGGTCGTCGTACGACTTCGACAGGCCCTTGATTTCGAGAGGATGCCGGCCGGAAGGACGCTTGTTCTCAAACCGGATATAAGGCCGCTGGATGTTGGAACGCGCCAGCTCGGAGCTTTGGAGCCGCTCCACTTCTTTCTTGCGCGAGGTGGTTTGTGCGGACCTGGTACCGGCTGAAAATCTCGCGATGAAGTCGTTCAACTGCGCGATCTTCTTTTCGCGCTGCGCATTTCCCGCTTCCACGCGCGCGCGGATCTGCGTCTTCGCCAGCACCATGTCGTCGTAAGCGCCAGTGTAAGTGATGATGCTCTGGTAATCGATATCGGCGGTGTGGGTGCAGATTTCGTTCAGGAAATGGCGATCGTGCGAAATCACGATCAGGCAGCCGGTGTAGGCCAGCAAATATTTCTGAAGCCAGTGCACGGACTCTAGATCCAGGTTGTTGGTGGGCTCGTCGAGAAGCAGCACGGTGGCGTTGCTGAACAGCGCTTGCGCCAGCAGCACGCGCACCTTCTGGCCGCCTTGCAGCTCCGACATCTTGCGCTCGTGCAGCTCTTCGCCGATGTCAAGGCCCTGCAGCAAAGTGGCGGCGTCGGCTTCCGCCGTGTATCCGCCTTGATCGCCGACGATGCCTTCCAACTCGCCCAGGCGCATCCCGTCTTCGTCCGTCCAGTCGTTCGGATTGGCGTAGAACTTTTCGCGCTCCTGCAATGCATCCCATAGCGGGGCATTGCCCATGATCACCGTGTCCAGAACGCGGAAGGCGTCGAAGGCGAACTGATCCTGGCGCAGGACGCCTACTTTCTTGGGCCGCGACACTGAACCCTTCTCGGGTTCAATCTCACCGGTAAGGATTTTCATGAAGGTCGATTTGCCGGCTCCATTGGGGCCGGTGATGGCGTAGCGCCGCCCCTCCAGGAAGGTGGCGGTCACGTCCTCAAACAGAATGCGGGCGCCGAAGCGCATGGTAACGTCGTTGACTGATATCAATTTAAAAGCTACTTGCCAGGGATTTGCGGATCGAACCAACTTGGGGAATTGAACCGCTTTGAGCTTTCATTATAACGTGTCCGGGCATGATTTCGATTCGTCGCCTGCTTCACATAACTGATTGGTGTATCCTTTTTTGCATCATGCATAAGATTGCGGTCGCGCTGGCCGTGTCTGGGATCTGCGTGCCGCTGGCCGCGCAATGGCTCAATTACCCCACGCCGGGCGTCCCGCGTCTGCCGGACGGCAAGCCGAATCTCGCCGCGCCCGTTCCTCGCACAGCCGACGGCAAACCGGATCTGTCTGGAGTCTGGATGGGACCGGGTCCTGGAAGCTACGATCGTAATGTCGCGCGAGACCTGAAGCCCGGCGATATTCAGCCGTGGGCCGAGGCCCTTTACCAGCAGCGCGTGCGTGACATGGGCAAGGACGCTCCGCGCGCCACTTGCCTGCCCGACCCGTTTCCCTATTACCACATGGTGGACGTAGCTCGGTTCGTTCAAACGCCCGGGCTGATTGTCGTTCTTTATCAGGGCACCACCAACAGCGTGCATCGCACCATTTTTACCGACGGCCGCGAACTTCCGAAGGATCCCAATCCTACTTGGATGGGTTACTCGGTTGGGCATTGGGAAGGAGACACGCTGGTGGTGGATACGGCGGGCTTCAACGACAGAAGCTGGCTTGACATCGAAGGGCACCCTCACACCGAAGCCCTGCACATCACCGAGCGTTTCCACCGCCGCGATTACGGGCACATGGATTTGGTCATGACGATCGACGATCCGAAAACCTTCACCCGCCCGTTTTCGCTGAACATCCCCAAAACGCTGGCACCGGACACCGACCTTCTCGAAAGCGTCTGCGAGAATGACACCTCTATTCCGCACATGCTGGGCGGCGTGAACGTGACCAAGCTGGCTCCCTCGGTCCTTTCAAAATATGCAGGGACTTACGAGTTCGCCCCCGGCCATCCGGCTGTGATCAGCATCGAGAACGATCTTCTGATGTTGCAACAGGGCGCGAACCCGCTGAAACTCCCGCTGGTAGCGAACTCCGAGACGCTGTTTGTATCGCGAACCGACGGCGATACAGTCGAATTCATCAAGGACGCCCAGGGCGCGATCACAGGATTCATCTATCATCGCGGAGGCAGCTCGGATCGAAAGGCTATGCGGAAGAAGTAACGATCACTTTGGCGTCAGGTGCCGGAAGTCTCGTTCATTCTCGTTGCAGACGAACTCCATCAGGTCGGTATCGGCAATCAGTTGGGGATGCAGTTCGGCCTTCCATGGCCTGGTGTAGGCTTTCGGATCGTCGATAGTCAGCTCAATATCCATGTGCCCGAAATCACGGCGCCGCATTCGTTCGGTCAAACGCATGGCGTCGGTAGTGGGATTGCCAAAGCCGGAAAGCCAGGCCTTCCCGTTGAAGCCGTTCGATTCCACCACCAGCGTGTCGCCCTCCCAATGCCCAACTGAGTAGCCCGCCCAAGTGGGATTGGGATCTTTGGGAAGCTCACGGCCATCGAGGAAGATCTGCCGGTAGGTGGTCTGATATTCGTACAGAATCACGATGAGTTCGGGGGTCTGAATAATTTTGTGCAGGTCGAACGCATCGGCCTTAGGCACGCCGCGCGGCAGGCAGCGCGACTCGGGGTTATCAATCAGCTTATCGGCGGTGTTCTGATCAAATAGCTTCTTCGCCCAAGGCTGCCAGGGAATGTCGATTCCGTTGAGATAATAAGCCGCGCCGCGCGCATTCAGGTGCTCCCAGACTCCGGAGAAATCCGGTTTCCCCTCCGCCGTCTTCGGAGCCGGCGCGGAAAGGTTGGGCTTGCCGTCCGCGGTACGTGGAATTCCGTGCGTGGGGTAATTGATCCATTGAGCACCGGCGTGCCCGCACAGCAGAGCGGAAATGAAACTCACAGCCCATCGTATTTTCATTCCGTTGCCTCCCCGTTCTTGAGATCAACGATACCATCCGGCACATCGCTCCGTGATAGGCTCATGCAGATGACTCGTCACCTTGCGTTCTGCGCGTCCATGCTCGCCGCGGCCACGTTCCTGCCCGCTCAAACGCCCTCAGGCGAGGCCATCTACAAACAACGTTGCTCCACTTGTCACGATCAACCCGGTTCGCGCATCCCTCCGCGTGCCGCGCTCCAGAAACTACCGGCCGTGCGGATTCTTCGCGCGATGAATTCGGGCGCCATGATGACCGTTGCGTATCCTCTGCGCCGCGAAGAGCGCGAAGCCGTCGCCCGATACCTGGGCACACCTGGTCCCGAGCCCGGCCCCAGCCCCGAGGCTTTTTGCAAAGATCGCTCCGCCCACTTGGGGGAGATCCCTCGCTTTTCGTGGAGCGGCTGGAGTCCTACCGCCGACAATAGGCGTTTCCAATCGGCTGAGCAGGCCGGTCTCTCCATCAGCCAGGCCCGCACGCTCAAACTGAAATGGGCGTTCGGACTGGACGGCGACATTTCCGCGTATGCGCAGCCGACCGTCGTGGACGGCCACATCTTCATGGGCAGTGCGGCCGGTGTAGTTTACGCACTCGACGCTTCTACCGGCTGCATCGAATGGACGTACCAGGCGGACTCGCCCGTGCGCGAAGCAGTGGCCACCGCGCCCGTCGGAGATCGTCACGCGGTGCTCTTCGGCGATCTCACCGGGACGTTCTACGCGCTCGAGGCGGAGACCGGCCGGCTGCTCTGGAAGAAGCGCATCGAAGAGCACGAAGCTGCCTTGCTGACCGGCTCGCCCACGGTTTATCGGGGTAACGTGTATGTTGGCGTGGCCTCCTGGGAAGAAACGCGGGCCCTGAACCCTGCCTATCCGTGCTGCAGTTTTCGTGGAAGCGTGGTTGCTCTGCGCGTGCGCGATGGAGCACAGGTCTGGAAAACTTATACCATCAGCGATACGCCGCATCCTACCGGTAAAACATCGAACGGAACATTGCGCCAAGGCCCATCGGGCGCGGGCATCTGGTCGGCGCCCACCGTCGATCCCAAGCGCCGCATGCTTTACGTCACCACCGGCGACAACTACTCGGCTCCTGCCAGCGCCACCAGCGATGCCATCCTGGGCCTGGATCTCGCCAGCGGACGCATCCTCTGGTCGCGCCAGGTTACTCCCGGCGATGTCTTTAATTCAGGCTGCGGCCCCGGCGTCAACGGCCCGAATTGCCCAGAAGAAGGGACGCGCGGGCCGGATTACGACTTCGGCTCATCGGCGATCCTGGTCAAAACCTCGCAGGGCCGGGACCTGCTCGTCGCCGGACAAAAATCCGGCGTCGTCTACGCGCTCGATCCTGACCGCAAGGGCGAGATCGCGTGGACGCAGCGTGTCGGCAAAGGCGGCACTATCGGCGGTGTGCAGTGGGGCATGGCCAGCGACGGACAGAACGTCTACGCGGCCGCGTCCGACGCTTATTTTTTCACGAAGGACCAGGTGCGTATCCTATCGCCCGATCAAGGCGGAGGGCTCACGGCCTTACGCGTGGCGGATGGAACGAAAGCCTGGTACGCCGCGCCTCAGCCTTGCGAAGGACGGCCCGGTTGTAGTCCCGCTCAGTCGGCGGCTCTGACCGCGATTCCCGGCATGGTGTTCTCCGGCTCCATGGACGGCCATATGCGAGCGTTCGCTTCTGAAGACGGGAAGATAGTTTGGGATTTCGATACTCGTCGAGATTTCACGACGGTCAATGGGGTAGCGGCTAAAGGGGGAGCCATCGACGGAGCCGGCCCCATAGTCGTCAATGGAATGCTGTATATGACTTCAGGATATGGCCGATTCGGCGGCGCGCCTGGAAACGTGCTGTTGGCGTTCGCTCCCGAGGAGTAGATTATGCCTGCCTATCTCATTGCGATCTGCAGGGGCGTCAGCAACCGGCAAGGTCTGGAGGACTATTGGGCGAAGGTAGGCCCCACCTTCGAAGGCGTCGGCACCAAGCCTCTCGGAGTGTACACGCCATTCGAAGTGCTGGAATCGACAGGCCCGGTGGAAGGTGTAGTGCTCATCGAGTTTCCCTCCATGGACGCGGCTAAAAGCTGGTACGCGAGCGCGGCATATCAGGAAGTGAAACGTTACCGCCAAGGCGCAGCCGAGTTCGAGCTCATTCTTATCGATGGTGGCCGGACGCCTCCTTCGGAACGGTTGCCGCACATCAGGGTTTAATGCCAGGTTTCTCAAGAAAGGAGATCCAAATGGAACAATTGATCAAACGCATCGTCGTTTTCGGCATGCTGATTGGCTTTTGCGCACTAACCGCCGCTGCCGCGGATGACGCCGTTGTGATGACGGACAAGGCTTTCGTTCAAGCCTACGAAAAGAGCGACATGGCTGCGGTGAAGAAGCTCCTGGACGCGGACTTCACCTGGATTGACACGGATGGCGTCTTCTATTCCAAAGACGATGCCCTGGCGCTAGGCCTAAAGCCACTGGTTCCGGCCGCGAGCGACGTGAAGATCGTCGAGCATAAGTATGGGAAGGTGGTCTGGATCCAGGAAAATCAAGGCAACAAGTATGCCGCGCATTTCTGGGTGCAGCGGCCGACCGGCTGGAAGCTCCTTCACAATTCAGAGATTGCCACGCGACCGGCTGCGGAGAATCCGGATGGCCGGTCGCCCTATGCGATCCCCTGCGTCAACCCTTGCCAGGTGATGCCATTCGTGCCCGTGACCGCCAACGAGAAAGCGGCGATCAAAGGCTGGCAAGAGCAGGAGGACGGCACGCCGGAGCATTGGAGGCGGCATGTCGCCGACGACCAAGTGGTGATCGGTTCCTACGGCGTGTCAACCAAAATGGATCGCTGGAACGGGATCAGCAAGCGGAATCCCAACGCCCCCAAAGTTGGAGTGGCGCCGGTGCTGTTCGCCCGCATGTGGGACCTCGGCACCGCGGTGGTTGCCATCATGTGCCAGCCCACCTACGGCGGCAAGGCGTATTGGTCCAGCCGTGTATTTGCGCCCGATAAGGATGGCATATGGGTGATGACGGAAAGCTATCACACCACCATTCAGGCTTCGGGCGTCATGAATGAGGTGCAGGGGAAATAGCGAATACCCGGATGCGCCCTCATGAGAGGATCTTACTTCGCGTCTCCCGGCGCCTCCAGCTGCGCAATGGCTCGCTTCACTTGCTCTGCGTCCGGGGCCTTCGGCAAGATCTCGAGATACTTTCTGAAATGTTGCAGCGCCCCGGCGCGGTCGCCTTTGGCTACCAGCACCGATCCCAGCAAAAGCTCCGCGCGTGGAATCTCGTGTGTGCCATCCAACTCCGTGGCGCGGCGTGCACTGGTCTCGGCCACATCCA
>CAVRZH010000215.1:0-3442 GCA_963725455.1 Bryobacterales bacterium
GTTTCATGACGCATGCGTTCTTTAAGGCGCTGCTGTTTCTTGCGGCGGGCATCGTCATCAACGCTATGCATGATGAGCACAACATCTTCCGGATGGGCGGCTTACGTACGCGTCTGCCCTTTGCATTCTGGATGTTCGTGATCGCGGGATGTTCCCTCGCCGGATTGCCTCTGGTCACGGCCGGCACTTTCAGCAAGGATTGGATCATCTGGGGCGCCTGGAGCGCAGGCAATGGTTCGCCGGCATTCTGGACGGTGGCACTCATCGGCGTTCTGTTGACCGCCCTCTACACATTCCGGATGATCTTCGTGGTCTTCTTCGGGGAGGCGCATACCGAGGTGACTAAGCGGCCCGGCCTCGCGATGCAAGCTCCGTGTTTCGTACTGGCCTTGCTCTCGATCGTTGCCGGCTACGTGAAAACGCCGTTTGGGCGATTCCTCGAAACCGTCCTGCCCTGGAGCGAAGGGACGCATTCGGTTCGTATCACCGAACTTGTTTCCGAGGTAATCGCGGGATTGGTAGTTGCGGTCGGCCTCTACATGGCCTACGTCTTCTTCCTGCGCAAGAGATCGTACACAGCGGCGCTGGCGTCCAGTGCGGCCGGCGACGCGCTGCACCGCTTCTGGTTCTCGGATTGGGGCATGGACTGGCTCTATTGACCGGCTCTTCGTTCAGCCCTTGATATGGTTCGCGCGAGTCGACAAGAGCGATTTCATCGATGGCTTCTACACGGGTGTGGCCTGGCTGAACGAGTTTGCCTGGGGCGTCCTCAGGCGCACCGAAAACGGACGCCTGCGGTGGTATGCCGCCGGCATCGCCGGTGGATCCGTAGTCTTCATTGCGGTGGTGCTGTTCTTATGATCCTCTTTTGGCTGATCGTCGTCCTGCTCGCCGGCGGACTGGTTGCCTGGTTGGCCTCACGCTCCAGTCCTCTGCTGTGCCGCTGGATTTCGCTGGTAGCCGTCGGCATGGACTTCGTTCTGGCGCTGAGCCTGTGGGCTCGCCACTTCAAAGTCAATGTCATTGGCACGAACGACTGGTTCGAACAGGTGGACTGGAGCTGGATTCCGCAGTTTGGAATCCACTTCCACCTGGCAATGGACGGTCTCAGTCTTCTGCTGGTGCTGCTGACATTGTTCCTCGGGATCGCGTCGGTGCTTGCGTCCTGGACCGAAATCACCAGCGGCGTCGGCTTTTTTCATTTCAATCTTTTGTGGATTCTGGCAGGCATCATCGCCGTTTTTCTCGCCCTCGACTTGTTCCTCTTCTATTTCGCCTGGGAGTTGATGCTGGTCCCGATGTATTTTCTCATCGCGATCTGGGGCCATGAGCGACGCGTGTACGCCGCGGTGAAGTTTTTTTCTAGTTACGCAACTGAGCGGCCTGCTGATGCTGATCGCGATCCTGGCGCTCTACTTTGCTCATTACCGAAGCACCGGCGTCTACACATTTGAGTACGCGGATTTGCTGCACACGCCGCTCAGTCCCCATGCGGCCATGTGGATCATGCTGGGATTCTTCATCGCGTTCGCGGTCAAACTTCCGATGATCCCGTTCCATACCTGGCTGGCGGATGCGCATACTCAGGCGCCCACGGCAGGCAGCGTCATCCTGGCCGGGCTGCTCCTCAAGACGGGCGCCTACGGCCTGATTCGCTTCGTTCTCCCCCTATTTCCAGGCGCCGCCCGGGAATTCGCTCCCGTGGCAATGACGCTGGCGGTTGTGGGGATACTGTATGGAGCCATCCTCTCTTTTGGACAGACCGATCTGAAGCGTCTGGTGGCCTATACCAGCATCAGCCACCTCGGTTTCGTGCTGCTGGGAATTTTCGCCGCTAACGCCTTGGCGCTCCAAGGTGCTTTGATGACGATGCTCTGTCACGGGATCAGCACCGGAGCGCTTTTCATATTGGTTGGAGCCTTGCAGCAGCGCATGCACACGCGCGAGATGGATAGCATGGGCGGCCTGTGGGCTATCATACCCCGCTTCAGCGGAGCCGCTCTATTCTTCGCTCTGGCCTCGCTGGGACTACCGGGGCTAGGCGACTTCATCGGTGAATTCCTGGTTTTGATTGGAACTTACCAGGTGAACGTCGCCATGGCGGCCGTGGCGGCGATCGGTGTTCTGGCCGCGACTTTCTACGCGCTCCGGTTTGTACAGCGAGTGTTTCAAGGGCCAAACAGCCATGCATGGCAACTGCCAGACCTGGCCGTTCGAGAAGGAGTCATGCTCAGCGCGATGATGGCTTTACTGCTCTGGTTGGGCCTTTACCCGCAACCCGTGTTCCGCCTGTTTACAGAGGCCGTAAATCAATTTCCCGCAATCTGGAGATGAGTCGTGACTGCCAGTGACCTGTTCACCCTTTTACCTCTTCTTTTGGTCGCCGCGACCGCGGTCACGATTATGCTGGCCGTCGCAGTACACCGTAGCCATGCGCTTGCTCTTGCACTCACGCTTCTGGGCCTGGCGGGGGCCTTCTGCTCGCTTTTCTTCGTTCCTCTTCGCCCGGTCACGGCGCTGCTCATCATCGACAGTTATGCGCTCTTCTTCATGGGATTAATCGTCGCGGCGAGTTTTGCCGTGGCCTTGCTAGCTTACGGCTATTTGGCGGCGCGCGAGGGCAACCGCGAGGAGTTCTACATTTTAGTCCTGGTGGCCACGCTTGGCGCGATGGTCCTGGCGGCCAGCACCCACTTCGCATCGTTGTTTCTCGGGCTCGAAATCCTCAGTGTTGCGCTGTACGCCCTCATTTCCTACCTACACGGCCGCGCGCTTCCGGTGGAAGCCGGGATCAAGTACCTGGTTTTGGCCGCAGCATCCGCCGCCTTCCTTCTATTTGGAATTGCCCTTCTCTACGCCGACCTCGGAACCATGGAGTTCGCCCGCATTGCGCAACTACTGACCGGTCGGGGCGCCTTAAATCTTACGCTGCTGCTGCCTGGCGTGGTTCTGATCGTCACAGGCATCGGGTTCAAACTGGCGCTCGTGCCTTTCCACATGTGGACGCCGGACGTTTATGAGGGCGCTCCAGCGCCGGTGACAGCCTTCGTCGCAACGGTTTCAAAAGGCGGCATGTTCGCTCTGCTGCTCCGCTATTTCCATCAATCGGGGACGCACAGCTTCGCACCGGTCGTTTTGGCGTTCTCAATCATAGCCGTCGCTTCCATGTTTGCGGGCAATCTGCTGGCGCTGTTGCAGAACAACGTGAAGCGTATCCTGGCGTATTCCTCCATCGCGCACATGGGATACCTGCTGGTGGCTTTTCAAGTCGGCGGACCCATGGGAGCGAGCGCCACCGCGTTCTACCTGGTAGCCTACTTTGTGATGACACTGGGCGCTTTCGGTGTCGTTACGACGCTTTCCGAGCGTGGGAGAGACGCGGATCTAATCGATGACTACCGGGGGCTCTTCTGGCGGCGTCCCGCACTTGCCCTGGTGTTCA
>CAVRZH010000216.1:0-12803 GCA_963725455.1 Bryobacterales bacterium
TGGTGTGTGCGCGCGTTCAGTTCGTATTGCTGGACCTGAATCCTCATAAACCTGCCTGACAAGCAACGGCCATGGAGTTCGCGCTACAGTATTGGCTGTAGCCGCCGATCAACAAAGTAGCTCAGCTCTGGCTGGTTGTGTTATGTGTATTACTATTGCTGGAAGAAGAATGAGCTTGACCCTAGCCCCGGTGTATTGTAGATTCAGAGTTCTGACTTTTAATAGAGCGTTACAAGAATACGGATCTTGATGACCCCAAGCCACCGTTCGCCGGCGCTCATGGCCGGATTCAGCCTCCTGATCGCACTGCTGACAAGCAGTTGCGCGACGAACAAGCAACCAGCCTTTAAGCTCTCCTTCCTGCCTTCTAGTCCCGCTCCCGTCGAACCAACTTTCGAAGCGCCTCCACAATTTAAAACCAACCTGTATGCCAGCGAGTCTCCCGATTTGGTCCAGCGGGCCTTAGCCTCTGCGTCTCGTCAGGTGGAAGTGGACAGCCGGGTAGCCCAAGCGCGTGCGCATCTGGAGTCGGGAAAGCGGTTCTACCAATTAGGTGACGTGGCGAATGCCCGGCGCGAGTTCGATGCAGCGCTGGACGTACTTCTTTCGGCCCCGGACAGTCTCCCGGACCGGCCACGCGTAGAAAGTGAACTCGACCAGATCGCCGATACCATTTATCACTACGATCTGGAAGGATTAGGCGGAGCCGCCACGGACCAGGAAGTTGTCTACGATAAATCTCCCCTCGATACCATTCTCGATATGACCTTCCCCACCGATCCCAACTTGCGCCCTAAGGTGAAGGAAGAGATCGAGGCGACGGTGTCGCAGCTCCCGCTCCAGGAAAACGATGCGGTGTTGAGCTACGTGCATTACTTCTCCACCGACCGTGGCCGCAAGGTGCTGGTGAATGGGCTTCGCCGTTCCGGACGCTACCGACCTTTGGTTCAGCGGATTCTCGACGACGAAGGCGTGCCGCAGGAGTTGATCTATCTGGCGCAGGTGGAATCGGGATTCCTCCCGCGTGCCCGCTCCAACAAACAAGCCGTCGGGATGTGGCAGTTCGTGCAGTTCCGAGGGCGTGAATACGGGCTGATGCAGACGCCGGGCACCGACGATCGATTGGACCCGGAGAAGGCCACCCGCGCGGCGGCCAAACATCTGCACGATCTGTACGCCATGTTCGGAGACTGGTATTTGGCCATGGCAGCCTATAACTGCGGCCCCGGCTGCGTCCAGCGCGCGGTGGAGCGGACCGGTTATGCCGATTTTTGGGAATTGCGGCGCTTGAACGCGCTGCCCAAGGAAACTTCCAACTACGTCCCCCTGATTCTGGCAGTGACAATCATGGCCAAAAATCCGAAGGACTATGATCTGGAGAACCTGGAGACGGACCGGCCTCTGGAGTACGAGACCATCGATCTCGACACCCCCACCAGCCTGGCGCTGATAGCCGACGCCGCCGATCACCCGGTTTCGGAAATCCAGGATTTGAACCCTGCCCTGCTCAAATCCGCCGCGCCCTCGGGATATCAGTTGAGAGTTCCCAAAGGAACGCTCACGCCGGTGATGGCGGCTTTGGATCTGGTGCCTGCCAGCCATCGTGCCGATTGGCGAATCCATCGCGTGGTGCCGGGAGAAACCTTGGCGGAGATCGCACACCGCTATGCAACACCCGTCTCCGCGTTAACCACCGCCAACGAACGCGCTGCTCTGGGGGACTCGCCGGTAGCGGGAGACCTGCTGGTGATTCCAGTCGCGTCACGGCTTCCGCGCCTAACTTCCCGAGTAACCAGCCGAGTAACCAGAAGCGCTGCTCCACTGTCTCACGACAAGCTGTCGCGCAAGGTGGTGGCTGTGCGCAAGACCCCCGTCAATAAGCCCGCGCGACGCACTCGCGCCGGCGCCTATCGCACCGCCAGCCTGGCTTACAAGCACCACGTCACAGCGAACTAGCAGCAGCGCTTGCCCCGCTGATCGTCACGTCTCAGGTCCGCAATCTGCCCCGGAATTATCTTCAATTCACCTCGCCAAAAAGTGCGTAGTTGGGTCTTGCCTTCCGAGGAAAACGAGTTATTCTAGGGTGTGGTTAGCCCAACAGGAGGCATGAATAATGGTTGATAGCTTGCGCTTCACCGCGGACGACGACGACGATTTCGGATACGAAGAAGAACAAATCGATGTGACCACCGAAGTCGGCGAGTACGGGCCGGAGGATGAAGACGACGACGAATTGACGAGTCCGGTTCCCGAGCCCGTTCACACAACTCCCCCTCCCGCTCTAGCTCCCGTATCCCCGGCCGGCGAGGCGCCGCCGCAAAAGAAGCCCGTCAAGAAGGCCACCGCGAAACCCACCCCAGCTCCCGTGAAGCCGGCTCCCGCCCCGGCGAAGAAAGCGGCTGCTAAGAAATCCGTGAAGAAGGTCGCGGTGAAGAAGGCAGCGGTGAAGAAGACGGCAGCCAAAGCCGCCAAAAAGGTCGCCAAAAAGAAGCAAGCTCCTGCCAAGAAACAGGCTCCTGCCAAGAAGAAAGCTCCGGCTAAGAAAGCTGTAAAGAAGGCGCCTGCGAAGAAGGCGGCGAAAAAAGCCGCGAAGAAGAAAAAGTAAGCGCCTGGGGTTTCCGTGTCATGGCCGCCGCGGACGGGACATTCCGTGGCGGCCCAGGTTACAATCTCTCGTCCCTAGGCTTTTTCTTTGTTGATCACCGTCCGGCAACGCTCGAACAGTTGCAGAAGCGCCTCCGCGTATTCTTCCGGCGTCTTCGATCCCTTGCCGCCAAAGCCGGCTGCGCTTCCTCCCTTGCCATAGCCCGTTGTCACGGCTACGAACTTCATCATCTCGAGGGCTACCTCGTCGGTGTTGCGCACGGGGGGAGTAGCGTTGGAACTATCTTCAGGCATCAGTCAATTCATCCTTTGTTGGAATGGTCGCAAACTCTAGTGTCCAACAGCCAAGGGCCAATAGCCAAGTGCCGCGAGCCATAAAATGATCTTTGTCCCCGGATCTTCGTTTCACCCGGGCTTTCGTTTCGCTGACATGCTGGTTCAACTGACATGCTGGTTCAAGCCACACGCCTGATCCGGAAGATGCGCGGCGGAGCGCAGGCGCACTTGCTCCAATGCGACGACGGCCATTACTACGTCGTCAAATTTCGCAATAATCCCCAGCATCGCCGCATTCTGATCAATGAATGGATAGCCGCCGTATTCCTGAATTACCTGCAAATCTCCGCGCCTGAGGCCGCCATTGTGAATCTCTCCGCCCAATTTGTGGAAGCCAACCCGGAGATCTACATCCAACTCGGCTCCCGGCATCAGGCTGTAGAGCCCGGCTGGCATTTCGGATCGCGCTATCCGGGCGATCCGGCTAAGGTTATGGTCTACGATTTTCTGCCGGACGCGCTGCTCGACAAGGTGGTGAACGCCACTGAGTTCCTGGGCGTGCTGGCGTTCGATAAATGGATGGGCAACGCCGATGCCCGCCAGTCCATTTTCTTTCGCGCTCGATTGCGCCAGGGGCCGCGTCCCGGGAGCGGGTCCGCGCCGCAAGCCGGTTTTGTGGCGTTGATGATGGACCACGGATACGTCTTCGACGGCCCGCATTGGAAGTTTCCGGATTCCCCGCTCCAGGGTCTCTACTTCCGCCCCAGCGTCTATCAAACCGTGCGCGGCTGGGACAACTTCCAGCCCTGGCTGGATCGCGTGGTCCACTTTCCCGAAGAAATCGTCGATACCGCCGAGAAGCAGATCCCTCCAGAGTGGCTGGCGGAAGATGGCGACGCGCTACGGGCCATGCTCGAAAAGCTGATGTCCCGCCGTCGCCGCGTGCCCGACCTGATCCGCGATTCTCGCCTCGGCCGGATCAATCCGTTTCCCGACTGGAAGTAACAGGCATGCTACCATCGATATTTCGTGGTCGCTGGCACCGCGACCTCTCGATGGCAAGTCCAGGCAAGCCCGCGCAGATTTTCATCGTCGAAGACAACGATCCGGACGTGTTTCTAGTGGAAGAGGCGTTGCGGGGGCAAAGCATCCCTGCCCAGCTTCAGCGTTGCCACGACGGTGAGGAAGCCATCCAGGCGCTCTCCCAAATCGGCGAAAGAGAATCGCCGCAGATTATCATCATCGACTTGAATCTTCCCAAAATTCCGGGCCTCGAAATCTTGAAACACGCGCGCAGCCTGAAACAATTCGACGACGTTCCGATTCTGATTCTTACTTCTTCCCAATCCAAAAGCGATCGAACGCTGTGCCTCCAACTAGGCGCCGACGCCTACATCGCCAAGCCTCCTACGCTGCCCGAGTTTTTATCCGCCGTCGGTTCCGGCATTCGCGCATTGTTGGAACGGTCGGGAACCAAGCCTGGCGCGCGTACCCTTCCGGCAATCTGCCGTTGCCCAACCCCCGTTCGCGTCTTCCAACCCTGCGCTCGCCCCAACCCCGTCCGCCCCCGCCGTGCGCGTCTTCGCCGCGCGCCAATAAGATCCACATCCGAAATTTAGAGATTCCCGCGCGCCCCTTGTGATACCGTGTAGGGTTTGATAGCGTACCCTGCATTGATGAAACCGAACCTGGATGTTCTCAAGCCCGAGATTGAGCTTTACCTGGAAGAAACGGGCCTAGGTGTGTTCTATGGCTATTCGCGGCCGCTGGAATCCGCTCCCGCGGTGTATTGGGACTGCGATCAGTACCCGGACTACCGGCTGTTCGTTCAATCCGCCCGGGCCGCCGGAGCGAAACTCATCGTGTTTCATCAGCGCGAGTTTTTCTCCGAACAGGTGGACGAAGCCATCGCCAAGCTGCACGCCTGCGAATTGCCTCCTCAGGACTCGCGGCACTTCGAGGAGCGGCTGAACGATCTGCGCGGCTATGAAGGCTCCGTGTGCGCCATTGAACTATCGTTCGATCACCAGGGGCGCGTCTTCCTGTTCGACTTGCGGACCGAGTGGTTTGACGAATTTTCCGAAATGCTGGACGAGATTCAGCTCCTGGTTCCCGACCCCGACGATAGCGACGACGACTCGCCAATCACCGGATATTTTTCCAGGAACTGAGCCGCTGCCGTGAGGGAGCGCTCCTGATATGCGAAGTTCGCGCTGGCTGATCCCCGCGCCCGATCCCAAAACTACGCGCGATCTGGCGCACGCACTGGGCGTCCAATTGGTCACCGCCAGCGTCCTCGTCGCCCGCGGCCTGAGCGATCCGGATGCCGCGCGCCGGTTCCTCACCCCGGACCTGGGACATCTGCACGATCCCCTGCTGCTTACCGGGATGAGCGCCGCCGTCGCGCGTATCAAAACCGCCATCCAGGCCAAAGAGAAGATCCTGATCTATGGCGACTACGACGTCGACGGAACCGTCTCCGTGGTCATTTTAAAGAAAGCCATCGAGATGGCGGGCGGCGAAGCGGGCTTTCATGTTCCGCATCGTTTAAAAGAGGGCTACGGGATGCGCGCCGACGTCATCGAACGCGCGGCGGCCATGGGCATCGCTCTGATCATCAGCGTCGACACCGGCATTCGCGCTTCCGAAGTGGTGCGGGAAGCCCGCGGGCGCGGCATGGACGTGATTGTTACCGATCATCATCTGCCGGAGGCCGAGCTTCCGCCGGCTCTCGCGGTGTTAAACCCGAATCGCCGGGACTGCGGATATCCCGACAAGAACCTGTGCGGGGCGGGTGTTGCATTCAAGCTGGTCCACGCGCTGCTGGCTACCCTCGGCTGGCCCGCGGAAAAGCTCGCGCGCGTGATGAAGTCGTTTCTCAAACTGGTCGCGATCGCCACAGTGGCGGACGTGGTGCCCTTGGTGGGTGAAAATCGCATCATCGTCAAACACGGGCTGGACGGGCTGAATCAATCCAAAAACCCCGGCCTTCGCGCCATCCTGGAGCTTTCCGGGCTGATGAACGGCCGCTCACCCAGCGCGCGCCAGGTCGCCTTCCAGATCGCTCCGCGCATCAACGCCGCGGGCCGCATGGACGACGCGCAGAACGTGATTCGCATGTTCCTGACCGACGACGCCGAGCACGCCCGCAGCCTGGCATCCCAGCTTCATTCGCTCAATCAGGAACGCCGCGATACTGAAGCCGAGATCGTGCGCCTGGTGCTGGAAGAGTGCGCGGGCGTGCCGGTTACCGACGATCAGACCGTGCTGGTGTTCTCTGGCGCCAATTGGCACCGCGGCGTGGTCGGGATCGTGGCCAGCCGGTTAGTCGAACGCTTCTACCGGCCGGTCTTCGTGCTGAGTGAAGAAGACGGACAGGCGCAAGGCTCCGGCCGCAGCATCGCGCCATTTCATCTTCTCGATGCGTTGGAATCCATGCCGGATCTGTTCAGCCGTTTTGGCGGGCATCGCCAGGCAGCCGGCGTGAGTCTCGCCGCGGAATTGGTTCCCGAGTTCCGCCGCCGCTTGAACGTCTACGCTGGGACACGGCTCACGCCCGCGGATTTTCAGCCGCAACTGGCGATTGATGCGACCGTGACTTTGAAAGATCTAACCACCGGCCCAGCCATTCAAGAGTTGCTCGGAATGGCGCCGTTCGGGTTCGGAAATCCCGCGCCGGTGCTGGCCGTCCTGGGCGCCGAAGTCGCCGGAACCCCGGTAGTGATGAAGGAGAAGCATCTGCGCCTCCACCTGCGGCAAGGGGGCCGCAGTCTTTTCCCGAAAGCCTGGAATTGCGCCGAGCGCGCGGACGACTTTGCCGTGAATCGCCCCATCGACGCCGCGTTTTCGGTGGAAGAAGATCAATACGGCCAGGACCGCGGATTCGCTAACTGGGCGGCCGTGCTCCGCGATGTCCGGCCGGCGACTTAGCCCCGGCTTTACGCTCCATCGCCTGCGCGAAAGCTTCAAACAGCTTCCGATCGGCTGCGCTCACAAAAATGCGATCTTCCGGATGCCACTGCACCGCTACGGCAAACGCCGCGCCGGGTTTCTCAATCGCCTCAATCACGCCATCCTCCGAAATCGCCGACACGATCACGCTTTCGGCCATCAACTCGATGGCCTGGTGATGCCGCGAATTCACATCGTGTCCGCCCGCGCCGATGATCCCTGCCAATCGGGTATCGGGTCCCACCCAGATCCTGTGGGCTGCCGGATGTTTGCCCGGTTCCGCATTCTTCGGCTTTTGCCGATGCACGTCCGTGGAAGCCAAGTGCTGGATCAGCGTGCCGCCAGCGGCGACATTGAACAATTGCAATCCCCGGCAAATGCCAAGCACCGGCAGATCGGCCGTCAAAGCTTCCTGAAGTAAGCGGATCTCCAGTTCATCCCGCGCATCGTCCACTTCATCGCTGCCCGAGTTGTCCTGGCCATAACGCTTGGGGTTAATATCGCTCCCGCCGGTGAGCAGCAAGCCGTCCAGCGAATCGAGCGACGCCGGATTCGGGACTCCTTCGATCCCAGCCTCTTCGAGCGCCGCAAGGTAGGAAGCCAGCCTCTTATCGTTTCCAAAAGTGACGGCGGCTCGCATAGCACTCATGCCGCCCGAAGCGCCTCGCCGAATTTGCCCAGAAACATATCGACACAATCCTGATTCGCCATCGGCCCCATCACTCCAATCCGAAAGATCTTGCCCGCCAGTGGACCCCGGCCCACGGCGATTTCGATTCCGTCCTTCTCCAGCAGGCGCTGGCGTATCTTCGCCACATCCACGCCTTCCGGCACTCGCGGCGTGCTGACGTGCGGAATCCGTATGCCCTCCCTCACGTGCATCCGCAGACCCAGGTGCTCCAATCCCGCGACCATGGCGTGATGCGCGCGCAAGTGGCGCGCGAAACGATTCTCCAGGCCCTCCTCGTGGATCAAGCGCAGCCCCTCGTGCAGCGCATAGAACAGCGTGGCCGAGGCCGTATGATGGTACTCGCGGCAGTCAAAATATTCCTGGAGCAGCCGCACATCGAAATACCACTCGGGAATGGGCGTCGATCGCGCCTGCAATCGCTCCAGCGCGCGTGGCGAAACCGTGATGGGCGCCAGACCTGGGGGACAGCTCAAGCCTTTCTGCGAACAACTAAACGCGACGTCGATCCCCGCGTCGTCCACTGAAACCGGCGTACCCCCGAGCGAAGTCACGCAGTCCGTGATGGTCAGCGCGTCTACTTCGCGCGCGGCTCTGACGATGGGCCGCAGGTCCTGCAATGTGCCGGTGGAGGTTTCGGCGTGCACGAACGCCACCACCGAGGGTTTCTCACGCTGCACGAACTCCGCCACCTCTTCATAGCCAAAAACTTCGCCCCACGGTTTTTCGAGCGTCGCTACGCGAGCGCCTTGCCGCCGTCCCATCTCGGCCAGACGGCTGGCGAAATATCCGCCGTCCAGCACCACCAGCTTGGAATCGGGCTCCACGAAATTAGCGATAGCCGTCTCCATTCCCGCCGAACCTGTGCCCGAAACGGCCAAAGTGAGCGGGTTGCGCGTGCCGAAAGCAGATCGCAGCATTTCCCGCACCTCATCCAGCACTCCCATGAAATAAGGGTCCAAAGGCCCCACCACAGGCTTCCCCAGCGCTTCATATACGCCCGGTTCCACCATGGTGGGTCCCGGAGTGAACAAGAGCCGGCGCGGAGGCTGTAGCGCGGAAAATTGCATAACAGAATTAGCTTAACAATTGGCGATCTGGCACGTCTGTAGGGTGTGGGTAAAATAGGTTCACATATGCGCACAGCCGCTTTTGCCGTGCTTTTGGCCGGTTCAATGTTCTTTCAGGCCCCGTCAGCGGCGTTAAAAGCCCAGACGGCGTTAAAAGTCCAGACCGCGCCGAAACCTCTGCACATCCCGATTGAGCAATACAAACTCGATAACGGCCTCCGCATCGTGATGTCCGTGGACCATTCCGCTCCCACTTATGGCATTTCCATCACCTACGACGTCGGCTCCCACAGTGAGCGCCCCGGCCATACCGGTTTCGCCCACCTGTTCGAGCACATGATGTTTGAGGGTTCAGCCAACGTCGGCAAGGGCGAGCACATGATCCTGGTGGAAAACAATGGCGGCAACATGAACGGCACCACCACCGAGGATCGCACCAATTACTTCGAGTCCTTCGCGTCCAATCAGCTGGATCTCGGGCTGTTCCTCGAAGCCGACCGCATGCGTTCACTGGCGGTGAACCAGGCCAACCTGGACAACCAGCGCAATGCCGTTCAGGAAGAGCGCCGGCTGAGCTACGACAATCAGCCCTACGGCGAAACTTCGGAAGTTGTGCAGGATCTGGTCTACGATAATTTCGCCAACAAGCACTCCGTCATTGGCTCCATGCAAGACCTGAACGCGGCCACCATCCAGGATGTCCAGCAGTTTTTCCGGATCTATTATGCGCCCAACAATGCGGTGCTTACCCTGGTTGGCGACTTTCAGCCTGCCGAGGCGCTGGCCAAAATCAAGAAATATTTCGGGGACATTCCCGCGCAGCCCGCTCCCCCGGCTCCCGATCTGGCAGAGCCCAAGCAAACCGCTGAGCGGCGCAAGACTATTGACGACGCGTTCGCTCAGGTGCCTCGCCTGGACATCGTGTTCAAGATTCCTCCCGGCAACACACCGGACGATTACGCGCTCGACGTTCTTTCCACCGCCCTGGGCGAAGGTCAATCGTCGCCGCTCTATCAAAGCCTGGTCAAGGAAAAGGAGCTCGCGGTCAACGTCTTTTGTTATATCGAGGAGCACAAGGGCCCGTCGACATTCAACGTCGTCGTGCTGGCGCGCCCGGGCAAGGATTTGAAGGAAGTGGAGCAAGCCGTATATGCGGAGCTGGACAAAGCCAAGTCGGTTCCCGTGCCTGACTGGGAGCTGCAAAAGGTCCGCATGCTGGAGCGGCGTCAAACCGCGCAGGAGCTGCAAAGCACGCTCTACCGCGCCTACGTCATCGGAGAAATGGCCGTCATCGACGGCGATCCGAACCTGATTAACACGCGCTTCGACAAGATCCAGAAGGTCGGCAAGGATGACCTTGAGCGCGTGGCGAAAACCTACCTGACCGACGAAAATCGCACGGTAGTCACTACGCTTCCGAAACCCAAGGCCGAGTCAGCGCAGAAGGGCGCGAACTAAGGCCATTCCATGACATTCCAATCCCCAATCCCTGTTCGCTCGTCCATCGCGTTGATTGCGGCGGCAGCGGTCCTGCTCGCGCCCATTTCCATCGCACAAGTCCCACAAGATCCAGGCTCCAAGGCGATTCCGTTAAGCAAGGTGGAACGCAAGAACAGGGCGCCGGTATCGAATGAGATACTACGCGTCAAAATTCCGAAGCCCACTGAGATCAAGCTTCCGAACGGGCTGACGGTGCTGGTGCTGGAAAATCACCGGCTGCCGCTGGTGACCGCGCGGTTGACCATTCTGGGCGCGGGCGCGCTGAACGATCCGGCCGACGTTCCCGGCTTGGCGGACGTCACCGCAACGATGTTGAAGGAAGGCACCCAGACGCGCTCCAGCAAACAAATCGCCGAACAGACCGAAGAGTTGGGTGCGGCCATCGGAGCGCAGGCTCCATGGGGATCGGAGACCGCGACCTTCACCGCATCCGGCTTGAGCGACAATGCTGGCCAATGGATCGCGCTCGCGTCCGACATTTTGCTGAATCCTTCTTTCCCCGAAGGTGAGCTGAACAAGCTGAAGCAGCGCATGCGAATCCAGCTGAAACAGCAGCGCTCCACCGCGGGCTTCCTGGTGCAGGAGCGTTTCGATCGCGCCGTGTATGGCAATCATCCCGCCGCCATCACCTCGCCCACGCCGGAGGCTCTCGACAAAATCACGCCGGCCATGCTCGCCGAATGGCACGCCACGCGATACCTTCCCGAGAATGCCATTCTCGGCATCGCCGGCGACATCACGCCAGCCGAAGTCACTCGGATGTTCTCGCCCCTCTCGGCATGGAAGGCGGGCGCCGGTAAGACCAGTCTCCCCGCAGCCACCAAGCCCGCCAGCGGCCGGCGCATTTTTCTCGTAGACCGGCCGGGATCCGTGCAAACCGAGGTCGAGATCGGCAATATCGCTATCAGCCGGTTGGATTCCGACTACATTCCAATGGTCGTGATGGACCGCATCGTGGGTGGCGGCGCGGCGGCCCGCTTGTTCATGAATCTGCGCGAAGTGCACGGCTACACTTATGGCGCCTACAGCATGCTGGTCGCGCGGCGCTACGCGGGCCCCTGGATCGCTCAAGCCAGCATGCGGACCGACGCTACCGGTGGCGCGATGACCGAGTTCATGAACGAGATCAACCGCATTCGCGATCAAGCGGTTCCTGAAAAGGAGCTGGAAGAGACCAAGCGTTCCATCGTGGCGGGTTTTGCTCTCACACTGGAGCGGCCGAGCGAATTATTGGACTATGCGATCGCGCTGAAGGTTTACAATCTCCCGGCGAACTATTGGGACACCTATCCCGCCAAGATCATGGGCATCACCGCCGAGCAGGTGCAGCGTGTGGCACGGAAATACATTGTACCGGACGATCTGCAGATCGTCGCGGTGGGCGATGCGGCCAAGCTGAAACCCGTGCTCGACAAGTACGGCACCGTGCAGGTGTTCGACACCAACGGCCAGCCGAAAGCCACGCCGTAGGCCCGGCGTCATGGAATATCGTGTCGAACACGACACCATGGGCGAGATGCGTGTTCCAGCGGATGCGCTCTACGGCGCTCAAACGCAGCGCGCGGTCGAGAATTTTCCCATCAGCGGGTTGCGCTTCCCCCGCCCCTTCATTCGAGCACTGGGGCTGATTAAGAGCGCGGCCGCGCGAGTTAATGGGCGTACCGGTCAACTTCCGCCCGAACTCTCCGCAGCCATCGAGAAGGCCGCCGACGCCGTAGCCGCGGGCGATCACGACGCCGAGTTCGTAGTCGACATTTTCCAAACCGGCAGCGGCACGTCGACCAATATGAACGCGAACGAGGTGATCGCGCATCTGGCCGGCGCGCATCCCAACGATCATGTCAATCGGGGGCAATCCAGCAACGACGTGATTCCGTCCGCCATCCATGTCTCGGCGGCGATGCTGGCGACTGCGGAACTAATGCCAGCGATGGCGGAACTGGCCCAAGCCCTGCGCTCAAAAGCCGGCGAGTTCAAAGACATCGTCAAGATCGGCCGCACACATCTGCAAGATGCGGTGCCCCTGACGCTCGGGCAGGAGTTCAGCGGCTACGCCGCGCAAGTGCAGCATTGCTCCGAACGAATCAAAGCCGCGCTCGAGGGCATTTACGAATTGCCGCTGGGCGGGACCGCCGTCGGCAGCGGATTGAACGCGCTTCCTGGTTTTGCATCGGCCGTCATAGCCGAAATTGCCGTGCGCACCGCCCTTCCCTTTCGCGAGGCCTCCAATCATTTTGAAGCGCAGGCCGCCAAGGATGCCGTCAGTTTCTTGAGCGGCGCGCTCAAGACCTACGCCGTCGCGCTCACCAAGATCGCGAACGATATCCGCTGGCTCGCGTCTGGCCCCCGCAGCGGGCTGGGCGAGCTGAAGCTGCCGGAGACGCAGCCCGGCTCCAGCATCATGCCGGGCAAAGTAAACCCGGTGATCGCGGAAAGCTTGCTCATGGCTTGCGCGCAAGTGATCGGCTACGACGCCGCCATCACATGGTGCTGCGCGGCCGGCAATTTCGAGCTGAACGTGATGATGCCCGTGATGGCTTACGATCTGCTCGAATCCCTCGCGTTGCTGGCTTCCGGATCGCGCAATTTCAGCCGCCGTGCCGTGGAGGGCTTACAAGCCAACAGTGAGCGCGCCTCCGGCTTTGTGGAACAATCGCTCGCCATGTGTACCGTGCTGGCGCCGGTAATTGGTTATGAGAAGGCTGCGGCCATTG
>CAVRZH010000217.1:0-12449 GCA_963725455.1 Bryobacterales bacterium
GACGGTTTTGTTTCGGACGGCTGTTACTCCGCGTTCCGGAAGCGCCGCTTCGGAAGCTCATCGCGAGACCTGCCGGGAAGCCGCTTCGTAGCGTTCATCCAAAATCACGATCAGATCGCCAACACCAGCCAGGGCGTCCGTTTGTCGCATCTCATCGCGATAGAGCAATACAAGATCGCAGTCGCGCTATTGTTGTGTTCACCCTGCTTGCCCCTGCTATTCATGGGCGAGGAGTTCGCGGAGACCAACCCCTTCCTGTACTTCACCAGCCACGGCGATCCGGGCTTGGCGCGCATGGTGAGCGAAGGCCGCTGCAAGGAGTTCGAAGAATTCACCGTGGTCGCGGACTTCGTGGATCCTCAAGCGCCGGAGGCCTTTGAGCGATCGAAAATCTCGTGGGATTTGTTAAAGCAGCCGGCTCATCAGGAAGTTTGCCGGCTTTATCGCGAACTCATCGCGCTACGTAAACGCTGGCCCTGTCTGAACAATGGCCGCAAAGATTTAACGCGCGTGGACACTTCCGAGACCGAACGTTGGCTCCGCATGGAACGCACCGATCCCTCGGGCTCAAGCGCTGTCCTGTTTTGTAATTTCTCGGATGCCGGCCGTTCTCCTAAATTGGGAAGCGAGTGGACGCTCGCGCTCACCACTGCGCCACCGGCCGGGGGTCCCTGCAGCGCGTCTCTCTATATTGCCGAAGCTACCTTGCCAATGGCTAACCGCCAATAGCCAATCGCGCCTACGCTTTCGTAGGGATGGTTCTGGATCGCGGCCGATCGCTAGTGGCGAAATCGGCTTTCGCTTCCGTGGTTGCCGAGACGTCCTCGGCGCCAGTCTGATCCAAAATCTCTCGGGCCGTTTTCACCCACTCCCGATCGTCGCAATGCACCGAGAGCAGAATCCCCCCCTTCCGGATGCGGCCCTCATAGCGCTTGGCTTCATACTCCGGCGTTCCCAACCCCACCAGCGCGCCAGCCACGCCACCCAGGACGCCGCCTACGCCGATGCCGCTCAGCATCGCCATGATCGGACCGGCCGCGACAAAAATCCCGATCCCCGGAATCGCAAGCAACCCAACTCCGGCCAGCCAGCCCAGGATGCCGCCCACCACCGCGCCGCTTCCAGCTCCCGCGGCCGTGCCCTCAGGCGCCTTCGTGTTTCGTTCTAAAGCCAGATCCTTGGTGCCGGTGTTGTCCGGGAACAGGATCGATATGTCCGTGCTGCGGAAGCCGGCAAGCTTCAGGCCGTGCACCGCATTCTCCGCATCCAACTGGCTGATATAAATGCCAAAAACCGCTTTGTTCTTTGCCGACATGACCGACTCCTTTTTCCTTGGCGAAAGTATACGTGCCGCCCTAATGTCCACCTACACCACGCCCTTCCACCAGGGACGCGGCTCCCGGCACACTCGTTAAATCCGCTTAATCTTGTAGCAAGCCGATGACCGCTAACTACTCAGAATCTTGGCTCCCCAACCGTATAGAAAATACGCTATTGGACGCGGTCACCTGGAAATTCTTACGGTTTCTCACGGTTTCACTGGGCCCGTAGAATTCCGGCTCTGCGCTGCGTCTATACCAGTGGACATGGAGAAACGCGCAGGCAGTTCCAAGGGCTTCAAAATTAGCAGCTTGCTCAGGCCGCATCTTAAGCTATTGGTGATCGGCTTCGTGGCTGTCGCGGGCGAGGGCGCGGCCAATCTGCTGGAGCCCTGGCCGCTCAAAGTGGTCCTCGATAATGTCTTGCGATCCAAGGCCACGCAAGGCTGGCTCAATAACTGGCTTCTGTCGACATTCGGGACCGACAAACTTAGCGTAATAAAATTCGCCGCTCTCGCCGTGCTCGCCATTGCGGCGCTGGGCGCCGGCTGCTCCTACGTGGAGAAATACGTCACCACCACCGTAGGGCAATGGGTGACGCATGACCTGCGCCGCACGCTCTATTCACACATCCAGCGGCTTTCGCTGGCCTATCACGATCACAAACAGACCGGCGATCTGATCAGCCGCGTGACCGGGGATATCGATGCTATCCAAAGTTTCATCGTCTCCGGCCTGCTGGACTCCATGATCAACAGCCTGACGCTGGTCGGCATGCTGGGCGTGATGCTGTATCTGAACTGGAAATTCACCTTGATCGCGCTCTCGGTGGCGCCCGCTCTGTTTCTGGTGGTTTTTTCCTATACCCGCCGTATCAAAAAAGCGTCGCGCGAGGTCCGCAAGAAGGAAGGCGAAATCGTCTCCGTGATGCAGGAGGTGCTTTCCTCCATCCACGTGGTGAAGGCCTTCGCTCGCGAAGACTATGAACAGAAGCGCTTGGAAGAAGAGAGCCTGGAGGGCGTGGAAATCGGGCTGAGGGCGAGGTCGCTGAAGGCTAAGCTAGCTCCATTGGTGGAATTGATTGTTGCGGTGGGAACTTGCCTGGTGCTCTGGTTCGGCGCGCGCATGGTGTTGAGCGGCGCGCTTTCGGCTGGGTCGCTGGTGATCTTCATTCTGTACCTGGGCAAGATGTACAAGCCCATGCAGCAGCTCTCCAAGATGACCGATGCCTATTCAAAAGCTGTGGTTGGTTACGAGCGCATCCGCGAGGTTTTCGAGACGGACAACGAGATTAAGGATCTGCCTGGAGCGCGGCGCGCGCCGAAATTTCAAGGACGCATCGAATTCGACAACGTTAGTTTTGGCTACGATCCGAACACTCTGGTTTTGAAGGACCTCAGTTTCCGGATCGAGCCGGGACAAGTGGCCGCTTTGGTTGGCCCCACCGGCGCCGGTAAGAGCACCATCATCAGCCTGATCCCGCGCTTCTACGATCCGATTGCGGGAGTGGTGAAGATCGACGGCCAGGACGTGCGGCGCTTCCAGCAAAAATCCGTGCGGCAGCAGATCAGCTTTGTGCTGCAAGAGACATTGCTGTTCCACGGTCCCATTTGGAACAACATTGCCTATGGAAAGCCCGAGGCAACTCGTGCCGAAATTCTTCGCGCCGCTGAGCTGGCCAATGCGAACGAGTTTATCGAACGGCTTCCCGACGGCTACAACACCATTTTGGGAGAACGCGGCATCACCCTTTCCGGCGGCCAGCGGCAGCGGATCGCCATCGCGCGCGCTATCATCCGTAACACGCCGATCCTGATCCTGGATGAACCGAGCTCCGGCCTGGACGCGGCTTCCGAGAAGCTGGTTTTTGAAGCGCTGGATCGATTGATGGAGGGCAAGACTTCCATCGTGATCGCTCACCGGCTTTCCACCGTCCGCCGCGCCAATTGCATCTTTGTGGTGAGCGATGGAATGATAGTTGAACGCGGGACTCACGAAGAACTGATGAGCGCCGCTGGTCTCTACGCCGAACTGCACGACATCCAGTTCGCTTCAGAGGAGCACCTGGTGGCGGAGCCGCGGCCATAGAGCCGGCGCGCCTGGGCTTGCCCTACAGCCGCTTCAACTCCGCGATCCGCTTCTGAAATTCCACCACGAAGCCGTTCAATTCCTCACCCTCATATCCACCGGCGCGAAACGCGTCCCGAATCTGGTCCTGCGACAGTTGGCCCAGCAGATCGCCGATCCAGCGTGCGTCCTGGCGAGGAATATCGTCGCCAATCCAGCGCATGTCCAGACGCTCGGCGTACTCGTGCGGATCGAATGCCAGCATCAGCGGCGGCCGGCTGGGCACGTTGAAATCGACCGAGTCCGGCTTGGTTTTCTCGATAAAAGTTGAGATGGCGTACTCGTACAGATTGCCTTTGGATTTGGTATGTGAAAACTTGCGTCCGGTAGTGCCAAAGCTCGCGCCCAGGTCACTTACTTCGTATTCCCGCGTATCGCCCTCCGGGTCGCCCTTCTTGAAATCGCGAATCGCGTTGTTCTCGTCCTTCAAATCCCAGTTATTAATTACCGCCATCATCACCCGCAGGCCGTACATTTCACGCGTGCCCGCGAACGGATTGTCTTTCCAACTCCAGTTCCCCACCTTCTTCCCGAAGCCTTCGCGTTTTAGACGGACATAGCGCATCACGCCGCCCGGCTCAATCAAATCTTCACCGCGATGGACGTGCTTCGGCATTCCGTTTACCTGAACCACGGGAAGAAAATAATCTTCATCGGCGTGATAGCCGACCGCCCAAACAAATCGCGCAGCCACTGTCTCGGGACGCGCCTCGGCTCCCAGCTTGATTTTCCACTTCACGCCGTCCGCGTCGCGAACGTCGTACTTGGGGTTCGTCCCAGCTAGGTCCTCATTCTCGAAGGTGAAGGGCCCGTGCGGTTCATGCTCCTGGCCGCCACGCCCGTAGAACAAGTTTTCAGCGGAAATGTCTTGGGGCGCGCGCCACAAGTAAGTAAGCGGTGGCCGGGAAAACTGTGTAATTTCTCCTACCGAATCTGACGCGACGTAACCTTTTTGCGCGAAAATGGCCGCCGGGCCGGCCAGCGCGGCAAACAGCCAAACCGTCCTAACTCTCTTTCCCCTGATGCTCATAGACGCCCTCCCACGAAGTGGCACTCATCTTGATTTAAGCAATAGCGATGCCACGGGTAACTTTGTTTTTTACGTGGGAGGTAATGTGAAACTGCTGGTTCAGCCCGGCGACGGGGTGGCGCCCCTGGTGGATGCGATCAATGGGGCCAAAAGCCGCGTGGAGATTGTCATCTTCCGCTTCGATCGCGGCGAAATCGAGAACGCTCTGGCGAATGCCGCCGCGCGTGGTGTCTTTGTGCATGCGCTGATCGCCTATACCAATCGCGGAGGCGAAAGAAATCTACGGAAGCTGGAGATGCGGCTCCTGGAAGCCGGCATTACGGTGGCGCGTACCGCGGACGACCTCATCCGTTATCACGATAAGTTCCTGATTGTAGACAGGAAAGAATTGTTTCTGCTTTCGTTTAACTTTACCCATTTGGACATTGACCATAGCCGCTGTTTCGGGTTGGTGACCACGAACCCGAAACTGGTGGCCGAGGCAGTGAAGCTTTTCGAAGCCGACACCAAGCGGCAGCCTTACGTTCCCGGCCATCCCACGTTTGTTGTCAGTCCTTTGAATGCGCGCAAACAGCTGGCTGCGTTTCTCCGGGGTGCGAAAAAGGAGCTGCTGATCTACGATCCTGAGATCGCCGATCCCGCCATGTTGCGTTTGATTGAGGCGCGTGCCCAGGCTGGGGTAAGTATCCAAGTAATCGGCCGCGTCAGGAGCTGCGCCAAGATCGAAGTTCGCAAGCTGACCACCATGCGCCTGCACACTCGCACCATTATCCGGGACGGAGCCCAAGCTTTCATCGGAAGCCAGAGCCTGCGTGAGATAGAACTCGGTTCCCGGCGGGAGGTGGGCATCATTTTCCGCGACAAGAAAATTGTCGCCGCGCTCGTCAAAATCTTCCGTGACGATTGGGATGCCATCGAGCGAGCCGCGCAGCAGCCACTTCCGGAGGGCGCGCAGGCGAATTTGGTACAGGATGACGGCGCGCAGCTGGCCAAGGTAGCCAAGAGAGTGGCGAAAGCGGTGAGCAGAGATCTGCCGCCAATAACGCCCGTGCTGCGGGTTGTGGTCAGGGAATTGGCCGGTGACAGTGCGAATGGGGAGCTGGGAACCGCCATTATTGAGGAGCGCGTAGAGGACGCTGTCAAAGAGGCGGTAAAGGAGGCGGTTCGGGACGCTGTAGAGACTGTCGTCGAACAAAACGGCGCCGCTCCGGCCAGCCACTAAAATTGGGGTGTGTCACCCTGGTGTTTGGAGGCGTCCAATCACCGTGGCAATTCATCCGTCTGCTGGTCAGCCTGCGCAACCATCCAACCTGGTCGATGTTCCACGACTGGTAAGCGTATATTTTGCGAATCGTCCCGATCCGAGAGTCCCGGAGCAACGCGTAACTTTTGGAACTTCGGGGCATCGCGGTTCAGCACTCAATCACGCCTTCAACGAATGGCACATCCTGGCCATCACGCAGGCCATCTGCGAATACCGGGAGGGGAAGGGAATCGATGGGCCGCTCTTTCTGGGCATCGACACACACGCACTCTCTCAGCCCGCGTTCGTGAGCGCGATGGAAGTGCTGGCGGCGAACCGTGTGCAGGTCTTCATCGCACCCGCCAACGAATACACGCCCACGCCGGCCGTCTCGCGCGCGGTTTTGAACTTCAATCGCGATCGAAAGCTGGGATTGGCCGATGGCATCGTGGTCACTCCATCGCACAATCCACCCGAGGATGGAGGCTTCAAGTACGATCCGCCGCACGGCGGGCCGGCCAGCAGCGACATCACTGGCTTCATCCAGAAACGCGCCAATGAACTGCTCGAAAACGGTTTGAATGGTGTAAACCGCATTCTTTTCGAGAACGCGTTGCGCGCTTCCACCACGCAGCGACACGATTTCATCGCAGAATATGTCGCCGATCTGAGCCGCGTGATCGATTTCGATGTGATTCGCGGTGCAAAACTGAATTTGGGCGTCGACCCTCTGGGTGGGGCCAGCGTACATTATTGGGGGCCCATCCGCGAGAAATACGGCTTAGACCTCACCGTTGTAAACGAAGCGGTGGACCCCACCTTCCGCTTCATGACGCTGGATTGGGATGGCCGCATTCGCATGGACCCCTCGTCTCCTTACGCCATGCGGCGATTGATCGCCCTGAAGGACAAGTTCGATGTGGCGTTCGCCTGCGACACCGATGCCGATCGCCATGGCGTCGTCACGCGCAGCACCGGATTGCTGCCCCCCAATCACTACCTCGCCGTTTGCGTGCAATATCTCTTCGGTAATCGCACAGGCTGGCGCAAGGATGCAGCGGTGGGCAAAACCGTGGTGTCCAGTAGCATGATCGATCGTGTGGCCGCCAAGCTGGGACGGAAAGTTTACGAGGTTCCGGTGGGATTCAAATGGTTCGTGGACGGCTTGCTACGCGGCTCGCTTGGTTTTGGAGGCGAGGAAAGCGCGGGCGCCTCCTTCCTTTGCCACGACGCTTCGCCGTGGACTACCGACAAAGACGGGATCATCGCAGCGCTGCTCTCGGCGGAAATCACCGCTCGCGTGGGGCGCGACCCGGGCGAAATCTATGCGGAGTTGGAGCGAGAATTCGGCGCCTCGGTCTACGAGCGGGTGGACGCGCCGGCCAATGCCGAGCAACGCGCGGCGCTCTCCAAACTGTCGCCTCAGGATATTACGGTCACCCAA
Source organism: Bryobacterales bacterium (assembly GCA_963725455.1). GTDB lineage: Bacteria > Acidobacteriota > Terriglobia > Bryobacterales > Bryobacteraceae > Palsa-89. Next base: position 7,164 of record CAVRZH010000217.1, read on the forward strand.
CTGGCGGGCGAAAAGATCCAGAAGATTCTAACTGCGGCTCCTGGCGACGGTAATCCAATTGGCGGGATCAAGGTTGTCGCCGAAAGCGGATGGTTTGCCGCCCGTCCATCCGGAACCGAGGATGTATATAAGATCTACGCCGAGAGTTTCCGCGGCCAGGACCATCTGAAGAAAATCCAGGAAGAAGCTCAGGCCATGGTCAGCGCCGTGCTGGGCGCTGCGGTCGCCTGAAACCGCTTACTCAAGTGCGCGGCTCCGTTGCTCCTTGCTGAGCCGCGACCGTAAGGGAGTTGGTTCTGATTACTTGGCCGCCAACGTCAACGGACTGAAACTTTCCGCGCCGTAGTTCAGCAAATCGCCGATGCGTTCGACACTAATGTCGGCGGGCGGATACTTCTTGAACACTTCCGGGTCGTGCGCATAGTGCCCCTGCCGAACGAATACGGTGGTAACTCGCGATTGCCAGATTTCTTTAATCGCTTGCAGGATTCGTAGTTTGTCGTCCACCAGTACGTAATGATCGGCCGGATAGCGTTGCTCCACGTCCGCCAATTCCTGTTCCTTGTGAATGTAGATCAGGACGTTGCCGTCGAACAGCTCGTACAGCCCGGATCGAAATACTTTGTGCGGCTGAAAAACAACGTCGCCGTCGGAGAGAATCACAGGCTGACCCCATTGCGCGACGTGTTGCACCGCGTCCACTGAGTTTGGAAACAGGCGGTTGGCAAACGGGTAACCCATCAGAAAATACGAGACTGCCAGCAGATTTGGATCGTGCGGATAATCGAAGCGATAACGCTGCAGCGCGCCCAAATAGTCGGCGTATCCGAGCTCCGTGCGGATCTCCTCAAAGCGTTGCCAATAGCGTTGGGAGCGCTCCAGCCCCACCCGCGCCGAAAGGTGCCGCTTCAGGTCCGCGGTGACATGATCGTTGTCGAGCAACGTATTATCCACATCGAAGAGAAAAACGGTCTTGTTGTCCGGCATGCTGATCCTTTACAGTGTTGATCTTTACACGAGCTGCGGCTGCTGTCTGTTAGCGCGATCTGCCGCGATGGTGACCTGCATGTCGCGCGCCAAATGTACCACTTGCTGTACCAGGCTTCTTCGGGACAAAGCCGGCCATTGGCTGGGCTGCGGCCGGGCCAGGAACAAATGCGTGACGCCATTCAAATGCGCAAACTCCACCAGTGTCTTCGCCACGTCCTCCCCTTGTAATACGCGTGTCTCGATGTGCAGGTTGCGGGCAAAGTTCAGGTGGCGCTCCACCATTTCGCGATCGCGAGGGGGCATGTCGTGCAAGTCGATTTCGCGCGACACCGCGACGGCGAAGCAATCCGCGTGCAGGTAATCCGCCACGCGCTTGCCGCGCCGGATCAGCATGGCCGTAGCCGGCTCCGGCGTCACCAAAATCAAGATGCGATCCGAATTCTCGGACGCCGCTTCGGCCTCGTCGCGGTAGCCTGGCTCCGGCTCGAATCCGGGAGCGTCGTAATCTACCTGCCGGATTTCCACTTCGTGTGCGGTCTGCCGGAGCGCCAGTTCGCGCAGAACCACCAGCGTGGATTCCTGGAAAAAATTCTCGAGCGCCTTCTGGGCTTTCTCCTGCGAATACACCACCCCTCGCGCCAGCCGGTTGAGCAGCGCGCGCGGCGTCAGATCCACCATCACTACCTGGTCGGCTTGCTGCATCACCCAATCCGGGATCGTTTCGCGCACGCGGATTCCGGTAATGTTCCAGATCTGATCGTTCAAACTTTCCAGGTGCTGGATGTTCATGGTGGTGAGAACGTCGATGCCCGCGTCGAGCAATGCCTGCACGTCTTGCCAGCGCTTCAGCCGGTCTGAACCCGGCACGTTGGTGTGTGGAAACTCGTCCACTACGCAGAGCTGGGGCCGCCGGTGCAGGATGGCGTCGGTGTCCATCTCTTCGAATAGCCCGCCGCGGTAATCCAACTTGCGCCGCGGAACTACTTCCAGGCCCTCGGTTTTGGCGATGGTGTCCTTACGCCCGTGCGGCTCAAAATAACCGATGACAACATCCACGCCCTGCCGTTTTTCCGCCTGTGCCTCCTCCAGCATCTGATACGTCTTGCCCACGCCCGCGGCGTAGCCAAGAAAGATTTTCAGCTTTCCCAAAGGAGGACGGTCGGGCATGGTTAGTGGGGAAATACTCGGACGTCGATGTCGTTGGCGCCGCGAATCAGCCGGTCCAGCGGCGTGCCGGTAAACCGTTCCCACCATTGTTCGCGCGTGCTATGCCCAACGAAGATCTGGGTGACGCCGTGTTCGTGTGCAAACTTCAGCAGCGTCTCAATGGGGTCCTGTCCGTCCAGAATCTCAATGCGGGCCTGGGCCGCGCGCGCGATGGCGAGGTTGCGTTCCAGCGCCACCTGATCGCTGGCCGATATCTCCGCTTGGCGCACATACGCCACGGTCAAATCGCCATGAAAACGGTCGGCATTGCGCTTGCCGCTGGCGATCATCGGCGCGGCATTGGCTCTGGGCGTGATGCACACCAAAATGCGCTCCTGCGCGCCGAACGTTTGCGGCATGCCATTGCGGTGCAGGTAGGCCTCAAGCTGCTTGTCCACCACGTCGGCCGCCAGCAGCAGCGCGATCTCTCGCAGTTCGGAGAGCTTCTGCTCCGGGCCGCTCCCGCCTTCCCCGGTTTGGCCTTCCTTGGCGATACACATCTCAGGCGGCGCATCCACCACTACGATCTCGTCGGCCGAATTCAGAAAGCTGCGCGGAACCGTTTGTGTCACGTTCTTGCCGGTGATCCGCTGCACGCGCTCCCGCAAGTCATCTATGTATTGAATGTTGATGGAGGTGATGACCGAGATGCCGGCGTCGAGAAGGTCGTTTACATCCTCCCAGCGGCTGGCGTGAGCCAACCCAGGAGGGTTGTCGTACGCCAATCCGTCCACCAGGCAAACGCTCGGATGACGTTTCAGAATGGCTGGCGTGTCCATCACGTACACCCCGTTCACTTCGCGTAAGGGAATTACTTCCAGCTTGCTTAATAAGTCTTGCGTCTCAGGCGTAGTCTTGGGCTGGATCGCACCCACCACAACATCCTGGCCGCGTTCCTTGCGCCGGCGCCCTTCATCCAGCATGCGATAGGATTTGCCCACCCCCGAGGCGTATCCCAGGAACACCTTCAACCGGCCCCGGCGCTCGTAATCCTCTTCCGCCTGGACCTGTTGCAGCAATTCTTCCGGAGTGCGGCGTCGAATCGCGCTAGGCATGTGTTACTTCTATTATTACTGCTTCTCGAAGACCCGCATGGTGAGAGCCCTAACACGCCGTTACGAGCAATGGATTCGCGCGCGCGAAGAGCAGCTCTGTTTTCGAGCCACCAACCGCATCGTTCGGGATTTTGAGTGGGGCCTCGAATGGACGCGGGATTGGCCGTGCGCCAGGAACCATCCCAAGAATGGCGAAACACCGGAAGATTACGTGGCTCACCTGAACCACCTGGCGATGCTCGAGAGCGACGAGTTTTACGGCTATGAACGGCCCAGCGATTTTAACCTGCGGGATGGGATGCTCCGCTTTCATTCCCCTGTACGGACTCCTTACCCTGAGAACAATCTGGTTCACGCGCAGTGGTTCCCTGCGCTCAAGGCTAAAGGCAGCCCGAAGAAAGCCGTGGTCCTGTTGCCGCATTGGAACGCTCCCGCCGATGGCTATCTGGCGCTTTGCCGGGGACTGGCGCGCTTGGGCATCTCCGCGCTCCGCATTAGCTTGCCTTATCACGATTACCGCATGCCCGCCGAACTGAAGCGCGCCGACTATGCCGTCTCATCCAATATCTGCCGCACCATGGATGCCGCGCGGCAGGCCGTCATCGACGTGCGCTGTTGCTTCGATTGGTTACAACTCCAGGGCTACGAGCGGCTGGGAATCGTTGGCACCAGCCTGGGCTCGGCATACGCTTGCCTGGTGAGTGCGCATGATGAACGGATTTCAGTGAACGTGTTCAACCACTGCTCCACCTACGTGGCGGACGTTGTGTGGGCGGGCCTCTCGACGGCGCATGTCCGCCAGGGGCTGGAGGAACACATCGATCTGGATCGGCTGCGACGCGTTTGGATGGCCGTTTCGCCAGTGAATTACATGCAAAAGTTCGCGGCCAAGAAACAGAAGTCGCTGTTTATTTATACGGCTTACGATACAACCTTTCCGCCGGAGCTGTCGCGAGATATTATTGCGAAGATGCGGGAGCACGCGGTGGATCACAAAGTGGTGGTGCTGCCGTGCGGCCACTACACGCTAGGGGAAACGCCCTTCAAGTTTATCGATGGGTATCACATCTGTTCGTATCTGAAGCGGCATTTGTAGAACCGCCCCGTCAAACTGTTTTGTCTTTGGCGTAGCACAGCGGATCCAGCTTGCACTCGGCGCACTTCGGGTTGCGCGCCACGCACAGGGTGCGGCCATGGTAGATGAGCTGCAAAGGGAACTCAAACCATTTCTCGCGCGGGATGATTTTCATCAGATCCTGCTCGATCTTCACCGGGTTGGTGTTCTTGGTCAGATCCAGGCGCTGCGCATTGCGCTGCACGTGCGTGTCCACCACGATTCCCTCATGGACGTTGTAACAACCTCCCAGGACGACATTCGCCGTTTTGCGCGCGGCGCCGGGGATGGTCAGCATCTCGTCCATCGTCTTAGGAATTTCTCCGCCAAAATCCGCGAGAATCTTGCGCGCGGCTCCAATCAGCGATTTGGCTTTGTTGTTGAAGAAACCCGTGGACCGTATGGCCATGCCCAGCTCCGCCTGGTTAGCCGCGGCGAAGTCCTGGATAACGGGATATTTCTGAAACAGGCCGGGCGTCACTTCGTTGACGCGCTTATCGGTGCACTGCGCCGACAGAATGGTGGCTACCAGCAATTCCCAGCAATTTCGATGGTGCAGAGGTACGGTGGGGTGGGGATAGAGTTCGTCGAGAATTTTGAGAATCTTGCGCAACCGGGCGCTGCGTTCGGCGCCGGTTTTGGGACGAGGAACCAGCTTGGGCGGCGTTGCTCGCGGCGGGGATTTCGGAGTTGTTTTCGATGCCACGCCGCTATGATCGCACGGCGGGAAGAATCTTCCCAGTCTTACTGGCGCGCGACCAGAACTTCCGTGCGCAGGGAGTGCCAGTCTGGAATGCCCGACGCCAGGAGCGAAGGATCCAGATCCGCACGGATCTCCTTCGATTGGTTGGGACCGAGCGCCGCCACTGGCGTCGAGACGCTGCATAGTGGCGCGTCTCCGGCGCTTCCTCGGAACGAACC
>CAVRZH010000218.1:0-17484 GCA_963725455.1 Bryobacterales bacterium
TCAGTGCGTTCGCAGGCGCACCCAGCCGCGCGGCAAGGTGAAACGCCTGACGGGGCGACGATAAGGACCATCCGATGGAGCTGGACCTCAACCGCCGAATCGATCGCTTCGCCAATCGCGAATTGCATCCCGCAGCCGCGCGCGCACTGGCTCATGAGGCGCTCAACGATACCGACCTGTTCGACCAATTGACCGCGGTTGCCGTGGTGCAAGCGGCGCTTGAATCGCCCGCCGCCACCGATCGGAAGCTGGCCCAAGCCGCGCTCGATGACCAGGATCTGTTTGACACGCTGGTGGCGCGCGGCGCGCTGGAAGCGGCCCTTCGCGCTCCGGGCACGATCAAGTATCGAGGTCACAAGCGTTGGCTGCTGATCTCGGCTGTGGCGGCCATCGCGGCGGTCCTGGCCATCTTCTTCGTCTTGCGTCCTCCCGCGCCGGCGACGCAGCGGGCCGTACAACAGGCACGAACGACAAGCTCGCAGCGCGGCGCAGCTCCAACGATTTTGCTCACCGAAGCTCTGCAGCCGGCCCGGTCGCAAGGTGTCTCGATCTTTCGTGGCACCGAAGCGCCCAGCCGCCCGCCGAAAACCGATGGCTCCATCGTATCCATTGACAGCGGTATCGTGACCGTAAATTTGGGTTCGCTGGACGGCCTGGTCAAAGGAACAGAGCTTTCCGTTGTTCGAAGCCGGCAGATCGGCCGCATCGCGATCGCAACCGTATTTCGCGAACGCGCGCGAGGCACCATCGTGGAGGGCTTTGCGCAAACTGATGATGCAGTGCGCGTCCCGAACGCGGCGCACCTGGCCGCTGTTCTGCAACAGGTGGATGCGCTGGCGGCCAATGGCGACAGGAAAGGCGCAATGGAGGCCGCGCGCAATGCAATTGCGACTGGCTCCTCGGGTGAAACGCGCCCACTGCTGGAGCGCCTGGCAGAGCTCGATTACCAAGCCGGCGCACCCGACGCCGCGCGCGAACACTATGAGGTTGCAGTGAACAATTTCGACCAGCCGCCGGCGGCCAGTCCGTCCGAAGAAGCGTTGAACTACGCCAGCTACGGCGCTCTGCTTTTGTTGAACGACGATCCGCAACGCGCCGACGAGATTCTTCAGAAGGCGCTGGCGAAGGTGAACGATCCAGCTCTACGGGCCGAGATTCTCAACAATCTTGGCGCCGCCAGAGAACTCGCCGGCGATCGCGCCAAGGCCGCCAGCTACTACAATCAGGCCTTGACGCTGAACACATCCAAATCCGCTCGCAACGTGACGAAAGCGAATCTGCTCCGCCTTAAGAGCTCCAGCCATCCATGAAACAGGCGCTGCTGGCCTGCCTGCTGGCGACGCCAATTCTTCTGGCGCAGAAAGCCGATTGGGAAGCTCTCGATCAGCAAGTAGAGCAGCTTTATCTGAAAGGCGACATGGCGGGCGCCGTGCGCGTTGCCAAGCAGGCCGTCGAAGCCGCCACCACTCCTAAACAATCCGGGCACAGTCTGGATCGGCTTGGCTTTCTGTATTACAACTCCGGCAACTTGAAAGACGGTGAAGCGCTCTTGCGCCAAAGCCTGGCGCTGCGCCGCGAAAAACTTGGCGCCGATTCAGCGGACTATGCCGAGAGCGCCAACGATCTGGCTCTCTTTTGCCGCGACACCCGCCGTTTGCCGGAGGCACAGACGCTCGCCGAAGACGCCGTAGCCATACGAACCAGAGCGCTCGGCGCTAACGATCCCGTGGTCGCCGAAACGCTCGAAACACTCGGGTCCATATATAGCGCCGAAGGCGAGTACGAGAAATCCGCTACGACATTTGAAAAAGCCCGCGCTATTTACGAGGCCCACATCGACGTCCAGCATCCCGCGCCGCCGGAGTACGGAACGCTGCTGGTCAACCTGGCGGGCAATTACCATCGCCTGGGAAAATACTATGAGGCGCAAGACGATTTCGCTACCGCGCTGGAGGTTCTCCGCAAAACAATCGGCCCCACGCATCCCATTTATGCCACCAGTCTGATGGGCCCTGGCAATCTGGAAATGGAGCTCGGCAATTATTCAGCCGCCGAGAAATATTACAACGAAGCGGCTCCCTTGTTGAAAAGTTCTCTGGGCGAGACGCACCCCATTTATATTCAGTTGCTGGACCATCGCGCGGTCCTCAACCAGGCCATGGGCAATCGCAGTGGGGCGGAATCCGACTATCGGACCGCGCTTGAATTGCGCAAGAAAATCTACGGACCGAATCACGTGCTGGTGGCCGCCACCCTGCGCAACTATGGGCGCCTTATGTACGAGCGAAACCCGGAAGCGGGCGAGAAGCTGCTGCAGGAAGCCGCCGATATCTACGGCAACTCTTCGGACCATCCGGCCTTCGAATATGCCAACACGCTGCTGGCTTTGGGCGAAGCGCAACGCAAACGCGGAGATCTTGCCGCTGCCCTCGCGACATTCCAGAAGGCCCGGGACGTAGCCGCGCAGAGCCTGGGCACAAAGCATCCCGTGTACGCGAACGCGCTTGCAAGCCTGGCACTGATTCATCAGGCGGCGCGCGAATATCAGGAAGCCGGCGATCAACTGCGTCAAGCCATCAGCATCGTTACCGAAAGCCTGGGACCGAATCACCCCGACTTGGCCCGCTACCTTGCCGACCTGGCCGGTCTCTTCGACCAGCAAGGGAATTATGGCGCCGCGCTTCCGCTCTATCGGCACAGCTTCGAGATCAATGATCGCGTGCTGAGCGGCGTTTTGAACGTGGGATCGGAAAGAACCAAGGCCGAAGTTCTCGCGAATCTGGACGATCCCCTCCCTGCCCTGCTTCGATTCCAGAAGCGCACGGGCGATCAATTTCCCGAGGCTCGCGTTCTCGCGTTTGAAGCCGTGGCGCGGCGTAAAGACCGGGTGCTGGATCATGTGCGGGACTGGCGCGAGAGCCTGCGTGAAAACTCCGCAGGCGACGTCCGCGCTCGTTTGGGCGAATGGCAAACGATGCTGGAATGCGAATCTTCATTGACCACGGCGCTGGGCTATCGCGATTTGAAATCAGCCGTGGCCGGCACTTGCCCGGCCGCCAATTACGGACGGTTGCTCTCGGACCTGCGCACCAATTCGTCGGATGCCGTGGGTCGCAAAGCGCTAGAGGCGCTGCACGACATGGATCAGCGCCGGGACACGCTGGAGGCGGCGCTCAGCCGGGACTTACCTGGCTTTCAAGCGTCCGTACAGCCTGCCAGCCTGGAAGCTATGCGCACGCGACTGGCGCCCGACGAATTGCTGGTCGAGATCGTGGCCTTCGACAAACATTACGGCGCGTTTTTGTTGGATCACTCAGGCGCCTTACGTTGGGTGGATCTGGGCCCCGCGCAGCCGATCGACCAGGCCGTCCGTGATCTGATTGAGGGCGCCAACGATTGGAGCGTTTCGCTCTCGCACGGCGAGGACCAGGCCGCCGCGTCGGCAGAACACACCGCACAGGACGCACTGCTGCAGGCTGTCTAAGCGGCTTGCGCCTTTGCGGGCTCGCATCGACCAGAGCCAATCGGCACGCCGCCTGCGCATCTCGCCGGACGGACTGTTGACGCTGGCCCCCTTCGATGCGCTCCAGGATTCGCGTGGACATTTTCTGATTGAACGATTCGCCATCAGCTACCTCTCGGCCGCACGCGATCTGGTAGCTCCCGCCAACAGCGACCAGGCCGCCGGTCCGCCCGTCATCGCGCTTAGTCCCGGCGGCAACGGTCGCGAGCATTTGGAAGGCGCGGAGTCCGAAGCTGGTGCGCTCCAAAAGCTCATTCCCGGTGCACGACTCCTGTCGGTGGGCCAAGCTACGGAACAAAATATAAAATCGCTCCGCAGCCCCGCTCTCTTGCATATCGTGGGCCATGGTCTGGTACGCGGCAATGAAGACTGTATCGCCGATCCCAGCAGTCCCGCGTGTGCGCTGGCGGGGCTGGATCCGGGATCCCGCGCGATGAATTTATCGGCCATCATGCTCGAAGAAGCCTACGGACACGGCCCGAAGACGTCACAAGACGGGCTTCTCACCGCCTTGGAACTGGAATCCCTGGATTTTCGCGGCTCGGAAATGCTGGTGCTTTCGCAGTGCCGCATGGCCGATGGCGTTCCCTCCTCGGGCAACGGTGTTTACGGCATGCGGCGCGCCGCTGCCATTGCGGGCGTCAAGACTTTCGTCGCACCGCTGTGGGACGTTTCGGACTCTACCGAGCGCGCTCTCATGGCGCGCTTCTATAAGGAATTGAGCCTGGGCCGCGGCCGAGCCGAAGCTTTGCGCCTGGCCATGCTGCAAGTGATGCGAACGCCGCAACAGAAAAGCTTTCTGTATTGGGCACCGGTGATCCTTACCGGCGATCCTTCGCCACTGCCCAAAGAATTGTTCGCCCAGTAAACGCCCACCGGCTATTGCTGGATCGCGGTAAACAGGGTTTGTGTTCCCGGCACTCCTTTCAGCGTGAACGTCAGCGGCACAAGATTGCCGGCGGCCGCGTTTGGAACTACCACATCGAATTGATACAAGCCAACCAAACTAGGCGCCAGGCCGAAATACGGCAGCGGCATCTGCGCGGGCGTTTGTCCGAACAGAATTTGTAAGGACCCGGTGAGCTGATTCTCGCCCGATGCGATCTCACCCGCTGGGATGTTTGGCGTCACGGGGCCGAATCCAACACCGAAGATGGTGAGGGTTTCGCCGGGCGTCGCTGGACTGGAGCTCGCGCCTGCCATAGCACCAACGGGCAGCACATAGCTGCCGTCGGAATGCTGCGCCACCACATATTGATTGCCGCCGATCTTAAAGCTCGGCGTCGCCAGCAACCCTGGCTCGGTCGCGTTGATGGTGAGGTTTACCGGCGCACTGGTGGAACTGCCGCTCGTGACAGTCAATTGCAGTGGGCCGCCGGTCGGGATAGTGGATGGCAATTGCGCGTTCACCTGCGTGGGAGAAACATAGTCGACGAAGGCTGCCTGTCCTCCGATACTCACCGAAACGCCGCCTAATGAAGTGGGACCGATGCCGCCCGTGAAATCCGAACCGGTCCATCCGGCGGTTTCAGACGCCAGGTTCGACCCGTAAATCTCGACCCAGGAGCCCGGGGCGGCGGCTGAAAATTCTCCAAACGCCGACGCGCTGACCACCGCGCTCACAGAGGGAGCCGAGCCGCTAGACGCGCCCAGGGAACAACTGCCAATCGACGTGACCGGATAGCTGGTTATGTTCGCACCGCTTCCCACGGTGATCTGGGCGTTGACAGGCCACGCCGAGATCGGTGGAAAAGCCGTGGATGTAGGCAGCACATCACTTGGGATCAAATTGCCTAAGCCGCCCAGGGTGACGAACCACGAATTCATGTCCCCGGCCGTGTCGTCGGCGGGTACGGTCATGGTGAAGAGGGTTAGGTTGGAATTGCTGGAATAATTGATGACCGCGGTGCCCAGCAGGCAGCCCACGCAATCCGGAGTGTTGGATGTGCTTTGCGAGGTTTTCGTGGCGCTTCCAATTGTGAGGCTGTTATTGCCCTGAAACGTGTCCTTGGAGGTGTAGCCAGCGGAAGTGGGTTGATCGTCCATTTTGCTCACGAACGAACTAATCTCCATTTGGAGCGTCGCGCTGGGACCGGAGAATTGGTAGCACTCCGGATTGCCGGGGGTGGTCGATTGCGGCAGGGCCAACGGCGGGATCAGCGTGAACACACAAAAAGCAACTAACTTCATAACTAGTGAATGAGTTAGACAGCCAGCTTACTTTCAGATTTGTTGCGGGACAGCTTCCGGCCTGCCTCGGATGAGACTTTTTGCAAGTTTTTCACGCATACCTTCATAGACAGATATACCTGTTTAAGAAGGCCGTGGGACTAACATTAATTGACAGTGCGTTGAAAAGGTTAGGCCGCTTGACGGTTACCGGAGTTCCCCTTATACTGAGTGCTTCTAACTCAAGGGGACCGCGCCGCGGAGGGCGCGGGGGTGTAATCTTTCAGCAAGATCTAGACGATTGTAAGCCCACGAGGATGGATTCCCAGTGCGAACACTAACTATTCCCGCGTCTTTCCTCACTTTACTCATCGCGGCGTCGGTGCAGCTTCACGCGGCCACGCTCGAACAACAGCTGGAGGGCGAGTACAAACTCACTACGCCCACCGCCGATAATACCGACATCGTAACCATGGGATCGGTGCTGATCCTTCAAAAGAAAGGCTTCTCGGCGGGGTCGGTTTCGAGCAAGGTTCTCACGCAGAATACTTATAAGGATGGGCAAATCAAGTCCGGTGCGGCTACGGCGGTAAGGCGCTTTGGAGCTTTGCCTGGGATCGGCTATATTCCCGGCGTAGGCACGGCCGCGGGTACAGCCGCTGGCGCGGCGGGCGGGTCCCGGGACTTCGTGAACGGCGAGAAGCTGTACGTGACCAAAATCACCGTGGATCGGGGCAAGGACACGGTTGAATTCGATATGATCTCGGACTCTTATGGCGATGCCGGGCGTTACAAGGGTTTGCTCAAGATTCAGTTCCCTAAGAAATCGGTAACCTCGGCGGATCTGGCGACGCTGGATGCCACCATCGGTGAGGTATTGAAGATCCAACCCGAGGATGCCAACGCCAATGCGCAACAGGCGCCCGCCGGCAACGCGCAGCAGCCGGCACCGGCCACCGCGGCAGCTCCCGCGGCAGCCGCAGCGCCTCCGCAACAGGCCGACGCCCCTCCGCCGCCCATCGCGCCGCCGCCTCCGCCGGTCGATGAACCGTCCGCACCGCCCAAAGCCATTTCATTAGGCCAGACCAAGGATCAAGTGGTCGCCAATTTCGGGCAGCCGAAGAAAACCGCAAAGATCGGCACCAAGGAGATCTATTTCTACGACGATCTGAAGGTGACTTTCGTCAATGGGAAGGTCTCGGACGTCCAGTAGCGCCCGTCCTGCTTTTTCGATCGGGCTCGTCATCATCAGGAGATCTCAATGAACGCGTACAAAACCAGCAAAGCAACTGGATTCCGAAATTCTACAGGCCTGCTTGCAGCAATGTTGGCAATAGCCTGCGTGGCCGGTGCCCAGACGAAGAAACCGGCGGCTCCAGCGAAACCAGCCGCCAAAGCGCCGGCGCCTGCCGCGCACGCCGCTACTCCGGCCGCCCATAGCGCGCCAGGGGCTGCGGCACGTCCAGGGGCTGCCGGGGCAGCGCACACTGCTGCTCCTTCCGCCGGACGACCTGCAGCCACTGCTGGCCGCCCTGGGGCAACTGCCGGCACGGCCGGCCGTCCCGCAGCCGGAGCGGCCGCGGGGGCGAAAGCGGGAGCACCGTCGCGTCCCACGCCCGCTGGAACCAAGACCGCCCGCGCTGCTAATGGCAGTGAAGTCCGAACGCGCGCCAACGGATCGCGCGCCGATGTGCACGACGCTCGCCGTGGGATGGATGTCCACCACGGTCTCAACGGTGGCCGCAGCGTCCGGGTAGAACGGGCCGATCATTCCCGCATCGTCGCCGAGCGTGGCGGCCGCGGCTATGTCCAGCACCCCTACGGTTTTCACGGTCATGAATACGGTCATCGCACCTACTGGGAGCATGGCAGGGCCTACGATCGCTTCTACCGCGGCTATTACTATCACGGCGTTTACGCCGAGATGTACGCGCCCAGCTTCTATTACGCGCCCGCTTTCTACGGATGGGCATACAATCCGTGGGCTGTACCGATCGCGTATCCCCTCGCCGCCTGGGGCTGGGGAGCGGCTCCCTGGTACGGCGTCTACGGAGGATTTTTCACGCCTTATCCGGCTTATGCCAGCGCATCGCTCTGGCTTACCGACTACATGATTTCGACCAGCCTGGCGGCCGCTTATCAGGCACAAGCCGACGCGAATGCTCAGGCTCAGGCTTTGGCGAATCCCGCTCCTCTGACTCCGCAGGTGAAGGATTTGATCTCGGCGGAAGTCCAGCGCCAGATCGCGCTTGAAAACGCTGAGGCCGCTACCGCCAAGACCGGCGAAGCGGATCCCGCATCCAGCGGAATTCAGCGCATGCTCACCGACAACATCCAGCACGTCTTCGTGGTGGGTAAGGATCTGGATGTGGTGGATGCAGTAGGAACCGAATGCGCCGTCAGCGAAGGCGACGCACTGCAGCTTACCGGTCAAACCGCGCCGAACGCCGACGCGGCGACGCTCGCCGTTCTAGCCAGCAAGGGCGGCAAGGAATGCCCGCGCGGCGACACCGTTTCCGTGACACTGGCGGATCTGCAGGACATGCAGAACCACATGCGCGAGACCATCGATCAGGGCATGGCGGATCTGCAAGCCAAGCAGGGTAAGGGCGGATTGCCCGCTCTGCCGCCATCGGCGAATGTTCCGCCGGCCAAGTCGGCCTTGGCCATGGATGCTCCGCCGCCCGATGCCACGGCTGGCACGCAAATCAATCAGTCCTGGGGCGAAGCTGATAAGGCCGAGCAGGAGGTCACCGCTCAGGTTGCTCCAGGTGGCGCAGCTCCGGGGGCACCCGCGCCAATCGCACCACCCGCCGCGCCTCCAGCCAACATCGCTCTGGGCCAGAGCATCGATGAAGTGACCGCGCAGTTAGGGCAGCCCAAGAGCACGGTCGATTTAGGCGTGAAGAAAATCTACGTGTACAAGGACATGAAGATTACGTTCAAAGACGGGAAAGTGTCCGACGTCCAGTAAGTCCTGGGCGCATCTCTGTTATACCGGAAGGCGGACCGGAGGACGAACCCTCTCATCGAACCACAGCGACGGTTCTTGACATGGCACCGGAACTCCAGCAGCGGGCGCGTCAAATATTTGACCAGGCTCTGGAACGTCCGGAGGCCGAACGAAATGCGTTCGTCGACAGTGCCACGGCTGGCGACCTAACCCTGCGGGAAGGCGTGGATCTATTGCTCCGCACGCACGGCACTCACGGCGCGGCGGAAACGAATTTGGAGAGCACCGTCCTTGAGACGGCGCAAATCGGACGCTACGTGATTCGTGGTGAACTCGGCCGCGGCGCCATGGGAATCGTGTACGATGCGGTGGATCCCATGATCGGGCGGCGGGTAGCCGTCAAAGTGATCAGTCTCAAAGAAGGCGCGGATTCCCGCCAGGCCGAATTCATGAAGGAGCGGCTGTTCCGCGAGGCACGTTCCGCCGGCCGCCTGTTTCATCCCGGCATCGTGGTTATCCTGGACGTAGGCATGCACGGCGATGCGGCCTTCATCACCATGGAGCACATCGACGGCCGGTCGCTGCATCAGGTGCTGGCTTCGGGTCGCTTGGCGCCGGAAGTTACTATCTCGATCGTCAAACAAACCGCGGCAGCGCTCGATTACGCCCACCAATTCGGCGTGGTCCATCGCGATATCAAACCGGCCAATATCATGCTGCAGGGCGATGTCACGGTGAAGGTAGCCGACTTTGGCGTCGCCAAGCTCCTGTCGGCCAATAATCAGACCGTGACAGGCCTGCTGATGGGCACGCCCAGCTATATGTCGCCCGAGCAGATTGAGGCGCAACCGGTGGATGGCCGGTCCGACCAGTTTTCTCTGGCCGTGATGGCTTACGAATTGTTGACCGGTGTCCGGCCCTTCGTGGGCGAATCGATTGCCACCGTGGCCCATCTCATCGTCTACGGGCCGCGTCCTTCCGCGCGCGCCGCCAACGCCGCCCTTCCACCAGGAGCCGACCAGGTGTTCGAGCGCGCCATGAGCAGATTTCCCGGCGATCGTTTCCCCACCTGCACCGAATTCGCCGTGGCCCTGGAACAGGCTCTTTTGCATGCCAGCCAGCCGCAAGCGTTGCCGGTACCTCAGCCTGTACCCCAACTGCAACCGCAGCCAGTGGCCGAGACGCCGATGGCTGCAAAGAAGAGCTCCGCGACTCCTTTCCTGTATGTCGGAGCCGTTGCGGTCTTGGTAATTGTGGCAATCGCATTTGCGTACATCCGCTACCAGGGGGCGGCGCCACAACAGCCGCAGCCAAAGGCAGTGGTGAAATCGGAGGCTCCGCCGCCCGCGCCCAAACCGACCCCGGCTCCAGTAGCTGCACCCATTGTGGAACCCAAAAGCGTTGCAGCAGTTCCCGCTGCGCCCGCGCCGTCAGCCGCAAAGCCGGAACCAAAACTGAAGCCTGTCCCCCCATCCGTCCGCGCCGAACAACTCGATAAGAGCGCCACCGAGAAAGTCAGCCAGGGAAAACCAGAAGAAGCGCGCGCCCTATTCCAGCAAGCGGCGGCGCTAGGCGACGCCCGCGCCATGAGGGAATTAGCCGAGAATTACACCACCGGCGTCGAATCTCTGCAGTGGCTGAATCGAGCGGCGTCCGCGGGAGATTCGTCGGCCATGCTCTCGCTCGGTGGGCTGTATTTATTCGGCAGCGACACGGTTCAGCAGAACGATCAGGAAGCCGCGCGCTGGTTTCAGAAAGCCGCCGATTTGAAAAATCCATCCGCAATGTACAACCTGGCAGGCTTGTACGAGGAAGGCCGTGGCGTGCCCAGGGACGCCGACAAGGCCAAGCAGCTATATCAACAAGCCGCCTCTCTCGGCAACGCGCTGGCTCAACGCCGCCTGACAGAGATGGGCGTGAAGTAAGCCCCGAACCGCTGTACTAAAAGCGCCAGCCTCCAAATGCCGAAGGCCAATGCCGCTATCCTGGATGCATGAAGCAGCTTGCGCTTGAAGCGCTCGATTTGGCCCAGCGCCCAGGCGTCACTTACGCCGACGTTCGCATCATCGAAAGCCGCGACCGCGAGCTTGGCACCAAGAATGGCAAGCCCGGCCAAGTCTCGAGCGACGAATCGGTCGGCATGGGAATCCGAGTGCTCGCCGACGGCTGCTGGGGGTTCGCCGCCACCGACGATCTCACCCGCACCGGCGTCGAATCGGCGGCCGCGCTGGCCCGGGACATCGCACGCTCCAGCGCCCTCGCCAAAAAGCACGACGTCACGCTCGCGCCTGAAGCCAAGCACGAAGCCGTCTGGGTTTCGCCCTGCCGCGTCGATCCGTTTTCGGTCAGCGTCGAGGAACAGCTCGCGCTGCTCACCGCCGTCGACGAAGAGCTGCGCCGTGCTTCCGGAGTGACACTGGCGCAAGCCTCCATGATCTTCCATCGCAGCCGGCAAGTCTTCGTTTCCTCGAACGGCAGCGTCATCGACCAAACCCGCACCACCAGCGGCGCCGGGTTCGAAGCCTACAGCTTCAAGGGCGATCAGATCCAGAAACGTTCTTATCCGAATTCTTTCGGCGGCCAGCATCAGCTCAAGGGCTACGAGCTGATTCACGAGCTCGATCTGCTAAAACACGCTCCGCGCGTCGCCGAACAGGCGGTGGCCCTGCACTCAGCCGATCAATGCCCGGAGGGCCGCTTCGATCTCATCCTGGACGGCAGCCAGCTCGGATTGCAGGTGCATGAATCCATCGGCCATCCCATCGAGCTCGATCGCGTTCTCGGCTCGGAGGCCAACTACGCGGGCATGAGCTTTCTCACGCTCGACAAGTTGAATCATCTGCGCTATGGTTCCGACCTGGTCAACGCGGTTTGCGACGCGCGCATCGAACACGGCCCCGGAATGGGCACGTTTGCGTTCGATGACGAAGGCGTTCCCGCGCAATCCAACGACATCATTCGCAACGGCCAATTTGTCGGCTATATGACCTCTCGCGAAACCGCCTCCGCCATCGGCGCCACCCGTTCCAACGGCACCATGCGGGCCACCAGTTGGGCGCGTCTTCCGCTGATCCGCATGACCAACGTCAGCCTGCAACCGGGCGAGCAGACGCTGGACGAAGTTTTCGCGGGCGTCAGCCACGCAATTTATATGGAAACCAATCGTAGCTGGTCTATCGACGACAAGCGTTACAATTTCCAATTTGGCTGCGAAATCGCCTGGGAAATCAAGAACGGCAAGCGCGTGCGCATGCTGAGAAACCCTACCTATAGCGGCATCACCACCGAGTTCTGGAATTCCTGCGCGGCTGTCGCCAAACGCGATCACTGGGTGCTGTGGGGTGTCCCGAATTGCGGCAAGGGACAGCCCGAACAGGTGATCGGCACCGGCCACGGCGCAAGCCCGGCGCGCTTCCACAACATCAAAGTGGGAGCGGCTTATGCCGGTTGAATCCAATCGAGCTGAAATCATCTCGCAAAAGGAGTGCCAGGAGCTGTTCGGCGCGGTAGAGCAGGCCGCCAAAGCCTTGGGAGTTTCCGATGTCGAAGCGCTTTTCGGCGCGCATTTCGGAGCGCTCACGCGCTTCGCCAATAATACGATTCATCAAAACGTGGCCGAGCAGGATCGCTGGCTTTCCGTTCGCGTGGCGCTGGATCACCGAACGGCGCGCTCCACCACCAACCGCTTCGATCCCGATTCTATTCGCCGCGCCGTCGAACAGGCGCTAGCGCTCGCGCGATCCGCCGCGCCCAACCCGGATTTGCTACCGCTCAACGAGCCATCGGTGATATCGGAAACCAAACGCTTCGACGCAGCTACCGCCGCTGCGACACCCGAGCATCGCGGGCAAGCAGTTGCCGAAGCCATTCGTATTGTCGAGAGCGCCGGACAAACCGCCGCCGGTATTTATTCCACCGGCCAAAGCATCGAGGCGATGTTCAACTCCCGCGGCGTGGCCGCCTGGCATGCCGAAACCATGGCGCAGTTTTCCATCACCGCAATGGGTGCGGATAGCTCCGGATGGGCCAAAGCTTCGGCGGTATCGCATCAATCCTTCGATCCTTTAGCGCTGGCCCGCAGCGCCGCCGAAAAAGCGCGCCTCTCGCACGACCCTCAAGAGGTCGCGCCCGGTCGATACACCGTAATCCTGGAACCTGCGGCCGTGCTCGACCTGGTGGGCCAAATGTTCGGCGACTTCAGCGCCACTGCCGTCGCCGATAGCCGCAGCTTTTTGACCGATCGACTAGGCAAGAAGCTCTTCGGCGACAACATCCAGATTTCAGACGATGTCGCACATCCCTTGCAGGCCGGTGTTCCGTTCGATGGCGAGGGTGTTCCACGCCGCAAATTGACTTTGGTGGAAGATGGCGTTCCGCGTGAACTCGCCTACGCGCGATCCAGTGCGCACAAGGCGGGCGTGGAACCCACTGGCCACGGCTTCCCCTTGCCCAATGAAGTGGGTGAAGCGCCGCTCAACATCGTGATCGCGGGCGGATCGACATCGCTGGAGCACATGATCGCTTCCACCGACCGCGGCGTCCTGGTCACGCGGCTGTGGTACATCCGCGAAGTGGATCCCTACGAAAAGATCATGACCGGAATGACGCGCGACGGAACGTTCCTGATCGAAAATGGGCGCTTGAGCCGCGGCCTGCGGAACTTTCGATTCAATCAGGGCCTGATCGAACTGTTGAACAACGTGGAAGCGCTATCGCCTTCGGTGCGCGCCTCCGGCGAAGAGGCTTTTGATATGGTGGTGCCGGCCATGAAGGTGCAAGGCTTCAACTTCACTGAAGTCACCCGGTTCTGATAAACAAGGCCCGGGGGGTAAAATAGAAGTACAGGGACACTTTGCACCATCACGGTCATCAACACGGGACTGCGAAAACTCTGAAGTGGTCGTTTCTTGCCACTATTGTGTTCGTTGTGGTGGAAGCGCTTGCAGGCTTTCACTCCGGCAGCTTGGCGCTAGTTTCAGACGCGGGCCACAATTTTACCGACGCGCTGGCGTTAGTGCTGGCCAGCGTCGGCGTATACATGCAGTCCAAGCCGGCCGATAGCGTCAAGACTTTCGGGTATCATCGCGCCGGCGTTTTGACGGCGTTCGCGAACGCTCTGACGTTGGTCGCTATCTCTGTCTTCATCTTTTATGAAGCCTGGCAGCGCTTCGTGCATCCGCTGCACATCGAAGAGTGGACCATGTTCTGGGTGGCCGTCGCGGGGCTAGCGCTCAACGGCTCTATAATGTGGGGGCTGCACCGCGAGAAGGATCACGACCTGAATATCCGTGCCGCTTTTGTTCACATGCTGGGCGACGCCGTCAGTTCGGTCGGAATTATGGCCGGCGCGATCGCCATTCACTATACTGGCTTGGCCATCATCGATCCGGTGCTCTCGGTTCTGATTGGCGTGCTCATTGTGTGGACCGCGTGGGACATCATTCAAGAATCGCTCAATGTTTTGCTGGAAGGCTTGCCGCGCGGCATGGAGCTGAACGACGTAACGAATAGCATGCGCCAGATCGACGGCGTGATCGACGTCCATGATCTGCATATCTGGAGCCTGGGTTCGAGCGCACATGCCTTGAGCTGCCATGTGCTGATCGAAGACATGCCGCCGTCGGAAAGCAACGCCATTTTGCAGCGCATCAACGACGTGCTTTGCAAATACGAAATC
Source organism: Bryobacterales bacterium (assembly GCA_963725455.1). Lineage (GTDB taxonomy): Bacteria > Acidobacteriota > Terriglobia > Bryobacterales > Bryobacteraceae > Palsa-89. Next base: position 14,323 of record CAVRZH010000218.1, read on the forward strand.
CATCACACCACGGTCCAGTTTGAGCACACCAAGTGCGCGTTATCGGACTCGCCCTGCAACATTCTGGTTACGTCTTCTCATGATCACGAGCATCACGAACACCAGCACGAGCACTAATCGCCATCCATTCCGCCGCTTGCGGGCGCACATCGGGATATAAGTCACCGATCACGGCGACGGAGTCCGCGCCCGCTTCGAAAACTTTGGGCGCTAATTCGCGAGTGATGCCGCCGATCGCAACCAATGGTTTTCGCGTGAGTGGACGCAAGGCCCGCAGCCGGTCCAACCCAACCACCGGATCGGGATTCTGCTTCGATCCGGTGGCAAAGATGGGACCGATGGCCAGATAATCGACTGGCTCCAGGTCGCCCGCCCGCAGTCTGCTGTTCGTTGTGCGTCGAGAATCCGATAATCGCTCCGGCCGGCATAATTCGCCGGGCGTCAGAGGGAGCCAGATCTTCCTGACCCAGGTGCAAGGCAGAGCCGAGCAGCATCGCGATATCTGCGCGATCGTTCACCACGAATAACGCATTCGCCTTCCGGCACAAATCCGCTATTCGGCTCGCGTCCTCAAAGACCGATCGAGCGAAGAAGCCTTTGTGGCGGAACTGCAGAATACGCGCACCCGCTGCCAGCACCGCATCCGCCGCCGCAACGTTATCGATAATCGGATAAAACGCGGGCAGGTTCATGCGGTACGCCGGGTAGCCAGCGCCATGGCGCCCCACAGCACGCTGTCATCACCCAATTCGGCCGGAACAACGTGGATGCGCGCGCGCGACCACTCCGTGATTTGCCGCCCCAACTCCGCGCGGAGCGGCACAAACAGACGGTCTCCCGCCTTGCTGATACCTCCGCCCATCACAATGCGTGCCGGGTTCAGCAACATGATCGCGGCTTTCAGCCCCAGCGCCAGGTCGACCACATAGCGCTCCACAAATCCAGGATCGAGCATCAACTCACTGGCCGCACGGCCATGATCGCGCTCCAGCCACAATCCGCAGCACATGCGCTCCAGGCAGCCACGTGCTCCACACAGGCATTCGGGGCCGCCAGGGCGAACTGTCAGATGCCCGATTTCACCGGCATACGAATCCGCACCGCGATAAACGGTGTCGTGCGTAACCAGCCCTCCGCCGATTCCGGTGGAAAGCGTCAGATAGAACAGCGGCCGGCAGCCACGCCCAGCTCCATATAAGGCTTCGCCCAGCGCGCCCGCGTTGGCATCATTATCCATGACTGGAACAAAACCGAGCAGATTTGTCAGGCGCCCTGGAAGGTCGAAATCGGCCCACCCGGGAGCATGCGTGGATAAAACCACACGCTGCCGCGGGAAATCTACCGGGCCGCCAAAGCCGATGCCGCAACAATCGAAGCGATGGCGCGTGGCAAGACTTTTGATGACAGCCTCAACGTTTTCAAGCATCCAATCGCGGCCGCCTGCGCGATCTGTCGAGTGAGATGCGCGCTCCACCATCTGCCTGCCGTCAAACACCGCGACACTGAACTTGGTGCCACCTATGTCGATTGCCAGCGTGCTCATTCGCTAGCGGCAGCCAGAACTTCCTCGGGACTGGCAACCCCGGTGCCCCGTTTTTTGATGGTAATGGACGCGACCAGGTTACCAAAGCGCGCTGCTTCTTGGGCGGACCCGGTGATGGCCAGCGCCAGCGCGGCGCCCGCCGAAAAGCTGTCACCGGCGCCGGATACATCCACGGGATTCAGGACCTTGAACGCCGGCACGTTCAGCTCCGCGCCGTCCTCTACCACCACGACGCCCTCGGCACCCTTGGTGACGAAAACGAGCTTCGAATCTCCATAAGTCCGCAGTCGCTGGTAATTCACGTCGCCGAAGAGACCTATGGACGCGGCCGTAGCCTCACTCTCATTCGGTTTCAGGATCATCTGCCGAAAGCGTTCAATGCGTATTCTCGAATCCACCCAAATGATCTTTTTCGGATCGGCCTGCGCGATCTCCTGAAGCAACTCGCGCACCGCTGGGGTAACGACACCGCCTCGGCGAGTATCCGCCTGGTCGGAGACGAAGATAATATCGAAGCTGGGCGCGAACTCGCGCAAATACTCCAGCACTTCCAGCTCGACTGCGTCCGGCAGGGGCTGCGTGTTGATGTAATCGACGCGCGGCAGATCTTCGATGCCGGTGGTGATGTTAAGCAATTTTGTATAAGTGAACGTGGAGACTTCGTCGGAGCGGACCAAAAGATCGGTCGAGATACCGCGCGCGTTCAAGGCACGCGTCAATTCGTGAGCGAAGCCATCGTCGCCGATAACACCGAGCACCGCGGCTCTGCCGACGCCGAGCGAAGCAAGATTGTTGGCGACGTTGCCGCCCCCCCGGGAGCCACTTCCGTGGATACCACGCCGATTCTGGGGATGCCGGTCTCATGCGACGGCTCAACCGACGCCGGATCGTAAGTACACCAGCGGTCCAGACAAATATCGCCGACGACAAGAGCCGAGTATCTGGGGAACGCCTCCAGAATCGCCGCCGTATTGAGAGACATCAGCCTGGGAAAAGTGACGCGAACAGCTCGTCGCCACACAGGTAATTGGGAACGATGTAGTCCGCGCCAACGCCGATCAGGCGCTCGCGCTTCCAAGGATCCACGCTCTTGCAGGCCGGCTCTTCACTGGCCACACCCACCGCCACGCCACCTACATTTTTGACCTCTTCGATCTCCACGTAGCCATCGCCGAATCCCAGGAACTGATGCCCCTGAAACTCGGCGGTGGAGAGAATACGCTGGATCAGGATGGCCTTGGAAAAACTCTTGTAGTCATCCAACGCGCCATAGACGCCCCCATCAAAGTACTGAGTCACGCCCAGCAGGCGCGCCTCCTCTTTCATGTAGATTTCGTCGGTACCGCTTGCCAGATACATTTTCAACCCCTTTCCCCGTAAACGTTCCAGCAACTCACGCGCGCCGGGAACGAGAAACTCTTCCGGGTCGGTCTGGCCTTTCCGCAAACCCTCCACGCGCGCTTCGATTTTTTGCCACAACCGATCCAGATACATCTTCTTGTACACCAGCGGATCGAGCGCCTGGCCGCCGCGCGCTTCGATCGCCTCCGCGAAAGCGATCATCTGATAAATGGTTTCCTTGCCGGTGAGCCGCCACACGAACGCCTCCACAATCGCAC
>CAVRZH010000219.1:0-18362 GCA_963725455.1 Bryobacterales bacterium
ACCAGTATAGCACTCACGCGTAATGGTCTTGATCAGCGTCGATTTGCCGCAGCCATTCGGGCCCAGGATCGCGACGTGCTCGCCCGCGCCAATGCGGAGCGTAATATCGTGGAGCACGCGTTTATCGCCAAGCATCACAGAGACTCGGTGGAAAGCTAATAGAGCAGGGTTAGGATTCACGGTTCGAGAGTATACTAGCAGACATGCAAAAAAGCGGCGCGATCGCCTTATTGTTATTCTTTTGCTCGATCGCGTTCGGGCAATTGACGTCGAATGCGATCACAGTCAGCGCGTCGAACAACCCGTCGCTGCAGCCGGACGAGGCGATCTTCTCCATCACGGTGCAGTCCAACCTCACCACCAGTCTCCAGAATGTGCTCACCGCGTTGCCGGGGGCGGGAATTACGGCGGCGAACTTATCGAGCGTAAACACAGTGCAGGTTTTCGCCAGCGGAAGTTCCTCTGTCCTGGATCTCGAATGGACGTTCACTCTCCCCGTCCCCCTGACCAATACCAAGGCCACAATCGCGAGCCTCACCACGCTGCAGCAAACCATTGGTTTGCAAAACAGCGGGCTAACACTCTCGTTCGCTATCTCCGGAACGCAGGTCTCTCCTCAGTTGGCGCAATCGCAGACCTGCTCGCTGTCCGGCCTGATCACCTCCGCTACGACGCAGGCCCAGAGCCTGGCAGCGGCCGGAAACTTGACGCTCGGCTCCATCATTGCGCTGTCGGGTTCCACTTCGACCGTCGTCGCGAATCCCTATGCCACCGCTCCGCCCTGCGCGATCACAGTGACGTTCAGTGTGGGCAGGCATTAGACCATGTGGAAGTCGCCGTTATTGATCTTACTTTTGGTTACGGCTCCGGTTTTCGGGCAGCTTGACCCGCACACCATCACCATCGCGGCGACGCGCTCTACTTATCTGCAACCGGATGACGCCGTTTTCAATGTGTATGTCATCAGCAGCGCCTCCACGACTGTGGATCAGGTGGTCGCGTCTTTATCGCCACTTGGCATTAACTCTTCCAACCTGACCGGCGTAAACAATACTTCTTCCCCGCCCAACCTGCAATGGAATTTCAATCTGGCTGTGCCTCTCTCCACTTTGACGGCAACCATTGGATCGCTTACGAAACTTGAGCAAACCATCACTCAAAACAACAGCGGACTAACGCTGACGTTTACTGTCGGAGGAACACAGGTGTCGCCGCAGTTGCAGCAATCGCAATCGTGCTCGAATTCGGACCTGATGGCCGACGCGACGGCTCAGGCGCAACAGTTGGCAGCCGCGGCCGGCTTGACGCTGGGACCGATTCTGAAGCTTACGAATGCGCCATTGGATCAACCCACCCTCGTGGTGGCCAGCGCTATCCTGGGCTACTTCGTTCCTACCAACTTTGTGGCCGGCGTGTCCCCCGTCACTTGTTCGCTGGTGGTCGAATTCCGATTACTGCCTTAGAGTCTCGTATGTATACAATGTCAGGGCATGACCAACGATGAACTGATGGAGATGCTCGCGATTCGAACGGTTGTAGACAACTGGGTGTTGTGGCGCGATGCCGGCGACTGGGAGCGGTTCCGTACCGTCTGGCACGACGACGGCTACATGATGGCCACCTGGTTCCAGGGCACCGCCGACGAATTCATTCGCGTGAGCAAGGAAGGCTTCAACCGCGGCGTCAACATTCTGCACTTTCAAGGCGCCTTTACGGCAGAGGTCGCCGGCACGCGCGCTATCTCGCAGACCAAAATGTCCATCAATCAGCGGGCGCTGGTGCACGATGTGACCTGCGACGTGGTCTGCACCGGCCGTTTTTACGATTTCTTCGAGAAGCGGAATGATCGCTGGGGCATCGTATTGCGGCAGCCGATTTACGAAAAGGATCGCATGGACCCCGTGGATCCCGGAAAGCTGTTGCCTCTGGATCAGGAGCTTCTCAAGCGCTTTCCGGAAGGCTATCGCCACCTGGCATACTTGCAGAGCAACATCGGTTATAAAGTCAAAACCGATATGCCGGGGCTGAAGGGACACGAGGTTGAAGCTCTCTACGCGCGCGGAAAACGCTGGCTCGCCGGCGGCCCGATTGAGCGTTCTTAGGGCAGCGCGAACGAAATCAGCGCTTGGTTGTTTCCCTTCCCCGGTCCCGACGAGACAATCGCCACGTACTGCTTACCGCTTTTGCCTTGATAGGTGATGGGATTCGCCGTAGCGGTGTATTCCAGCTTGGTGGCCCAAAGCTCCTTGCCGTTCTTAGCATCGAAGGCGCGGAAGCGCGCGTCGCTGGTTGCGCCGATGAACACCAATCCTCCCGCAGTCGCAATCGGACCTGCGAACGCGCCTGCCCGTCCTGTAGTGCGCTTCTCCGGCGGAAGAAAATCGGTGACGCCGAGCGGCACCTGCCAAGCGATCTCGCCCGTGTTCGCGTTCACCGCAAACAATCGCTCCCAGGGTGGTTTGATGCACGGCAGGTTCCCAAGGTTTTTCCCCTCCGCGTCCTTGTACGGTGCGCTGAAACTGAAGAAGCCCGGCCGCATATCGTACGGAAGCTGGCCTGCTTCCTTCGCCTTGGGATTATTCCGCAGCCAGCCCGTGCCGGGGCTGTCCTGCGAATTGACGAAAACATAGCCCGTTTCGGGATCCGCCGTTGCGCCACCCCAATTGGTCCCTCCGGTCGGTCCCGGCAGACTGATGGTCTCGTGCGCCGGCATGCCTTCGCCCTGATAAGCCCACGGCGTGAACGGTCCGGCGTCCTGATAGCCGCGCTTATCCCAAAGTTCCTGGCAAGCTTGGGCGTGCTCAGCCGAAGTATCACTCGCCGTAACGATGTCGGCGCGCGAAATGCTGACGCGGGCCAGCGGCGGCGGCTTCAGTGGAAACGGTTGCGTAGGCGAGTAAAATTCGCCGGGCACACTGCCCTGGGCCACCGGCCGCTCCTCCACGCCGAACACAGGCTTGCCCGTCACGCGATCCAGGATGAACATGTAGCCCGACTTCCCGGTCTGCACCAGCGCGGGAATCTTCTTGCCATCTTTGACGATATCGATCAGCACGGGATCAGGCGGAAGATCGTAATCCCAGAGCTCATGATGCACCGTCTGGAAATACCATTTGAGCTTTCCCGTCTGATAATCCACAGCAACCACGGAGTTCGCGAACAGGTTGTTCCCCTTGCGATCGCCCCCGTAGTAATTGGCGGCCGGACCGCCCATGGGCATGTAGACGATCCCTCGCTTCGCGTCCACACTCATCGCGTAGGACCACATGTTGTTCCCGGCTCGCGCCTTCCAATTTCCTTCTTTCCAGTCGTCGTGACCCTCCTCGCCGGGCAGGGGAATCGCGTGAAAATCCCAAAGCTTCTTGCCCGTGCGCGCATCGTACGCGCGCGAATCGCCCGGCAAGCCGCCTGGCACTTCGTCCTGTGGATGCAGATTGGGTTCGCCGGGACCGTACACATTCATGCCCACCAGAATCACGTTTTTGTAAATGGTCGGAACGCCGGCAAAAGGAACGTCCATGGTCATTTCGCCTTCGTTACCGAAGCCGGGGTCCAGCTTGCCCGTCTTCGCGTTCAGTGCCACCATTTTGTGGCCGGAGGTGAAGAGGACGCGCCCCGAACTGTTTTTGTCACCCGGCCAATAGGCGACGCCGCGCTGTGAGGCCGTGCCCGCTTTGATCTCATAGCGCCAGATCTCGGCACCGGTCTCGGGATCGAGCGCCACCACGCGATTGCCGGCCGGTAAATACATCACTCCGTTCACCACGATCGGCGTCACTTCGTTCATCGCCCCCGCGGGTGGGCTGTTCGCGTCGGGCCGCAGCTTGTAGCTCCAGGCCTGCGCCAGCTTCGATACATTCCCTGTGTTGATCTGCTTCAACGCCGAATAGCGGGTTGAGGCCAGGTCGCGATTATAACTGGGCCAATCCGACGCCGTTTGCGCGCTGGCGGTCTGAACGAAGAGAGCCGGGGCTAGGAACATCCCGGCTGCGATGGCGATCCACTGAGAGTTCATTTCCGTCCGCTGAGTATACCAACGTTCTTGGGCAGCCAGCCATGCCCTGCTTCGCTATAAACTGCTTAGGTATGCCCGCAATGGGTCGTGAAGCATCGATCGCCCGGCGGCTGGAATCGATCGTTCCCGATACCATCTTCGGCTGGCGTCAAATCCTCCAACACAGGGCCGTCTCGGCGGCCGCGATTCTCTCGCTCGCGTTAGGCATCGGCGCCTCGATGGCTGCATTCCGGCTGATAGACGCACTCTTCCTGCGTCCGTTGCCGGTCGCCCATCCGGAGCAGTTATACGAACTCACCTATCCGAATCTCTTCGAAGGCGAGATCACGACCATAGATGCTTTTAACTATCCGTCCTTTTCGCATTTGCGCGCCGCAACCAGGCATCAGGCCAACCTGATGGCGATCGCGCGCCCGCTTCGTGTGGATCTCACGTTCGGTTCAGACGATGCAACGGAACGCGTCTGGCGCCAATATGTTTCCGGATCGATGTTCGGCGAATTCGGGCTGAAGCCCGCACTCGGAAGGCTGCTTACCGAAGGCGATGACGTAACGCCGGGAGCGCGTCCCTATGCTGTGATTTCCTACGACTATTGGTCGCGGCGTTTTGCCAAAGATCCCGGCGTCGTCGGCCGGCGATTCCGCACCGGCAACGACTTTTTCGAAATCGTCGGCGTGGCGCCGGAAGGCTTCACCGGCACCGATCCTGGGACGTTTACGGACATTTTCGTTCCCAACCTGATGAACGTGCCCGACATGTACAGTGCAAGTTGGAACGTGTACCGCGTATGGTTGCGGCTTAAGCCAGGAGCCACCCCGCATGAGTTGCAGGAACGATTGACCGCGGCGCAACACACCTATCGCGAGGAAGAGGTGAAGACCTGGTCGGCAGCACGTCCGAAGGCGGACAGGGATTTCTTCGTGGCAGCTCCTGTTTCGCTCGATCCCGTCGCCACCGGCGCGTCGAGTACCCAGCATGGATACCAACGCGCGCTGACGATTTTCGCCGTTCTGGTGGGCCTAGTGTTACTGATCGCCTGCGCGAACATCGCGAATCTGATGACCGCCCAGGCGGCGGCCCGGGCCCGCGAGATGGCGTTGCGCGTGGCCATCGGCACCGGGCGAGCACGGCTGATCCAGCTTGTTCTGATCGAAGGTGCACTCATCGGATTGGCTGCATCCGTGCTCGGTCTGGCTTTTTCCTGGTGGGCGCCGCAGTTTGTAGTAGGCAGGCTCAATCCACCGGACCAGCCCGTTCGTCTTACCCTGCACGCCGACTGGCGCGTGACGATATTCGCGCTGGCGCTCACATTCGCCGTCACTTTGCTGTTTGGCCTTGCGCCCGCGCTGCGAGCTTCATCGGTAAAACCGGCGGTTGCGCTGAAGGGCGGTGACCATCCGCTCAGCCGGCACAGGTGGATGAACACGTTGATCGCCGCGCAGGTCGCCTTCTGTTCGTTTGTGCTCTTCGTCGCGGGACTGTTCATTTCTACCTTCGAGAGAATGGCGAATCAGCCGACTGGCTTTTCTTCGGAGCGCGTTCTGACGCTCGAATCCGTGAGCAAAGCTGGGTTGCCCACGAAACTTTGGGGCCAAGCCGTGCAACAACTGAGATCCCTTCCAGGCGTGGAATCGGCGGCCCTGGCTCAATACGCGCTGATGAGCTTCAATGCACAAACGGGGTTCGTCTGGGCCAACGGCCACTCCCCGGATGGAACCTGGAGCAACAGCACGTGGTTCCTGGGAGTGTCGCCGGGATGGTTCGAAACAATGAAGCTGAAACTTTTGAATGGCCGCGATTTTCGCGGGGACGACGAATTTCCCAAGGTTGCGATCGTTAACGAGAAATTCGCGCGGCGCTACTTCGGCACACAAAACCCCGTGGGACGTAGCTTTGAAACCATATCCAGCGGCGGCTTCGCCGGAAGCCCTGGCACAAATAGTCGCGTGCCGGTAAGCGTTATCGGCGTGGTCAGCGACGCCCGCTATGAAGATATGCGTCTCCCTCTTCCTTCGACCGCCTATGTCCCGTTCCGGGCGCTCGACAGCCGCGCTGGGTCAGGCGACAGGGCCACCTTCATCGTCCGCACCAAGACAGCGGATCCGATGGCGCTCGCGTCCAACTTGCGGCACCAAATTCCGGCAATGCAACCGGCTATCCGCGTGGCCAACATCGTTACGCAAAAGGAACTGGTGGAATCCCAGATGATCCGGGAGCGCCTGCTGGCTACTCTCGCGCTATTTTCTGCCGTGGTGGCACTCATCCTGGCGGCCGTCGGGCTCTATGGCGTGTTGAACTATGCAGTGCTGGAACGGCGGCGCGAACTTGGTATTCGCATCGCGCTGGGTGCAACTTCAGGCGACATTGCCGGGCGCGTGATACTTGGCTCCTTCGCCATGATGGCACTTGGATTGGCCGTTGGCATAGGGCTCGGTCTCCAGTCCGAGCACTACATCTCCGGGCTGCTCTATCAGGTGAAGGCTAGCGATCCGAACGTGCTGATAATTCCTCTGGTCACGATGCTGGCCGCCGCGATACTGGCGGCTGTTCCGCCCATATTTCGAGCCATTCACGTCGATCCGGCCGCGCTGTTACGATCTGAATAGCGCCGCATGACCAAACCTTTTTGTGCCATACTCACGCTCGCGTTGACCACTCTCGCCGTCGCCGCGGATCATCCCGACTTCACCGGTAGTTGGAAGCTCGATCCTTCGAAGATGGACGATTCCAAAGGTCCTCCTCCACGCATGACGCGCCGGATCGAAATGGAAGGCAACATGATCACAATGACCGAGGTGCAAAGCCGTGACGGTAAGAATGTGACCATCGTCCGTAAGGTTTCCACCGACGGCTCGACGGTAACAAGCGCGCTCAACGGCCAACGGGTCAGGAGCCATGGAATGTGGGACGGCAACAAGCTGGTGAGCGACACCACCATCGGCGACCAGATCACCCTGCATGAGGTCTGGACCTTATCCGAAGACGGCCAAAGCTGGACGAACGAGATGGTCTTCAACGGACGGCCGGCCAAGTATGTTTTCGTGCGGGAGTATCTTCCTTCCCTTCCCTGAAGTTCGCAAAACCGTTCATGGCTGATCAACACATCGGAATTCTGCATCCCGGACAAATGGGGATCGTCGTGGCAATTTCCGCTCGCAATAGCGGCCACGAAGTGTTCTGGGTTTCTGCGGACCGAAGCGCCGACACGCAAAGGCGTGCGTCTGAAGCCGGTCTGCGCGATGCAGGCACGCTTACCAAATTGTGTGAGCTCTGTCCGGTAATCGTCAGCGTGTGTCCGCCGGAATTTGCGGAGGCGATCGCGGAACAAGTTGCGCAGCATTCCTATCACGGCACCTATGTAGACGCGAATGCCATCACGCCGGAGCGTACCCGCCGCATCGCGCAAGGCCTGGAAGCTTGCGGCGCGCGGTTCGTGGATGGAAGCATCATTGGTCCTCCTTCCAGCACGCGCAACCGGACCTGGCTCTGTCTCTCAGGCGAACACGCTGCCGGCGTTGCGCCGTATTTTTCCGCTGGGCCTATCGAGGTCGAGATCATCGCCGGTGGAATCGGCCGCGCGTCCGCGCTCAAGATGTGTTTTGCGGCCTATACCAAGGGTTCAACTGCGCTGGCGTGCGCGGTGCTGGCCGCGGCTGCGCGTCTGGAAGTCTTCGACGATCTGAAACGCCATTTCGAAAGAAACGGCCCTTCCCTTCCGCAGCTGGAGCGCGAGATTTTGCGCGCCGCTCCCAAGGCTTGGCGATACATCGCTGAAATGCGCGAGATCGCCGCGACCTTCGAGAGCGCTGGAATGCCCGCCGAATTTCATCAAGCGGCGGCCGAGATATTCCATCGCTTGGAAGATTTCAAAGGCAGCCAGGACCCCGAACTGAAGGATGTACTCGGTACACTACTAAAATGAGCAAACGAATTAGTATCGAAGTGCCCGGCTTGGAACATGTGAATCCAATCCCCAATGCCAGCCGGTTGGGCCCGCTTCTGGTCAGCGGTGGAATTTTCGGAAAGGATCCACAAACCGGCAAGGTCCCGGACGGAGTGGACGCGCAGTGCGAACAGATGATCGCCAATGTGCGAAAAGTCCTCGCGGCGGGCGGCGCAGCGCCCGAAGACGTCGTCAAGCTGAGTGTCTGGCTGAAAGACATCGGGGACCGGCCGGTGCTCAATAAATACTGGTTGCAGTTATTTCCGGACCCGGAATCGCGTCCGGCTCGGCATACGTTTCCGACTCCGAATCTCCGCAATCCATTGCTGGTGGAGTGCGAAATCATGGCCGTCATTCCCGACACCCGGCCTGTATCCAAGTGAGACTGGCAAGCTTCCATGCGCACGGCAAGGACCGCATTGGGATTTCGATCGAGGACGATGCCCTCGTCGAGATCTCAGGTCCGCGCAGCATGCTGGAACTGATCGAAAGCGGTGGGGAAGTTCGCCAATCCGCCGAAACACATTCGACCAGCGACGTCTTATTTCGCCCGCCCGTGATGCGTCCCTCAAAGATCTGCTGCCTGGCGCTGAACAACAGCGCCAACAGCGATCGCATTTTGCAGGGGCCCAAACATCCCGCGATGTTCATTAAGCCCGCCAGCGCGCTGATCGGCCACGGCGGCAACATCGAATGCAAGCCTCAATATGGCCGCGTGCATCCCGAGCCTGAGCTCGCGGTGGTAATCGGCAAAACGGCCAAGAACATCGCCGCGCGCGACGCGTATGACTACGTGTTTGGCTACACCATCCATAACGACATCACGTCTCCCACCATGCGGGCGGAGGACACCTTTCATTACCGCGCGATTCATCCTAAAGCCGGTGATCCAAAGGCCATCGAATACGTGGACACCTGGGTCAGCTATCCGGGCCGCTACAAATGCTGCGACACGTTCGCGTGCATGGGCCCCTGGCTGGTGACCAAAGACGAAATCGCCGATCCGCATAATCTCGCGGTCTCGTGCAGTCACAAAGATCAGCTGGTCACCGAGGACAACACCGAGAATCTGTTCTACAAAATTCCGGAAGTGCTGGAGTTCTTATCCAGCCATCTGACGCTGCTGCCGGGCGACATCGTTTCCCTGGGCACGGCGCTCAAGAAATCCGCGCAAGGGGGCGCGGTGCAGAATATCGATCTGAATAAGCTGGGCGGGCCCGTGTCGGTGACCATCGAGAAAATCGGCACGCTGACCAACTGCGTGGTCTGGGTGTAAAAGCCCGCCTCCCTCACGGTCGCGGCTCGGTTACTTGGGTTTAATTGCGCCTTCGCCCTCGGTATAGTGCTTCAGATCCCGCTCGCCTTCCACGCAGGCCAGCTCCATGATTTCGTATCCAGGGCGGGTGATTCGCGTGATGGGAAACGCGATCTTCCAGGGCCGCGAGAAGGTCTTGGGGTCTTCGATAGTGGCCTGGTAAGCGATAGTGTTCGCATCCACAGGCGTGTAATGCTCGATAACGTGCAATGCGTCGCTATGGAAATTGCCGGCCATGTCGAACCAGGTTTTGTCGTTCTGATTGGTAACGTCCACCACCAGCGTGTCGCCTTCCCAGTGTCCGCGCGAGTCGCCCTCGAACTGTTTGATATCGGCGGGCAGATGCGGGCGGCCGTCGGTCGGAATCACGCGGTAAGCATGGAAATTCTCGAACAGAAATAGAACGTAGTTGGCCGGCTGCAGAATCTGGAATCCGAACGGCGCGTAGACCTGGCGCGGGATGCCGGAGAGAAAACAGTGCGCCTCCGGATCGTCGTACATGTGGTGCGCAACCAGATCCTGCTTGCGCTGTGCCGCCGCGGGCAGATAAGGAATCTTGCCGTCCTTCGGATCCACGATCACGCCTTTGCCGGGGGGAATTCCATAGACTTGCTTCAAGTGGTCCTCCACGTCGTAAGCGGCGTTTCCTCCCGGACTGCGAACCTCCCAAACGCCTTGAAAATCGGGCTTCCCGTCAGTGCCGCGCGGCATCGGCCCGGCTTTTACGGCCGGCTTGTCTATGGGCCTTTCCTGGGGTCCGGGCGTTTGCGCCAGTGCTGCTAGAGACAGGGTCAAGCCGAGGAGAATCGTTTTCATTTGCTTGGTTCCTCGTAGGCGTAACAATCGTACTCCATTAGCTGGAGATTCTTTTCGGCACGCCGGTAGAACGACAGGCTGATCTTCCACGGCTTGGTGAACACCTTGGGATCTTCCATCGTCGCCTCATAGCTGATGGTGTCCGGACCGGTGCGCGTGTAGCGTTCCACCACGTGCAGTGCACCGCTGTGGAAGTTTCCGGACGCGTCGAACCAGGTCTGGTCGTTATTGTCAGCCACATCCACCACCAGCGTCTCGCCTTCCCAATGGCCGCGCGAATCGCCCATCCAGAAATCCACGTCGTCGGGATGCTTGCTGCCGTCCAGAGGAATCAGGCGGTAGGCGTGGACGAATTCATACAGAATCGCGACATCCTTCGCCGTCTGGAAAATCTGGAACGGAAACGGCATGTAGTTGGCACGCGGGACGCCCGGCAGGAAGCACTTGTTGTTGGGGTCCGCGGTGGCTCGATACTTGAAGTTCTGCTGCTTCTTCTCGGCCGCTTCCGGCGTATACGGGATCTCGCCGCCCACCACAATTCCTTGTCCCGCGGGCATTCCCAAAAGCGCGGCGTGCGGCTCAACGTCGTATGACGCCGTGGTTTGCGCTTGCCAGATGCCTTGCAAATCAGGCTGGCCGTTGGCAGTTCGGGGAGCACGGTAAGTTTGCGCCAGGGTGGGAACTACGGCTATTACAAGAAACAGAAGACAATTTCTCATCAGAACCGGGCATCGTATCACCATCCTATTGAAGATGGCAACCGATCCGTGGTCTTCTATAAGAGGAGTCTCACGTAATGTTACGCTCACTTCTGCTCGCCGCGGCCTTCGCGCTACCGGCCTTGACGCAAAGCTTCTCCGCCAGTCCCGTGGCGAACCCATCCGGCCCAGGCAGCCAGCAACCCAATTGGTCCGTCGCACCGGACGGGGCGGCCGTGTTCAGTTGGATTGAACCCGCGCAAGGCGCGTTTGCGCTGAAATACGCGGTACGGCACGGCGCCACATGGTCGCCTGCCATGACCATCGCAGCGAATCGCCATTTCTTCCATCACCCAGCCGAAATGCCGGAGGTGATCGCGCTGCCGGGCGGACATTGGTTCGCTCATTGGGTGGAATCGCCGGGCGGCGATAGCGACGCCGAATACGTCTTCGTCTCCTCCTCCACCGATGGCACGCATTGGACCACACCGTTAGAAGCGCATCATGACCACAGCCCCGTCCAGCACGGGTTGGCTTCCATGATCGCCAACCCGGACGGCGGAGCGTCCATCTTCTGGCTGGAAGCGCTCAAGGGCGAAGACAACCCGGTGTCCCTGAAACGCACCATCGTGGACGCCACGGGCAAGGAAGTTCGCGAAGAGGTGATCCAGGGCGACGTTTGCGGCTGCTGCCCCACGGCGGTCACCAAAACTTCCAAGGGATTGCTGCTGGCCTTCCGCGCCCACACCAAGGAAGATATCCGCGACATCGCGGTCACGCGCCTGGAGAACGGCCACTGGTCCACGCCCAAAATCGTGAGCGCCGACAACTGGGAAATCAACGCTTGCCCAACCAACGCGGCAGCCGTGCAAGCCAATGGCGACCATGTGGCAGTAGCCTGGTTTACCGGAGCTCAGGATAAACCCCGCGACATGGTGGCGTTTTCGAGCGATGCCGGCTCCAGCTTTACCAAGCCGGTTCTACTAAGCACCGGCCACGCGTTCGGTTATACATCGATGGCTTTAGAGGAAGATGGCGGAGCGATCGTTTCCTGGCTGGAGCAAAGCCCGGAAGGAGCCAAGGTCATGGTCCGCCGCGTGAGCGCTTCGGGTGTTGCCGGTCCCGCTTTAGAAGTGGCTAAGGGCGGGAAGATGGCTCTCGGATATCCGAAGATCTTTCACCACGGAAGCGAAACGTTCATCGCCTGGGGAAATCCGAAGCACATCGAGACGGCGAGCCTCACCCCGTCTCACTAAGCGGGGCGGTTACTTCGGGACCCCGGTGGACACGACGTGTCCCTTTTGTTGCGGCGGCTCGTAGTAGCCGATCAGGCGTCCCGCGCAGACCATGCTGGTCCACAGGACCAACGATAGCGTCGCGGCAGCCTTGGCGCGAGTGGGAATGACTGGAGACTCATCCAGCTTCTCGGGATGGTTATAAACGCCCGGCCGAAAAATCAGCGCGTGGATTCCGATCAGACAGAGAATCGACATCTTCGTCCAGAAGTAGGGGTTCGGATAATAATCCGCGGCCTTCGAGCCGAAAAGCAGGAACCCCATAGTCACCATGATGACGAAGCCCAGGCGCTTCCACCAGCGCAATCCGTTGACGACGTCCGCGATGGGCCGGTTCTGCAGGGCCACCCCGAGCATCCGCAGATCGGTCATGACGATCATTCCACCAAAGACCGCGATGCAGGTCAGGTGCGTGCTCATGATCACCGGATAGGTGAGGCCGGACTCCCGGATAAACGTCATGAGATCGAGGCTTTGAAGCCACTGAAATAGAGAAAGTATAGACACCCGAGCCTCCCAAGTTTACTTAGGCGAACGCGATAAACAGCCCGCCGAACACAACGCTGATCCACAAAGCCAGCGATACTATGCCCACCATCACTCGAACCCCCGCCGACGACGGCGGGTCACAAACGATGGCGAACCAGGCCAGATGCTTGCCCGCGCGATATCCTCAGCTATAGCTCTGAGAACGATAACTAACGGCTGATAACTGAGAGCTGACAACTGACAACCGAAGACAAGGGGTGGTGGGCGCCTGTTGTATTTCTGTTGGGGTTAGGGCGCCCACCTTGGATTTGGGTTATCGATATAGACGTAGGGCACGCCGAAAAGTTCGCCAGGTTGGGACGAACCGCTAGGTTTTTACAATTCTTCACAATGGGCGCAACGTGGCAGCCAACGGCGAAGCAGATCTCGAGCCTGATGCCGGACCGGGCTGAAGCCGAATCTTTCGGCGGCTGCGCGCGGCGCTGAAGCGCCAGCTCTGAGGGAATGCGCTGGCTTTAGCAGCTTTTAAGCAAAACTCAAAATTCTCCCTGGGTCACGTAAGCCACATGTGATTGATTTGAATTTATCGGACAGCCTAAAGGCAGTACACCTGAAATCAAACTCAATCAAGCTTACCTAACCAGTTGCGCAACCACAGCCGCGGCACGCGGCACCCGACAACGGGCAACTGCCAACTGCCAACTGCCTAATTGCTTCCCGGCAGAATGATCTTCTCCAGATACTCAATCGGCAGCGGGCCCTGATCGAGGGCGCGATCGTGGAACTCCTCGAGCGTAAAGCTGTTGCCCTTGGCTGCTTGGTACTTCCGCGCAGCGCCCACCATTGGCGCGTTCCCACGAAATAGGTAGGCAACTGAGTGGAACTGAGCTTGGCACGTACAAGTTTGCCTTCGGCTTCGGCTCGGGTCTGAAAGCATTCTTTCGTCATCAGGTCGAGCGCTTGCTGGTCGGTCATGCTCATGGTCTGCAGGCGGATGTCGAGAATGGTGTTGGCAACGGCGCGCAGCCAGATCTTCTGCCTCACCAGCTGAAACTTAGGGCTGGAATCCAGATAGCCCTCCTGCGTCATAACGTCGGCGCCGTATTCGGCCCAACCTTCGACGTAGGCGCCATTGCCGAAGAGAGTCGCGCAGCACACGCCGCGTGGGCGGCTGAACGTCGTCGGCATGTTCGGCCTGCACGTAGTGGCCGGGCAGCGCCTCATGAATGGTCAGCCACTTCAACGCGTAGTTGTTGTACTCGCGCAGCTTGCTCTCGGCTTTCGCCTCCGGCATTTTTGGATCGATGGGCGTCACCCAATACTGCGCTTCTGCGGTCGGCTCCAGCGGAGGCGCACCGTGGAATCCGGCGACCGAGTAAATGCCGCGCTCGAATTCTGGCGTGGGGATGACCTTCAGGTTGTCGCGGCTGCTCAGGCTGACGATATTTTTTTCGCGGATGAACTGCTTGATCCCTTCCAGATCCGCCTTCACTGCTTCAATCAACTGATCGCGCTTGTGGATGCTCATCGCTGATCTTGTTCAGCACTGCGGCGATAATCTTGTTTTCGCGCTCCTGCGACGGCAGGCTGCCGTAGTCGTCCTGGCCGGGAAACATCTGTTTGTAGAGCGGCAGTGCCAGTTGCAGCATCTCGGCGCGAGTCCTGGTCAGCTCCGCCTCGGCTTCCGTCAGCAATTGCGCCGGCTGGATCGATGTCTCCATGACGTATCGGAACTTAGGACCGTACCATTCAGCTCCCAGACGCCAGGTGCGGCCGTTGGTCGGACCGCTTAGCCAGATCGTGCTGCATCCAGGCATTGAAATCGTTAAGCGCCTTTTTGGCCGCAGGTGCCACATTGTCGTACCGGGCTTTCAACGGCGAGCCGCTGGGAATCTCGCCGGCAACGCTGTCGACTAGATTGAGGTTACCTTCATTCTCGTCGACCGCCGTGGAGATGAAGATGGGGTCGGCATCGGTGAGCTGCGATTTTGCCTGATCGAGGAAGCGTGGAATCTGGCCGATGCGCGAAATCACATCGCCGACCCGAACTTCCTTCGACGCATATTCCTGGGTAAGCGGCAGAAACAGGCCATTGCCGAGCAGCTCCACGTACACCGTGGGATTGTGTTTGTAGTTATGGATTTTCTCGAACTCGAGCAGGTTGAGGCCAATCTGATCGTCGATCAGGCGGAAGTCGGCAGCGTCTTCCGGGTTCCAAGGATGCGATTGGCGTCTCGGTTTGAAAGCGATGGCGCCACTCACGATAGAACTTCTCCTGCGCAGCCATCCCTTGCGGGCCTACGTCATCGAGTTGAGCATCGAGGTCAACGGTCTTGCCGGTCTTGGGATCGACATGCTTGTGATAGCCGGCCTGCGACGCATTAACCGGAGACAGTGCCAGCGAGTCCTTCACAAACTGGTCGGTCATTTTGGAGAACTTCGCGTTGGCTTGCGTAGTTGGAGGAGTGGTCGATTTCATGCCTTGGGCCAGGGTAAGAATTGCAGAGAGTGAGAGAAACAGAAGAATGCGCGACAGATATTCGGCGCCTCGAAGAAGAAAAGTGTGTGGCGGGCCAGTATAAACCCGGGGCAGGTGTCCGAAGCGTTCTGGCCCGCGAGGAAGACCGCAGGTCCCTACGCTCCGCTTCGCTCCGGTCGGGATGACAAATCTGAAGGGCGTCGCTCCGGTCGGCATGACAAATTTCGCTGGTGCCGCTTCGGTGGAGCAACAAAACATTGGCGGCGAAATTTCGAGGGAGGTGCGAAAGCGTCGCGCGATTTTGTCATTCGCACCGCATATCCCCCTGCTACCTGACAGTGGTGCGCTTTCGTCCCCACACGTAGTAAATCACGGTGAGCAGCAACAGCCACGGAATACCGGTTTCCAGGGTCAGCCGCATGCCGCCACCCACCAGGTCGAAAGGATGATCGCCAACACTGCCGCCCCTCCGAGGATCGTGGTCCAGGGGAACAGGGGCATTGTCACCGGAAGTGCGGCCGCCGTGGGCACGCCGGTATTTGCGAAAGCCGAGATGGGTAACGAAAATCATCAGCCAGACAAACAGCCCGCCGAACAGCGCGATGCCAAACATATAGACGTACGCCGATCCGGGCAACCGGATCGCCAACATAGTCGCGATGCCGAGTCCCGCGGCCGAAAAGATCAGCGGCAGGAATCGGTGTGCCCTTTTCGAGACTCGTCCCAGTACTGGGGCGCATAGCCTCCCCGTGAAAGCGAAAAAACCATGCGGGTCGCCAGGTAAGATTGCAATTCATCGCTGGACAGCGCCGCAGTCAGCACCACGAAGTTGATGATGTGGGCTGCCGCTGGAACGTGCATCACGTCGAAGACCGCACAAATGGGCTGACAGTGATGCTTCTGTCCGGGCTGAATCTGCGTCCAGGGGATGACGCCGACCAGGATGGTGATTGCTCCGACGTAAAAGATGACCAGCCGCAGCAGCATGGTTCGCATGGCGCGGGGCACGGACGTCTCCGGATTCTTGCGCCTCGCCGGCGGTGACCGCGACAATTTCAGTCCAATAAAGCTGGAGATCGACGAAGCGCGCAGCGCCAGCCGACGCCGAGTCCATCCTTTGGGGAGAAAGCCGCCATGTGCTCGAAAAATTCTCAGGTCCGATCGCACACTGCTGATGAATGCCGAACAGAATACGCCGCCCCAGCACGATGAACACCACGATGGCGCTCACCTTGATCATGGAGAACCAGTACTCGAAGCTCGCCGAACGCTCCTACGCTGCGCGCATTCACAAAGATCAGCACCGCCGCGATAGAAGACTACCCAGGCCCATGCAGGCGTGTGCGGAAACCACCACTGCGTATAGATAGCAGCCGCGACGGCTTCGCCGCCAATGGCAACCGATTGCGCCGCCCAATAGGTGTAGCGACCACAAAGCCCGCCCAGGGCGAGACGTAGAGATCGGCGTAGACGCCGAACGATCCCGCGGTCGGATGCGCGACCGCCATCTCCGAAGACAGATACATCAGCAGCAGCGCAACCACCGAGGCGAAAACGTAGCTGAGGATGACGCCAGGGCCGGCGGTGCGGACGGCAAGCGCGCTGCCCAGGAACAGTCCGGTGCCGATCGCGCCGCCGATGGCGATCATGCTCATCTGCCGTTCGCTGAGCTGGCGAGCCAGGCCCTGCTCGTTGTCTACGACGCTGGCGTGGTCGCTCGGGGAGCGGTAGGGGATTGGCTGCCATTTATGCGTTGGCCTTTGCGTGCCGGCGAAGGAATATGCCGACGTGTTCCGTCAATTGATCAATGTCGGCCTGGTTGTTGAACAGATGACACGAGACGCGCACCCCGCCGACGCCTGAGGTGTAGCGTACAGAGACCAGAACGTGATTCGCCTGAAGAAAGTTGGTAAGCGCAATGTTGTCGGCGTCATCTCCAACCGAGAAGGTGATGATGCTTGATCGGTATTGCCGGTCTTCCGGCGTAACAACCCGGATGTCGTGTTGCCTCAGCCCGTCGATAAGATGGTCGGTCAGCGATAAAACGTGCCCGCCAACATTTTCGATTCCGATGTCGTTGATGAGTCCCACCGACTCGGCCAGCCCGATCGCGCCGGGATAATTCGCGGTGCCGCCGGTCTCCCAACGGCGGGCGTCTTCGAGAAAATCGTAGTGACGAACCGGTGTGATGGACGGCGTGCGGAAATACTTTTCCCATCCGCCCTCGGGATCGGCAACCGAAAGATAGCCTGCGAGTGGCGGCTTCGCTCTCGCCCGAAAGTCTTCGCTGAGATAAAGAAAGCCGCAACCGAACGGCGCCATCAGCCACTTGTGGCCGCCGCACGCGAGCGCGTCTACCGGCGTCTTCTGCACGTCGAGAGGTATAGCGCCAATCTGCTGCACGGCGTCGACGATCAGGAAAAACGCCACGCTCTCGACACAGTTGCGACAGAGCGTCGAGATCGCAGCGAAACCCGTTACTCCATTGCACGGAGCTGACGGCAACCACGCGGGTACGCGGCGTGAGAACGGCTTCGATGTCTTCGATAAGAATCCGTCCGTCGCGATTCGGGACGGAGTCGATCTCGATGCCGAGTTCATCGCGTTTCTGCATCCAGGGGACGGCAACTTCCAGGAATTCCAAATCACAGATCACGACGCGATCGCCGGCTTTCAACGGGACGGCATTGGCGACAAGGCCAAGGCCATGGGTGGTGCTCTCGACCAGCGCAATGTCGCTTTCGAGGGCATTGATCAGCTTGGCGATTTGCGGTCGCGCTGCGCTCCGCATGGCGTCCATATCAAGGTGATGCTGAGTGGATGAGCCGAGGGGCAGGTCGCGGCCATGTCGAGGAAATCTCGGATCTTCGCGACCGCTCGCTGTGGAGCCAGGCTGACGCAGGCGGAATCGAGGAAGACCTGCCGCTCCAGCACAGGGAATTCCCGGCGAACGTCGTGAAGATCCCATCAGCCAAACTCACCCGGTGTTGGCTCATTGTACAGAAGGCAAGTGCGCTCGCAGGATTTGGGGTCGGAGGGCCGTTTGGGTGTGCTTCACAAAAAATGGTCTTACTGGTAAGAATGGCACACAATCTTACTGGTAAGATCATTTTGTTTGTGCCGCCGGCTGAAGCCGGGCTCGGGTCGGCCGCAGGGGCTTGGGGCTGGGCCTGAAGGCCAGCGCTACCCGAATACAGCGAAGGTGCACTTTTTGGGCAAGCTGTTCAGGCCGGCAGCGGGAACAAATGCAGCCAGGGCTTCAGCCCCTGCAAAACTCGCCTCAGGGGCTAGGGTGTCTCGTGAGAACCTCTG
>CAVRZH010000220.1:0-14622 GCA_963725455.1 Bryobacterales bacterium
ATCGCTTTCAGGTAATGCAGAAACGCCAGCGCCCCCAGCAGCGTCAGTGCCGCAACCGCCAGCTTTGTGTAACCAAGCGCCCGCTCGCGCCGCCGTTCCGCGGCCTGTTCCTGGTTTAGTTCCTGCAACCGCCGCGCATACACCTTTGCAGGAGCCGCTTCGCCGTTCTTCCTCTCGTCCGCGCCCATCCCCGCCCCATTCTGTCCCTTCAAGCTTAACGCCCTCGCCCGCTTCTCCTGCCTCGACCCGCGCCCGCATCACCCCGTATGGTTGACCCCATGAAGCGCCTGGCCCTCACCCTCCTTCTGCTCGCCCCCATCGCCGCAGCCGCGCAACCCTTCACCGTCTCCTTCCCCAAAGAAGTCAGCTCAAGGAGCCGATCAACGAAGGTGTAGTCGGCGTTCAACAGGTCCAGCACGCTGCGGTCTTCGCGAACGATGCTCTGGAAGAAGAGCTTGGTTTCTTCCCGCATCGCCTGGCGCAGGTTGTCATCGAAATCCGGGAAGATCTGCGGGTCTGGCGACGAGTTCTTGAGGTTGCGCAGGAACAGCCATTGCTCGGCGAAGTTGTCGACCAGGGCGTCGGCACGCTCGTCGGCCAGCATGCGCTTCACCTGCTGCTCCAGGACCGAATGCTCGTGCAGCTGCCCTTTGCTGGCCAGATCGATCAACTGATCGTCCGGGGGGCTGCTCCACAAAAAGAACGACAGGCGTGAGGCCAGTGCGACGTCTCCCAGTTGGTACGCCGTGCCGGGCGCGAGATCGGTTGGGTCGGGCTCAAAGCGAAACAGAAACTCGGGACTCGTCAGGATGAATTGAAGGGCCGATTCGATGCCAGCATCAAAGCTGCCCTGGCCGTTGCGACGTCGCTGATAAAAGCTGAGGGGTGTTTCCAGGTCGGCAGCCTGAATCGGCCGTCGATAAGCCCGCCGCAGCAGCGCCGCGATGATTTTGCGCGCGCACGGAAGTTGTTCCTGCTCGTTTTGAGGAGTGCACACGAATATCTTCGCGCGCGACGGCGTATGTCCCGGCCCGGTGGGATTGAGCGGCCCTTCCACGGTGAGCCGGTCCACCGAAGGATCGCCCATGATGTCCAAGCCATCGATGGTGGTCCGGAGAAAAGGCTTAATCAGATCGTCCTTCTCGGCGTGGCTTCGCAGGATGGTGGAAGCGGTGATGACATGCGGACCGGCTGTCAGCGGAAGGCGCACCGTAAGCTGCTTGTCCAGCTCGGCGCCAAAAGTGCCCGGATTGGCCGTCATCCTGAGAAACTCGTCGTGGCCGCCCGCCGTTACCAGCCGCACCTGGTTTCCATCCACGCTGATCTCGATCTGATGGGCATCCTCCATGCCACGCATCAGATCGAACGTGTTGCGCCACAGCCGGACTTTGATCACGTATTCGGCGTCCAGCGGAGCGTAATGACGCACCAGAATGCCGCCGCGAGTTCCGAACGGCAGCCCTTCGATGTGCTGGTCCTGAGAAAGGTCCGGACGAACGCGATAAGTGGCCGTTTCCGGGGTGATATTCATGTTGCCGATCGCTTGGCGGCTGATGTTCCAGGAAGCCGACAGGTACCGCTCCATCAGCGATGGTGACAGCCGGAGGACGTCGGCGATATTATCAAAACCGCTGCTTTCGTCGTCGGGAGGCAACAGAGCCGTAGCATCCACATCCAATGCCAGCAGATCGTGGATCGCATTGGCATACTCCGCGCGATTCAGCCTGTGCATGGCGGCGTGTCCGGGAGCTGGTTTCGCCTCGGCCGCCCGGTCGAGCGAAGTCTCAAGGAAAGATGCCAGAGCGTTTACGGTTGGTCCGTCCGGCCTGGGCATTCCCTGCGGCGGCATGGAGCCGGTGCGCAGTTTTCGAATGACCTTTTCCCATGTCTCGGCGCCGGCCGGAATGTTGTTCAGGTCGGCATCCTGCAGCGAAAGGCCACCTGTACGCAGCTTCGCGCTATGGCAGGTAATGCAGTACTTGCCGATGACGGCTTGTTGCGCGGCGGGCGAGTCCGGGTGAGCAGAAGCCCCGGTCTGAGCGAAAGCCACAGTCTGAGCGAGAGCGACAGCTGTGCTCCCGGCTACAACCACCGCCCACCATCGCAGATTGCGAGATGCTGTCACATTTCCTCGGCAAATTGATTGTATCTCTGGATTGCATGCAATGCCCAGAATACTTTTGATGCCATTTATCACTTGTACTGAACTTCTGTACTGAACGTCAGCGCTGAGCGCCTGCAATGAAAGTCCGGGGGGCATGAATTTGCGGCGGGAGGGGAATATAATCAGGGTGCAATGAAAAAGACAATTGTACCCGTGCTGGCCGCAATTGGATTGCTCGTTCCCGCTCTCCCGTTATTGGCCCATCACGCCTTCGCCGCCGAATTCGACGTAAATAAACCCGTCAAATTGCAAGGCACGGTTGTGAAAATTGAAATGGTGAATCCCCACTCCTGGTTTCACGTAGCTGTGAAGAACCCGGATGGGACCACGACGGAATGGGCTATCGAAGGGGGCTCGCCGAACGCGCTGATTCGCCACGGTTTCACCAAGAACTCTATTCCCATTGGGACGGAGGTCATTTT
This sequence comes from Bryobacterales bacterium, assembly GCA_963725455.1. Lineage (GTDB taxonomy): Bacteria > Acidobacteriota > Terriglobia > Bryobacterales > Bryobacteraceae > Palsa-89. The sequence goes on from CAVRZH010000220.1 coordinate 2,587, forward strand.
CGAGGGCTACCAAGCGAAAGACGGATCACATCGCGCCAATGGCCGCGACATCACCTTCCCCGGCGGCAAGAAGATTTTCCTGGGTTCATCGGGACCGGAAGGTCCGCCGCCCGACGCCAAGTAGACAGATGCGAAGCAGCGAAGGAGTGATGCCATGCGTGTAATTGATTTCGCGACAACCCGCATTCTAATAGGCGGCGCTCTGGCGCTGTTCGCGTTCGGCTCCGCGGTGGATGCCCAGTTGCCGCCTGTGAAGCCGGGCCCGACTCCCGACGAGGGGAATTTCTTTATTGCGACGCCCCCCGGCTGGGTGCAGCCCAAGACGCCCTGGGGCGATCCGGATCTTCAGGGTATCTGGCCGATCTCCTATGTCGGCACCGTGTCCCTGCAGCGATGCGTCCCTGCTTTCGGCACCCGACCGCCGGCCGGCAGCCCTCCCTGCGATCCGCACAAAGCATTTCTGACAGCCACGGAATTTGACGCTCTCCAGCAGAGGGCCGCCAAGCAGACCGACCGGGTGAAGCAGGACCTCAAGGATGGCGAAGCCGCCCGCATTTTTCGGGACGGGGTGATGGACAATTTCACTCCTCAGCGGCAAACATCGCTCATCATGGATCCGCCCGACGGCAAGCTTCCCGAGATGACCCCCGAAGGCAAGCGGCTCTCGGCCCTGATGAAGAGCAGCTGGCCGTTGCCGGGTGAAAAGCTGGAGTTCAATTCCTATAAGGATTTCGACAGTTGGGATCGCTGCATCACACGCGGGCTGCCCGCGTCGATGTTCCCCTTCCGCTATAACAATGGCCTGCAGATCGTCCAGGCGCCCGGGTATGTGGTGCTCCGTATGGAAATGATCCATGAGGCGCGCGTCGTAAAGCTCAACGCCGCTCCGGTATCTCCCAAGATTAAGGAATGGCTGGGAGTTTCCAATGGACATTGGGATGGAAATACTTTGGTGGTGGAAACCACGAACTTCAAGCCCGGCGCATCGGCGACCAACACCGGCGTAGGGGGCTCGCCCCCAGGAAACCGTTTCCCCATCAGCGATCAGATGAAGATGACGGAACGCTTCACTCGTCTAAACAACGATTTCCTGATTTACACCATCACCGTCGACGACCCGGTGGTGCTCACGCATTCCTGGACGGCGCGTTTTCCTTTGAAGCTCGACAACAGCTTCCAGATATTGGAATATGCGTGCACCGAAGATAACACCATGATTCCTCATTGGATCAGCGTGACGCAGGCAGAGCGGGAAAAGGCTGCGGGCGCCGCCAAGGAACAACACTGATGAAAATCAGAGGTAACACTTGCGTCGCGCTCGGTATCGCGGCGGCGCTTGCCGCTATTGCTCCGTCGAAAACGCTGGCTGCGATCTTGGATCCTGTCAAAACCAGCGACGGCAAAGTATCCGGCTTCACGCTCGGTTCTGGCGTCCGCGCGTTCAAGGGAATTCCGTTCGCTGCCCCACCACTCGGCGACCTGCGCTGGAAACAGCCGCAGCCGGCGACGCATTGGGAAGGCGTTCGTAAAGCGGAGGCGTTCGGCGATGTTTGCGTCCAGCGGCCGGCGCCCAAACGCGTCCCCAATAATGTCGCCACCGATCTGCCGGATTCCCCCAAGATGAGCGAGGACTGCCTCTACTTGAATGTCTGGACGGACGCCAAGCATGCCAACGCCCGGCTTCCCGTGATGGTCTACATTTACGGCGGCGCATACACCGAAGGGGCCGGATCCAGCCCGCACAACGACGGCGAGGCGCTGGCACGCAAAGGCGTGGTGCTGGTCACGTTTAACTACCGGCTGGGGCCGTTCGGGTTCTTCTCGCATCCAGAGCTAACAAAGGAGTCCGGCCATGATGCGTCGGGCAATCAAGCGCTCGGGGACGCCATCGCGACGCTCCATTGGGTGCAGCAGAATATTCGTGCGTTCGGGGGCGACCCAAACAACGTGACAATTTTCGGCCAGTCCGCCGGCGCCTGTATGGTGGCCGCATTAGTGGGATCGCCGGTCGCCAAGGGTCTGTTCCATCACGCGATTTCAGAGAGCGGACAGTGGATGGGTCTCGGAATGGCCCCCATGGTTCCGCTCGCGCGAGCTGAGAAGTTCGCGGCCCTCGGTCCGCCTCGTTTCGGACCACCTGGCGCGCGCCCCGCTCCGGAGCCGGATAAGCCTCTTCCGACGTTGGCCGAACTGCGCGGCCGATCCACCGAGGACATCATGAAGACCATCCGTGGAGCGGGCATGATCATCGACGGTTGGATTGTGCCCGAAGATCTGTCGATCACGTTCGCACAGGGCAAGCAAAACCCGGTGGACGTGCTGGTCGGCTCGAACAAAGACGAACATTTGTCGATGGGCGGGAAGGTGGCATTCCGCGACACGCTGATGTGGTCCATGCGGCTTTTCGCCGAACGCCAGACCGCCATCGGGAAGCGTGCCTATTGGTACTTCTTCACGCACGAGCCGCCGGTTGAGCCGGGCGTGCGTAATCTGAAGGCGACTCACGCCGCCGAAATCCCCTACGTCTTCGATAACCTCAGCGCGCCGCGCTCCATCCCGGATCTGAGTTCGCCCCGGCTGGCAGCGGCATCCAAGCCGGATCAGGAACTCGCCGAGATGGTGTCGTCCTATTGGGTGAACTTCGCCAAGAAGGGCGATCCGAACGGGAAGAATCTCCCCGAGTGGGCTCCGTTTAAGACTCCCGACATGCCGCCGCATATCCTGGGCGAGATCAACGAGTATCCTGGCCCCGATGTTTTGAACCCATATGATGAGCAGTACAAGCAACTGCTGGCAAAACTGAATGCGGGGCCGGCGACGTCGGCGCAGAAGTAAGGCTTATTTCGGGTACGGAATCTTCACCAGCCGATCGCCCTGGAACGCGCCCAGATAGATAGAATTGCCAACCTCTAAAGCTACAGAAACACCGCCGATGAGTGGCTCGTGATCGGCGGAATCGAAGATGGCGCGGGCCTGCATTTTCACCGGATCGATCTCGGCAACTCCGAAGCCTTGGATGCAAGGCCGGCCGCTCCCTTCGGGACAATCGCCGCGCGCACCTTTCACGCCGGCTGCCAGAAGTTTTCCTTCTTTCGTCCAAGTCAGGTTGTCGGGCAGGAAGTCCACCTTCACGGAGCCGAGTACTTTCTCGTTCTTGAGGTCGTACTTATAGACCTGGCGCGCGGAGAATTCATTGATGTAGAGGAAGCGGCCGTCCTTGCTGGCCACCACACCGTTCGGATAGCGGATGCGCGTTCCTGGCAGCTCGGACTCACCCTTGCCTGGCGTCCAACGCGCCACGTAACCGGTGACCGCGCCGCCGAATGGCCCGCCAGCGCCGCCCGAGGACAAGCCGGTCGGATAGGTTCCCGCAAAGCCGCCATCGGGAAGAATGGCTACGTCGTTGTAATCATGCATCGCCACCTCGCAGCCATGCCACACCAGCGCCCAACTGCCGGCCGCCGGTTTCAATTCGAACATCTCGATGGATTGCCGTCCGCCATGGTTCACCACGTACAGCGCCCAAGCTCCGTTCTTCCGTTTTGCCAGCGATTCTCCATGCGAGACCAGCGCGTCTCCGATCGGGCCTGGGCAAGCTGGATCGCCCCAAGCTTTATCCGGTTGGTCCGTAACGGCCATTTTGGTGAACGTCTTTTTCTCCAGATCGAAAAGGGCCATGCCGGCGCCCACAGCGTCCTTGCGTCCCATATTGATGAACTGGGTGGCGATGAGGTACCTGCCGTCCGGTGTGAGTTCCAGGTCTTCCGGTGAGCGCGTTCCGCACAGCACCTCGATGTCGCCATGCATGCCGCACGTCGCTAGCGGCGGAGCTGCGGGTTGATTGCTGGGTTGAGCGGAAAGTTGAGGGGCCGCAATCACTAGCGCCGCCCAAAGACCTAAACCTATCCTGAACAGCATTCTATCTCCTGTTCGAGTGATTCTATCGCAGAAACTACGATACAATCGCTGTCGAGAAATTTAGCTCCTGGATAGCAATCATCGTGATGAAAATTATCAGTTATTGTGCTGGGGCGCTGTTGTGGGCTGTATTGATGGCGGTTATCGGTTGAGGAGATTCGCCGCTGTCGACGAGGCCAGGACCTCGTTCTGCGCAACCTCGTTCTTCGCCACAAAGATATCGAAGCGGAACGTAGAGCCTTTTCCGGGGATGCTCTGAACTTCGATGTTCCCCTGCATCAGTTCGATCAGTTGTTTGGAGATGGTGAGTCCCAACCCGGTGCCGCCGAACTTTCGAGTCAGCGACCCATCCGCCTGAAAAAACGGTTCGAAGAGTGATCTCGGATTAATATGTTCCGGTATCCCAATGCCGGTGTCTGAGATTTCAAAAATCAGATGCAACTTGTGATCGGCGAGAGGCTCACTCGTTACCTTGAGCGCCACTTCGCCCTTCTCGGTAAACTTGACCGAGTTGCCCACTAGATTGGTCAGAATCTGGCGAATTCGCCCGCTGTCGCCCCATACAGTGGCGGGAACGTCGTCGGCGACCGAACACCTGAACTCAATTTGTTTGCCCTTGGCCTGAGGTAGGAATAGCTTGGTTACTTCGCTCAGCATTTCTCGCAAGCTGAAGTTCTCTTCCCGCAACAACAATGCGTTCGCCTCGATCTTGGAAAAATCCAGTACGTCGTTGATCAGGACCAACAACACCTCGGCGGACTGCAGCACAGTTTTCGCGTAGTCTTGCTGCTCCTCATCGAGGGAAGTATCCAGCAGCAGGGCCGACATCCCGATAATTCCGTTCATGGGCGTCCGCAACTCGTGGCTGACGTTGGCAACAAACTGGCTTTTGAGCCGGGACGTTTCCGTGAGAGCGTGATTCAGCCGGTTCAAGTGTTCTGCGCGCTTTGCGGCCATGCGCTGCCTCATCCAGAGGAAACTTATGATGCATGCGCCGAGCGCCAGCCCACAGGCCGCCAAAATCGTCTTGTATGGCGGCAATGGAGCGAAACGAAAGTCGGAAACGCGGTCCGGCACCAGGTCGTATTCCAGTGGGACGCTCTGGTTCTCTTGATATTTTCTGACGTATGCCGTCATTTCGACGTCGCCACCCGCCAGGAACCGCTCACCGAAAGCCCGGTCATGGAATAACTCCTCGCGTACGAAGATGCGAACCTTGCCGGACCGATCGCTGAGCCACGCGCCGTGCGCCATGAAGTCACGCGGGACCACTAACCGGCCCTCCACTCGCACTCTCCGCGCATAAAGACTCCCTTCGCCAATCTCCCCTTCCTTAATTTCTTGGATTAGCGCGTCTTTCACCGGGGGCGCCGGGGCGTGACCGATGCTTGTGATGGAGTTCACGCGCACCTCTTCGCCACCCTGATAGGAGGAAAGCTGGCCCTGAACTCGGACGCGTTCCCCGGCTTGAAATCGGCCACAAAGAATGGATTCCGTGGAAAAGAGCACGATAGCGGCGCCCTGGTCCTGGAGATAGCCCAAGCAAAATCTCTCGCCTACTGGGATGGGAGCCGACGACAAGGTGCCTTCGGCTAATACCAGATGCCCGAGTGGAACGCCCGCAACTGAGCCCGGACGTGCTTGGAGGGCTCGCAGGGGGATAACCTCTTCAGCCGCCGCTGTGCCGGCGAGAAACGCCACCAGGGCCGCCAAGGTAAGCGCGATCTTATTGTTTGTTCGCGTGATCATTGAAAAGGTCTGATCATTGAAAAGGTCTGATCATTGAAAAGGTCTGATCATTGAAAAGGTCTATCAATGCACGCCGGAAGTGCACACCGGAAGTGCACACCGGACGTGCCCACCAGACGCACCGCTGGCTTATGCTCGCAGATGTGTTAGGCCGCGCTCCTACTCCAATATCGGAGGATAGCGGCGCGGAGTGTACCGGTAAGCGCAAAAAAAAGTGCTCCCGCGGGTAGGGGTTTGGAATGGCATGGGTGGCCGGCCTCATTCTTTGGTTTCAGCGCGATGCGGCGGCTGAGAGAGCATCGTGGATGGCGTCGAACAGCTCTTGAGGATGAACCGGTTTTGAGACGTAACTATCCATGCCGCTCTTGAGAAACCGCTGTTCGTCTCCGGACATCGCATGCGCCGTCATGGCGACAATGGGGATATGATTGCCCGTGGCGAGCTCTCTCGTCCGAATCGCTTCGGTAGCCTCGACGCCGTCCATGAAAGGCATCTGCACGTCCATCAGGACCACATCAAAGCGATCTTGCTGCAGCGCCGCGAGCGCCTTGAGGCCATCTCCGGCCACCACCACCGTATGCCCCTGCTTTTCGAGTAATCGCACCGCCACCCGCTGATTGATCGTGTTGTCTTCGGCCAGTAATATCCGTAACGGCGGTATTGCTTCCTTTGGGGGCTGCGGGGCGGCAAAGTGAGCGGGACGGGCCGTGGACGCGCCGGATCCCACCACCTGTAACAGCGTCTCCAGCAATTCCGATTGCAGGATGGGCTTGATCAGATAGGCGGCAATCCCCAGTTCCTTGCACCGTTGTGCATCGCCACGCTGGCCGCCGGATGTAAGCATGACGGTGATCAAACCTGCCAATTCGGGAGACTTCCCGATTTCCTCCAAAAGCATGAAGCCATCCATTTCGGGCATGTGGCAATCCACGATCATGGCTTCAAACGGCAGGCCTGCCAATCTGGCTTGCTGGAGCCGATCCAGCGCGTCGGCGCCGTCGGAAGCAGCCGAGGGTTTCATCCGCCAGTATTCCAGACTCTTCTGAAGAATCTGCCGATTGGTAGCGTTATCGTCGACAATCAGCACGCGCACGTTGTCCAGAATCCGCGGATCGGCGCCTTTGCCGCCCAGGACGGGAGCCGTGGCCTTCCCGAAGCGCGCAGTGAAGTGGAATGTACTACCTTTGCCGACCTCGCTTTCCAACCAGATTCGCCCACCCATCATCCCGATCAAACGTTTTGAAATCGCGAGCCCTAAACCAGTCCCTCCGTACTTACGCGTGGTGGATGTGTCTGCCTGGGTAAACGCCTCGAAGATTACTCCCTGCTTCTCGGGCGGGATGCCCACCCCGGTGTCGGTGATGGCGAAATGCAGCACCATCCCGTCGGCGTCGGATGCTTCCACTTGAACGCGTAAAACGATCTCCCCTTGGTTCGTGAATTTGATCGCATTGCCGGCTAAATTGAGAACCACCTGCCGCAACCGGACTGGATCGCCCACCAACGCATCACCCAGGTCGGGTGGGGCCTCGAACGCCAATTCGAGATTTTTCTCATGGGCTCGAACCGACAGGGTTTTCATGGCGTGGCCGACACAATCGCGCAGGCTAAATTCCACCGGATCCAACCCCAGTTTTCCGGCTTCGATTTTGGAAAAATCCAGGATGTCGTTGATCACCGCCATCAAGGCGTCGGCCGAATATTTCACCGCATTGAGATACTCGCGCTGCGTGGAATCCAGTTCGGTTTCGAGCGTGAGCTCCGTCATCCCGATGATGCCGTTCATCGGCGTGCGGATCTCGTGACTCATGTTGGCCAGAAAGTCGCTCTTGGCCTGATTGGCGACATCGGCGGCCTCGCGGGCGTGAATCAGTTCCTTCTCGTAGCGTTTCTGTTCGGTGATCTCTTCGGCAATCCCAACCGCTCGAATCAGTTTTCCGGATTCATCCAGAATCGGAAAAGCGCGGTCTCGAATCCATTTCTCCTGGTTTTGCGGCGTTCGTATGCGATACTCCCTCAGGACTGGTTCGCCTTCCATTTGCCTGGCGAGCAACAAGTGCGCCCGTTCCCGGTCGTCGGGATGGATTGACTCCACCCACGAGAATGGATTCTGGTACAGGCTCTCGCGGGTCCGGCCCCAAACCTGCTCATAGGCCGGGCTGACATAGGGGATCTGGTCCGTCTCCGGGGGCATGATCCAAAAGACTTCGCGAATGTTTTCGGCCAACTGGCGGAACTTTTCCTCGCTGCTTCGCAAGGCTTGTTCAGCTTCCTTGCGTTCGGTGATGTCCGGGCTAAGCCCGACGTGTCCCAGAAACTCGCCGCTCGGAGAAAAGCGCGGCTCGGCATAGGTGGCCACCCAGCGCCACTCCCCATTGGCGCTGCGAAGGCGCGCTTCGCTCCTGAGTGGAGCGTGTTCCCGCACCGCCCGGTTGCAGGCTTCCAAATATTGCGGAGCGTCATCCGGGTGAATCAGGACCTGCCAGTTCAGTCCCTCCATCTTTTCCAAGGAAGTGCCGATCAACTCCCGGTAAGCACGGTTGATGAACTCCACCTCGCCCTTTGAGTTGGTCACCCACATCAGTGCCGGACATCCATCGGCCATGATGTGGAAGCGGGATTCTTTTTCCTGCAGGCGTTCTTCGGACCGTTTGCGGTCTGTGATGTCGCGCAGAATAACGGAAATGGCGCCGACGTCTCCGAACGAATTTCGGATAGGGGACGCGGTAGCAGATACGTCAACGGCGGTTCCATCCTGGCGGCGACATAACCCCTCGTGCTGCGAGACTGAGATGCCTTGCAAGACCTGTTCCGTCAAATGCTCCAGCCGCGACCGGCGATCCGGAAACACCAACATGGAAACGTTTGCTCCCAAGGCCTCAGCAGCGGAATAGCCGAACATCGCCTGGGCGCCTCTGTTCCAGGTGAGAATTATGCCCGCTGGAGTATAGGACACGATGGCATCGTCCGAGTTCTCCACGATGGCGGCCAGGAACCTCTGAGCATCTTCGGCTGCCCGCCGCTCGGTGACATCCCGCTTGATCGCGATGTAACTGACAATCTCACCGCTCGAGCCCTGCACCGGTGTAATTCGCATCTCCTCGTGATATAGGGTCCCATCTTTGCGGCGGTTGAGCACTTCACCGCTCCAGACCTGGCCGGATTGGATAGTGCTCCACAATTCCTGATAGGTTGAGAGGGGTTGTCGTCCTGATTTGAGGAAGCGAGGATTCTGCCCTACCGCTTCGTCGCGGCTGTATCCGGTCAAAGCCGTAAACGCCGGATTTACGTATTGGATTACGCCGCCGGCGTCCGTTATGACAATACCGTCGGCCGCCTGATCCACTGCCGCGATCAGACCGGCGCGCTCGATATTTTCACGTTCCAGAACCAATTTCACTCCCGGCTAGGTTGTGGTCACCAGCTTCAAAAGCATCTACGTTGCCATTAAGCCTTATCGCCCGTCAATAACTTAGACAACACTATTGAGCCACGCCACCCATGGCGGCTGTTTGCAGGAGCGGATGCTCCCGATCCAGGTGAGTGATATCCCGCACACGAGTCGGGTCTGCGGAGAAGTCGCCTACCTAAGGGATCTTAGGGTCTTTACCTTAAGCCGCGCTAGCGTGCCTCGGATTTGGCAGCGTTCTTGGCTTCATCGGCGGCCATTAACTGCCGCAGCAGATTTGCGGTTCCTTCGCGCACCGTTGGCGGGCCGCCGGCATGGCCGTGCAGGCCCACGCCCAACGCCATCTCCACTGGAGTTCGGCCCTTCTTATCCTTGACGTCCAACTTGGCGCCGCTGGCCACCAGGAACTTGACGATCTCGTCGGAAGCTTGCGCGCTAAAATGCAGCGGAGTTTCGCCTGCGTCACTCACAGCGTTTACATCCGCGCCGGCCGCGACCAGCACTTTCACGGATTCCAAGAGCTCAGCCGGTGTGGCGTAGTCGGTCGCAAATGTTCCGGTCCCGTATCCCAGGCCCGAAGCGAACATGAGCGGCGTTGTGCCGTTCTTCTGTTGCGCGTTGACGTCGGCGCCATGTTCCAGCAGTAATCGAATAGCCGCGGTGTCACCATTCTTGGCTGCGCGCATCAGCGGCGTAGTGCCCACGTTCAAAGAGCCGTCGCCGGGAGTATGGGCACGCTGCAGCGTCGGGGTTAAGAGCGCCGCGTTCGGATTCGCTCCATGCGCCAGCAGCACCTTCATCAGATCGAGCGCAGTCAGTTTGTCGGACGACGGGCGCCCCGGCCGTCCGTAAACCTCGCCCAGCGTGTTCATATCGACCGCGGCATAGAGCGCCGCCATGCCGGCCGTGTCGGCTAGATTTGGATCCGCGCCTTTTTCGGTGAGCATCGCGGCGGTGTCATAGTGGCCGTTGATGATTGCAAGCATTAGCGCCGTGGTGTTATCGGGATCGGTGACATTCAGCGTCGCGCCGGCATCCACCAACACGCGGGCCGTTGCCAGGGATCCCTGCCGCGCCGCGTACATCAGAGGCGTCCAACTACCGTGTGGCAGAATCGTCAGCACTCCCTCCAATCCAAAGCGATCCTTGGATCGCTGCAGGGGATTGGTGCGGGCGTTCACATCGGCGCCGTGCGCGATTAGGACCTTTGCCGCTTCCGCATGATTTTCTTGCGCCGCCCATATCAGCGCGGTTTCGCCGTATTCAGGGCCTTTCGCGTTAACGTCCGCGCCGTGTTCGATGAGCAGCCGCACGACCTCGGGATTACCGGTGCGTGCCGCCGCCATGAGCATCGTGTCGCCATCGGGCAGCTTCGCGCTCGCATCGGCGCCCGCGTCTAAGAGCAGTTTGGCCATGGCCGCGTCCCTGTTTGTGGCGGCCAGCGACAACGGCGTCACACCGTAACGATTGGCGGTCTTGGCGTCGGCGCCCGCATGCAGCAAACGCTGCGCGGTCTGCAGGTCGTCGTTATAGGCGGCCCACTCCAGAGGCGTGGTTCCGTCCGCGTCGGGCTGATTCACATCCGAGCGCTTAACATCCGGGGGCTTAACATCGGCGCCCCGTTGCTGACCGCCGAAAGACGCGGCAATCGGCAGTAACGCGATCAGAGGGGCGATCAGGGCAGTTCTATACCAGAACATCGGTTTTTCCCGTACTGTCACCGAAGCGATCCATGGGCTTGCCAAATTTCTCCGCCACATTGAGCCAGAAGTTCCCAACGGGCGTTCGCGTGGGCAATTCAATGTGGCGATGTCCCTGGCCTACGCCTCCGCCAATCGCGATCACCGGCAGGGGATCGGTGGCATGCATGTTCGAATCGGCCATGCCCGCGCCATACACGATCATCGAGTGATCAAGCAGGCTGCCATCGCCATCCGGAGTGGACCGCAGTTTCTCCAGGAATTTGGCGTACATTCCCACGTAGTAAGTGTTGATCTTGACGCACTGCGCCATCTTGACCGGATTGTTCTGGTGATGCGAGACGGAATGGTGCTGCTCCGTCACGCCGATTTGCGGATAAGTGCGCTGGCTCAGTTCCCGCGACATCATGAACGTGAACACGCGCGTGGTGTCGGATTGATACGCCACGGCCAGCAGATCGAACAGCAGAGCTACATGCTCGTCGAACGAATCCGGAACGCCGATCGGAGCGTCCGGCGTTTCCACCGTGGATTCCGCCCCGCGCGCTTCCTGCCGCTGGATGCGGCGCTCGATCTCGCGAAGATTATCCAGATAGTCGGTGAGCCGCGTGCGATCGCGTACGCCCAGGCCATGGCCGATGCCGTTTGCTTCCTCGACAACCGAATCAAGAATGCTGCGCTCCGTCTGGATGCGCGCCTGGCGCTGGGAAGCCGTTCCCGCCGCCCCGAAAAGACGCTCGAAAACAGCGCGTGGATTGATCTCCATGGGCAGCGGCGTGGAGGGTGTGCTCCAGGAAATAGTGTTCAAATAAGCGCAGCTGAAGCCGGGCGAGCAGCCTCCCACATAGCCAGTGAAATCCTCGGTGGCCACTTCGAGCGATGGCAGCGGCGTATCCTGCCCGATCTGTTGCGCCACCACCTGGTCAATGGTCGTGTTCGCAAGCACGTCTTCAGCTTCGGTCCGCTTCGGCCAAACGCCCGTCAGGAATCCCGCGGCGCTGACGGCGTGGTCGCCAAATTGGCTGCCGGGATGCGACCGCGTCAAGTTGGTCACCACGAGCAAGGAGTCTCGAAAAGGCTCCAGCGGTTTTAGAATCGGAGTGAACTCGAACCCGCTGGCGGCGGTCTTCGGCGTGAGTTGCTGCATGATGGCGCCGTTCGGAAAATATACCGCTCCAAAGCGCATCTTCGGCTTCGCATCGGCCTTGGCCAGCGGCACAAACGAGCAATACGTAACGGAACCAGTAGACGTACACAACA
>CAVRZH010000221.1:0-19115 GCA_963725455.1 Bryobacterales bacterium
GCCCCAGCCGGCCGTCATTTCACTGTATCTACTGTCCGCGGATAACTCCAGGCTCACCCACTCCCACCGCAACACTGGGCTGACGGAGTCTCCTCTTCCCCACGCCAACCACGGGATGACCGTAGGCTTCTTCGAACATCATGGCGCTTGCCACCCACCACGCGATGATGGCCGAGATCACCAGGGCATAGCCGGCGATCACGTGGATATCGGCGTTCCCCACCAGGCGCGCGATCGCCTCCAGCGTAGATCCGATTGCCAGCGCACCAAGCACGCAGACCAATCCCACGCTCTCCGCAAAAGCCGCCAGCGCGCACATCCAGGTGATGGCCGCGAGCACGATAAACCAAAACCCCATTTCAGGCGACAACAAAGCCGGCGCCGCGATCTTGCCGTCCAGAACCAGTAGATTCAACATGCCAAACGCGAGCCAGAAAGAACCCCACGTTCCGTGCGCCGCTGTGGCCAGCCCGTCCCTGGCCTTAAACGCCCACATTCCAGCCAGAAATTGAGCCAGACCGCCAAATAATGCCGCGAACGGAAACAGGTACATCGCAGCGTTCTGGCCTCCGTACCACCCAGCATAATTCGCCGCGACCATGAACGTGGCTCCAGCAAATCCGTATAGTCCCAAGATGGATGGGGCCGCGATGGGCTGCAAATTAATTCGCGCGACGGCATTCCGCCGTGCGGGATCGCTCTGATCCAAAGGGTCACTAAAGTCTGTCATACGAATACCTCCAACTACATTCGAACCAGCGCGCATTAGTAACAACGCACGCGCGGGACTGCGTATGTAGATGCGCCAAGCCGCGTTCGCGGAAGGGCGATTGCGCCGAGGCCGGTTAGTCAGAGTGGCGAAAAAACATCCACCTTCCCACTATGTAGACTGCGGGAACAGGCTTTTCGGATCGTTACATGAAGTGAACGGGCGGCCGAGGGGATCGAGAAATTCTCTAGCGCTCCGACATCTTGGCCATGGCAGGCGAGTAGCGGTCGCCCACCGCCAGCGATGCCAATTGGCCAAGTTCCGCCATGTCGTCCTGAGTAAGGTGAACGTTGACCGCGCCCAGGTTGTCGTCCAGATAGGTTCTGCGCTTGGTGCCGGGAATCGGCACTGCGTCGGGAGCCACAGTGAGAACCCAAGCCAGCGCCACCTGCGCCGGAGTTGCGCCGCGGCGCGCGGCAACGGTTTTCACGGTTTCGACCAACCTCTGGTTTGCCGCCATATGCTCGTCGTCGAAGCGCGGCAAGCTGCGGCGAAAATCCTTCGGTCCAAAGGCGGTGCTCGACTGTAAAGCGCCGGTGAGGTACCCACGTCCCAGCGGACTGAAGGGCACCAGGCCCACACCAAGTTCCTGCATCGCGGGCAGGATGGATTCCTCAATACCGCGCTCCCAGATTGAATATTCGCTTTGCACCGCGCTGATGGGATGCACCTTGTTGGCACGCCGGATGGTCTCCGCGCCCACTTCGGAAAGGCCCAGGTAGCGAACTTTACCGGCCTCTACCAGTTCCTTCATCGCGCCCACCGTCTCCTCGATCGGGACCGCCGGATCCTTGCGGTGCAGAAAGTACAGATCGATTACGTCGACGCCCAGCCGTTCGAGCGAACCTTCCGCCGCGCGCCTGACGTTGGCGGGTGACCCATCCAGCCGCGATACGCCGATGGTTCCCGGCACGATTCCAAACTTGGTGGCCAGCACCACCTGATCGCGCCGGCCACGGATGGCCTTACCGACTAACTCCTCGTTGATATACGGCCCATAGACTTCCGCCGTGTCGAGCAGCGTGACGCCGCAATCGAGGGCGCGATGAATAGTGGCGATGGATTCTGTTTCGTCGCCTCCGCCATACGCGTGGCTCATGCCCATGCAACCGAGGCCGATAGCGCCCGCGGACAAGCCCTGGCTTCCGATTTTTCGCGTTTCCATAATTTAATCGCCTGGCGTCGCCAGCCGTTTATCGGCTACCGCCATCTTAAGGGAAACAACGCAGCAGTTTGCTAGTGTTTCTTGGCAGCCGCGGCGTCTTTGATCGCTTTCAAGTGCGGGAGGTCGTGATCTTCCTCATGACAGGCCGCCTCTAGCAATTCGAACTTCTCGCGCTTTACGGGAAAAGAGATGGTCCAGGGACGCGTGTACACCACTGGATCGGTCACGGTGGCCGCATAGTTGAGCGTGTCGGGGCCCACCGGGGTGAATCGTTCCACCACATGCGCGGCGTAGCTCATCACCTCGCCGCCCTCGCCCAGCCAGGTTTTGCCGTTCATGTTGGTGGTGTCGACAACCAGCGTGTCGCCCTCCCAATGCCCGACCGAATCGCCCTCCCACAGGCGCATGCTCTCGGGAAGGTGGGGCCGCCCATCCAGCGGAATGATGCGCCATTGCACGCGCTCGAACAGCATGACGATGTAATCTGGTGTTTGAATCATTTCAATTCCCTGCGGGACCCACATCGTACGAGGGGTTCCCTGGGGGAAACAATGAGCGGTTGGATCGTCATAACCACGTTCGCTCAGGTCCCGGCTGATTTTTTCTTCCTTGGCCCAAGCCTGCATCGGAAGTTTGCCGTCGGGAGGATCGATGATCAAGGGTTTTCCGCCCGGCCTTCCTTCTAATGACTGATTTGCGCCGCCGGCCTTGGATTCGTAAAAGCCCTGCAGATCCGGCTTGCCGTCCGGTGTGCGGCGCAGGTTCGCCACTGGTTGAGCCGGAGGCATGGGTAGCGGCGACACAGTCGGCATCTTCATGGGGGGCGCTGTGGGGCTGCCTGGATACCAGGTGCGTGCTTCCCGAGTGAACGCGCCGTTCACTTCTTCCAATTCCGATTCGCAGGAGTATTCGAAGAGCCGGTCCCGATCCACTCGGCGACGCAAAGCGATGTTGATGGTCCACGGTTTGGTGAAAACTTTCGAATCGTCGATAGTCGCTTCGTACTGAATGGTGTCGTGGTCGATCATGCGATATCGCTCCACTACGTGGAGCGCGTCGCTATGGAAATCGCCCGCCATATCGAACCAGGTTTTGTCGTTGATGTTGCCGACATCGACCACCAGGGTGTCGCCGTCCCAATGCCCGCGCGAATCGCCCATCCAGCCATCGGAATCGGTGGGGTGCGGCGTGCCGTCGGTGTAAATCAGCCGGTAGTCCAGCTCCCATTCGAAGGCCATGGTGACGATCTTGGGCGTCTGGAAAATTTGAAAGGGAAAGTCCAGATACATCACCCGGGGGACGCCCGGTATGTAGCATTTCGAGAGCGGGTCCGCAGTTTGCCGGTTCTGAAAGTTCTCAGCCCTTTGCTTGGCGGCCCAAGGCTGGTAGGGGATTACGCCGCCCGCGACTACGGAGCGGCCGGCCAGCATGTTGAGGCTGGCGACGTGATCCTGCAGATCGGCTGCGGCGGAACTGGAGGCCTGCCAGATGCCTTGCATGTCCGGCTTGCCGTCGGAGGTGCGCGGCAAGGCCTCTTGGCGGGGAGCAGCCGTGCCCCGTGGCGCGCCAATCAGCGTGGCCGCGAGAGCAATTACAGTGATGGTGGCAAGACGGTGCATGTGCATAAAGGAAGCTACCTCCGGGTTGCGCTTCGCCAATTTTCCTTGAAATCGTTGTCCACTACCCGGTGGAGTTCATGATATGCCAGTATAACAAGCGGCCAGTGCGGGTTCGTCAGGATTTACCTGCGCCGCTAGGGTGCGCTCGCGATGGCGCCCACGTAAGCGGCCGTGTCGCCCTTTTTCATGGAAGGCACCGAACAGACAAACACAACCACTCCCGATACCGGCGTCACAATATCTTCCAGCTTATTGCCGACGTAATCCGTGGTATAGCCGATTCGCATTCCCTGCTGAACGTAGCTTTCCGGGGTGACCAGGGGATAAAAAATGCCATCGTGATCGCTGTGAACCGTGGTGATCTCTCCGATCCAGACCGGATGCTCCACGGGCGTCACTTCGCCAGGGAGCATTTTCAGATAGCGCATTACATTTTCCGACCCTTGCACCAAGGCATCCACATCCTCGGCATTGGTGGTGCCTGCATGGCCTGCCTCCGCGATCACGGTAGGCTTTCCGTGATCGTCCGCAAATCGAGAGATCGGTATCGCACCCGGTGTTGCCGGCCCTTCACTTTTCATCAGGACGATATGATCGAAACCGAACGCCATGACCATGCCGCGGGCCGTCGCATCGAGCTTTGCGTTGCCGGTCTGCGGCCAATAGGAGTAGCGCCGCAGGTTCTCGTCCAAATCGCCACCGTGCAGGTCGATTAAATAGTCGGATGGTTCCACAACCTGCCTGCCAACTGCCCACAAAGCTCGCTCCGTCTGCGTGCCGCCGGGCTTGCCAGGATACATGCGGTTCATGTTCTTCCCGTCCACTGGGTTCAGATGCGGCACCTTCTGCGCAAACGACGCCAGATTGATGAGCGGCACAATGACGAGAGTTCCCGAAAGCGCAGCCGGGTTGACGCTGTGGCCCAGCTTTTCCAGCGCGATGATGGAGGCATACTCGGTGCCATGCGAGCCGGCCACTATTGCCAGCCTGGGCCCGGGCTTCGCTCCATGAATAACGATGACCGGAATATTGGTGGCCGCATCCACGCCGGCCGGCACTTCGATGAATCCGGTGGCTCTTTCTCCCGCAGGAGCGGTGGCGGTGCCGACGGTTACGTCCGCGCCCTCAGCCTGGGGCAAGGCGACCGCCAAGAGTGTCAAGGTCCAACTGAAGATTGCCGCGCTGATCCGCATGTAGTGCCACCTCCGGGAAGCTTTATCCAGAGAGCGTAGCACGACAAACCATAGTACCCTCTAGCAATGCGCATTCTTGCAGCATTCTGGCTCGCGGCAGTAACGGCATTTTGTCAGGCTCCGGCCGCGGTCCCCATCGCGATCACACACGTCACGGTCATCAATCCGGGCACGTCGTCGGTTCAGCGCAACCGGACTGTTGTCGTGATCGGCGATCGCATCGCCTCTGTTACTGACGCCGCAACTGCACAGCCGCCCAAGAATGCGCGCGTCATCGATGCCACGGGTCAGTATCTGATTCCGGGACTTTGGGACATGCACGTCCATTCCGCGTTTGGTGATTGGTTTCCCGGCGGACGCGACATCATCCTGCCGCTTTTTATCGCCAACGGCGTGGTCGGCGTGCGCGATATGGGCGGTGAAATCCCGGTTCTGATGGGGTGGCGCAAAGAGATCGCGAGTGGCCAGATCGTCGGTCCGCGCATGGTGATCGCGGGCCCCATGCTGGACGGCTATCTGCCGAATGGTAAACTGCGCTTTCCCAGTTCCGTCCCGGTTACTACTCCGGCCCAGGCGATCGCGGCCGTGGACTCGCTCAAGAAACAGGGCGTGGACTTCATCAAAGTCCAGTCCGAGATTCCGCACGATGCTTATCTTGCGGCAGCCGTGGAGGCCCATAAACAGGGACTGCCTTTCGTCGGCCACGTGCCGGACAAAGTTCGCATCCGGGAGGTTGTCGCAGCAGGCCAGGTCAGCATTGAGCACTTAATGGGCATTTTTGAAGGCTGTTCCACGGAAGAGGAAAAATTTATCCAGGGTCAAGGCAATCTGAAGCTGTTGCTATCCACGCAGGACAAGCAGAGGTGCGCTGAGCTCGCCAAATTGCTTGCGCAGCACCAGACGTGGCAGGTGCCCACGCTCGCCTGGCAGCGCGGCGGCGAATTTCTGGACCAGCCCGATCCCAAGCGCCAGCCTCTCGACAAATACGTTCCCGCTTATTGGCGCAATGTAACCTGGAAGCGCTTTACAGACGAGATGATGCCCGACCTTCTGCGTGATCCGCTGGCGCTGCGAAAGGATTACTTCGCGCACAATTTACAGATTGTCGGCGCGCTGCATCGGGCCGGTGTGCCATTCCTGGCGGGGACCGACACGGCCCCGGGCGTTTACATTATGCCCGGCTTCAGCCTGCACGATGAACTTGCGAATTTCGTCGAAGCCGGTTTCACGCCCATGGAAGCGCTGCAAACAGCCACCAGCAATCCCGCCCGTTTTCTCGGGACACAGGCCAGCGCGGGTTCGATTGAATCGGGCAAAGTGGCTGACTTATTGTTGCTGACCGCCAATCCGCTGGAAAACATCCGGAACAGCGAGAAAATCAACGTTGTCGTGGCGCATGGCCGGCTGTTCGATCGCGCCGCGCTGGATCAAATCCTGGCGCAGGTGCAGTCCGCGGCGAAGCGGCAGAAGTAGTTATCGAATTCCGGTACTTTTCTTGGAACTTGCCGTCCTGTATCTCGTAGCTCTGGAGAGGCTCGAATGCAGAACACGCTTGGCACTCTGCGGTATACCTTGCGGCAATTTCGGCTGGCGCCGGTATTTACGTCCGCCGCCATATTGACGCTGGCTCTGGGAATCGGCGGCACCACCGCAATATTCACTTTGATCCATGCGGTGATGCTGCGCTCTTTGCCCGTTACCGATCCAGCGCTTTTGTATCGGATCGGCGACGGTGACGATTGCTGCGTGGAAGGCGGACCGCAAGACCGCTGGGGAATGTTTTCCTTCCCGCTCTATGAGCGCCTCAAAGCCGCGACACCGGAATTCGAACAGTTAGCTGCGTTTCAGGCCGGCCGCGGCGGTGTCAGTGTGCGTCGGCAGGGCGCTGCCGTTGAGGCCAAATCGCTGGGGTCCGAGTACGTGACGGGCAACTATTTCTCGACCCTCGGGGTTGTGCCATTCGGCGGACGCCTCCTTACGCCCGAAGACGACAAGCCGTCTTCTCCCCCGGTAGCGGTGATGAGCCATCAGACCTGGCAGACAGAATATGGAGCCGATCCCGCGGTAGTGGGTTCCACTTTTATCATCGAAGGGCATCCCTTCACCATCATCGGCGTCACTCCGCCGGGATTTTTCGGCGACACCCTGCGCAGCGATCCGCCGGAAATCTGGATACCGGTCCAACAGGAGCCTCTGATCGACGGCGAGGGCGCGCTGCTGCATCAGTCCATCGGTGCCTGGCTGCGCGTCATTGGGCGTTTGCGTCCGGGTGCTTCCAGTGACGGCATGGGTCCGCGCCTGACGGGAATCCTGCGGCAATGGATGCTGCACGATTCCGGCTATCCTCCCAACTGGATGTCCGACATCGAGCGTTTGGTTCCGAAACAGGTGATCAACGTGGTTCCCGGCGGCGCGGGCGTCGCGGAGATGAAGGAAGAGTACGGCCGCAGTCTCCAGATCCTGCTGGCGGTTTGCGGCATGGTTCTGTTGATCGCTTGCGCGAACGTTGCAAACCTGCTGCTGGCGCGCGCGGTGGCGCGCCGGACGCAAACCGCCCTGAGGATCGCTGTCGGAGCCAGCAGGCGGGAGATTATTACTCAAGCGCTTTTCGAGAGCGTACTGCTGGCAATCGCCGGGGGCGTCGCCGGATTGTTCGTGGCCATTGCTGCCGCGCGGCTCCTCCTGCTTCTGGCGTTTCGAAGCTCGCATTTTTTGCCCATCGATGCTCTGCCGTCGCCCATCGTGTTGGCATTCGCCTTTGCAGTGGCCCTCCTGACGGGAGTAATCTTCGGCGCTGCTCCAGCCTGGTTTGCCACGCGGACCGACCCGGTGGAGGCCTTGCGCGGTTCCGGCCGCAGCACCACGGACCACTCCGGGTTCGCCCGCAAGGCGCTGCTCATCATTCAAGCAGCTCTATCGGTTGTGCTGGTGGCCGGTGCAACCATGCTGGCGCGAAGTCTCAACAAACTGGAGCACCAGAATTTCGGATATCGGACTGACGGGCGCGTGGTGGTTTCGCTAGACAGGCCGCCTACAAGTTACTCCCTGCCCAAGTTGCAAGCTCTTTATCGCCAGATGGAGGATGCCATCGACGCGCTGCCGGGCGTAAAAGGATCCGGACTCGCTCTCTACAATCCGCTCACTGATAACTGGGGCGAATTGGTTATCGTCTCGGGACATCCCGTGCCCAAGTTGAGCGAAGAGGCCGGCTCCTCCCTGGACCGGGTGAGCGCGAATTATCTGCAGAACCTCGGGATGACCGCAATTCGCGGGCGAAACTTCACCGCGGCGGACAACGAAAACGCGGCGCCGGTCGCGATCGTTAACGAAGCTTTCGTGAAACGATTTTTCAAGAGCGGGGAAGATCCGCTCGGGCAGCACTTTGGCCTCGACGAACCACAGAATGCCAATACGTTTCGAATTGTCGGCATCGTCCCCGACGCGAAGTTCGCCGGTTTTGCTCTGCGAAGGCCGGCTCGGCCCATGTTGTATATCCCACTTAGGCAGAACGTCGATTACAAAGACGCGCTCATGCAGAGGGTGGAGCTACAGTCCCATTTCATCGGGGGAATAATGCTGGTAACCGATATCCCGATTGGTATCCTCGAGCCCGAATTGAAGCGCACTTTAGCGGGAGTGGATCCCAATCTTACGATCGTGAACGTCAGGACCATGCAGCAGCAAGTGGCGCTCACCTTCGATCAGGAACGCGCTGTCGCCAGCCTGGCGGAGTTGTTCGGCTTGGTTGCTCTGCTGCTGGCTGCGGTGGGGCTGTACGGAGTTACTGCCTATACCGTTGCTCAGAGAAGCAATGAAATCGGGATTCGCATGGCGTTAGGAGCCGACCGCGCCAGCGTGGTTCGCTATGTGCTTCGCGGAGCTTTTCTGCGCGTGGCCGTGGGGCTGGTGCTGGGCGTGCCTTTGGCGATTGTCGCCGGACGCCTGATCTCCAGCCAGTTGTACGATGTTTCCTTCTGGGATCCGTTCGCGCTGGCGGGGGCGGCGATCGCCTTGGCTTTTTGCTCGCTGATTGCGGCGCTCATTCCAGCGACCGTCGCGGCATCCATTTCGCCCATGACGGCGCTCCGAGCCGAGTAGCGCTCCAGTTACGCTCGCGATAGACTGACCAGGAATGCGTTCTTCACCTGTGGTCGCGCGGGCCGTGCTTTTCATCGCCAGCCTGGTTTCTCTGGCCGCTCCAGCAGCGTCCAGCCAATGCGCGGCGAATCCTCCTTGGGTGGATGCCGCGTCCGGTCCAGCGTGGAACGGTTGGGGCGCGGGCAGTTCCAATTCGCGTTTCCAGTCTGCGACAGCGGCGCAACTGACGGCCGCCCAGGTTCCCGCTCTCAAGCTGAAATGGGCGTTCGGACTCGAAGGCGCTAAACAAGTATTTGGAGAACCGGTGGTGGTGGGTGGGCGCGTATTCTTTAGCGCCGACACCGGCGTGGTCTATTCGCTGGACGCTCAGACGGGATGCGTCTACTGGACATTTCAAGCTGACGCCGGTGTTCGCAGCGCGGTCTCAATAAGTGCGGCCAAATCTTCACCGATGGCATACTTCGGCGATCTGAAGGCCAATGTCTACGCGCTGGACGCCGCGAAAGGAACGCTGGTCTGGAAGGTTCGCGTGGACGACCATCCTACGGCCCACATCACAGGAGCTACCCAGGTTTTTGAAGATCGAGTCTACGTGCCGGTGGCGTCCTCAGAAGAAGGCGCCAGCTCCAGCGCTCAATATCCGTGCTGCAGCTTTCGGGGCAGCGTGGTGGCGCTCAATGCCGCCACTGGCAAGCAAGTCTGGAAAACGTGGACCATCGCCGAGATTCCGAAGATCGTCTCCAAGAATGAAAACGGTGTTAGCCGCTGGGCTCCGGCCGGCGGGGGCATCTGGAGCGCCCCCACCATTGATCCCAAACGCCGCGCGCTTTACGTCGGCACGGGTGATGCTTACACTACTCCCGCTCCGAAAAACACGGACGCCATCATGGCGCTCAACCTCGATTCAGGCAAAATTCTGTGGTCGGTACAAGGCACCGAGAACGACGCGTGGGTGGTGGGATGCATGCGTCCCACGCCGCTCGAAAACTGCCCCAAGGATTTCGGTCCGGATCAGGATTTTGGCTCCCCGCCGATTTTGCGCGAGTTTCCCGGCGGGCCCACGCTGCTGATCGCCGGGCAGAAGAGCGGAAACGTTTGGGCCTACGATCCCGACCAACATGGAGCCGTGGTGTGGCGTACGGCACTAGTGAACGACACCAAGAGCTTCGGCGGCAAACTTGTTTGGGGCGGGTCGGCCGATGAGCAGAACGCTTACTTCGGCCTGGGCTCAGGCGGCATCGCAGCCGTGAATATTCGCAACGGCGAGCGAAAATGGTTCACGGCCATCGCTCCGGCGGCAGGGCGTGAAAAGCATCCCGGACAGACTGGGCCGCTAACCGCGATACCCGGCGTCATTTTCTCGGGCGGCTTTGATGGCGTGCTGCGAGCTTTATCCGCATCCGATGGAAAAGTAATTTGGCAATTCGATACCGTCCGCGAATTTCAAACCGTCAATGGCGTGGCGGCGAAAGGCGGATCGATAGGCGCGGCGGG
Source organism: Bryobacterales bacterium (assembly GCA_963725455.1). GTDB lineage: Bacteria > Acidobacteriota > Terriglobia > Bryobacterales > Bryobacteraceae > Palsa-89. The sequence continues at coordinate 10,339 of CAVRZH010000221.1, forward strand.
ACCAGTGGTCGCCGGCGGCATGCTGTTTGTGCCTTCGGGATATGTAGGAGTTCAAAACGCGATGCCCGGTAACGTGCTGCTGGTGTTCGCGGCCCCGAAAGAATGAGCGCTCAGGACGCCAGTCCACTTACTTCGGCGGTTCTGGGCCGCCAAAATTATATCCGGCGTCCTTCTCTCCGTGAAAAGAGTTGTAGACGATCGGGATTCCCCGCTCCTTCATCAGCCGCGCCATCAGGGCGACGGTTTCAGTATGAAAGATGGCCGAGGACATGCCGATCGGCACTCCTTCGGCCCAATTCAGCGGAGTCATTCGGACGCTGCTTACTCCGAATCCATAATCCTCGCCCTTATCCAAGGCAGCCAAATTCGCGCCATGATCCACCAGAACCTGCACCACTTTATTCGCGCCTTTGAAGCCGGCCCCGTGCAGGGCAGTAATCCCATGATCGTTGGCAGCGTTGACATCCGACCCTAAGCCGAGCAGTAACTTCACCACTTCCAGCGTCTGATCCTCGGAATATTCACGGAGCATTCCATCGGCCCATCCGACTCCGGAGGCGGCCATCAGCGGCGTTGTATGGTCGAACGTGGGGATCAGTGGATCGGCGTGGTGATCCAGGAGCAGCCGCACTACCGGAAGATCGCCGCACAGCGCGGCGCGCAGCAATGGCGTGGCGCCGGCTTCCTTCAACCACGCCGCCGTCATGCCCTGATGGATTTCCGTATCGGCCTTAATGCGCAAGTTTGGATTCGCTCCTCGATCGAGCAGCGTCTTGATAAAGTCCAGCACCCCATCCGTGTTTGGCCCCGGGATGGCGGTGGTTTCCTGATTGCGGTTCTTCACCGCCAGATAGAGCGGCGTCCAGCCCTTGGTGTTAGCAAGATTTGGATTCGCGCCATGATCCATGAGATAGAGCGCGATGTCGTAGTAACCGTTCTGCGTGGCGACTAACAGCGGGCTGCTTCCGTCGGCCGAGGTTTGATTTACTAAAGCCTGGTTGACGTCGGCGCCAGAGGTTGTAAGTGCGCGAACGCACTCCATGGAGCCCTGTCGCGCGGCAAACAACAACGCGGTCAAGCCACCCTTGATGGGAGCGTCGGAGCCGCCTTGCTGGCTTTCCGGAGCAAACCCCAACCCGCGCCGCTTGAGCGTTCGAATTACTTCGGACTGAGCGCCCACGTCTGCGCCGCGATGGATGAGTAACTCCACCACCCCAAGGTGGCTCTGTTCGGCGGCCCACATCAACGCCGTAGTTCCGCGCAACGTGTCTTTCGCGTTGACTTGCGCACCGTGATCGAGCAGTAGCTTGACCGCATCCACGCTGCCGCTGCGCGCTGCCATCATCAGCGCTGTCTCACCGTGAGCGAGCACTGGTGCATTGACATCGGCGCCGGCCTTCAGCAGTAGCTCGATCATGGAAGCGCTTCCATTTTGCGCGGCGAGAAACATCGGAGTGGCGCCATCGTGGTTTGCGGTGCTGGCATTCGCTCCGCTGCGAATCAATAACCCGGCCGTTGCAAGATCGTCCCATCGAGCGGCCCAATGCAGCGCGGTGGTGCCGTCGGCCTGCGGGGCGTTCGCGTCGGCCTTTTTCGCTAGCAGCGCGCGGACCGCGGCTAGGTCTTGATGCATGACAGCATCGGCAATATCACTGGCGCAGGCCGCACCGGCGCTAATCAACAACAGTAATACTGCAATTCCGCGCATTGTTAGGACAACGAGAGCGGTCCGGTGCTGTCGCCGATGCTTGCTTTGTCCACGCCGCACATCTGCAGCGTGGCGAGAAGAAGATTGGCAGTCGACCCTTGAGTCTGGATATGCCGGCCGCCTTTGTGCTGTCCCATCGCGCCGCCGATCAGCATGTGGCCGACGTCCTTATGGCTATGCAGGTTGGAGTCGCCCATGTTGCTCGCCCACAGAATTAACGTGTGGTCGAGTAAGTTGCCATCGCCATCAGGCGTCGCTTTTAACTTATCCAGGAAGTAAGTCAGACACTGTATGTGGTAACGGTTGATCTTGGCCCAGTCCTCGTATTTCTTAGGAACGGCACCGTGGTGCGACGCGGCATGGTTCGCGGTAGTAACACCCGATTCGGGGTAGCTTCGCATGCTGACATCGTGCGCGTACATCAATGTTGAGACACGGGTGATGTCTGCCTGGAACGCCAGAGTTTGCAGATCCCACATCAATTTGATGTGGTCGGTGAACGATTCCGGCATGCCGAAAGGAACCGGCGCATCGGGCGACGGGTCGCTCGCCTTTTGAACATTGTGCAGCCGCCGTTCGATCTCCCGGATGTCGTCCAGATACTCGTCCAGGCGCGCGCGGTCCGTGCCCGGCAGTTTGCTGTTCAGCCGATTCACTTCCTGCGTTACTGCATCCAGCAGGCTTGCTTTCGCCTCTCTGCGGGCCATTCGTTCCTGCGCGGTGCCTCCGTCGCCGAACAGGCGTTCGAACACCACCTGCGGATTTGCTTCGTGCGGCAGCGGCTTGGTGGGGCCCGACCATGAAACCGAGTTCACATAGGCGCAACTGTAGCCCCAAGGGCAGGTGGCGAGCGCGCTCTGATCTTCAATGCCGAGCTGTATCGATGGCAGCGCGTTATCCTGGCCATGCTTTTGAGCGATCATCTGATCGATGGTGGTGCCCAGATAGATGTCGTCGCTGACCGTCTTCTTGGGAGGAACGCCGCTAAATACCGCCGCGCTGCGCGAGTGATCTCCACCCGCCATTCCAGCCGGAGGCATGGAGGACGTGGCGTCCAGACCGCTGATCACCGTGATATGTTCCCGCCACGCTTCAATCGGTTTCAGCACAAATGGATATTCTGTCAGCGCGCCCTGCTGTGGAAATTGCCAGTAGGCGGGCGCCCATCCGTGCGGGCTGAATATGCCAGCGAATCGTGGAACTTTCGGAAGCGCCGCTGCGCTGGCCAGCGGCTGCAGGGCCGGGATCATCGAATCCAGCAAGGGCAGTGCTAGCGACACGCCCAGCCCTCGCAGCATCGTCCGCCTCGGAATATGTTTGCCGGTAATGAACATTCTGTTCCGCCTTCCTATTGTCGAGCTGCGCTCAAGGTGACATCTCTCTTCCGATTCATCTGGAACGGCTCGCTCTTCACGATGCCTTCCACGAGCGCGGAAAAACGGTAGTTGCCGGGCGCGGCAGCCCGCACGATGGAGCGCACCACGGGCATGTCCTGGTATTCGACCCCGCGTCCCAATGCGTAGGTAAGAAGCTTCTCCGTCACCACTCGCGCAAACTGCGGCGAATAGCGCAGCAGCGCGTTGCGCAAATCCACCACGCCATTGATCTTTGTTCCGTCTGTCAATTGGCTGGAGGCGTCCACCTTCTGGCCGGCATCCTCGGTTCGCCACTTGCCGATGCCGTCGAAATTCTCCAGCGCGAAACCGATGGGGTCCATCATTTTATGGCAGCCCGCGCACGCCGGATTGGCGCGATGCGCCTCCATCAACTGCCGCATGGTTTGAGGGCCATTACTGCCCGCGGATGCTTCTTTCAACGCGGGAACATTCGGCGGCGGATCGGGCGGAACAATGCCCAGTATATTGGTCATCACCCACTTACCCCTTTGCACCGGGGAAGTGCGGTCGGATATGGAAGTTACTAACTCGATCCCGCCTTTGCCCAGCAAGCCCCGCCGTACGTCCAGGGCGCCCGTAAGTTTCACTTGCCGGAACTGGCTGCCGTAAATGTCCGGGATTCCGTAGTGCGCGGCCAGGCGCTCATTCACAAAAGTGTAATCACCATCCAGCAGATCGATGATGCTGCGATCCTCGCGCACGACGCTTTCGAAAAACATCTCCGCTTCGGTGCGAAAGGCTTGCCGGAGATTATCGTCGAAATCCGGATAATCGATGCCCTCCGGCGTCGAGCTCTGCATCACACGCAACTGCAGCCATTGGCCGGCAAAATTTTTCACCAGCTCGTGAGTGCGGGGATCGGCCAGCATGCGCCGCACCTGCTGTTCCAGAACAGCGTCAGTGTGAAGTTTTCCTTGTGCCGCCAGGTTAATCAGTTGATCGTCCGGGCCGGCGCTCCACAAAAAGAAGGCCAGGCGCGAAGCCAGCTCCAGGTCGCTGATGCGGTAGGCTTGGCCTGGCTTGACGTTGGCCGGGCCGTTTTCCGTGCGGAACACGAATTCCGGATGCGCCAGGATGAACTCGAGTCCTCGCTCGATTCCGTCCTCGAAGTCGCCCGCGTTCCTGCCGGCCTGATACATATTCATCAAAGACTCCGCATCGGAATCCGTAATGGGCCTGCGGTAAGCCTGCCGTGCGAGCGTTGTCAGTATCCTCCGTGCGCAAGGCAATTCATCACTCGCGACGGAAGGCTTGCAAATGAAAATCTTGTCGCGGCTGGGTGTATCAACCGGTCTTTTTCCATCGTAGGGGCCGGCGATAGTTACCGAGCTCACTTGCGGCGTGAACGTAAAGCCGTCGATCAGATTGTCGTCGAGAATGCTGCGATGATAGTGGCGATTCAGATCCACATTCGGCACATACGTGGTGGCGAGAAACGTCACCCCCACTGAGCGTTGGCCCGCTTTCACCGGAACGCGGACCACGTTCTTGTCCCGCAGGCTGGCGATGGGCACGTCCTTGCCGACGCGGAACAGCTTCACTCTCGCGCCATCGATCAACACCTCGGCCTGCTCATCCTCGCTGTCCCCGCCATACAAACCGCCCACGGTGGTCCGCACCGGGTCCCAGGAAATCGAATACTCGCCGTCCGCCGGAAAATAATGATGAATCAGCATTCCTCCGCGCGTTCCGAACGGCAGCCCTTCGATGTGCTCTTCCTGCGAATAGTCTTCGCGCACGTGATAGACCTTGCGGGCCGGATCGGTTTCGTGGCCGAGCGCCAGGCGGCTGATTTTCGCCGCGGCTTCCACATAGCCTTCTACCAGCGCCGGCGAGACTTCCAGGCCACTCATCACATTGTCGAACCCGTAGCTGGAGTCGTCGGCCGGAAGATAGGCGGCGGCATCGATATCGAGCGCCAGCAGGCTGCGAATGGCGTTGGCGTATTCCGTCCGGTTGACGCGATGAACACCGGGGACGGGAAGATGGGGATGCGCTTCGGCCGCGCGATCCAACTCATCCTCGATGGCCACCGTCAGCGCCTCGTAAGTTGCGGCGTTCGGGCGCGGCATACCCGCGGGCGGCATCATGCCCGCGCGCAGCTTGCGCACCACTTTTTCCCACTGCTCGGCATGCTCCCCGACCGGCGACAATACCAACTTGTCCAGCATCAGACCGGCGGTCTTCAGCTTCTGGTTATGGCAGGTTACGCAGTACTGCTGGATAACCGCCCGTTGAGCCGAGAGCGGACCGGCACCTTGCCCCTGAGCTAGCGCCGCGGCCTGCGCCATCGCGGCCACGACGAGCATAATTCTGCCGCAACGCACGTATCTTGTCGTATCAACAAAGTGCTTGGGAGTCAAGCGGGTGCAGCTATTCCTGTCGCAGCAAAGTGAGAAGTTCCGCCTCCAACAAAATGAGAAGTTCCTCTTGACAACCGGCAAGATGGCCGGATGGAAGAGGAGAAGCTGTTGCTTACGCAGCGAGATAGAGATCGACTGAAGGTATTGCACGAAGTGCGAAGGGGCCACCTGACGCAGCGCCAGGCCAGCGCGCAGGCGAAGCTGAGCGATCGCTGGATTCGGAAGCTGCTGGGGCGGATGAAGGAGCGGGGAGATCGAGCCGTGGTGCACGGTCTGCGGGGACGATCTTCGACGCGGCGGATATCGGACAAAGTGGAAAAGCGAGCGGTGGAGCTGGTACGGCGCGAGTACGCCGATTTTGGACCGACGCTGGCCAGCGAGTATCTGGAGCAGCATCACGGAATCACGGTGAGCCGGGAGACGCTGCGGAAATGGATGATGCGGGCCGGGCTTTGGAAGAGGAAAAAGCAGCGGTTGCAGGAGATCCACGTCTGGCGAAAACGACGGAGTTGCTTCGGAGAGCTGGTGCAATGGGACACCAGCGAGCACAACTGGCTGGAGAAGCGGGGGCCCAAGATTTACCTGATCGCCATGGTCGACGACGCGACCAGCCGAGGGTTGGCGCGCTTTGCCGAGCACGATTCGACGGCTGAGAACATGCGCCTGCTGTGGGCTTGGTTGGAGCGCTATGGACGGATGGTGGAGGCCTACACGGACCGGGCCGGATTGTTCGAAACCAACCGTCCGAACCAGCGCGACCAGGAGCGGCAGGGTAAGCTGCCGGAAACACAGATTGGGCGTGCATTGAGAGAACTGGGCATCGGTTGGATCGCAGCGCGATCGCCGCAAGCCAAAGGACGCATCGAGCGATTTTTCGAAACCGCACAGGACCGGCTGGTGAAAGGTTTGCGAAAGGCCGGGGTGCGCAGTCTAGAAGCCGCCAATCAATACCTCGAGCAGCACTATCTGCCACTGTGGAACCAGCGGTTCACAGTAACTCCGGCTGGGGATGCGGATGCCCATCGGCCACTCGGCAAACAGCATCGCTTAGCCTCCAGTCTCAGCCACGTGGAGACGCGCGTCATCGGGCACGATTATACGCTGCGTTACGGCCGGCACCTGTATCAAGTGGCGCGCGAGCACATCCAGCCGCGGCTGCGCGGCCAAGCGGTTCGAGTGGAGCAGCATCTGGATGGCCGGTTGCTGGTGAGCGCCGCCGAAGGCGAACTGACAGTGCGCCTGTGTGAGCAAGCCGAGCCGGTTGCCACGCCACCGATCGTGCGAGCCAAGCCGGCGCCAGCGCCACCCACCGGCGGGCGAAGGCGTTGGATGTATGGCTTTCGGCTGGATCGGCCCACTAGCCTCGACGGCGAGGAAGAAGAATGCGATGCCTCTTAATCGAAAGCCGGGCCAAAAACGCCCGGCGTCATCGCGTTTCTGATGCAAAGCCTCCGCTCCAGAATCTCACCGAAGCAATGGGTGTTTTCAATGCAAAGCCTCGGCTTCGGATCGGAGGCCTCCCCCCTCTTCAAAAGGCATCCTTTACAGGAAAGCCCTCCGCACGGTTTCCGACCGTTGAAGGAGGGCTTGTGCCGATTGCTTGCGGAGCCGACTCCGTCGCCTCGGCTTTGCATCTCCGCTTGGGCGCGACCCCTCGCGGACGCGCTCAGACTATCATGACTTTGAGAGCCAACCGGCAAAAAGCGGAACTTCTCACTTTGCACAAAACCGGAACTTCTCATTTTGCGCTGACAGCGGGTGCAGCTATTCCTTGACAATCGCAGCCATCCCCGGATAGCATCGGCTCTTTCATGCCGCGTCACAATTCGTTACCTGACCGCCGCGATATCCTGAAGGGCCTGGCTGCCCTGGGGGCGGCCGCGTTGCTGCCGGCCCAAAAGTCCGACGCGCAGCCTCCCGCCACTTCGCCCCGCGTCATCGACTGCCACCATCATTTCGTGTCCCCCGCTTTTCTGAAAGCCCTCACCGCCAAAGAGGGCCACAAGGCCGAAGGATTCACCAGCTTTTTCCCACTGGGATTGTGGAAGAATTATTCGCCCGCCAAAGACATTGAGAGCATGGACCGCGACGGCGTGGCCACCTCGCTCATTTCCTGCACCGCGCCCGGTGTCTGGTTTGGGGATCCGGACGAAGCCCGCGGCCTGGCCCGCGAACTGAACGAGTTCGGGGCGAAAATGGCGTCCGATTACAAAGGCCGGTACGGGCTGCTGGCCGTGCTGCCCATCCCGCGAGTGGACGAAAGCCTGAAGGAAATTGAATTTGCGTTCGACACGCTGCACGCCGATGGAGTGGGTGTTCTGACCAGCTACGGGAACCATTGGCTGGGCGACCCGGCTTTTCAACCGATCTTCGACGAATTGAACCGCCGCAAGGCCGTCGTGTACACCCATCCCATCGACGCCCCCTGCTGTCAGGACCTGATGCAGGGCGTCAATCCCACCACGCTCGAATACCCCACCGACACGGCCCGTGCGATTCTCAGCCTGCTGGCCACGAACGCAGCCACTCGTTACGCCGACATCCGGTTTATTTTCTCGCACGCCGGTGGAACCATGCCGTCGCTGATCGATCGAATCGGAGTGGGCAACCCCGATACCATCGCCGCCAATCTACGCGGCACTCCAGAACCCAACTCCCGGCTCTACCATCTGCGGCGCTTCTATTACGACACAGCGCAGTCCACCAACACGGTGCAGATGCAGGCGCTCAAGACCATTGCCGGCGTATCGCAAATCGTTTTCGGAACCGACTACCCGTTCGGAGCAACCGCCGCGAAGCAGGTGCAGGGATTGCTGGACTGCGGCTTTAATTCCGACGAACTCCAGGGCATCCACATGGGTAACGCGCTCCGGCTGTTTCCGAAATACAAAAGCTGATCCCTTATGTGCTTCTCAGCAGCGGCGAATTTCACCGGCAGTGGAGTTTTGGCTGCTATCGGCATTGTCACGCTAACGAAGGTGAAACACAGGCGCGAGTTACTTTTCGCTGCGCTGCCCACGCTGTTTGCCGTGCATCAGTTTATCGAAGGGTTCGTCTGGCTGGGCTTGGATGGGGTTCTTCCGCCAGCGGTGACGCACGACATGGCCTCCGCGTACATGTTGTATGCGCAAGGGCTTCTGCCCTTTCTGCTGCCACTCAGCGTGCTGCTGTTTGAGCCTGACCGGACCAGCCGCCGGCGCATGCTGCCGTTCCTGGTGCTCGGCGGCGCGACCACAGTTTATATATTGTGGGCGCTCGCGGCCTACCCGCTCGAAGTGTACGTCAGGGGAAACAGCATTGTGTACATCA
>CAVRZH010000222.1:0-26756 GCA_963725455.1 Bryobacterales bacterium
GGAGGCATGATCCGGGTCAAGAATCTTGACCCTATTGAGATAGCCATCCACGTCACCGTACGATGCAACGCGGTTGATCTGAGCACTAGCGGGGTCGAGCATTCCAATCCAAGCCAAGCTGAAATTTCCATGTTCCACGGCAATGCGACAGGCGGCCTCCAGCACTGCTTGAGGGTCTTTTTCACGGACGATTGTCTTGTCGATCTCGCTATGAATGGAATAAACCCGATTGAGCTGCCGAATTTTTATTTCGGCCTTTTTGCGGGCGGTGATATCTCGGACGACGCCCATCAGCATCAGTTGCCCACCTAATGTCAAAGTCGACAAACACACTTCGGCTGGGAAAACATCGCCGTTCTTTCGCTGATGCACCCACTCAAAGCTCTCCTTGCCATTCAGAAATGCAGCGGCGATCTTCCTTTCGGCTGCGGTCCGCGATGACGTGCCGTCCGGCTGATTTGGAGGTGAGATATCAGCCGGATGTCTAAACTCGGATTTGTTCGAGAATCCAAACATCTCAAGTGCTGCAGAATTACAGTCTACGATGTTCTTTCCATCCATCAACCAGTAGGCATCTACCGAATCTTCGAACAACACGCGATATTTGCTCTCGCTGTCCTGCAGAAGTTGTCTGGTGGTTCTGAGATCTGTGATGTCTGTCAAAGTGCCGTTGATCACTGCTCCTGTTCCGCGATCGGGAGTCAACAGAGTTGCACTGTTTAAAACCCAGATAGTGCTGCCGTCTTTCCGCCTGAAACGCTGTTCGAAGTTAATGACGCTTTTGTCAGCCTTCAGCTTTTCGACGAATCGGATTCTATCGGTGGGATCGATGTAGCCGCTCAGGGCTCGCGCCGGGATTCGCCGGTTTGTATCAGATTAACTTCACCATCCCCACAGGCTTGGTTCTCGGGGATGCGTCCCTGGAAGTGGAAGGGCCGGATTCCGATACGCTGGAGGCGCTGCTTCCATTGACCACCAGCACCTATGCGGCGCGGGCAAAATCAGGCCAGCCACGTCTGCACCGTCACCTGCTGCGTTCGGGTAAGCCCCATTTCAGCTCGCATCCGCAGTCGGACCGCCCGTTACACCGCGGATAGCTTGGCCTAGCCCGTAGTCTTAAATCGAGTTGGCGCGCTTGCGCTTAATTCCGAGCGCGCCAAGCATGAGCTTGCCGAAAACGCCGCGCCGACGCTGGTCGAGAAACATCCAGGACAACATCTGGACTGCAACCGGCGTCCGGAAACTCGGATCGGCCTCGCGGCGCCGCTGCATGATCCCGTCCAGGGTCTCGCGCGGCTTCTGGCGAAAGTCGTCCAGCATCGCGGTTTGATGCACGCACGAAATCGTACAAAAAGGCGCGCAGCCCTTGGGACGCGCGGCCTCCCGCCGCAGATCCTCGACCGTGTAATCTTCCAGCGGAAACCCCGGCTTGCCCCGCTGCTGCGAGCAATAATGCACCAGCCCGTCTTCGCAGATATATAGAAACCGCCCGCCGGCGCGGCAGTGCCAGGCGTTCGGCAGGCCGCGGCTGATATTCTGCTGAAAACTGTCGAAATGCGAGAACGAAAACAGCGAGTCCTTGTGCCGAAGAAACTGCTCGTAAACACTTTGATGCGTGTCGCCCAGTGGCTTTAATTGGCCGGAATTGTCGTGCAAAATGCCCACTGTGCTGGTAAAGCCGAGCGCCCGCGCGCGTCCGGAGACCGCCAGCGCGTCCTCGGGATTCCGGATACCCGCGCCCAGCACCGAATTGATCGTGATCCCGAACTCGGCGTATTGCCGCAGCCATTCCAGCTTCCGGTCCAGCACTTGCAGGCTTTTCTTCGATATCTCGTCCGGCCGCGCGTTATCGATGCTGATCTGCAAGTAATCCAGCCCCGCGCGATTTAGCTTTTGGATTCGTTCCGGCGTTAACAGCAGGCCATTGGTGATCAGTGTCGCGATGGCGCCACGCTCGCGAATCCGCGTGATGATCGCGTCCAGGCCGGGGTGCAGCGTGGGCTCCCCGCCGCTCAGGGTGATGATGGTGGTTCCGAGATCGGCCAGACGGTCGATGCGTCCCAGCATGGTTTCTAGCGGCACCGGGTCGGAAGTCTTGTCGTATTCGTTGCAATAGCTGCAGTCTAGATTGCAGCGGCGGATAGGAACAATCTGGGCCAGGATGGGATGCGCATCGGACTGCATGGCCCGGGCAAACATCCGCGACTCGCGGATCTTCCGCCCCACTTGCCTGGTGATTTTCCGGTGCAGCATCTGCTAGTACGTACTTGTTGACGGAACTCAGCGAATTTCAGTAACACCCATTTCGTGCGCGTCGTCTAAAGTTACAGTAATTTCGCGTCGATCTCAGCATTAGGTGACAGACATGATGTTTCAAGGTCGGTCAGTGATTTCGGCCGTGTGGGGTGTCGTTCCCGCCCCGGCTTCCAGGCAACTGGCAAGCCCACCGGTCTGGTCGGTATTTCGCCTTTTCCGGCGCCAAGTTCAGCCGCCTCGTCTGGCCGTGGCTAGCCCCGAGCCCAAGGCCGCAGCCGCAAAAGGGCAATCATAGCCAGGGCCGCGCACGCAATCAGAAGCTCATTCGGCTCCGGAACCGCCGCTATGCCTGCTGGACCCGCCGATGGATCCGTCAGCAGGAACGCGCTGAGTTGCCCATCGTACAGGCCCACTCCGGTAATCTGTCCTGAGTTATTGATTCCATAGGCATTAAGAAGATCCCAGCCTGAATTGCTCGGAAGCAGCGCATTCAAGTCGAGCATGCTGCCATCGTCATAGAGAAACGCGCTCTGGGAGCCGTCGGTAAGCCAACTGTAGCCCACAATCTCGCCACTGTCGTTAATGCCGTAGGCGTAGCTGTTTCCGCCCCCTAAAGTCCCGAGATCGATCATGTCGCCGCCGATCTCCGCGAAAGCGTTCTGGTAGCCATCCGCGAGGCTCGCAAATCCTACCACCTCGCCGCTGTCATTCACACCCGTCGCCTGGCTGCTGCTGCCTCCGAAAGTACCCAGCACGCTGGTGCTACCATCTGGATTCCAGATAATCGCCCGAAACGATCCGTTGGCCAACTGGCCATCGCCCACGATCGTCCCGCCGCTGTTAATCCCATAAGCCGCGCTCCAATTTATGCCTGCCACCTGCGCCAGAGTTTGGATCTGCCCGTTCACCACGGCGAAGGCGTCGCCGTCTCCACCCACCACTTCGCCCGCGTTATTGATCGCCATCGCGTATGAGCCGGCTCCCAGGACCGTGGTCCCCGACGCGCTCCAAATAGTTCCATGGGCCTGTCCATTTGCGTCGTAGGTCGTCCCGACCACCGTTCCCGAGTCATTGATCCCGTAGGCATATGATTCATAAGGTCCCGGGGACAACGGCTGTAAACCGTTCGCCGTCGATACAAATGCCTGCTGGCCGCCCGAGGAATTCTGCGCCCAGCCTGCCACTGTGCCTGAGCTGTTGATGGCATAGCCGGTGGCAGATCCGTCAATCACGCCCAAATCCGCCACCGTATAAACCGGATTCGCTGCGGCGGCAGCGGCGAAAATCAGTAAAAAACCGACGTTTTTCACAGAAAACACCTCACTTCATTTCTGGAGACGAAGCGATTATCACATGCGAATCACGATTCGGGCATCACCACGATGGCTCTAATTGAGCGTACTCGCCCTGGTACAAATTCGCTATTCCCCCAGAGGTATACGGGGCTAGGTTTAGTTGGGGGGATAGCGCGCGATGTTAGCCTGAGACAACTATGGCATCCGGAGATGAACATGGCAATTGACGCATCCATCCTCAACGAAGTGGAGCACTTACGCGAGTTGAACCCAGAGGAAAAGGCCGCGCTGGCCGATAAGATCGACCTGCTTCACTACTACGCCGGACAGGCCGTCTTTAACTACGGCGACCCTGGGCATGCCATGTACATTGTCCGGTCAGGCGAGGTCGAAATCTTCGTCAAGAACGACCAGGGCGAGAAGATTGTCCTCGAAACCTCGCAACCCGGCGACATCTTCGGCGAAATCTCGCTATTGGACGGAGGAACGCGTACGGCCTGGGTGGCGGCCCTGGGCGACGTCCAACTGCTGCGGCTAGACCGCGAGCATTTCGAAGCCTACCTCCGTCAATGCACGCCCGCGGCGCTGAACCTGCTAAGCGTCGCCGCCCGCCGTCTGCGCCGCAGCGATGAGGTAATCCGCCGCACCGTAACCCGCAACGTAAACGACGTGGCGGCCGAGCAGCAGACGCCGCTTACCCGTCTGGCCGATGCCGTCCCTGCCTTCACCGGCAGCATCGCGTCGCTGGCATTTCACGCGGTATTTCTGGGCGGCTGGATCGCAATCAATCTGAGCTTGATCCGCAGCAGGAAGGCGTTCGACCCTTATCCGTTCGAATTCCTTTCCGTAATCGTTTCGCTGGAAGCGATTTTCCTGACTCTGTTCGTCCTCACCAGCCAGAACCGGCAGCGCGCTCGCGATCGCATCCGCTCCGACATCGAGTTTGAATCCAGCATCAACACCGAAACCAAAATCGCCTATCTGCACGAAAAAATCGATAAGCTTACCGAAGGCCACTATGCGCTGCTGGTGAACACTCAAAAACTTCTAGAGCGGCAGCGCTGACCAGGCACCCAATCCCAAATCCCCGATCCCGCGCGAGCGAACGCGAGCGGCACAAGTTACCATCGCAATATGGATTTGAAAAGCTACATCACGTTAGGCCGCACCGGCCTCCGCGTCAGCCCGCTCTGCCTGGGCGCGATGACCTTTGGAACACAATGGGGCTGGGGCGCCGATGAAGCCGTCTCGCGCTCCATCTTCGACCGCTACGTCGATGCCGGAGGCAATTTCGTCGACACGGCCGACGGCTACCAGGGCGGCCAAAGCGAACAGCTGTGCGGGAAATTTATCAATGAACGCAAGCTGCGCGATCAGATTGTGCTGGCCACTAAATTCACCTTCAACGGTTCGCCCGGAAATCCGAACTCAGGCGGCAACGGCCGCAAGAATATTTACCGCGCCATCGACGCATCGCTCCGCCGGCTGAACACCGACTTCATCGACCTTTACTGGCTGCACGCCTGGGACACCGTAACGCCGGTGGAAGAAGTGGTGAACACTCTGACCGATCTGGTGCGCGCGGGCAAGATTCGCCACTACGGCTTTTCCGACACGCCCGCCTGGTATGTGGCGCGCGCACACACGCTGGCCGAGCAGCAAGGTAAGGAAGGCGTGACCGCGCTGCAACTGGAGTACTCGCTCATCGAGCGCAACATCGAGCGCGAACATATCCCGGCCGCGCAGCAGTTGGGAATCGGAATCTGCCCATGGAGCCCGCTGGGAGGCGGCTTCCTTACCGGCAAATACAAACGCCAGGGCAACACTGGAGCGGGCGAGGGCCGCCTCACCAAGGGCAGCCCGTTCAACAAATTCACCGAGGACAACTGGCGCATCTTGGAAGTGCTGCTGGGTGCCAGCGAAGAACTCGGGAAACCAGCCGCCCAAGTCGCCATTCAGTGGGCTGTGACGCAGCCTGGAATCACGTCCACCATTTTGGGCGCCAGCAGCCTGGCACAGCTCAACGACAACCTGGCGTCGCTTGAATTCACCATTCCCGATGATCTTCGGAAACGCCTGGAAGGAGCCAGCGCGCTAGCACCAGTGCATCCGTATGTATTCTTCGGCGGCGCGATTCAAAGCATGATCCACGGTGGCGTGCCGGTGAAAGCGTGGACTGCATCAGCCGGCTACTAAAAGGGGACCGATCCTTATACCGGCCGTCGTATCGAATGCTCCAGCTGGAGCACGGCATTGCGGCTGGCGCGCCGCGCTTCCTTGGCTTTGGCTAGAGCTTGTTCGGCAAACGCAATCAGGCTGTCGGCGTCGGCGCCATCCTCTGGGAAGCAGGCCACGCCGACGGCCAGCCCGGAGCTTTCTTCCCCGCACAGGCCGCGGCAGGCATTCGCAACCAACTGGTCCAGCGATTCTATCTTGCCCGCCAACTCTTCCGGGCGCGCCCCGGCCAGCAGCATGACAAACTCGTCGCCGCCCGCCCGCGCCACATAATCGCCGCTGCGTGAGTGGCCGCGCAGAATGTTGCCTGCCAGCTTCAGCAGCTCATCCCCGGTGGGCCGTCCGAACAGCTCGTTCACGCGCCGGAATTCTTCGATGTCGCAGAGCAGAACGGTCACGGCCCTATGCTGCGCGGCAAATGCTTCCCGCAGATGCGTGAGCAGCGCGGCCTTGGCCGGCAGACCGGTCAACTCGTCCGTCGCGGCTCCCTGCTGCTCTTTCTGGAACCGGATAGCGCCGTCCACCGCCCGCGCGATGTCGCCTTTGATGGCCAGCAAAACCCGCAGGTGGTCCGCGCTGTAGGCATCCTTCTCGGTGCGATATAAGGTGACCGCGCCGCTGAGTTGATCTACTCCGTCACCCAGAGGAATGGACAGGGCGGATTGCAGCGCGCCCAGTTCGCCGGATGCTTCGGCGTAGCCCGGTTCCACCGCCGGATTGCCGTTGACGATCGCCTTCGCGTTCTCCACCACCCAGCCGGAAAGCCCCTGACCTACCGGAATCTCAAGCGATGCGAATATCTGGCTGGTCAGCCCGCTGGTGAACTGGGCTTTCAGGATAGACCGTTCGCGAACATAGATTGCAAGGCAATCGTAGGGTACCAGCTGCTTCAATCTGGCGGCCAGGATGGAGAGAATATCTTCCATGCGCAAGGACTTGCTGAGGTCCATCGCAAGATCGACGATGGCGCGCATTTCCTCACGCGCCGAAGCGATGGAATCGGGCGCCGAAGCTTGTCCTCGATTGGCCGCGGTGGAGGCGCTCTTCTCGAATCCGGCATCGGGAGCCTCGCCACGGCTGACGATCAGATCTTTACTCAAACGGTGATTGCGCAAAGGCGTGCTTTGGGCCAGGCTCTCAAACTCGCGGTAGTTGGCTTTCAGGATGTCCACCACCTGCGGATCGAAGCTTTTTCCGGCCAGCCCAGCCACATAGCCCATGGCTTCATCCAGCGGAAGCGCGCGGCGATACTGGCGGTCGCTCGCCAGCGCGTCCAGGCAATCCACCGCGGACAGAATGCGCGCGCCGATAGGAATGTCCTGCGCCTTCAGCCCATCCGGATAGCCGCTGCCGTCCCATTTTTCATGATGCGAACGCACAATGGGAGCCACTGGATAAGGAAAAGCAACCTGCTCCAGGATTTCCGCGCCCACCACGGTGTGTACCTTCATCTTTTCGAATTCATCCGGAGTGAGTTTGCCGGGTTTGGAGATGATGTAGTCCGGGACCGCTAGTTTCCCGATGTCGTGCAGGATGGACGCCGCTTGCAGAGCGTTCACTTCATCGGAGGAAAGGCCCAGATGCTTGGCCAGTTCGATGGAATAAACCTGCACGCGCCGCAAATGATCGCCGGTGCATTCATCCTTGGCTTCGATGGCCGTTGCCAACGCTTCGATGGTTCGCAGATGCAGGGATGCCATGCCTTCCGCGTGGGCTCTTTCCTGCTCCAGTTTTCCGAAGTACAAGCGGACGGAACGATAGATCAGATAAACCGGCGGCAACAACGCCAGAGTGAAAGTCCACCCCAGCCGCCCGGAAGCACGATGCACCATCTCGGCGACCGAAACCCCCACCAGGTAGTAACAGAAGGACCAGTCCAATAAGCTGCGGATCACCGCTTGAATGCTCTGTCCCTCGGTGAGCGCGATCACAATCGCCAGGGGAATGTTGTTCAGCGCGAAATAGGCCACGCCCGCCAGCATGAGTTGCAGCAGTTCGCCTTCGGGCACGCCCTGGAACCAGGGCTTGTGATACACCCAGATAGCGGCCCAGACTGCCAGCGCGATGCAAGTGGTGTTGAAGAATAGCCTCACCAGTTTTACCCGGCCCCTGGCATGCCAGAAGGTTTGTGCGGCAGCGCTGGCAACCGCCAGGAACAGCGTCTCGGGTGGCGTCAGCTCGATCAGGCCGAGCATGGTGAATACCAGCTGCACCGAGAAAGCGCCACCGATTCCCGGGAACCGCACCTTCATCCCAGCGGAAAGGAGGGCTAAAACCAGGTACACCAGGAAGCGTGGCTCAGGTTCGGGAATCCAGCCTCGGAACGTGAGCGCCATTCCCGTCAGACCGGCCAGCCCAACCGCGGCGATGAAGAGATTCGCCGTGAGAGGGATTCGCTGAGCCTGTGCTTGTTCCACTTACAATTTCCTCAGAGTTTCGCCCTAGCGGCGCCATTGGGCAACGCAGTATCTCAGCTCGTAGGACCACAACTGGGGCTGCCCGCCGTCCATGACAGTTCTCACAAGTGCTTATCGGTAGAATAGGGGCGGAACTTTAACCGGCTGAAAGGGTTGCGCACACTCTTCACTCGGCGCGCAGCGCGATCGCAGGATCGATTTTGGCAGCTCGTACCGCCGGCACCAAGCTGGCCGTCAGAGCCACCAGGACAATCAGCAGGCTAGCCGCTCCCAGCGTCGCCGGATCGGCCGCGCCGACACCGAACAGAAACCGCGAAAATATCCGGCTGCCCGCCAAAGTGATCGCAATTCCGATCGCCAGGCCGATCGCCGCCAGGCCCACCGTATGAAAAAGCACCAGCCGCAAAATGCCGGCGGGTTGCGCCCCCAGCGCCACGCGAATACCCAATTCAGTGGTCCGCTGCGAAACCGAGTACGCCACCACTCCGTAAAGCCCCAGCGCGGCCAGCACCAGCGCCAGCCCGGCAAACGCGCTAATCAAGAACGTACGAAAACGCGGTTTCGCCACCGATCCTTCCAGCAGATCCTGCATGGTGTGAACATTAAACACCGGCTGGCTGGGGTCGAGCGTCCGAAGTTCCTGGCGCACCGCGTTCGCCATCGCGGACGGCTCGGCGCTGGTTCGGATCGCGAGCGCCATGGTCGGTTCGGCGAAATTCATTACTTCCGGTGGAATCTGCAGGTATTGATAGTAAATCTCTGGATTGATGGCCGCATCCAGGCCGGTGTGTTTGACGTCCCCCACCACGCCGACGATGGTGGACCATTGGTTATTGTCGAAGCCTGAGAGGATACGCTTGCCGACCGGATTTTCATTGGGCCAGTAGCGCCGCGCCGCGGTTTCATTAATGATGGCCACCTTGGGAGTGCTCTGATTGTCGCTGCGGTCAAAAAGCCGGCCGTGCAGCAATGGAATTCCGAGCGCTGCAAAATATCCCCCGCTGGCAGTCCTGTATTTGGCGCGCGGCTGTTCGGCGTCACTCAGGCGCGGCCGTCCTTCAATCTGAAAATTTAAGCTGGCGTCGTTGCCGCCCAAAGGCAAAAACAGGCATACTCCAGAGGACTGGACGCCCGGCAGCCCCGCCACATGCTGCAGCAGCTGTTCGTAGAACAGTGCCACCTTCAGGCCGGGATAGCGAACCTGCGGAAGCGAAAGCTGCATGGTGAGCACATGATCGGCGCGAAAGCCGGGATTTACCTCCTGCAAACGGACCAGGCTGCGAATCAATAATCCAGCGCCAATCAGCAATACCGCGCTGGATGCCACTTCACCCACCAGCAGGACATCGCGCACCCGGCTGCGTGCTCGTGGCCCGGTTCCGCCACGGCCTCCGCTGCGCAGCACCAGGTTTAGATTCGATCGCGCGCTCATCAAGGCGGGCACCAATCCGAACGCCAGACCGGTGACGATTGACACCGCCAGCGTAAAAGCCAACACGCGCCAATCCATGGGAATTTCCTCGGACTGCAACAGTCCGGCCGGGATCAGCTTGGCTAGGATCCACGTTCCCCAGTAGGCCAGCAGCAAGCCGATCAGTCCGGCCACAAATGACAGCAGAACACTCTCAGTGAGGAGCTGGCGCACCAACCGCCCAGGGTTGGCGCCCAGCGCCGTTCGGACGGCGATCTCTTTCTCGCGCGCGCCGGCCCGCGCCAGCAGCAGATGCGCCACGTTGACGCAGGCGATCAGCAAAACCGCCACGACGGCCGCCATCAGCATCCACAGGGTGGGGCGAACATCGCCGATGAGTTGCTCTCGCAAGGGCACCAGATCCACGCTGAAACCCGCGTTCGTATTGGGATATTGTTGTCCCAGGCGGTCCGCGATAATCCGCAGTTCACCCTGCGCCTGCTCGCGGGAAATCCCTGGCTTGGGGCGGGCCAGCACCGTTAAGGAATGCAGCGCCCGGTTATCCGGCTCGAAATCCTTGGGGTCCGGCGTATACGGAATCCACAGCTCGGACTCGTTTCCGGGAAGCCGAAACCCGGCAGGAGCGACGCCCACAATGGTAAATGAGCCGCCGTCGAGTGTCAGGGTCTTACCGAGAATGCCGGGATCGGCACCAAAACGGCGCTGCCACAGACCCGTGCCAAGAATGGCGACGCGGTTTTTGGCGGGCTGATCCTCATCGGAAGAGAAGACTCGGCCCAAGCGCGGCTCCATCCCCAGGATTTCAAAGACCGTCGGTGAGACTGCGGCAGTCTCGATTTGCTCCGGGACCTCGCCCCCAGTCAACACCGAGGATTGAGACCGTATGGCGCCCATCCCCGCAAAGGCCTGATCGAGAGATCGATAATCTTTGTAATCCGCCGGCGTGACCAACTCCTGCCGCATGCCTTGGGAGATCTTTTTCTCCCATACAAAAACCACCCTGTCTGGATTTTTGTAAGGGAGCGCACGAAACAAAACGGCGTTGGTAACGCTGAAAATGGCGACATTAGCCCCGATTCCTAGACCAAGCACAAGGATGGCGATGCTTGTCGAACCAGGACTATTGAGGAATGTACGTAGTGCGTACCTTAAATCTTGGGAAAGTGCGCTCATTGTCCCAGAGTTTGCATTGTAACCCCGGTGACGCATTGGCTGCTCGGAGAGGGCGAGTCGACTGGAATGGATGGGCAAAAATGAAAAACCGCGGCCGGGTGTGGTTCCCAACCGCGGTCCGCTACCTGTTGGACTTATTAGTCTCCCCAGATCGCACTGCCTGCTTTGATTTTGGTCTTGGTCCTCATTGGCGCTGCCTCCTTCTTTTTTTAGCTTGATTTCGTGTCTGCTTTTTACTTACTTACGCCATCTAGGAAAGCAACTAAGCTGCCAAGAGTACCATGATCCAAAAGCCCAAGGTACTACGGCCATGGAAATCCCTGAATAATAAAGACATCTAGCTCACACAAGCAAGGTGTCTGAAGCCGGATTGTAACGCTTCAGGTGAACTTCTGCTATCTGCTCGGATAGTCACCCTATCCGTGCGGATAGGGTCTTCCCCTTAATGGGTCCGCGAACCGGCGGATTCGGTATCCTGCCTGAGCGCCGCAATCCTTTTCATTCGCTACCAACCTAGCCGCGATCCGGTATACTTACCCGAGAAGATGTCCGACATTTCCGCTGAACTTGAGGCGGTGGCTGGCCCGCTCAAGGGAAGCATCATCCCGCTGCCTGAGAAGGAGACTTCTATAGGGCGGGAACCTTGTAATCAAATTTCGCTGCTGGACGCGGCAGTGTCGCGCAGACACTGCGTGATCACGCGCGATGCGGGGCAATTCACCATCCAGGATCTGAATAGTCGTAACAGTACCTTTGTGAACGGCGTCCCCGTCACCGAACGCCCTCTCGCTTCGGGCGACGAGATCAAGATCGGAAATTCGCTTTTCGTTTTCGTGCTGCCTGATGTGGAAAAGGCCAAGAATGTTTCCACGTCGGTGGAATTTGATAAAGCCGCGGACCTCGACCGGACCGATGCGGGCGGCGGCTCCACCATCATCCTGCGCAAGCAGGATGCGCGCTATTTGCGCGATCTGGAAATCGTCCCTCTCGAAAACCTCCATCTGGAAAACATCCAGGCCGCCAGCCGCACCGTCCGCGATCTCAATGCCCTGCTCCGCATCAGCAAAGCGGTGAACTCGGTGCGGGGCCTGGAGCCGCTGGAAAAACAGGTACTCGAATCGATCTTTGAAGTGGCGCCGGCCGACCGCGCCGCCATTCTGCTGTGCGAGCATGGCATGGAAGATTGGACCTCGGTGTTCGGATGGGATCGGCGGGCCGGGTTGAACCAGGCAGTTCAAGTGAGCCGGACCATCGTCTCGCAGGTGCTTTCCGATGGTGTCGCGGTGCTGTGCAACGACCTGCCGGCCACCGAATCGTTCTCCGATACCGCCAGCATCCTCGAAAGGCGCATCCACAGCGTGCTGGCTGTGCCGCTCGAAGTCTTCGACCGGATCCGCGGTGTAATCTACCTGGACGCCTCCAATCCGGATGCACACTTCGACGAGAATCATCTGCAACTGCTCACCGCGATCGGAAGCATCGCCGCGGCAGCGTTGGACAACGCGCGCCGCATGGAGTCGCTCGAACAGGAAAATCGCCGCTTACAGGACGAGATCAGCCTGGAGCACAACATGGTAGGCGACAGCCCCCGCATGCGCGACGTTTATCAGTTCATCGCTCGCGTGGCTCCGCGCGACATCACCGTGATGGTCTTCGGCGAAAGCGGAACCGGCAAGGAACTGGTGGCGCGCGCCATTCATCGCACCAGCGGCCGCGCCAACAAACCCTGCGTCGCCATCAACTGTGCCGCCCTGGCTGAAAATCTTCTCGAGAGCGAGCTGTTCGGGCACGAGAAAGGCGCGTTCACCGGCGCCATCCAGCAGAAAAAGGGCAAGCTCGAAATCGCCGAGGGAGGCACCGTTTTCCTGGACGAGATCGGGGAGCTGGCTCCATTGCTGCAAGCCAAGCTGCTGCGCGTTCTGCAGGAGCGCGAATTCGAGCGGGTGGGCGGAACGCGCACCATTAAACTGGATGTGCGCCTCATCACCGCCACCAATCGCGACCTGGAAGAAGAAGTGAAGAGAGGCCGCTTCCGCGAAGATCTTTTTTATCGCTTGAACGTGGTGTCGTTGCGCATGCCAGCCTTGCGCGAACGCCGTGAGGACATCCCGCTGCTGGCAAGCTACTTCGCCGCGAAGTTCTCGCAGCGCTCCAACCGGCCGGTGCTGGGAGTATCACCGCAGGCGCGCACCTGTTTAACCAACTACGATTGGCCGGGCAACGTGCGTGAACTTGAAAACGCCATCGAACGCGCGGTGGTGCTAGGATCGTCCGACTTGATTCTTCCCGAGGATCTTCCCGAAGCCGTGCTCGAAAAAGCGGAATCCGCCGGCGCTACCATGACGGCCTTCCACGACGCGTTGCGCGACGCCAAGAAGCAGCTCATCCTGAATGCCTTCGAGCAGGCGCAAGGCAGCTATACTGAAGCCGCCAAGTTGCTGGGCCTGCATCCAAACTATTTGCATCGCCTGATCCGCAACCTGAACATGAAGCCGCTGCTGAAACAGGCTGCCGCGGAATAAAACGCGTCGCAGTCTCCCCGAGTTGCTGCGGTACGATATCCAAGTGCTTCCCTTGCTCGCCGAACTCTTCGATCATCAGGCCTGGGCCGACGCAACCCTGCTGGCGGCCATTCGCGCCTGCCCGGCCGCCCTGGAGGACGAGAAACTGCGCCAGGCTTTGCATCACATGATCACGGTGCAACGCGCTTTCCTCGCGCTCTTTGTGAAATGGCCACTCGATATGAACGCCGAGTTGAAGCCGCCCGATTCGTTCGATGTTTTGGTTTCCCGCTTCCGCGATACGCACCCCGCGGAAATCGCGTTCGCCAAGGGCCTGGACGCGGCCGCGCTCGATCGCCCGATCGAACCGCCCTGGCTTCCGGGCGTGAAGTTAACTCTCGCGCAGGCCATGCTGCAAGTGCTGTTGCACAGCCAATCGCACCGCGGCCAGTGTTTGTCCCGGTTGCGCGCCGCGGGAGGCCAGCCGCCCACGCTCGATTTCATCCTGTGGCTCAAGGACCGTCCCGCGCCCGTTTGGTCATGAACCAGGGAATCGCGTTCGCCCGAACCCTGCGCGCCCTGGATGCCGACGATTTCCGGGCTTCGAAGCTGTGGTTTCTGGCGGCCGCAATTCTGCTGGGCGCGTGGACCTGGTGGCTGCTCGCCGCGCGTGTCCCGCAGTACGAATCCACAGCCGATGTTCGTATCAACGCAAGCGGCGTAACCGCGGTTTTCCCAACAGACGCCATGGGCCGCATCTCGGTGGGTCAACCTGCGCTCGTACGCGTCGGGGGCACAGCTTTCTCAGCTCGTGTCCAATCGATCGCTTCAGACCATGCTGAATTGGTCCTGGCCCCCAATCCCCAACCCCCAATCCCGGCTTCCTCACCGGCCACGGCGGAGATCGAAGTCTCGCGCGTCTCCCCCGCCGCCATCGCGCTCCAATCTCTGGGGCGGCACCATCGATGACGAAGCTTCTCGTTCCCGAGGTGGTCCAGACCTCCAACATGGATTGCGGTCCTGCCGCACTTAAAGCGCTGCTCGAAGGCTTCGGGATCCCCGTCCATTATGGCCGCCTGCGGGAGGCCTGCCAGACCGGCGTCGACGGCACGTCCATCGACACCATGGAGGAAGTCGCGAATCAGCTCGGATTGCGCGCCGAGCAGATCCTGCTCCCCTCCGATCATGTGCTGCTCGATGAAGCGCGCGCGCTCCCCGCCATTGCCGTCGTCGCCCTGCCCAATGGCGTTACGCACTTCGTCATCGTGTGGCGTCGATTCGGGCGCTTCGTTGAATTGATGGATCCCGCGGTGGGCCGGCGCTGGGTGAGCGCCACGCGCTTGCTGTCCGATCTCTACATCCATTCTCAGCCGGTTGCGTCCCAGGACTGGCGCGAGTATGCGGGCTCCGAGGATTTTCTCGCACCGTTGCGTCATCGCCTGGCGTCACTCGGGATTAACCACACGGGCAGCATCGCGACCTACGACGCGGGCTGGAGATCGCTCGCGGCACTGGATGCAGGTGTTCGAATGCTCGAATCGCTGGCCCGGTCCGCAGCCATCGAACGCGGGCCTGAGTGCGAGCGCCTGCTTCTCACCCTGCTGGAGGACGACAGCGCGATCCCGGAACATTATTGGTCGGTGCGTCCTGGCGCGGAAGATGGCGAACTCGTGATGCGCGGCGCGGTCCTGGTTCGCGCTTTAGGCCGCACGGATGCGGCGCCTTCTTCTCCCGAACTCTTAGCCGCTCTCCAGCAATCCACCGCGCGCCCCGGCACTGAGCTGCTGCGATTGCTACGCGCCGACGGCATCTTCACTCCAGCCATAATCGCCGGAGCCCTCGCGCTGTCTAGCGCAGCCGTGATCTTTGAAGCCATCCTGTTTCGCGGGTTGATCGCATCTGGCCGCAGCCTCTGGGCCGTCACCGTAGCCTTCTCGGCCATCCTCCTCTTCCTTGAAATCCCGATCACATCCAGTCTCCTGCGCTTCGGACGGCGTCTCGAAATCCGTCTGCGACTGGCCTTTCTGGAGAAGATCCCGCGGCTCGGCGATCGCTACTTTCAGAGCCGCCCCAAGTCCGACATGGCCGAGCGCAGCCATAGCATCCATCTGATTCGCCGCCTTCCCGAGCTCGGCGGCCAGCTTCTGCGCTACTCCTTTGAAATTGTCTTCACCACCGCGGGAATCGTTTGGATCGATCCATCCAGCGCTCCCATCGCGATTCTGGCCGCCCTCGCCAGCCTCGGCATCCCGCTCGCATCGCAGCCCTGGTTGATGGAGCGCGATCTGCGCCTGCGGACCCATGCGGGCGCGCTCACGCATTTCTATTTGGATGCGCTGCTGGGATTAGTCGCCATCCACACCCATGGCGGACAACCGGCGGTGCGCCGCGAACACGAGTCGCTACTCAGCGACTGGGCGCGTGCCGGCTTGAATTTGCAGCGCGCGGTCCTTTCGCTCGAAACACTGCAATTCCTCACGGGGTTCGGGCTTGCGATCTGGCTGCTGGCGTCGCACCTCGGGCGCACGGGCGACGCGGGCGCGGTATTGCTGCTGGTTTATTGGGCGCTGAATCTTCCCGCGCTCGGCCAGGAAGTCGCGATCATCGCGTGGCAGTATCCAGCCTATCGAAACGTCACGCTGCGATTGCTGGAGCCGTTAGGCGCTTTGGAACAACGGGCGCCCGGAGCCATCGCTGAAGCCCAGCCCGCTCGCGCAGCGGCGTCGGTCGAGTTTGAAAACGTGAGCGTCGTGGCGGCGGGACATCAGATTCTCCGCGGCATTCAGGTGACTATCGCCCCGGGCGAGCACGTCGCCATCGTCGGCGAATCCGGTGCCGGCAAATCGAGCCTCGCTGGACTTCTCCTCGGGTGGCATCGCGCCGCATCCGGCCGTGTTTTGGTGGATGGCGTCGAGCTGGACGATTTCGGTTTGGAGCAACTTCGCCCGCGCATCGCCTGGGTAGACCCGGCCGTGCAGCTCTGGAATCGGCCGCTCGCCGATAACCTGCGCTATGGGCTACCGGACGGAGCGGCGCCGATTGAGAGCGCCATCGCGGCCGCGGAATTGTCGCGCGTGATCGAACGCCTACCCCATGGCCTCGCAACGCCCCTCGGTGAGGGCGGCGGATTGGTCTCCGGCGGCGAAGGACAGCGCGTGCGCCTGGGCCGTGCGCTGTTGCGTCCCGGAGTGCGCCTCGCGATTCTCGACGAGCCGTTCCGCGGGCTCGATTTTGAACAGCGCCACAAGCTTCTCGCTCGCTCGCGCGAAATCTGGCGCGACGCCACGCTGCTTGCAATTTCACACGACATCGCGGAAGCCAAGAGTTTCGATCGCGTGCTTGTCGTCGAAGACGGCCGGATTGTCGAAGACGGCAACCCGCGCGAGCTGGCCCACCATCCCCAATCGCGCTTCCACGCCATGCTGGAAGCCGAACGCGCGGTCCGCGAAGAGTTTTGGAACGGAGCGGACTGGCGCCATCTAAAGTTGCACAATGGCCAACTTTTCTGATTCGTGGCTCTGGCCATCCTCTCGTCTCGGTGAGGCCCTCAGCCTTTTGACGAATGTACCAGGCTGCCCCAATCCCCAGTCCCCAATCCCCACCGCGTGGATTGAATCCGCGGCACAGACCCTGGGCTTGGAAGCGCAGCCGGCCGAGACAACCTACGCCGAATTCGAGCTCCAACTCTCTCACATGGGGCCGGCGCTAATCGCCATTGGCCCGGCGTTTCTCGTACTCCTTCCCGATTCCACGCTGCTTACTCCCGCTCTGACAAAAGTCCGTATCGATCCCGCAGTCATTCGATCCGCGCTCTGCGCCACCTTCGAAGCGCCTCTGCTGCGCGAGATTCAGGAAACGCTAGACCGCGCCCAGATCCCACCTGCAAAGCAAACCCGCGCGCGCAACGCCATCTTGCGCGAACGCCTGAGCTCCAAACGAATCCGCGGCATCTGGCTTCTGCGTCTGCCGCCGGGTGCGAACTTCTGGAAACAACTGCGCCACGCGCACATCCCTCGCCGTCTCGCCGTTCTCGGAGGCGCTCATGCCCTTCAATACCTGCTCTGGATTCTCGCCTGGTACATTGCCGGCTCCAACGTCTTACGCGGCGGAACGGATCGCGGATGGATGGTTCCCTGGGCGCTGCTGCTGTTGACGCTGGTGCCGTTGCGTGTCCTCATCACCCGGCTGCAAGGCTGGGTCGCCATCGGCGCGGGCGCGCTCCTGAAGCAGCGGCTGTTCGTTGGGTCACTACGCTTAGATCCCGATAGCCTCCGCCATCAAGGCGCGGGGCAACTGCTGGGGCGCGTACTGGAATCGGAAGCGGTAGAAGCGCTGGCGCTGAGCGGCGGCTTTCTCGCACTAGTCGCACTCATCGAAATCGTGGCTGCCATTTTCGTGCTGGCGGCTGGAGCCGGCGGTCTTCTGCAATCGGCGCTGCTCTTGATTTGGATTTTCGTCGCGGCGGCCCTCGCGTGGAAGTACTTCGCCCGCAATCGCGATTGGACCGGCGTTCGCCTGGCCATGACGCACGACCTGGTGGAGAGCATGGCTGGGCATCGCACGCGCCTGGCGCAACTTCCGGCGGACCGCTGGCACGCTGGCGAAGATCAAGCGCTCGAAAGCTATCTGAAGAGTTCCCACGCCATGGATCAATCCACCTCCGCGCTGCTGGCGCTGGTGCCGCGCGGCTGGCTGGTTCTCGGGCTTCTCGGCTTAGCGCCCGCATTCATGTACGGCAATGCAACGCCCGCGCGAGTTGCAATCGCGGTGGGCGGAACATTGCTCGCCTATCGTGCCTGGAGGCGGCTGGCGGCCGGCGCGTGGCAGTTGGCGGGCGCAACGGTGGCGTGGCAGCGGACCTCGGTCTTGTTCAGAGCAGCGACCCACGAAGAATTACCCGGAGCATTAAAATGCGCACCCTCCAAACCTTCGCCCCTCGTCGTAAGCGCCCAAGATCTCGTCTTCCGCTACAACGATCGCACTGAACCCGTGCTGCGCGGGGCCAGTCTGGAAATCGCCCGAGGTGAACGGATCGTGCTCGAAGGTCCCTCGGGCGGCGGGAAATCCACGCTGGTATCCTTGCTGGCGGGCGTGCGGGAACCGGACTCCGGCCGCATCTTCCTTGACGGGTGCGATCGCCGTACGCTCGGCGCCGCTGAATGGCGCAGACGCTTGGCCGCCGCGCCGCAGTTCCATGAGAATCACGTGCTGGCCGAGACATTCGCTTTCAATTTGTTTTTGGGACGGCCTGCCATCTTGACGCCGGCCGATTTCGAAGAAGCGCGCGCCATATGTGGCGAGCTCGGCCTGGGCGAATTGCTCCATCGCATGCCCGCGGGCATGCTTCAAATGGTGGGTGAAACCGGCTGGCAACTCTCGCATGGCGAACGCAGCCGCCTCTACATCGCCCGCGCGCTATTGCAGGACTCAGAACTGGTCGTGCTGGACGAAAGCTTCGCCGCGCTCGACCCCCAAAACCTAAAACACGCTCTCGAATGCGTGGTCAAGCGCGCGCGAACCTTGCTGGTCATCGCGCATCGCTAAGCTACTTTAACCCGTCCGCCAAATACAGTGTGCTAATGTCGCGCTGGTACGAATACGCATACACGTTCCCATCCGGCGTCATCACCACTTGTCCGATCCGCACGCCCACCGGGTCCGCCGGCTTCAGCTCTTTCCACGGCTCCTCGCGACGGCTGGTCAAATCCAACCGGTTGATCTTCATTGCCGCCAAGCCTTCGTTTTGGCGTAAATAAAGAAAGCGCCCATCGGCGCTCCAACGCACCACCGAGTCTCCAGCTTGGACGTCGATCACTTGTGGAGCTACGGCTGGTTTCGACAGTCCGCCCGCGATCGGCAACAGGTTCAACTTACCTCCCACCATCGCGGTGACATATTTTCCATCGGGCGAAACGCGCGCCCCCAGCACTCCCGGCGGTGTGATGGGAACCGGCTCCCCGCCGCGGATATCTTGCAGGTAGGTGCGCATGGGCTGGTTCGGCTGATTTCCCGTGACCAGCAGTTTCTCTCCGTCCGGAAACCACTCCACGCGCTCATAGCGCATACCAGGCGTCTTGAAAACGCGCGCCTCGCCCGGACCCGTGGGCAGCAGGCTCAACTCAGCCTTCGGGCCGTCGTTCAAGATACACGCGACAAATTTTCCATCCGGCGACAACGCGGGCCGGTTACCGTCGCCCAGCCGCACGGCTTGCGATCCGTCCGTGCTACGAATGTAGATGGCGGGATTCCGCGCCTGGCCATAGGACAATTCCACGAACAGGATTGTTTTCCCATCCGGAGAAATATCGTCCACCTGGCTGGAATCGAACCACGAGAGATCGCTTTCTTGTTTGGCGCCCGGAGCGAGAGCGGAAATCCCCTTGCGCGAATCCGCCACGGTGAATAAGACCTTGGGATCGCGAACCTGGTCGCGAGTAATATCGTCCACCAGCATCGACGCGGGCGTTTCCACCACCAGCCGCTCTTTCCCTTGGAGCGTCACCGCGCGCAGTGCGGGTTCCGCGCCTGCCTTGGCGCCTCCGAACCAGATCTCGTCACCTTTGGGCGACCACGCCAGCCCGCCCGGAGCCTGCCAGCCGCGCGACAAAGCCAGCTTCTTGCCGTCTTTGTCCAGCACCATCACCGTATAATCGCCCGCGTCGTTGTCATGCTCGAAGAAAGCGATCATGTCACCCCGCGGCGAAATGCGCAGCAGCTCCGGCGAGCTTTCCTCGCTTTCGTAGCGCACGGTTCCAATCGGATACTCGATGCGATTCTTGCCGCCTACGGTGCGCGAAACGGCCAGCGTGGATCCGTCCGGCGACCAATCGGCGTCGTTCACGTTTTCGAGAATCTCGCGCGGCGCTCCGCCCGACAACGGCACGCGCGCCAGCGTGCCCGAGCCTTCGCGGTTCGCCTGTCCCAACAGGATCGCCATCTCACCGGTGGAACTGATTGCCAGGATGCGGCCTTCCGGCAAATCCAGCGGGCGGTACTCGCGGCCCCCGGGACGCATGGAGAAGATGTTGGTCGGCTCGTTGGCCCATTGCGCGCTGAACACCACGGTCTGGCCATCGGGCGAAAACTTCGCCGATGGAATCTCGCCGCGGCGGTAGGTCAGGCGCTCAAAGGTCGGCTGCACGGGCTGCAGAAGTCTCCAGCCGGCATAAACGCCCGCCAGCAATGCGACCAGAATCACGGCCGGCCAGAACAGAAAACGAATACTTCGTCGTTGCCGGGCAGCCACCACTTCCGTATCCGCCGACCCCAACTTGCCCGCTTCCAACTCGTCCAGCACGTCTTCCAGCGCCACCTTGATGTCCGACATGCTTTGCCAGCGGCGCTGCGGATCCTTGCGCAAGCAGCGGTTAATAATGCGCTCCACGTCGCGCGGGACGCCCGGTCCAACCTGGCTCAGCGGCGCCGGCTCGGAATGCAGCACCGACGCCAGGGTGGAAAGCTTCGAGTCCCCCGAAAAAGCGCGCCGGCCCGTCACCATCTCGTACAACACCGCGCCGAACGCGAAGATATCGGACCGCGCATCCACGGTGTGGCCGTCCGCCTGCTCCGGCGACATGTACGCGACGGTGCCGATGATGGTTCCGGCTTCCGTCCGCAGCACGGCGTCAATCTGTACGCTTTGCGTCACCGCGAAAACATCGGGCTCTTCGATCTCGGTGAGCTTCGCCAGGCCGAAGTCGAGAATCTTCACCTCGCCTTGCTCATTGACGATGACGTTCGCCGGTTTCAGGTCGCGATGCACGATGCCCGCGCTGTGGGCGGCCGCCAGCCCATCGGCGATCTGGATGGCGTAACCGAGCGCGTCATTCAGCCGGATGCCTTTGCGGCCGATCAGCCGGTCCAGCGTCTTGCCGGCCACGTACTCCATGGCGATAAAATCCACCGGCTGCCCGTCCACTTGCCCGGTGTCGATGTCGAAAATGGTGACGATATGGCGGTTACTTAAGGCCGACGCGGATTTTGCTTCTTGCGAGAAGCGCGCGCGGCGATCGGCGTTGGCCACGGCTGTCGAAGGCAGCACTTTCACCGCGACGGAGCGGTCCAGATGGGTGTCCAGAGCGCGATAGACCACGCCCATCCCTCCCGCGCCCAGCTTGGCTTCAATGCGATAGTGCCGGAGAGTTTCGCCGATCATGCTCGGATAGTAGCGTGCTGGATTTCGGTCCGAGCGTCTATCTTACCATCCAGCGGTTTTGGAACGTTTGAACGCGGGTTTGTTTGGCTGGACCGGGGCGGACTCTGGAGCTTTCGCTCCAGGCTACCTTAATCCAGAGCGCCGGATGTCACGGGTCGGCAGAACCAGCCCCGTGCGAGCGCAGGCGAGCGCCACTCGCCAATCCCTAACCCCGCGCGACCGAAAGGGAGCGCCTAACTAACTCACCATCGACACCAGTCCCCGCTCCTTCAGGCCGCTAATCGCCAGTCCATAGCGTCCCCGCACACCGGTCTTTTCGAAGATATGCTTCAAATGGATCTTCACCGTCCCTGGCCGGATGCCCAGCTCGAGCGCGATCTCTTTGTTCTTGAACCCCTGTTCCACCATTTCGAGCACCTGGTGCTCACGCGGTGTCAGCTCCGATCGCGGGTAGCGTTCCTGCCGCGCCGAATCGCGGAATACGCAGTCCTCCATCCAGCTTCGCCCGGAGGCCACGGTCCGCAGGCAGCTTAGGATGCTTTCCATGTCGGCGGTCTTCCGGACAATGCCCTTGGCTCCGGCCTGCAACAGGCGCAGCGCCTCGGCCTCGGTCATCGATACGCCCCAAACCGTGACGGCGGGCATGGCTTCCGCCATTTTCAAATCGTGAATCCAGTCCAGCACCACTCGCATGCCGAATCCCTTGTCCACGACGACCACATCGGGTGGCCGGGCGGTCACCAACTGCGTGGCTGCCTCCAACGTATTCAACGAGGCCAGGAACTCCAGGTCTCCTGCCGCCGACAGCAAGGTTCGTAATCCTTCCGCCGTTATCGGTTGAGTGTCGCACACGACGACAGTTTTCTTCGAGCGATCTTCGTTTGGATGCTCTGGGTTCGGATTTTCTGGGCTCATGTTGGTCTCTTACCAGCCGGCACGCCTTTCGCATGTCGGCCTGATCTTGATCCATAAAGGTTTTGATTCATGAATCAAACTAAGCCTTATCGGCGAGCGCGTTCGAATGTTTAGTTGATCGGGTGACTGAAGGCTCTCATGTTATCATCAACACTAGCCGATTTGATCGTTAGGACTGCCATGATGGAAAGTCCGCAGTGCGCCGATGCCCCAGCCTGATGCCCCGAAGTTCAGCGGTACGTGGAAAGCGCTGTTCATTTGTCCTAACCAGAAGATAATACGAGATTTAGCCCCCCTCCTCCGCAAACATCTGCCCACCTTTTCCGGGCACGATATGAACGCCTATCCGATGCGCCACCAGCTGGCCGAGGTGCTCAGTGCGGAGGCCCCTAATCTTTGCCTTCTGGAGATCGGTGAACCGCGCGAGCCCGGGTTGGCGCTCATCCCCGACTTACTGCGGATCGACGCCAAACTGCCGATCATCGTGGTTTTGGCCAACAACGATCCTGAACTGGTGCTGCGCTGCCTGCGCCAGGGCGCCAGCGATTTCCTGATCCCGCCCTTCACCTCCGAGCAAGTGGAGGGGGCGTTGCAGAAGATCGCCCGCCTCCAGCCCAACCAGTCCGCCAGCTCCGGAAAAGTGTATTGCATTATGCCGGCCAAAGGCGGCTGCGGCGCCAGCACTATCGCCAGCAATCTGGCCTATCAGATGAAGCGCGGGGACAAACGCATCCTGCTGGCGGATCTGGACCCGTTGGCCGGAACCCTTTCGTTCCTGCTGAAGATTAAATCCAATTACAGCTTCATGGACGCGCTGGCGCGCTCGCACGATATCGACGCCGACCTTTGGAGATCGGTGGTCACCAGCCGCGGCGGGGTGGACGTGCTGCTTTCCCCCGAAGTGATGATGGAAGGCATGAGCGAGCTCAAGGACGCCGGCAGCATCATTGAATATGCGCGCGCCACGTATGACCTGGTGGTGCTCGATACAGGCGGTGTTTATGGCGAATGGAACCTCAGCCAGGCACAATTGGCGGATGAGATTCTGCTGGTAGCCACCAACGAGCTCACCGCTTTGCAAGCCGTCCAACGCGCCCTGGGCTACCTGGATGCCAACAACATCCCCCGCTACAAACTCCGTCTCATCGTGAACCGCTATGACCGTCACACCGGGCTAAGCAAGGACGTGATCGGCACCGCCCTGCATATCGACATCTTTCACATCATGCCGAACGATTACGAAGCTATCCAGAAGTCCTTGATGGAGGGCAAGCCGCTCAGCCCGGCCACCAGCTTCGGCAAGAGCGTGATCGGGCTGGTGGATCGTCTGGGGGGAACCGCCGAACCCGCCGGCAAGAAGAATAGTTCGCTCTCTGGCCTGCTCTCGCTGTTTTCTCGCACTTCATAGCGCCGGCCACTAGCCAGCCGCCAACTAGCTAACCGCCAATCGCATATCGTCTAAACTGAAGTCGGAGGTAGTACATGGCCGATCAGCAGGACCTCCGCCCGCCAACGCAAGTCCTTACGCGCGGT
The DNA here is from genome assembly GCA_963725455.1 of Bryobacterales bacterium. Classification (GTDB taxonomy): domain Bacteria; phylum Acidobacteriota; class Terriglobia; order Bryobacterales; family Bryobacteraceae; genus Palsa-89. Next base: position 23,913 of record CAVRZH010000222.1, read on the forward strand.
TTCGACCCCTCTCTTTCCGTCGGATCGGCGCGTCCCGCGGTGTTTCGCAGTTCCACCTACGTTTTCCCCAGCCCCGAAGCCGCCGAGCGCGCCTTCGACCTGGTGGCTGGACGTGCTCAGCCTGCATCCGGCGAGCAGCCCGATCTGATCTATTCGCGCTTCAACCACCCCAACGCCGAAATTCTGGAATCGCGCGTGGTACCGCTTGAAACCGGCGCGCACGCGGCATTGGTTTTCAATTCGGGGATGGCGGCCATCATGACCGCCCTGTTCGCCTTCGCCCGTCCCGGCCAGAATATAATTTACACCGTCCCCATTTATGGCGGCACGCAGCACTTGATTGAGGATTTTCTCAGCACGCTTGGTATTGGCGGCGTTGCCGTCCAGGCCGGACACACCGGCGAGATGGAAGAAGCCATCCGTTCCACGAAAAATCTTGCGATCGTGCTGATTGAGACGCCGGCCAATCCCACCATCGTGATGACCGACATCCGGCACGCTACCGATCGAGTGGCGCATCTCGATCCTAAGCCTGTAGTGATGGTGGACAATACGCTGCTCGGCCCGACATTCCAGCACCCATTGATGCTGGGCGCCGACCTGAGCTTATACTCGGCCACCAAATATCTTTCCGGACTCAGCGACCTGATCGCGGGCATCGCCATCGCCAGCGATCCGAACCTGATCCGGCAAATGCGCTCCAAGCGCAACCTGTTCGGAAATATCCTGCAGCCCGACGAATGCTGGATGCTGGAAGGGCGCGCTCCCCACGGTGACACTGCGCATGAATCGATCGAGCAAAAATGCCGAGCGCATCGCCATCCGGCTCGCCAAGCATCCCAAGGTGGACCGCGTTTTATATCCGACGCTGTTTACCGATCCCGAGCAAGTGGAGATCGCGCAAAAGCAGTGCGATTTTCCCGGCGGCATGTTGTCCATCGAGCTGCGCGGTGGCAAGCGAGCCGCATTCGAATTTCTTCGCAACCTGCGAATTGCGCGCAACGCTGTGTCGCTGGGCGGCGTGGAAACGCTGGTCTGCCATCCCAAGACCACCACGCATTCGGGCTTTACCGAAGAGGAATTCGCCGCGGCGGGCGTCACCGACGGGCTGGTCCGCATCTCCATCGGCATCGAAGACTGGCGCGATTTGATGGCCGATTTCGAGCAGGCGCTGGATCTGGTTTAGTTATTTGATCTGAAATTTGACCACGGCCTTGCCCAGGTGAATCTCGTCACCGGGCAGCAAGCGCGTGCCGCGTGAATCGCGATGCACTTCTTGTCCCATGCCGTCGCGCACGATCCACAGCCCGCAGTTGTTCTGCGCTTTGTCGCCGCGCTTGTACCAGCGGTCATTGAACAACCGATATTCGCCGGTCTTTTTGTCATGCACGATGTGCGCGTGTTCGCGCGACACCGTCCGATTAATGGGATTATCTTCGGCAAACGCCAGATCGTTGCGGCGCGAGAGACCTTCAGCTTTGTAGACGTCACCCAGGCGGCCGATATTGATGCGGGCTTTTTGCAGCGGGAATTCAGCCTTATTCGCCGTTCCAGCCGAGACCACCAGCCGCGCGGCTTTGCGCACACGCGGAGATTCATCTGGGAGCGGCGCGATATCTTCAGCCAGAGTCTCGACGCGCAGCCAGTGTCCATCTTCCGGGCTTTGCTCGGTGGCGCGGATCTCGACGCGCAGATCTTCAGGAAAGCGGCAGGCTTCCTTCGACAATCCCTTGCGCAGCTCTTCGTCGAAAAACCGGCGGAAAAAGTCGCGTTCGAAGACAGCGCCATCCCCTGCAGCAGCGCGAATCTGAATCCGTACCACGTTATAAGGAAATAGCACCTGGCCGCCCGCTCGCTGGATCTTTTTCTTCACTTCATCCAGCACCGCGATGCGAATCTCGGCTACCTCGGGCGATTCGCCCATCACCTGCGCGGTTGCCCCGAAAGGCGCTTCGAAAACCGTCCGGCCCAGGCGCTCGATCAGCTCCGATATCTTCATTTCACCAACCCTAATTCCGCTGCCGCGTCCACTATTTGGCGCGCGATCGGCGCCGCCGTCGTGCCACCGTATCCGCCATGCTCCACCACTACCGCAAACGCGATGCTCCTGGTCCGATCGCCCTCATACGGCGCGAATCCTGCAAACCAGGAATGCGGCATCCCCTCGTCCAGTTGTGCCGTGCCCGTCTTTCCCGCCACGCTTACTGCTTCGCCCTGCATCGCTCTTCGCCCGGTTCCTTGTACCACCACTGATCGCATCGCGCTGGCCAAGAACGCTGCAAGATCCGGCGCAAGAATTTGTTTGGGCGGCGCGGTACGGGCGTTGCTCGCGTCGATCACCCAGCGGCCCTCCGGCATCATACCCTGCCCCGCGATGGTAGCCGCCACGCGCGCCATCTTAAATGGCGTGACCAATACCGGACCTTGTCCATATGCCGCGAACGGCATCGCGGCTTGGATATCGGCAATGCTGCCGGCCGGAATATCCAGCAGCTTGGCCGTATCGCTCAACTGCTGCGCGCCCACGGAAAAGACGCCCAGCTGCGCGAAGTAGGCGTTGCACGAAACCGCGATGGCCTGATGCATGGTCAGCGTTCCGTGCGCCGAATCGCCCACGTCGTCACGAATCGGCTTGCGCCACCCGGGAATGATCGCACCCACGCGGCCATCCGGCAAGCGGCGGCAGCTGAAGCTTTTGTTTTCGAGCGCCGGATCCAGGCGCAGCGCGGCCATCGCCGTAACCAGCTTGAAGGTCGAACCCGGCGGATATTGGCCGTAGCGCGCGCGATCGAACAATTCTTCCGGAGTCGTTTGGGATTTCGGATCGGGCGCCGGCGCACTCAC
>CAVRZH010000223.1:0-19826 GCA_963725455.1 Bryobacterales bacterium
GAAGATGAAGCTGGCTCTGGTGGACCAGGCGCGCGGCGCGTCTCACGGTGGATCCGTGCTCAACTTCGTCCCTGACCTCCACTCCGCGTGGATGCCGATGATCACCTTCCTGGTCTACATCTCAATGAACTGGTGGTCCACCTGGTATCCGGGCGCGGAGCCGGGCGGCGGCGGCTACATCGCGCAGCGCATGTTCAGCGCGAAGGACGAAAAGAATTCGCTGCTTGCGACGCTGTGGTTCAACATCGCGCACTATGCCGTGCGCCCGTGGCCGTGGGTGCTGGTGGCGCTCGCCTCGCTGATTCTCTACCCTGGCCTGGCGGACCCGGAGACCGGCTACATCCGCGTGATGATCGCCTACCTGCCGCCGTCCTTGCGCGGACTGATGATCGCGGCCTTCGCCGCCGCGTACATGTCGACCATCGCGACGCAGTTGAATTGGGGCGCCAGTTACCTGGTCAACGATTTTTACCGCCGCTTCTTAAGGAAGAACGAGAGCGAGCGCCATTATGTGACAGCTTCGCAATGGGCCACGGTTTTGCTTACGGTCGTCTCCGCCGTGGTTACGTTTTATCTGGACTCCATCGCCGGCGCCTGGAAACTTCTGCTGGTAACGGGCGCGGGTACCGGAGGTGTCCTGCTGCTGCGCTGGTATTGGTGGCGCATCAACGCCTGGAGCGAAGTTTCCGCGATGATCTCGGGCTTCGTGGTCTCGCTGATCATGCAGACCGCTTTTGGCCTGGACAAAGACCAGCCGCGCGATTTCGCCTGGATCATGATTGTCACCGTTTCCATTACCACCATCGTTTGGCTGGCCGTGACGTTTCTCACTCGACCTGAATCCACGGACACGCTGGTGGCCTTTTATCGCCGCACGCATCCATCGAAGGCCGGGTGGCGGTCCATAGCGAAACTTGCTCCCGAGGTGCGGCCCTCCACCGGCGGCCTTTCGAATCTACTGGATTGGATTTGCGGCTGCCTGCTCATTTACGGAATTCTGTTCGGCACCGGGAAAGTGATCCTGAAAGAATTCATCAGCGGATCGCTGCTGCTGGCCATGGGGCTGGCCGCGGGCGCCGTCATCTACTGGGACCTCTCGCGCCGCGGCTGGAGTACAGTAGTGGAATAGGCGCGTGAAATCGCTCGTCGCAGTTTTGATTCTCTCGGGATGTCTGGCCCCGCGATGTCCCGCCTTTGCGGCCAACGCACCCTTCGCCATCGTGCACGCTGTTTTCGCGCGCAGTGAAGATGGACCGCCCGAAGCGTCCGACGAAGACTTTGTCCCGGGCGAAACTATCTACTTCAGTTGCCGGGCCGAAGGCTATCGCAAGGTGGACAAGCCGGACGACTACGGCAAGCAAAACGTCGCGCTCACCTTCCAGATCGAAGTCCGTGACAAGAACGGTGCATTGCTGAAGCCCATCAAAGAAGGCAAGCTGGAAACCACCGTCACGCAGGAAGATAAAAACTGGGAGCCGAAATTCCGCGATAGTATCGTGGTCCCGCCGCTGGCCGACACGGGCGAATACGTGGTGCTGGTGAAGCTAGCGGATGAACTCGCGAAGGCCACTTTAGAGAAGTCAGTCGTCTTTCACATCAAAGGCCGCGACGTTGCTCCAAGCGATACTCTGGTGGTTCGCAATTTCCGATTTCTGCGCGGTGAGGACGATGTCAAAGCGTTGCAGATCGCCGCTTACCGGCCGGGCGACGCGGTGTGGGCCCGATTCGACATGACGGGCTACAAGCTGGGTGACAAAAACCAGGTGGATATCGAATATGGCATCACGGTCCTTCGCGAAGATGGATCGGTGGTCTACCAACAGCCCGATGCCGCCACGCAGAAGATCCAGACGTATTATCCGCAGCGCTTTCAGCCCGGTGAACTCAGCTTGAATCTCTCCAAAGACCAGCCGCTTGGCAAATATACGATCGTGCTGGCCGTTCAGGACAATCTGGGCAAGCAGATGTACGAAACCCGCGAGACATTTTCCGTCGAATAGCCACTCTCCTGGCAATGGCCCTTTTCCGGACCCGCAGTGCGGCTGTCTTTGGAATTGAAGCGCACCTGATCGACGTTGAGGTGGACATGTATCCCGGCGGCAATTCGCGTGATTTCATCACGGTCGGCATGCCCGACACCGCCGTTCGCGAGAGCCGGGAGCGCATTAAATCCGCGCTGCTGAATTCCGGGTTCGGTTATCCGAATAAATCCGTCACTATCAATCTGGCGCCGGCCAATGTTCGTAAAGAAGGCGCGGGGTTCGACCTGCCCATGGCTCTCGGCATCCTGGGCGCGATGGGCACGGTAGGACGCCCACACAGTTCTATGGACCAGCATATGCTGGTGGGCGAACTCTCGCTCGATGGCACGCTACGGCCGGTGCGTGGCGCGCTTTCCATCGCCGTATGCGCCCGGCGCCAGGGCATTCCCAATCTGCTGGTCCCGTTCGATAACGCCGCCGAAGCCGCGGTCACCGAAGGTGTGCATGTTTTCGGCATGCGGCATCTGTCCGAAGTGGTGACGTATCTCAACCAGCCCGATCAATTCCAGCCCACGGCATCGAACGCCGCGGCCGCGAATGCTTCTGAAGAGCCCCTATCCGATTTCCGCGATGTGCGCGGCCAAACCAGCGCCAAACGTGCGCTTGAGGTAGCGGCGGCGGGCGGACATAACGTGCTGATGATCGGGCCGCCCGGCTCCGGCAAAACGATGCTGGCGAAACGATTTCCGGGAATCCTGCCGCCACTGACCTTTCAAGAGTCCATCGAGACCACGCAAATCCATAGCGTGGCCGGGCTGCTGCCGCGCGGGGTCGGACTGCTGGCTCGCCGGCCGTTTCGCGCGCCGCATCATACCGTGTCGGACGCGGGGCTCATCGGTGGGGGCTCAGGAACGCCGCGTCCCGGCGAAGTCAGCCTGTCGCACAACGGCGTGCTTTTCCTGGACGAACTGCCGGAGTTCCCGCGCAATGTTCTCGAAATGCTGCGCCAGCCGCTGGAAGAATCCTCGGTCACGCTGGCGCGCACCAACATGACGCTCTCGTTCCCATCCGATTTCATTCTGATTGGCGCGATGAATCCATGTCCCTGCGGCTACTTCTCCGACCCAACGCGCGAATGCCGCTGCACCGGCGCCATCATCCAACGGTACTTGAGCAAGGTGAGCGGGCCGCTGCTCGATCGGATCGATTTGCACGTCGAGGTTCCGGCCGTTGCATATAAGGAGCTGCGCGGCAAGGATCATGGAGCTACATCGTCGGAGATGCGCGCCCGCGTGGAAGCCGCCAGGGCCGTCCAGCGCCGCCGCGGATTCTATAACGCCAGAATTCCCGTCCGGCTCCTGAGAACATTTTGTGCTCTGGATGAAGCGGGCGAACGGATGCTCGAAATGGCCGTGCGACGCATGGGCCTGAGCGCCCGCGCTCATGACCGGATCCTGAAAGCTGCCCGCACTATCGCGGATCTGGACAACTCCGATACAGTATCCGCGAAGCACTTAGCGGAAGCGGTGCAGTATCGCAGCCTGGACCGAAGTTACTGGAGTTAAAGGCTCTTAACGTCAGGCTAACGGTATCAACCGAAACCTGTATTCATAACCGACAGTCTAACAGGCATGAGGTTATTACAGATGAACAAACTCGCATTCGTAGGTTGTCTTGGTTTTCTTTGTATAGGTACTTTAAGTGCGCAAGAGGTTTCCCGCTTTTCTTTTGATGTCGGCGGCGGCTTCACCACGCCAGTGGGCAACACTGGCAGCTACCTGAATGATGGATGGAATGTCCAAGGAGGCGTGGGCTACAACTTTTCGAGCCATATCGGAGTGATGGGCCAGCTGGATTACAACTCGATGGGCATGAATGGATCGGCACTAGGGACCAGCGGTTTCCCGGGCGGCGACGTTCACGTCTTCTCCGCCACGATCGATCCGATCGTGCATTTAACACCCCATAGCCATTTTGATCTCTACGCCATTGGGGGCGGCGGCCTTTATCATTGGTACCAGCAGTTCAACGCGCCAACCGGTGCGTTCACGAATTCTTTCGCCGGCTCTTTCCCGCTGGTTGTTCCGTCCGCCGGAGATGCGTATTCGGTCAACAAACCGGGCTGGAACGCCGGCATGGGTGTAGCGTTTGGCACGAAATGGCATGGCAAGTTGTTCGCCGAAGCTCGCTACGTACATGTCTTTCTGAATGGTGTGGGCGGCGGCGAGCGCGCCGATTACATTCCAGTAACGTTCGGCTTCCGCTGGTAACTCGGTTACTAAGTTAGTTACATTCCAGGCGAATAATACCCGTGACGATAATAAACGCGTAAGTCGGGTGTTTTCGCCTGACCAGTTACTCTGACGTTAATAACTCTATACTTACCATCGCGCTCGGTTTTGATTGGCGTGTAACCCAACAGATACTGATTACGCAGCTGGTTGCCGATTCGGGCGCTGATGGAAGGCAGGTCGTTCAAGCTAATCACCGGATATTCGCGGCCGCCGGTTTCGTCCGCTAGGTCCTTCAGCAGCTCGGGTCCGTTCTGCTCTTCGAGCGAATGTTTGGGTGAATCATCAGGATCGAAGATGCCCATGGCATAGACCTGCAGGTCCGATTCGAGCATGGCGTTCTTAATCTCCCGCTCCGTGTGGCGGCTGCGATTGTCTCCGCCGTCGGAAACAATCACCAGCGCCTTGCGGGTATTTTGCGCGTGTTTCATCTGGCCCATCGCCATGTGGATGGCGTCGAGCAAGGAAGTGCGCCCGAATGGCTTGGTGTGCGCGATCCGGTCATAGACTTCATTCGGATCGGAAGTGAAGGGGACGCTCAGCTTCGGCCGATCGCTGAACTCGATCAGGAAAAACTCGTCCTGCGGATTGGCGGTCTGGAAAAATGCATCGGCCGCTTCGGTGGCCTTCTTGATTTTGTTTCGCATGCTCCCGCTGATATCGAAGAGCAGGCCGATGGAAAGGGGCGCGTCTTCCCGGGAGAAATTGGTGATGGGCTGCTCCACGCCGTCTTCAAAGACCTTAAAGTCTTCTTTGTGCAGATTGGTGACCGGAGTACCCAGGACGTTGGTTACTTGCGCCGGCACCAAAACCAGCGCCGAGTCCACGCGAATGTCCGCTTTGGGAAGGATGGTTTGGCCAGTGGAAACGGCTGGCCGGAAACGGGGAAGAATGGATACCGCGGTATCGACGCCGGACGCCTGGAACGCCCAACAGGGGGAGCATGCAATTAAGGCAACAGCGAGGCACGCCGCGTAATCATCAGTGCGAGCCATTGGCAGATTGTATCCCAACCGGAGGCGGTCCGCGCAATGGGCCGTTTAGTTCTGCAAGGACTTTGTACTAGCCGGGCTACGCAACTCGCCGAGCGTTCCATAGATTAACGTCGCTCTGATAACCTTGTCGGTACGTGAGGCTGCTGTTACCGATTTTATGGCTAGCCTGGGGCGCCGCCGCTCAGGACTTCACCAATATCCGGATGGAGAAGGTGGCCACGGGCTACGCGTTCACGGAGGGCCCCGCATGGTCGCCCATGGGGTACCTGGTATTCAGCGATATTCCGAACAACAAGTTGATGCAGCTTGCGCTCGGTGAAAAAACCACTGCTTTTCGCGAAGATTCGAATGGAGCCACGGGCAATCGATTCGACGCGCAGGGCCGCCTCTATACCTGCGAAAGCCATGCGCGGCGCGTGACGCGGACCGACAAGAAGGGCAAAGTGGAAGTGCTGGCCGAGCGCTGGCAGGGCAAGCGGTTGAATGCCCCCAACGATTTGGCGGTTCGTAAAGAGGGCGACATCTATTTTACCGATCCGGCCTTCGGCAACCAGCAGGACGCGCGCGAGCTGGACTTCTTCGGTGTGTATCATATCTCCCGCAAAGGCGAATTAGAAGTGATCGCCAAGCCGAAGGGCCGGCCGAACGGAATCGCGCTGTCGCCGGATGGACGGACGCTTTATGTGAGCAACTCCGACGAACGTAATGTGCGCGCCTACGACCTGGACAAGAGCGGGGCAGCGTCGAACGAGCGCATTCTGATCTCGGGAATGGAGGGCGTGCCCGACGGCATCTGCATCGATGAAAAGGGCGATCTGTATGTAGCGGCCAGGCAGCTTCAAGCATATTCGCGGGACGGTAAACTACTGGGCACTATTTCTACCGCGGAGACTCCCTCGAATTGCACGTTCGGAGATCCGGATCTGGAATCGCTCTACATCACTGCGCGAACCTCTATTTATCGTGCGCGGCTGGACGTGAAAGGAATCGCCTATTAAGCCAGACTGGCGTTAGCGAGGACAGCCGTCGTTATCCAACGCGCCCGTTCCTGGGGGTGGGAGCGCTGATTTTCGAAGACGGAAAGATCCTGCTGGTGGAGCGCGGCCAGGAACCGCTGAAGGGCTACTGGTCCATCCCCGGCGGGATTGTCGAAACAGGTGAGAAGCTGGAAGAGGCAGTCCGGCGCGAGGTAGCGGAAGAGACGGGACTGGATGTTGAGCCGTACGCGATGTTCGAAATCTTCGAGCGGATCATTCCTGATGCAAGCAGGCCTGATCAGGAAGGTAAGCCCGAGTATCACTATGTTTTGATCGATTATCTGTGCCGCCGGATGAGCGGAGAAGCCGTCGCGGCAAGCGATGCCAGCCGCGTGGAATGGGTTGAGGAACAGAACCTTCCCGAATATCGTCTGACAGAGGGCACGCTGGGCGTGATTGAGAGAGCCTTTGCAAAACTTCAGCGCTGACTTATTAGAATTCGAATCCCTGCGGGAACTGGTGGGGCGCTATGTGGGCAGCCCACTGGGCCGCACGGAGCTGGAAAAGCTGGCTCCGCAAACGGATCGCGCGGCCGTGGAAAGCGCTCTGGCCGACGTGGCCGAAGCCATCGCCTACCAGGGAGCGTCGCGGCAACCGCAAGCGGCGGCTCGAGGCTCCGCTATCCGGCTGCGATTCAATTCGATTCCCGACGTGTCTTCGGCGCTCACCATCCTGCGCATTGAAGGCGCGTTACTGGAGCCGAAGCACATTCTGGAACTGGCGCGGCTGATTGAAGAGGCCGGCGAGGTGCGGGCGGCGTTGAATCTGGCCGGCGAGAAATATCCAAGGCTGGCGGCACAGGTGGCGGCCACCGCGGACCCCCGGCCGATTCTGCGCGACGTGCGCGGGAAAATACTGGGCGATGGCACCGTGGCTGACGACGCGAGCGTGGCGCTGAATCGCCTGCGCAGGGACATCGAACGACAGCAGCGGCAGATTCAAACATCGCTGGAACGATTCTTGAAGACCCATCGCGACGATGGCACTCTGCAAGAGGAGTTCATCACGCTGCGCAACGACCGTTTCGTGATACCCGTGGTCGCGGGGCAGCAGCGGAAAGTCTACGGCGTAATTCACGGTGCCAGCAGCAGCGGGCATACGCTTTTCGTCGAACCGCTGGAAACCATCGATCTGAACAATGAACTGGTGCGCCTGCGGGAGGAAGAGCAGCGCGAGGTAGCGCGTATCCTGCGCGAGCTAACGGAGCTGCTGAGGACCAACGGGCCGCAGATTCAGGCGCTGGTAGCGGCGATTGGCAGGCTGGATTTGCTGTTCGCCAAAGCCGAGTTCGCGTCCGACTTCGATTGCGTCATCCCGCGATTCAGCGCCGAAAAAGACCGCCGGCTCTTACTCAAGGATGCACGGCATCCGTTGCTTCAGGACGTGCTGCGTCGCCAGAAGAAGCCAATTCTGCCCATTTCGCTGGCGCTGGACGAGAAACAGCGAACACTGTTGATCAGCGGACCCAACACCGGCGGCAAAACGGTTTCCATGAAAACCGTCGGTCTGCTGGCGTTGATGGCGCAGGCTGCGCTCCCGGTGCCGGCGGCGGAGGCGGAGTTCCCGCTGTTTGAGCAAGTGCTGGCCGAGATAGGCGACCAGCAGTCGATTCAAGAGAGCCTCAGCAGTTTTTCGGGACATATCGCTCGCGTGCGCGAGATGCTGGAGACCGTTACGCCGCAGTCCCTGGTATTGCTGGATGAGTTGGGCCGCGCGACGGATCCCGAAGAAGGCGGTCCATTAGGCGTTGCGATTCTAGAATCGTTCCGCGCGCACGGCGCGTTCACGCTGGCGTCCACTCACTTGCTGGCGCTCAAGATCTTCGGCGCCACGACGGAGGGCGTGGTCAACGCGTCCATGGGTTTCAACGAAAAGACGCTGCAGCCCACCTATGTTTTACAGTTGGGCGCGCCGGGAAAGTCGGCGGGCCTGGAAATCGCGAGCCGCTTGGGGCTTTCCGAAGACCTGATCGCACGGGCGCGCCAACGCATGTCGACCAGCGAGCGCGATATCGCGGTTTTTCTAAACGAGCTGCATCAGCGGCTGCGCAGGACGGCTGTCGAGGAACAAGATCTGCGAGAGCAGCGACAGGCTCTGGAAGCTCGCGAGCAAGTCCTGGCCAAGGAATTCGAGCAGCGCGAGAAAGCGAAATTCAAAGAATTGGACGACCGCTTGCGTTCCGCGCTGGCGGAGTTCGAGGCGCAAGGCCTTGAAACCATCCAGAAAGTGCTGGCTGGAGCGGAACAGCGCAAAGCCGCCGAGCAGGCAGAGCGTCGCGTGGCGAGAAGCAAGCGCGAGTTCGAGGAGAAGGCTCGGGTTGCGGTATTTGGCGAGGCGCCGGTTCAGGAGCAGCGCTTCATTCCCATCGAAGAGGGGGCACGGGTGCGTCTGAAGGGCGTTCGCGAGCCGGCACGGGTGCGGCGCAAACTTTCGGGGGGATTGCTGGAAGTGGAAGCGGGCTTGATGCGGATGAAGATCACAACCGACGACGTGGAAGAAGTTCTTCCCGCGGCGCCCGAGAACGCACGCTTACCCAAGAATGTTTCCTACGAGCCCGGGCCGCGCTGGGACGTTACTTATCGCGAGATCAACGTGATAGGAAAACGCGCGGAAGAGGCCCGCGAGGAAGTGGACAAATTCCTGGATACGGCTTCCATGGCGTCGGTGGACCGGGTGCGCATCGTGCATGGGCACGGCATGGGAATTTTGAAAAAAGTAATCGGCGAATTGCTGGCTACCAATCCACATGTGGAGAAATATTATCCGGCGACGCCCGCGGAGGGTGGAACGGGCGCGACGGTGGTGGAGTTAAAATAGGTTATGCAGACTGGCGAGTCCGCTCACGATTGACGATTTCGAGCGCCTTCCGGACGAGCTCGCAATCAATCACGAGTTGGAAGATGGAAAGCTAGTGGAAGTGTCCGGAAACACGCTGATTCACAATCGGCTTCGCGACGCCTTCATATCGCTGTTACGCGACTATGTTAGAAAGAACGCCCTCGGCGAGATCGTTTCGGAGCAAGAATTTGACTTCGGAGGAAATGCTCATGGGCCAGATGTAAGTTTCTTTGGCCCCGACAAGCTCAAGTTGTGCGAAGCGTTGCGGCGAGTTCAACGATTCGTTCCAGATCTAGCCATTGAAATTGTGTCGGAGAACGATACGTTCAAAAAGCTAGTGCGGAAAGCAGACAGGTATCGAAAATGCGGCACGAAGGAAGCGTGGATTATCGATCCCGATTCTCGGACCGCGTTCCTATACTCCGAGACGATTAACACGATTCTCCGTGAAAATGGCATTTTCCAATCTAGCTTGATCCCCGGCTTTTCCATCCGCCTTTGCGACCTGTTCGACCAGCTATGACGCTTAACCAGCAGCAGGAGTTCGACGCACTGGTCGAGCACGCGAAACTCGCGGGGCAGGCTCGTGATTGGCAGGGCGCGCGAGCAGCGTGGGTGAAGGCGCTGGAGTTGCTGCCGCCGGATTCCGAGGAATATCGCCTCACTAAGACGCGCATCGACAACATCGATCTGCAGCTTTCGGAGAAGAATGTCTGGAAGAAGCGCTTCGCGAAGCTTGGCCCGGTAGGGACCTTTCTGCTGGTAGCTTTTTCCAAAGGCAAGCTGTTGCTGCTGGGGCTAACCAAGCTCAGCACCTTGGCCAGCATGCTGGCTTTTTTCGCGGTGTATTGGTCGTTGTTCGGCTGGCGATTCGCGCTGGGCTTCGTGGTGTCGATCTACATCCACGAAATGGGCCACGTGATGGCGCTGCGCAAATACAATATCGCGGCCAGCGCTCCAATGTTTATTCCGTTCTTCGGCGCTTTCGTGCGAATGAAACAGTATCCGGGCAATGTGGGTGAAGATGCGCGCGTGGGCCTGGCGGGTCCTATCTGGGGATTGGGTTCGGCCGTTGCGGCGTGGCTGGCGGCAATCGGCACCGGCCTTCCGGTTTGGTACGCGATCGCGAATACAGCTGCTTGGCTGAACCTCTTCAATCTTCTTCCCATCTGGCAACTGGACGGCGGCCGAGGTTTTCGGGCGCTCACGCGGAAACAGCGCGGCATGGCGGCCGGCGTAGCGATCGCAATGTGGGTGCTAACCCATCAAACCATTCTCATTTTGATCGCGCTCGGCGCCGGCTACCGCCTCTTCAGCCGCGATTACCCGGCCGACGATGACAACATCGTGCTGCTGCAGTATGGCGGTTTGGTTGTTCTGCTGTCTCTGTTGATGATGATGACCGCGAGAACCGTGGGGCCGTCATTCTAGATTGTTTCAGCAAACGTTAAGGTTTGGCCGATACACTTCTTGGATGAACATCGGTGCTCCGAATTGCTGGATCATCCGCGTCGTAGGCTGGGCTTTACCGATCCTGTGCGCCGTTGGGGCATATGCACAGGGCGGCCCTCCATTTCGCACCGACGATCCCGAAACACCCGGCAACCAGCATTGGGAGATCAACTTCGGCTGGATCGGCGACCGCAATCCGGCCGATGGCGCTTATCAAGTGCCTGATTTCGATATCAACTACGGGCTGGGCGATCGTATCCAGCTCAAGTACGAGCTCCCGATTGCCATTGAAGAGATTCGCCCGTTGCCGGCCAGTCCCGGCGTACCCGCGCAAGCCGGCCACGTGATCGCAGGCCTGGGCGAGAGCTTGCTCGGCATCAAGTGGCGCTTCTACGAACATCACCCGGAGGACCCCTGGATCAAGGATCGCTTTGGAACGGGCTTACTGAGCGTGTTCGGGCATCACACGGCGGAGCAACCACTTCCCGCCGCGGACTCGGGCGATTCTCCGGGAGCCAAAGACACCCCGGAGCAAGTGGTAAATTTCAGCGTGTCCACTTACCCGCAGATTTTTCTGGATAATCCCACCAGCGCCGTGCAGCGCGGGCTGGTGGCTCGCGGCCCGGATTTTTTTCTGCCGATCGAATTCAATGCACGCCTGGGCCCCATACGCATCAATGGCGAGGCTGGCTACGATTTCGGGAATCACGGCGTCCCGCAGACTTGGAATCGCGGGATGCTGGTGGGCCATGAGTTCAGCGATCGCACCGAGGCCTATTTCGAGATTTACGATGTCCAGGACGCCAACCGGATCCCTCCTGGCCAGGGCGTGGGCGTCTTCGCCACCGGCTACCCGAAGCAGACCGAGTCCACCCTCGGGCTGGGCGGACGCCAGGCGCTGAACCACGCCAAGACGCTAAACCTGCTGCTGATGGGCGGCCGCAGTTTCCGACCCATTACGATTGTCAACGGGCAACCAAGTTGGATAGCTTATGTTGGGTTCCAGCTATTGCTGGGGCCAAAGTAGGAATAGGTTGAGTCTGATGTGGAGTTATGCTTTTCGTGATGGCTTTATTCTGGACAGATTCGATCACGCTATGCTGTTCGAACGTTGAGGCCTGCAAGAAATGGTGGATAGAATCCTTGGAGTGCAAACAGGCAGAGGTGCCCGGGGATTGGGATAACGTTCTCCCGTCGGCTGTTGCGCTGACGCTGCCTGAAGGGGGCATGCCTACTATCCTGCTCAGCGATTGGGTGGAGATAAGGCAAGCGGGGTATGAACGATCAAATAATCACCCCGTTCTTTTCTCCAGCAAACTCAAGAAGGCTCACGAGTACCTTGGGGGGGCAAAGGCATAGCTGCTGGTCCCATTCAAGGAGGTGGGGGCACGGAGTTCTTTGAAGTCCGCGATCCTGAAGGCAACGTGATTGAGATCTGTAAGGAGCCTCGACGCTCAACGGTCACCACGACGGTACGATTGAACGGCAAACCATGGAACCCCGAGCGCGCCCTGCCTGGCAGCGAAGATAACCGAATCGCCGGGCTGAAGTACCTTAAACAGGTTGGAAGGCACGGATACGGTGCTCCCGTTTTGCCTTAGTGGCCAAGGTTTGAGTTTTAAGTTGTAAGACGTACTTCGTCCGTGCGAGACGTATTTCTCCGAGACCTTCGCCGCGTAGTTAGTTGATGCTGAGCGGTCCAGGAGTACGTTGGCCTGTAGTCCGGCGCCATATCCGTAAGCAATCGAAAGGGCCACGATCGCAAGGACCCCGACTTGAAAAGATCTCAGTGTAGGATCTGCTCTGATTGCCGCGTAAGACATGACAGCGCCTACGCCAATCGATAGCCAAAGTGCGTGGGTCCATTGGACGATATAGAAATCCGTGAAACTGCGCATGGCGAGTGCCAGCGGTGCAAAGAGGATAGCCGCAGCCACGTGCGGGCGTGGGTCGTTCTTGTGGCTGTCCACTCTAAGAACACCTTTTGAGCGCGCTACCAAGCCGAGAGCGATGAACGGAAAGGCGATCAAAATAGCTATTACCAGCGCGTAAGGCCGTGGGTAAATCAAGCCCCACATACCTGTAACGACCGCGACGATGTTTATCGGCCTCGCAAGGCGCCTCCCCTTATCCAGCGCGTGCCGCCGTTCCTCCTGAGTTGCGCCGAGGCGGGCGTCGCTCGCGATCGCCGACTCTGCCTCCTGAAGATCATTTTCGTCAAGGTCAGGAAGATCGCCGAGCCAATCGAAGAACGCCTCATCGAGCTTTATCGTTGATGCGATTTTCGCCGGACGAAGGACGACGTCCTGCGGCACAAGCACAAAACAAGCGTCGTTTGCGTCCACCCTGAATCCCGCGACCTCATCGCGATGAAGTACACGCGTTCGGACCAGCCCTCGTATTTCGATTCGGTCCGGGTACACGAGGAGCTGAGCCCGTAGAACACTCAAAGCGCAATAAGCACCTAACACGGCGATCGCGCCGATGACACTCCCCAATACAATAGCCGCAAGCCTGTGGTGATTTGCAATTCCCTGTGCGGTGATAAGCCATGCTCCCGCGGCACCGCCTAGCGCCAGTGGTGTGCCCAGAAGAACCCCGAAGGCCCTCCACCCTGGTGACGTTCGATAAATGCGCGGATAGCTTGATTGGTGGCTCGTTGGCGAAACTGTTGGCATTCGTGAATCAGCACCTATGGTAGTCCAGGCGGAAGCTGCCCGGTCGGCGCGATTTACAGCCAAACTTCAGGTGCCGGCGTTAGCATAAAAGCAAGATCATGCAGGTGCTGGTGGTGGAAGACGAGCGGCGCATGGCGGAGCTGCTGCGGCAGGGCTTGGAAGAGGAGGGCCACGCCGTGGTGCTGGCGGCTACGGGGCCTGACGGACTGGCCATGGCTGGGGCGCACCCGTTCGACGCCATCGTTCTGGACGTGATGCTGCCCGGCCTGGATGGTTTTTCCATTGCCAGGAAGCTGCGGGCGGCGCGGAACCAGACGCCCATCCTGATGCTGACGGCGCGCGATGCCACGCCGGACATCGTCCAGGGATTAAATCTCGGCGCAGACGATTACCTGGTGAAGCCGTTCTCATTCGAGGTTCTGCTGGCGCGCTTGCGCGCGGTGTCGCGGCGGGGCCCTATCGCGCAGCCGCCGGTGTTGCAGGTAGCCGATCTATCGCTGAATTCGTCGGCGCGCGAGGTATTGCGCGGAGGCCGCAAGATCGCGCTGACGCGCACCGAGTATGGGCTACTGGAGCTGCTGATGCAGCGCGCCGGACGCGTGGTAACGCGCGAGAACCTGATCGAATCGGTGTGGGGGTTCGATTCCGAGGTGCGCGGCAACACGCTGGACGCCTTCATCCGGCTGCTGCGCGACAAGGTGGAATTGGCCGGCGAGACGAAACTGATCCAGACGGTGCGCGGTGTTGGCTACTGCTTGCGGCCGGAGAAAGTATGACGCGGCACTGGTCTATGGGCGCCCGGCTCACGCTGTGGTATTCGCTGGTGCTGCTGGCGGGGTTAGCTTTGTTTGGCGTCAGCATCTGGGTAGTGGTGAATCACCGGCTCATGGCGACCATCGACGAGTCGCTGGCCGCGCAAGCCAAGGGCGTGACCACGGTTCTTCAGAGCGAGTATGAACCCGGCCAACCGGGACATCTAAAGGAGGAGCTTTCCGAATACGTGGAGGCAACTCCGGACGGCCGTTGGATCGAAGTCCGGGACCCGCGCGGCACAATTATCATCGCGGGCGGTCCATGCCACGATGTAGGGCAGCACTTTCGACCAGGGGAATCCGCGGAACACAGCGAGGGCCAGCGTCACTGCGGGGTTGAGATGCGCCTCGGAAACGCCGGCACAACAATAAATCGCCAGCGTGACGGCCAGCCCCCAGCCCAGGTTGATCGAGAGATACTCGCCGGCCTTCTGTTCGCTCAGCGTGACCTGTGCGAACGCCGACTCCGAACGCAATCAGCACAAACGTCCCCAAGAACTCCCCGACCGCTTGCCGGAATATCGATTTGCCCATGATCGATCCCTCTCAAGAGCGCTGCGGCTCTAGAACCGGCCGCATGAGAAGTACAATAACCGCAAAGAAATGATTCGCCGCCATATTAACCAGGGAGCGAACTCTGAATCCAGCAGGAACTAGGATTGCACGACGGTCATCAGCGAATCGAACAACCGGTCGACTTCGCGGCAGGTGGCGTCGTCGAGGCGATAACCGACCGGGCCGCGCACGTGCGCGTTCTTGAAGATGCCGCGTTTGACGAGCAAATGCTTCTCGATCGCCAGAAACGCATCGAGGCTCGTTTGCAGGGCGACGATTGCGCATAGCGGCGTCGAAATCTCTTCGACGCGTTTTTCATCGCCGCCGTTCAAGGCTTGCCAGACCGCGAAATCGCGTCGATCAGATCGGCCCCGGGCATCGTCCCGACGATTCCGCGGCGATAGCTGTCGACCAGCGCGATGCCGCCGCTGCCTTCGAAGACGCTCGCTTTACCGCCGGTCGCTTCGAGCATTTCGGTGAGCCTGGGGCCGATGGGTGCCGCTTCGGGTTTGAACATCACTGCGCTCGCCGAACTCGGCGAACAGGTGCGGCTGCACGCGATCGACATCGGCTTCCCGACGTAGCCGCTGGCATCTTGCACGATGACGGGAATCCGAATCGATTCCAGAATCTTGCAGTAGTAGCCGAACAAATCGTCCTCGCCGAGCACGACCGAGACGGTGGAATCGCCATCACCGCATCCGCTCCGGCGTGTTCGGCGTGGCGCGAGAGTCGTCTCGTGATGACGACGCTTGCGCCGACGCTGATGACGATTGTGCCACGCGGCTTTGCAACGCGGCACACGTGGGCCGCCAGTTGTTCGCGTTCGTCGGTGGCGAGCCGCAGAACTTCCGAGACCATCGCCATCACAACGCCGTCGGCGCCCTGGTCGAACAGCCAGGCGATTTCACGATCGAGGGTCGCGTAGTCGATCGACTCGTCGTCGTGGTACGGGGTTTGGAAGACGGGGAGGACGCCGTGGAGTCGGTGCGCAGGGCTCAACCCGGAAAGGGGACGCTGGGATCGGAAAGCTTTTACCCTCCCCCTGCCCCTCCCTGAGAGGGAGGGGAGTTTGCGAGGGGTCACTCGCGGGACTTTTCGCGTTTTCCGGCATGCCATTATTCATGCCGCAAGGCGACGATCGGATCCCAGTCTGGCGGCCGACATTGCCGGGTACAGGCCGAAGAAGACGCCAATCATCACCGAAATGAAGGCGACCGGCAGACTCCACAGGGCGATCTGGGCTGCATTTGCGAGAAGATGCGGCCGACTTCGGACTCATCGTACCGCTCGAAGAACCACTTGTTGGCGACCCATTGAATTTGACGGAAAGCAAACGGCGTCGCCATGCCGAGAAACACGCCAACAGCCCCCCCGCCCCCGATACACAACGGTTTCGCTCAAAAACTGCTGCGAAATGTCTTGTTGCCCGCACCAGAGCCCGTCGAATGCCGATTTGCGCGGGTGCGTTCGGCGACGGTGGCCAGCATGATGTTCATAATGCGATGCCGCCGACAACAAGGCTGATCGCGGCGATCGAACCGAGCACAATGTTGAACAGCTTGCGAATCTGTTCGGCTTGCTGAACAGTTCGCGCGGGACGACCACCGCATAGTCGGTGCTTTTCCGGAGCGCGCGGCCAGAGTTGCGCATTACGTCCGGCCGTGGGAATGACCTGTCTGCGTCGGCGACCTGCAGCGTAATCTGATTGAGTCCACTTCTTCCGGCGGTCTGAACGAACCCGACAGGCTGCCTGCATGATCAGGTCCCCTTCGCGGACCTGAAAAGTCCGCATCGGAACATAAACATCTTCGTTGAAGTCCTGGCCCGCCAGGCTGCCGCCGATGGCCGCCGGGCGACGCGGTCCTTCGTCACGCCGACCACCGTGTAGTAGTTCTCGCCGACGCGGAACGACTTCTTCGAGCGGGTCGTCGAAGCGAAAGAGCTCGTCGGCCACCTCGCTGGGCGATGACCGCCACGTTGAGCATGTTGGCCTGGTCTGCTTCGGAGATGAAACCTGCCGGCCGCCACTGCGAGGTGGTTGGACTCGAGATAGTCGGCCGTGCATCCCACCAGCCGGCCGCCATAACCATCTTGGACTGCAGGTAGCGACTTCGCGGCTGCTCTCTGCGAATGGGAATGTACTTGGTGAATCACTGGTGGGAATGTTCGCCAGCAGGTCGAGATCCGAACGCAGCAGACCGTAACGCAGCACGTAGCTGTTGGACTGAAGCCTTGCGTCGAGGCCGAGTTGTCGGGCGAGCTTGACGCTGCGGACAATAATGTTCGTCGCGCCCAGCCCCAGCACCTGTTTTGCGCCTCGGTCGCCGGCCCCTTCGCCGATCGCGAGCATCGCGATGACCGAAAAGACGCCAAAGACAATTCCCAGCGTCGTCAGCGCGGGAGCGAGCATCATGCAGCAGCAGGCTTTTGAGAGCGAGTTGCACAGTGTTGATGAATTGCGGTACGAACATCGTCGAATTCGGGCTTATGTCGGGTTGCCCCAAGCCGACGACTTGGCGTCGTTCGACTGACGGAGAGCGTCGGCTTGGATAAGATCGCCGCGAAATCGAAAATCAGCCGCCGTTGGCGGTTATGTAATCGATCACGCCGTCTTTCATGTGTATCTGATGCTTGGCCATCTCGGCAACGTCGGGTTCGTGCGTGACCATGACGATGGTCCGCCCCTCGCGGTTCAGCCGCGTGAGCAGCTGCATGATTTCGTCGCCGGTGGCCGAATCGAGGTTACCGGTCGGCTCGTCGGCGAGAATGATTTCGGATCGTTCACCAGTGCCCGGGCGATAGCCACGCGCTGCTGCTGACCGCCCGAGAGCTCGATAGGGCCGGTGCTGCAGCCGTTCGCCCAGCCCGACCATTTCGGCCAGGTCGAGACAGCGGTTGCGGCCGGTCGGTCGACGCCTGCCCCCGGCCGGTAGTAGCGGACGGGCATCTTCGATGTTCTCCAGCACCGTGTATTGGGCGATCAGGTTGTACGACTGAAAAATGAACCCGATCATCTGGTTGCGGATCGAAGACAGCGTCGTCGTCGCTCAGCTGCGCCACGTCGCGGCCCCCCAGCATGTACTTTCCCGAAGTCGGCCGATCCAGGCGCCCAGCAGGTTCAGCATGCGTGCTTTTCCCGCTGCCCGATGCCCCCATGATCGCCACGAAGTCCCCCTCCGGGAATTCGGCAGATACGCCGCGCAGGGCCTGGACTAACCACGATCCCCAGGTCGTAGTGCTTGCGGAGATCTTCGGATTCCGGCAGCGAGCTTCATTGAGGCGCGACCTCGGGCGCGCTCGCCGCGTTCGCCGCCCTGCCGCGCATGGATGCCATTTTCGTCATTTCGTCCTTGTCGAAAAGCCGTTTTTGTTGGCGTCGAGCCGCTCGAACATCGGACTGCATGGGCTCCGGGGGTTCATTTTTGGCTGGGTTTGCCGTCGTGAGTTCTTGTCCATTCTTTGAACATCGGAGCCGGGATCGCGATCGCCGGCGGCCTTCGCCTTTCCCACCTTCACCCAGTCCCTCTCCGCGTCCTTCACCCGCTTGGCGACGTCTCCGTCCGCGGCCCTCACCTTCTTTGACGTCGCGCCGCTGCCTTTGCCTACGTCACTTTTCCCGGCCAGCTTTTGCGACGCCGGCAATCGGCTCCTATGCGTCTGGGGTGTTTCGGCCGCGTTGCCTCCGGCGGGCACGGTGACTTAACGATCAATTGCCCGGCGGCTGTCGTAGATTGTCGCCGCAATGTCGGCGATTTCTTCGGTAAAGGCGGTAGGCCGGGTTCATCACCACCATTTCGCCTTCCAGCAGACCGGCCCTCGGTGAGTTCGATCGACTTCGACGCTCGGCCTGACCGATTTCGACGTCTTCGACGCTCGACGTCACTCGTCTTTTGACGTAATGTAGGCGAACCGCTTCTTGGGCGAGCTGACGACCGCCTGACGGGAACTTGCAGCACGTCTTCGCGGTGCTCGGCGAACAATTTCGATTATTGGCGGTCAAACCGGGCTTCAGCAGCGAAATGTCGCCCATCTACTGTCGTGATGACGAACCATGGTCGCGTACTGCCTGAAGTCGGGTGAGTTCGAAATCGGGGCGACAGCGGAACCGACGAAATGAAATCGACCCGGCCGCGATAGAGCTCGTACCCGCGGCGCGTCGACCCGCACGATGACGGGCATGCCTACACCATGAGGGCGATGGGCGCGACTCGTGAATTTTGGCTTCGACCTTCATTTGCGAGTCAGGTCGGGAAGCTCATAATTTCCTGCAACTGGCGGACGCTGGCCCCCCTCTTCGATCGCCTGACCTTCGTTGCGCCGACTGCTGCTGGCTGGGGTAGACGACTTCACCATGCTTGTGGGGCATAGAGCTTGCACGCCTTAATTTGCTTGGCGAGCTTGTCGGCCTTTTCCAGCTCGACCACCTTGGCCAGCTGCCGGCCTCGAATTCGGCATTGAAACTGGTGCGAGCGAGGCAGTCGCCCTGCAGCTTCACTCGCTTCAATTTCTCTCTCGGTCACTTCTTTGATCTTTTCCTCCTTCGGCTCAAAAATGCGGGCGCTTGAACTCGTAGTTGCGTCAGAACCCTCAGCGCCTTCTCGGGCCTTGTTGCTGATTGATTTCGGCCTTTTTGACAGCGATGCGGTTGGCCTCCAGTTCCTGCTGCGTCTTGTATCCCTTTTTCGCGCATTCGTGCTTCGAGAAGTCGTACGTATCCTGTGGCGAAACCAGGTCTTCCTCGGCAAGTTCCTTGAGTTCGCCATCCTTTTCGCTTCTGTTGCTGTCGATTTGTCGACCCTCTCTGAACTTTTCGAGGTCGAGCACGGCCACGTCCTTAAGCAATTTTGCGGCCGCCACAATTGCTTTCGGCTCTGTCTTTTTCAATTTCGACGTTCTTGGTCGCCTTTTCGAAGTCGGCGATGGCCGATGCGTCAGTTTGATTTGCTGGGTTTCTTTCTGCTTGTCGACCAGCGTCGATGAATCCAGCTCGCAGACGCGATCTCCCTTCTCACCTGCGTCCCCTCCTTCACAATCGAGATAATCGTCGTCGTTCCTTCGACTCCGCTGGTGATCGTCTCGGCGCTCTTGAGGCTGTCGGATCGCCTTGCTCGCTGACGGCGATGCGAAACGGGCCTGTGCTTCACCGTTTCCATCACCAGGTTTGCAGTGTTGTTCGACTTGCC
>CAVRZH010000224.1:0-14390 GCA_963725455.1 Bryobacterales bacterium
CCATTGCAATGCCAGCAGCGGTACTGCTGAGGCACGAGGCTGATGCCAGCGACATGACCATCCTCATCCGGGAATACAATCACGTACAATCTCGCTGCAAGCATGGCGAGGGCGGCACGAACTTCTTTGATGCCAAAGTTAAAGGCGTCCATCGCGTTCCAGAAGACCGGCATACTCACGAACCAGCCTTTCTTGCTTTCGTCCACACATTGCTGGGCGACCTGCAAGACCTTGTTGACGGCGGACATGCGAATTGCGATTTCATCATTGTTCATGGCTTTATTCTCCTTCTGTATTTACGGGATACGTTTCTAATGCAAGAGACGCTCGACTACGCGAGTTCATCGTCTCCCTCGATGTTGAAGCTCTGTACCTTGTTCTGTCAAAGAAACTGCAAGTCACTAAGATGATTCGCTTCTGATGTGTACCAGCATTTCCCCATCGCTAGAGACATGCGTTCCACATTTGTTGCAGTAGGTGCATGGCTGGCCCTTGTCCTTGCCTTCTCGCATCACGCTATGCGTAAACAGATGGTCAACGTCAGCCACTGTCAGCTTTGCTGTATCCTTCTTCGTGAATGTCTTGCCGCCCAACCGGATAGTTCCGTCCGCTTGCTTGCCGTTAAACTGCTTGCGGCAGTTCAAGACCGCGTAGCTGTACTTGTCCTTGATGGTGCCGCGAACGCGGCGGATGAGTCCGACCTGTTCAAGGTATTTCATGTTCCGTTGGACGGAACTCCACGAGATGCTGAGGTTGGCGTCATTGGCGATAACAGCAAAGCCGATAGGCAACCCATTCAGCACCACGCCGATGGGAGTTCCGTCTTTGTCCTCGAACACTGAAGTGACTTTATCTATGCACCACATGGAACCGGGCTTTCCACGCTTTTGAATGGCCTGAAACGCTATGCCCGGGAGCCGAAGGAGGTCGAAATAACGGCCATCGTCACCGTGACCGACGACGGCGGAAGCTCCGGACGCCTGCGCCGCGAATTCGACGTTCTGCCACCCGGCGACATCCGCAACTGCATGGTGGCTTTATCCGAAGACGAGGCGTTGCTCTCCAAACTGTTCCAATACCGCTTTTCCGAGGGGCGCGGGCTCAAGGGACACAGCTTCGGTAACCTGTTCCTAACCGCCCTGACCAATCTGACTGGCGACTTCGTGCAGGCGGTGAAAGTCTCGTCGGAAGTACTTGCCAGCTTGGGCCGAATCTACCCCGCGACGAATGCCAACGTCGTCCTGGAAGCGGAACTCGAGAACGGCTCCATCGTTAAAGGCGAGACCAAGATCGGAAAAAGCCGTTCCCGCATCCGGCGCATCCATTTGCAGCCCCGCCATTGCAAGCCGCTTCCGGAAACCCTGGCTGCTATCGCAGATGCCGACCTGATTACGTTTGGGCCCGGTTCGCTCTTCACCAGCGTTGTTCCGAACCTGCTGGTAGAGGGCATCGCGCCCGCCATCCAGCGCAGCCGGGCATTGAAAGCTTATTTCGTAAATCTCATGTGGCAACCGGGCGAAACCATCGGTTTCCGCGCTTCCGATCACGTGGACGCTCTGCATCTTCACGCCGGCATGCCGCTCATTGATGTCGTGGTAGTAAACACACGCGCCATCACCGCCCGGCAACGGCGCAGGTATGCCGCGGAGAAAGTGCGTGCAGTGGTGAATGACGTCGACCGCCTAGGGGAAATGGGGCTGCAGGTGGTGGCCACCGATCTGCTCGCTTCCGGCGAAAGCGTGCGCCACGATCCGCGAGCTTCGGCCGATGTTGCACTACAATTGGCAAAGCGCGGGCAAATGGCCCGCCGCCGCGTGCGCGTCCTCGGGGAGCAATAAACTAACCAAATAAATGACATCCCAGACCAATGTGGTGATCCTGGCCGCTGGCCTTGGCACCCGGATGAAATCCAAGCGCGCGAAGGTGCTGCACCGCGCCGGAGGAATGACCCTGATAGAGCACGTGGTCCATGCGGCCGCAGCCATCGCTCCGGAAAGCAATGCGACCGTCGTGGTTGGACACCAGGCCGATCAAGTTCGGGCTCTCCTAGCGCCCTCCGGTGTCCGTTTTATCGATCAAACGGAGCAAAAGGGTACCGGGCATGCCCTGCTCGCCTGCCGGGCGTCGCTGGCATCGGAACCGGGATTCGTGGTGGTGCTTTATGGCGATTGTCCGCTGCTCTCGCCGACTACGCTCACCGAGCTGGTTCAGCGACAATCAGCCGGCACCGCCGCGGCGACGCTGATCACAACCCGCCTCAGCGACCCGACCGGATATGGCCGCATCATTTTCGGCGACAACGGCGAGGTTGACGCCATCGTGGAACACAAAGCAGCCACGCCCGAGCAGCTTGCCATCCCCTTCATCAACTCCGGCATCTATTGCTTCCGCGCCGAACTGCTGTGGAAGCACCTGGTTGAGATCCGTCCCGATAATCCGGCGCACGAATATTACCTGACCGATATCGTGGAGATCCTGGGCCGCGCCGGGCACACGGTTGACGCGATGGAAGTGGAAAATTCGGCGGAGCTATTGGGCATCAACACGCGCGCCGAACTGGCTGAAGTGGACAAGATTTTCCGGCAGCGAAAAGTACAGGAGCTGATGCTGGCCGGCGTCACGATCGAGAAACCCGAAACCGTGACCATCGATTCCGGCGTGCAGATCGGAGAGGATTCGATCGTAGGACCGTTTGCGCAAATTCTGGGAAGCAGTGAAATTGGCGAAGACTGCCGCATCGGCGCTTGCTCCATCGTTCAGAACTCGACACTCGCGTCCAACGTGGAAGTCGCCCCGTTCACCTACGTCGTGGATTCGAACATCGAACCCGGCGCGATCGTTGGACCCTTCGCGCGCTTGCGGCCGGGCAGCCAGGTGGGCAAAGGTGGGCACGTTGGAAATTTCGTGGAACTCAAGAACACGCGCTTGGGAGCGGGCGCCAAAGCCAATCACCTGGCCTACCTGGGCGATTCCGAAATCGGAGATCATACCAACATCGGCGCCGGCACCATCACTTGCAATTACGACGGCGTGAGCAAGCACAAAACCGCGATCGGCAAGGATACTTTTGTCGGCAGCAATTCCACGCTGGTGGCGCCGCTCGAAATTGGCGATGGCAGCTACATTGGCGCGGGTTCCGTGATCACACATACCGTGCCGCCTGATGCGCTCGCATTAGGGCGCTCGCGCCAGGTCAACAAAGAAGGCTGGGCCGCTAAAAGGAAAAAGAAGAAATAACTATTTCTTCGACGTGCGCACCACCACCAGGCGCGCTACATCGCCATCGTCGGTAGTGATGTAACCAACCGTCACTTTCACTCGAACCCGCAGCTTACCTTCCACGCGCGTGTCGGACTTGATCCAAAAAGTGCGCTTCTCGGCGGGCTTGCCCAGGATGCTGCGGGACACCGTTATTTTGGTGGCGGTTATTTCGACAATGGGCCCCGAGAAGGTCTGATCGTATTTGGGCTCGCTTTTGGAATCGCCAGCGTGGCCGGACTTCTCAAGACTCGCGTCCTCCTGCGCCCAGCCCCCAATCGCGAAGAGAGCTCCCGCAACAATCAGCCAAGTCGCGAAACGGAGCCGCACTCTTGCATCATAAACCAAGCCGGTTGGGGCGTAGCCGGAGTTGGTATTAAACTTGCTTCATTCGGCGGGATTGATTATAAGGGATCGATCACAGCACAAGTACTGGATGGTACAGGTTCGGCAGCCGCACCTCGCCAATCGCGATCAAATCGCCCTCCGGACTGACGGCCTTTACGTACTTCGTATTGGATCTATCCACGAAAGGCGAGAGCCGGAAGTCTTTGCCGTGCCGGATATCGCCGGCTGTGAGAGCATCCACGATGGCGTTGGGGATCTGGGGCAATACGCTCGCTGCTGGGATCAGAGCTTGCTGTAACGACCCGGCGCGCGCCAGTTCCTCCAGCGCTTCTAAGGTGAACGCCTGGCCTTCGGTGAACTCGCCCGCCATAGTACGCCGCAGAGCAGTCAGGAACGCACCACAACCGATTTGCTGGCCCACATCATGCGCGATGCCTCTGAGATAAGTTCCGGCCGAGCACCGTACGCAGATGCGCGCCGTGGTTCCATCGAATTCGGTGAGATGCAGGGATAAAACACGCACCTCCACGGGTTCCAATTCCACCGCAATGTGTTTACGCGCCAGCCGATAGGCCGGCGTTCCCGCTACCTTCTTGGCAGAAAATGGCGGAGGAGTTTGGAGAATGGTTCCGCGAAAGCGATCGAGGACCGCATCCAAATCCGCACGCGTGAAATGCGGAGCAATTGGCTCCGATACCGGCGAGCCCTCGCGGTCATAAGTATCGGTGGCCCAGCCAAATTGCACCCGCGCATCGTAGGTTTTTTCACCCGCGGCAAAAAACTGTGCCAGACGCGTGGCGCGGCCCAGCACCAACGGAAGCACGCCGGTGGCCATTGGATCGAGTGTCCCTAAGTGCCCCACCTTGCGCGTGTTCGCCAGACGGCGCATGCGATTTACTACGTCGTGCGAAGTGATACCCTCCGGCTTGTCAACAACAATTACGCCATCCACGAGATCACTGTAGCAGGAGACCGCCCGAAACCTGGGACCTCGGGGGCACGTCTTTCGAAATAGCAATATCGCATTTCGCTTTTTCTCCGAAACGAATTTCGATTTGACTTAGGCAGCCTGATCCGCGTAAGCAGTTCAGTTGCCGGCCGGTGAGCATCTTCCTCCGAGTGTTCACCGGCTTCTATCTTGGTTACAAGCCCCTATTTCGGAAGCGAGTATTTTCCGAGTGCCCGCTGGGCGGCGCGAATGATGCTGGCAGGCAGTTGATAGCGCGCCACTTCGTCGATGCCGCACCACGCCACTTGCGGAGCCTCCGCGGTAAGCGCAAACTCCGCGGAGTTCGCGGTAAACACAAAAATAAGATCGTGATGCAGATGGAACGGTTCACCTTTGCGCGCGGGAATGGCGTGTACATCCATGCCGGCCAATGCGGCCGGACCGGAGACTGCAATGCGAACCTCCGTTTCCTCCATCGCCTCACGCCGCGCGGTGTCACTTAAAGTCACATCGCCCTCTTCCACGTGTCCTCCGGGAAGCAGCCAGCGGCGATGCCTATGATGGTGCATCAGCAGCACCCGGCCGCCGTCAGGATGCAGCACGACAGCGGTGCAGGTAATGTGGCCGGGATAGAACTGATCCCGCGAAAACGGCGCCGGTGTGAATTCGAGCAGAGAGAGAATCAGCTCGCGGCTTTTCTCTTCTTCAGGCGATGCTCCAAACGCGCGCACCAACGCGAATGCCTCGGCAGTGGATCGCATGCGAAGTCTCAAAATTCGATGGCCGACAGAACTTCCGATGGCCGCTTCTCAAACGCCCGGCAGATGGCCAGCAGACTCTCGATGCTGGGCAGGTTGGCGCCGCGCTCGATGGAACTGATCTGCGAGATGCTGAGCTTGGTGGACGCAGCCAGATCCTTCAGGGACCAGTCGCGCTCCACGCGCAGCATTTTGATCTGATGGCCCAGCCGTTCGCGCAGGCGATCCTGCGCGGTGCGCCCGAATCCATATTTCTCGATGGCATTGTGGAGCGTTTGCCGGAGCTGCGCAAGCGAAAAAGGCTTCGAGATATAGTCGAAGACCTTCATCTTAAAAGTGGCGCGCATGTCTTCGAGCGACGGATAACCCGTAACGATGATGACGCACAGGCCCGGGTATGCGGCCAGCAGTTGTTCCAGCACTCTGTCGCCTTTGAACTCACCCATCTTCATGTCGAGCAGCACGATGTCGGGAAGCCGCTGTTCACTGGCGGCGAACAGCTCGTCGGGGTGGCCGAAGGCGCGGATGGAATACAGCCCGTCATCCTTCAACGCGTCCTCAAGATAATTGCAGAAGTCGGGATCGTCGTCGAGAATGGCGAGATCCACCAGGCTCCCGTTGCTGCCTGGTCTTCCCTGAGATTGATCCGGCGTGGGATCGGAGGCTCGTTCGGATGCCGGTCTTATTGCCAATTCAATTCGCTCCTACGGTTCGTTTCGCGCACGCAGCAGGCAAAGTGACTTCGAGACAGGCGCCTCCCTCGGCCCGGTTCGACGCCGCGATGGTTCCGCCGTGCTGGTGAATAATGCCCTCCGCCACCGTGAGCCCAAGCCCGGTACCCTTGGCGTCCAGGCGCGTGGAGACGAAGGCTTCAAAAATGTCAGGCAGCACGTCCGGTGGGATGCCGGGGCCGTTGTCCTCCACCGAGATCGAAATCCACGGCTGTGCGTTGCGCTGCAAGCGTTTCGACTGGACCGCGATCTCGCCCGAGGCGGGGATGGCATAGAGCGCATTGCGCAGCAGGTTAACAAATACCTGCACCAGCCGGTCCGAGTTGCCGGTGACCAGATCGCCCGAGTCCACGCGATTAGCGAAACGCGAAGCAGCGGCTTTTTTATCAATGGCCACCAGGGCCCAGGCTTCGTCGATCAAATGCCGCAACGGCACCGGCTCCATATGCTGTTTGCGAACGCGCGAAAAATCCACCAGGCTTTCGCTGATGCGGCGGATGCGCTGCGTGACGCGCAGCATGCGGGCCAGGCGCTCCAGCGTAGCTGTGTCGCCGCTGGTTTCGGTGAGCTTTTCGATGGAGCCTTGCAGGACGGTGAGCGGCGTGTTGAGCTCATGCGCGACGCTGGCGCTGAGCAGGCCCAGGCTCACCAGGCGGTCCTGCGCCTCCAGCTTGCGGAGCGCTTCCTCCAGTTCCTCCTCGCGCTTGCGAAGCTCGCTGACGGTAGCGTTGCGGGACCGCATGATGTGGCCGATCTCGTCGCCCGAAATGAAGCTTTCGTTGATGAGCTCGCGATCGCGGTCGCCGTGCTGGGTGGCTTGATCGGCTTCCAGCATCAACCGCAGCGGGCGATACACGTACAGCGGCATGATGGTGGTTTCCAGCACCAGCACGGCCAGGATGTAGATGGCGCCGAGCACGATGAACAGGTTGGTTTTGGCGTGGTCGGGAAGGTAAGGGTAAAGCGCGAAGTAGACGCCGATGGCGAGAATCAGGAAGAACACGTTGTGCAGCACCATCAGCTTGACGCGCACTTTGAGATCGCCGAAAAAACGCGTGACGCGCTTCGGCGACCTGAGGCGCATGGGCGACGGCGACCGCATGGGCGCCGGAACGCTGAGAGATTGGGTTCGGGTCACGGGTACACCTGTCCAATATGATTCTACGAAATTGGCGGTTGGGGATTACGTATTGGAGGCACGACCTGGCAGGCGCTATCCAGCATGTGGGAACGTCCCCTGGCGGAAGGGGACGGACTCAGTGAAACATTTATCAGGTCTAACCGCGTTTGCCGCCGACGTGGCCGCGCCCGTCGCGCGTTTCATTTCCCTTGAAGTGGGCCACCTTATCGACACGTTTGGACGGCTCGGGTTTCGCGCCACGTTCCGGCATGGGGCCCTTGTAACCGTGTTCGGGATGATATCTGTTATTCACCCGGCCTTGGAAATTGGCCGGGCCGTGAAACCACGGGCCAGCGCCGATGAAAACACCACCCGTAAACCATTGCGGGCCGTAATAGCCGTAGGGAGCACAACCATAGGGAGCAGTGTCGTAATAACCATAAGGACATTCGGGGGCTACACCAATTTCGACAGCCACCTGAGCCTGTGCTCTGGGTGCGCTAGCCGTGAAGCCGATTCCGGCAGCAGCAGCTAGCGCGAGAAAAGTAAGTCCGCGCATAAATTCACCTCGCCGTGGTGGAGGCACTTCCCCCGCCAACCCAGCGCGCGACATTACTTCAGTTGCCGTGGCCCTTCTGATAGCCAGCCTCGTAGGCTTTCTGGTCTTCGTCTTTCTTGAAGTGCCGTTTCTTGCTGTGGTCCAGCTTATGCTTTTGGTCATGCTGGCCATCGTGCATACCTTGCTGGTATTGTTTGTTCTTCGAGTAATCCGGGCCCTGGTCCTGGAAAAACGGGGCTGCCACGGCCTGTACCGCGCTCCCAGTGAGACCCATGCCCGCCGCTAGCGCCAGAACCCAGGCACCGTGTTTTAGATTCATTTTCATAACAGTTATCCCTTCGCCGCCAAGGTAGCACGCCCATAGCCTTTTCCGTCCATGTTGGCAAAACGGGATAGCGCTCACGATACCGGCGCAGACTGTAACCAAATATGGTCATCCGACCATCCGCGGTCATGCCCCGAAAGGAATAACGGCATCTTCATGCCGTCTTCACGTGGCTCTCGATAAACTTGGACTCGAATGGCCGCTTGGAAATTCGCAATCCTGTTTGTTGTTCTCGGCCTGGCTCAGGCTGCGTCGGTCCGGGACCGGGCGATCGTCAGCCCTTCGGCCATCGCGACGGCGGCGAACGTCAGCTACTGCTTCGAACGAGTGCGAGGCCTGGATCCGGAACGTCTGCCGCCCGCATATCTGGTGCTGCGGCTCCGCGTGCTGGTCTCGTATCGCAATGGGGGAACCCGCCCGTTGATTCTGCCCATGGAACGCGAAAGAACCGTCTACACGGCACTCAGCCCCGGCAAGATGAGCGTGTTTAAAGAACGTCGGTTCGATCCCACCCTGAAGGAAATGACCGAGCTTCCGGCCGGCGTCAGCCCGGCCAGCCCCATCGATCCGAAAAACGACTTTTTCGCCGTAATCCCGGCCGGTGGTGAGATAGCTCCGCCGCTGCTGGAGGAGATCACCCTGCCCGTAGACCGCAAGGGTGTGTTCAGAAAGTATCCGGATCTCAGAGGCCGCAGAGTGTACGTGAAGTTGAGCTTTGAGCAGCGGCACCTGTCCGCCGCCCTGAACGCGCATTTGTCCGATCAGTGGTCGCGCGTTGGCGTACCCTGGACCGGAACGCTGACCACCAACACCATCCTGATCGACGTTCCATCGGCTCCGGAAGCGGAGCCCTGTAAGGACACAAACAAGCCGGCTCACCCTGCCCGGGATCTGGAAGATATGAAATGATCGAAACTGCCGAACGATTCACTCGGTTACATGCAGCGCCGTATCACTATCCCAAAGCTGGCAGTTATCCTGGCGACACTGGTGTCGTTCGCGTGGATCGTTGTTCTGTACGCATTGCAAAAGAATCCAGCCAGCGGACCGCGTGTCGCTCTGGTGCTCGCGATTCCAGTGGCCATCAGCCTTTGGGGATTGTCGTCCGATAGATTCCGGAAAGTTGCAGGCGCCGCGATTCTGGTTTACGCGCTGGGGATATTTCTGGTTTCTTTCTGGTTGATCGGCGTGTCTTACCTGCCCAGCGCGATACTGCTGCTCATAAGCAAAGGGGCCGGAGCTTCCGCCCCGACCCCATCACCCCTCCGAAATCGTTCTCTTTAGTTGTAAGGAATCTCCGTCGAATCGTCGACTCCCGCGTAAGCATAGGCGAAGTTGAGGCCCGTAGCCGTGAATTTGACCAGTGTCGAAGCATTGGTCACATCCACGCCGCCCTGGCCCGCCGGCAGTGACTCGGTTACCCAGGATGGAACCGTGAACTGTAAGGCCGACTGATTCGCCAAACAGTAGAAGCCCGCTCCAACCGTGGAGCCTGAAGAGTAGCCGCTGATTTCCACCCAGGTCCCCGGCTCCCCGCCCTGCCACGTTATGTTCAGACCGCTAGACCGCGTCACCGAAGTCGTGGTCGCCATATTGGTCCAGCTAAACAGCGGGCTGCCAAGAGTGACGGTGGTGTTGAAGGGGCCGACGTTCTTGCCACCACCGCCGCTGAAGGTAAAAGACCCGCCAGTGGAAGGAATAAACGAACTCGACAAACTGGCGTCGTAAAATCCCGACTCTTCAGCCAATGGCGGCAATGGAGCGCTCCCGTTGGGCCCGGTAACAGTGATATCGCCCGCATCGAGGCCAGTCTCCTTGAATGGAGTAGTGGGCGTTGTGGTGGACAAAGACTCCTGAAAGACCACGCAGCTCCCGACGGACGCCGTATCGTAGCTGGCGTAGTTACCCAGTTCAGTGCCCTGGATGCTGTCGAAGACGCCGAAGGCTGTGTTGCTGGTGGTTGGCGTGGCCCTGGGACCGCGCGGAGCGGTAAAGGGCCGGGTGGTGCGGATGCGTGTCGAGGTGACGGGTGTTGAAGGTCGGGCCAGCGCCGTTTCGTTCAACAAGCTGACCGACTGCAGGACTTCCACGAAACCGAAGCTCACGGTGCTGTCGCCGCTGAGCGAGGTGATGTTGTACGGGCTGTTGGGATCGGAACAGGCACCGCCACCGGCGTTCACCGCGATCGTGGTGACGTTGCTGGCCACCGAACCGCTTCCGCTCAATAGGGCGATCGAAACGTTACAACCTGGGGTGACGTTTGCCGGAATAGTTACCACCACTTGGTCCACGCCGGGATATTGCGAGCGCCCGCGGTACAAGATATTCGCCGAGATTCCGCCGATGTAGGCCTGCATCGGAATGCTAGTGAGGTTGTCCAGATTGGGCGCGGGATAGGTCAGATCGTTATTCTTGGGATCGGCGCCGACGCCGGAACCCCAGATAATGACGGTCTGGCCAGGAGACGCCGAGGCCGAGTATCCGATCACCTTGTAATTGGCGTCGGTGACCACCGCTTCGCCTGTTCCTGTTCCATACAACGTGTCGATTCCAAACGCGCTCTGCACCACTTGAATGCTGAACGTGGAGCTGGTTTGGGAACCGTTGGTTACCGTAATAGTTCCGGTGCCGACCGGAGTGGTGGAGGGAAGGACAGCCGCGATCTGCGTAGGATACACGTAGTAGAGCCCCGGCTCGACAGTAGTTCCGTTCACTGTGACGGAGACCTTGGTGTTGTTCAGGGTGGTCGCGAGCGGGAACGGATTGGAAGGAACCGTCGCCGCCGAAGTGAGGTCCGTGCCGTAAATCAGAAACAGGCTGCCGGGCGCGATCCCGTAGTTGGGCAGCCCAGATGAAAGATTGCTGTAGTTATTGGCGAGGGCGGTGACCGTGGGACCGGTGGACGTGCTGGCTGCTTCGAACGTGTGGAATTCCAAAGAAATCGATGTGCTACTGATGGCGGTTACCAGCACAGCCGAATAATTGCCGCCATTGGTTTTCACCACCAGAATGTCGTTGACCTTCGGGGTGATTGTGCCCGATACCAGGTAGGATGCGAGCAAACCCGCATAGGTCGTTATCAATGTGGATCCCTGCGAGACCAGCGTCTGGTACCCGCTAGATCCAACGTAGAGGTCGGCAATGGGGGTGTCGGCAACGTCGGCGGCAGTAGCCGATCCTTGGGTCGTGACACTACCGCCAGCAAAAAGAATGTCCCCTCCGGATGTGGCCACGGTGCCTGTATCCAGGCTCAGCGTGGATCCGGAGTTTAGCGTTGGGGTGCCGGCGACGTCGGCCAGGGCCACGACCGGAAAAGTGAGAGCTATAACTACTAAGGCGTTACGAATGTGGAGCTTCGACATACTTCCTCCTCTTGGGTACGGCAAAACTGCGAGTTTGACGATCTCCTATTGATGGTACGCGAGAAAGCAAGGCGAAAAGTATCAAACCACGCCTTAATCACAGCAGCCTTAGAACCGGCCTCGGGATATACTGAGACACGAGCAAGTGGGATTCGTTGGGTGAGCAAGCCTTCAGACCAAGACGTTACTAAGTTGCTGATCCAATGGAGCAAGGGCGACTCAGACGCGCTGGACGCGCTGGTTCCCCTGGTTTACGACGAGCTCCGGCGGCTGGCGCAGCTCTATCTGAGCCATGAAAGGCCCGGCCATACGCTGTCGTCCACGGCTTTGGTGCACGAGGCCTATCTCCGGATGGTGCAGCAAAAGGACGTGACTTGGCAGAACCGGGCGCACTTTTTCGGAGTAGCGGCACGGATGATGCGCCGGATTTTGGTGGATCATGCACGCCGGCACGGTTACGCCAAGCGCGGCGGCGGAGCGATGACGCTTTCGCTCGATGAAACCATTGCCGCGGCGCCGGAGCGCGAGATCAACCTGGTGGCGCTGGACGACGCACTGGATACGCTGGCCAAGCTGGACGAGCGCCAAAGCCGGATGGTGGAACTGCGGTTCTTCGGGGGATTGTCGATCGAGGAGACGTCGGAAGTGCTGGGCGTCTCGGCGCCGACGGTGAAGCGCGAGTGGGCATCCGCGCGGGCCTGGCTGTATCGCGAGATCAGCGGGTCATCACTCGCTGAGTAGGGGTTTGCCGAATAGGGCCGTAGAATAAACCGGGATGACGCGGGAACAATGGCAGAAGGTGCGAAAGGTCCTGGAGCGCGCGCTCGAGTTGGATCCGGCGGAACGCGCCAGTTATCTGGACCAAGCGTGTGCGGGAGACACTGAGCTGCGCCGCGAAGTGGAATCGCTGCTCGCGGCCAACGATGCGGCCACAGGGGCTTTTCTTACCGGCAAAGCGATCGATCATGTAAACGGTCTTGAAGACTCTGCACCCGATGTGCGCCAAGCTGACGCGCTGGAAGGCCGCAGGATCGGCCCGTACCTGGTGATCGAAGAGATCGGCCACGGCGGCATGGGGACGGTTTACCGGGCCATCCGCGCCGACGATCAATACCAGCAACAGGTGGCCATCAAGGTGGTGCGCGGCGGCCTGGGAGACCGGCTGGCCATCCAGCGCTTCAAGGCCGAGCGGCAGAT
Source organism: Bryobacterales bacterium (assembly GCA_963725455.1). GTDB lineage: Bacteria > Acidobacteriota > Terriglobia > Bryobacterales > Bryobacteraceae > Palsa-89. The sequence continues at coordinate 12,608 of CAVRZH010000224.1, forward strand.
TCTGGCGAATCTGGATCACGCCAATATCGCACGCCTGCTGGACGGCGGGACCACCGAAGACGGCCGCCCCTACGTGGTGATGGAGTACATTGAGGGCGTTCCGATCGATGAATACGCGGACGCCCACCAGCTTTCGCTGCGCGCGCGATTGAATCTGTTCCGGACCATTTGTTCAGCCGTTGCGTTCGCGCACCAGAGGCTGGTGATCCATCGTGACATCAAGCCCGCCAATATTTTAGTAACCCGCAGCGGCGAGCCGAAGCTGCTGGACTTCGGGATCGCCAAGATTCTGGATAACGAGCCTTCCGAGGAAGCGAGCGCCCCGACCGTGACCATGGTGCGGTTGATGACGCCCGAATATGCCAGCCCGGAGCAGGTGCGCGGGGAGCCGGTGACTACGGCCACTGACGTTTATTCGCTCGGCGTGGTGCTTTACGTATTGCTCACCGGACAGCGGCCCTACCGGGTGACGAGTAGAAAGACGCACGATATTGTGCAGGCGGTGCTGGAGACGGCGCCGGAGAAACCGAGCACGTCGAACCGCCGTCTGCGCGGAGATCTGGACAACATTGTGCTCCGGGCGCTGCGCAAGGAACCGGAGCGGCGCTACCCCTCGGTGGAGCAATTTTCGGAGGACATCCGCCGGCATCTGGAAGGGCTGCCCGTCAGCGCACGGCCGGATACGCTGGCCTACCGCGGGTCCAAATTCGTGCGGCGCCACAGATGGGCGGTAATGGCTGCTGCGCTGGCCGTGCTGGCGCTGCTGGGCGGGATGGCGGCTACTCTGCGCGAAGCCTACATCGCCGAGAATGAGAGCAAACGAGCGGAGCGGCGTTTCAACGACACGCGCCAGCTCGCAAACTCGCTGCTGTTTGAAGTGTACGACGCCATCCAAAATCTGCCGGGCGCCACGCCGGCGCGCAAGATTCTGGTGGACCGGGCGTTGCAATATCTGGACAAACTGGCAAACGAAGCCAAAGGCGGGCTCTCCTTGCAAAACGACCTGGCCCTGCAGCGCGAACTCGCGGCGGCCTACGAACGGGTGGGCGACGTACAGGGCGGATTTCGATCTGCCAATTTGGGCGACACCGCGGGCTTCATCGCCAGTTATCGCAAGGCGCTGGCGATTCGGGAAGCGGTATTGCGCGGCGACCCAGGCAATTCCGAGTCGCGCCGCGAGTTGTTCCAGACACACGTGCGATTGAGCGACGCACTGATGGCCTCGGGCGATCTGAATGGCGCCGTCGAGCAGGTGAAGCAGATGTTGCCGATCGCCGAGAATCTCGCGGCGGCCGATCCGAACAATCTCACGAACCGCCGGATTCTGGCGTCGGCGCACTTGGATTATGGCTGGAAGCGCTCCGGACTGGGGGACTGGAAGGGCGCGCTGGAGGAATGCCGAAAAGCGGCTGCGATGCTGGAGTCGGTTCTATCCGCTGACCCGTCCGACAAGAAAACCCGGCGCGTGCTTGCGATCGCCTACGAGCGCGTGGCGGAACTGGCAGCCACCTACGAAGGACGGCACGCGGAATCGCTTCTCATGGAGCAGAAGGCGCTGGCGCTGGAGCAAGAACTGCTGGGCCAAGTTCCTCGCAACACCGACATCGAAAGGCTGCGGGCCTGGGATACCATGCGCCTGGGCGAAGAAATGCTGGCGACAGGAAACCTAGCGCAGGGGATGGAGAAATATCGCGATGCGCTCAATCAGTTTCAGGCTTTGTCGGATGCCGATCCCAAAAGCGTGCAGTTCCATAACGATATCGCAGCGGTGCTGGGGCGCATC